>JBDLIM010000001.1:0-214183 GCA_039714915.1 Bacteroidota bacterium
GTCAAGCGAAAAACGAAGTTTCCCGTTCTTCTGCCATACCAGGTTTCCAACCATTCCATTACCAAGCGGTATTGCTTCGTCCCACACATTGGAGAGTTCGTTGAATACCAGGTTATGTTCCCCTGAAGTTTTTAAAGGTGTTTTGCCTGTACAGGAAAACAGGATCAGTGCTGAGAGAAATGTCAATAATACTTTCATTTGCATAGATTTTAACGGTAACCAACCGCCTGAACCTACCCCATTAATTAGGACGCTCAGTTAAGCTAGGCTGCGTTTTTAAAGTTATAATTATTATTCTCTAACTCCTCTATCGTTTGGGAACCCAATGCTGAGTGCCTCCGGCGATGATTATACCAGCTTTCAGACAAATATTTACATTGCTTTTTTGGATAACATTTTCTTGACTTCCAACAAGGTTTTTGCAGATTCTTCAGGGACTTCGCCATTCCCGTCGGGCCCTATGTTCAGGAGAAAATTACCACCCTTTCCGTTTATATCATTAAGCTTTTCATAAATTTCCTCCGGTGTTTTCCAGTTTTGGTCCTCTATCTTGAAACCCCATGAATCATTCATGGTGTAACAGGCTTCCCAGTAATGTTTCAATGCTGAATCCGGATGAAATTGCTCTGGAGTGCCAAAATCCTTTTTGAAAATATCTCGTTTTGAAACCCTGTTATTGATAATGATCTCAGGCTTCAATTCACGGATATACTGATACAGGTCATCCCCGTCCTCCAGGGTCCACCAGTTTGCCCAGTCACCATCAAACCACAGGATATCAGTATCGTAGTTCTCTATTAATTCTTTGATTTGGCCCTTCATATACTGAACGTACTCCTGCTTTTTTCCGGGATACATTAAGGGTTGACTCCAGTCTCCTTTACCGGTCTCCTTATCAATGGGCACGTACTGGGAAGGATGGTTCCAGTCAATGATACTGTAATAAGTTCCAAAGCGGATGTTGTGTTTCTTACACGCTTCTGATAATTCTTCTATGAAGTCCCTGCTTTTCATAGGTGAACCGGCTATATCATAACCGGTAAATTTAGAATCCCACAAACAGAAACCCTCATGGTGTTTCGTGGTTACTACAAGATATTTCATCCCTGCTTTCTTAGCCAGTTTTGCAATCTTGTCCGCATTGAAATTTTTTGGATTCCAGGTGTTAATCAACTGCATGTATTCTTCTCTTGGAATTTGGGCATTTGACTGTATCCATTCAGCATACCCGGAATAGGTTTCCCCCTTATAGACTCCCCCAAGCTGACTATACAAACCGAAATGGATAAACATTCCATATTTGGCATCGTTAAACCATCGCATACGCTGGTCGAACTCTTCTGAAGTTTCATTCAGATAATCCCTTTTTTCCTGACTAATATGATCCCAAACCTTTTCTTTCATATTCATTAGTCTTAACTCTGCCGGGGCAAGATCAGGCAGATCATTTTCTGATCTATCCAAATAGAAATAAGCAGTGGCTGACACATCATCGCTGCGGTAATAATTCGTTGGCCTGTCAGCGGGAAATTCATCACTGAACAGGTCAGGAGGATTTTCCATATCCAAAAATCTAATATGTTCCTGAAGCTTTCCTTTAGCATTACTTACATTCTGTCCGTAAGTTTCCAACTGCCAGACAGGTATCACCCTGGTGCCATTATTTGTCATTTTACGCAGCAATTCCCGGTTGGCGCTGCCCATCTGTTGAATGCTAACACGACAATCGTTGTGGAAAAATACCGGATCAGCGGTGTGAAATCTGTAAAAAGAATAGATGTCCAGAGAATCGTCGGAGACCAGTGATCCGAAACGTTGGCCGTAATAGACACCCTGTCCCCATCCACTTCCAATGTAATCTTCAGTACCGGTCCCTTGGAGGGAGGGGTGTTCGTCATCACCGTCCAGATATATTTTCACTTCACCTTCTCCAAACCATGTACCCAGATACTCGTTGCTGCCAATGACACCTATATTCGTTCCCAGGAAACGTCCTTTTCCGCTCACAATTGGCAAAATTTCAAAATCCTTGCCCAATTCACTTTTAAGGGTTCTACTCCAGTAAGTGTGAAAATACATGGCATCATCTGCAATTTTATCCATTTCCAGAAAACTGATATCATACCAGATCAATACCTGTGAAGAGGATTCATTGACAATCTCAATTCTTGCTGCCGTCCGGTATGGCATGGGAATAGTAAAATTGAATGAATTGCCTTCCGGGTTTGAAAACAGTTCATTATCAAAGGGAACCATAAGGCCCAATCCTGCACCAAAGAAGTCTCCTATGGGTGCTGAAACAGCTGGTTTGCTTGCTCCGTCCCAATACATATCCAGTCGAACGGCTCTTCTTTGTTCGCTATTTTTAGCGACAGACCCGCTCATCCACATCCGGTGGATAATACCAGCTCCTTTTACATCCATCAATACTTTTGTTTCTCCCGGTGCCACTATGTAGAAGGCGTTCCCTTTGGCTCCTTTGTTGGTCAGCCCTCCCCCGCCCTTTTCTCCATTAGGGTTTTCAGGACTTATCCAACGAGTGGTAGTCTTGTCCGATGGCGCTGTATACAGTTCCTGTCCATTAGCTTGGTTCAGAAGCAACAGGTAAATGATGCACGTTATAAATGTCAATCGTGGATAATTTTTCATTTCAGAGTATATTATTCAGTTAGTTAGCTCAATGATCTTCAATGATTCATGGGGATACCAGAAACTCTCCGGTCTTCCCTTCGGCAAAAACTCTGGATTTTTTGAATTTAGTGATACCCGTTCCATTTAAAGTAAAACTGTTGAGACTTAGTGATCCGTTGAGAGAAGTGATTCTTACAGCTTTATTCTGTCCCTGATCGACAATCTCAATTGTACCAAATTGATATCCATTGGACCAAAAATATTTTCCGGGTTTTGAATTAAAGTTCATGCATTTTTCAACCGCGGAGTAATGGAAGCCCGTATAGGCCAGGACACCACCCCAAGCTGCCATCGCACGTGCATATCGGTGTCCGTATTCGCCTTCGTTAAATGGATTTCTCTTATGCCCATCAAAACGGTCGCGAATTGCTTTGTACACTCTCAGCCCGTTTTCCTCCTGTCCCTCGTAAATCATATGAACTGCAGTGCTGTATTCGAATCCGGTCATCACTTCTGTATAATATGGAAAAGGGAAGTCGAGTAGCTCTCCATGGGGGTAGGAGGCCATGATCAAGCCTGCTTCTTGCCCCAGGGCAAAACTCCTGAAGGTATTCATGTGGTGGCTAAAATTATCCACCCAATTGTATCTCATTACGCTTTGCAGAGTGGTTGATATATGATCTTTATCCAGTACGTAGCCCAGTCCTGCGGTATGAGCAAGGTATTGGCCAACCAGCTGGTCAACCAGGCAACCTTTTCCCAGTTGTGCTACTCTGTCATTTTTTTCAGGTATAATTTGTTCATAATACTCGCCGTTAAAAAGATTTTTATCTACCCATTGGCGTCCTTTTACAAAAAGTCTGTCACATTCCTTTGCAAAAGTTTTATCGTCCAGGTAGAGCGCCATTTTAGATGCGGCCTTCAAAGCAGCCAGGTACCAGCCAGCCATTTGAGGATTAGGGCCTTCGTAATTAATATCCATGGTGTTGTGCTGTGAGCCCTCCATTACCCCGTCTTTATCCATATCCCATGGGCCGGCCCATGCAAAACTCATTGCTTTCTTGATAAATGGCCACATTTCTCTGAGTTTCTTGTCATTGCCTGAGAGTTGCCAGTCGCGATAGACCTTCACAATAGTTCCCATTTGTCCGTCGGCAGCAAAACCTTTGAACGATTGTGCCCTGATTTCAAGGGGCAATCCAACCCTGTGGCACATGCCCCCATCAGGCAATGTGGCCTTTAAAAATTCTACCTCCCTGAATTTCATGGCAATATCCCCGTAGAGAAAGGGGATGGTCGATTCATAGTTCCAGACATGAAAACAGGTTCCCCAACCCCATCCGGCTGATTTTGCACCTCCGAGCCTTGTCCCGGTTACACTACCGGTACCTTCAAAACCAAACGGATAGCCGTCCCTGGTACGAAACATGGTCTGGCATCTCATATTGAGGCTGTTGAAAAGGGCAGCCTCTTTGATTACGTCCGGGATATCACTTTCGCAGAATGCTTTCACAAAAGAAACCGTGCGGTTTTCCAGATCGGGTAAATTATCATTTACTTTTTTTGCCACATCCAGGGCATCTTTATATTTGGTTGTATAATAGTTCCCTACAATTTCAGGTCCGCCAAAATCGCCGCTGTACCCATTACCGGTATCCCAGGCACGGCGGTTGGGGAAATGCCATGTGATAAAGAAAGTGATTGTTTTTTCCTCCCCCGGGTTCAGTTGTTCCTTCACAGCCAGGGTGGCAGGTGGTGTAGCAAGGTCATAGTGTTTCTTATCATGAAGCAGATCTTCTATGATGTCCGATGTGGCGTAATCTGATTTATTGCTTCCCCGGTCAAAGTCGTGTAATTCACCATCTGCGCTGAAGTCATCGACAAATTCACGGAATGTCCAATTCCAGCTCAGATTTGCCCAGGTAGTGCGGAAAGTGACATTTGCATTCGAGTTTGTAGTCATAGCCATAGTTCCCCAGTTGACATCTGTTGAATCCACGCCTTTGGAATACATGAACAATCCCTGAAGGTGAGGGTTGGGTTGTACAAACATATTTTCATTTCTATTGGTTGAACCGCCCCAACCATCCATCCCGATGAAGTTGGGAATCATGCCACACACTGCTATAGATATGGGTTTATCCGAGCGGTTCCTGATTTGATAAGTCAATATAGCTACCGGAAGACTGCTGTTGTCCACATCACCCGGTATCATCGGATTGAAAGCCTTTAACCTGATATCAAGGGGCACGCCCTGGTCTCTGTAAAGAACCTGTCCCAATGGATAAGCAGCCTCAAAAGCCGTCTCTTCAAAACGCGGGAAACCTGCATTGAAAATGTCACAACCCCAATCCCCGTAATATTTGCTTTCATCAATTGGTCCTTCGAGCAAACGAATGCTCCCTTTTTCCTCTCCTTCTTCCTGGAAGTACAAAGCAAAAAATGGGGCATTGGCAATTGTGGGTTCAACCAGCTTTACCCCAGGAGTCCAGTTCAACGCTCCACGGTTGGTCATTTCCCAGTCGCGTAAATCACCCCGTCCACCAATGGAGATGGTCCCGGTTCCGATACCGCCCAGCGGCATGGCTACTTCTGTGAGGTACATTCCGCTATATTTTTTTAATACGGGCCACTCTCTATTTAGTTCCTGGCCATTAGCTTGGTTCTGAATCAACAGGCATATGATATACGATATAAATGCCAATCGTTGACAATTTTTCATTTCAGATTATATTACTTAATTACCTAACTCAATTATCTCCAGTGCTTCATTATTTTTAGCAATGACGAGTGCAGTTTTACCATTTTCCAGCTCAATCCAACTCATATCCCTTACCTGGCCGTCAATTATAATTCCACTTCTGGAAGGGTCAACCGTTTCGAAATAGTTTCCGCCTTTATTGATCAGTAAAAGCCCCAGACTTGCATCCTGCCTGCCCATTCCCGGAGTAAATCCATAAAAATTTCCTGCAACAATTATATCCTTAAGTCCATCCATATTTATATCCCTGGATACGATACTCATTATCGGTGAAAAATTAGCTTCAATGGGTAGAGGATGGATTTCATACTCATTATTTTCCAGGTTCTCAATATAAATAGACTGTAATTCAATTGCCTCTTTTATGATTGTACTCTTCATTTGGTCGGTACTGAACAATTTTTCCATAGTTACGCCTGAAAATGCATTGTATGTAGTGAATTTATTCTCCAAAAAGCTCAATTGTTTGCTAAGCTGGTCTTTAGTGGCAAAAGGATACTCCATACCTTCACGGTAGCAAGTCATTATCTGGTCAAGGCTTCCATTATTATCGAAATCTTTCAGGTAGAGCCTTATAGGTTGCTGGGGAACAACTTTTAACCTTGTGTTCAATCCTACATTGCCAGCCACCAAATCAGTGTCTCCATCGTTGTCAAAATCATCAATAATTACACAATTCCACCAACCATTTGTATTTGTGAGCGGATGGATAGATGAATGAGTGAATGTACCTTTTTGGTTTTGAAAGAATGTGACCGGCATCCATTCACCTACAATGGCAAGATCAACCCAGCTATCCCCATCAAAATCTGCCCAAACGGCATCTGTTACCATCCCGATATTAGCCAGTTCCCGGGGTACGGAATCTTCTGTAAAATTTCCATGACCATCATTTTGCAAAAAGTAACTTCTGGGAGACAATCCATAGCTACCAGCTATATCCCTGGCTCCAATAAAAAGATCCATATCTCCATCTTTGTCATAATCCGCGGGTTTCACGCAGGCAGTATTCCCATACATCCCTGGAAGTGCACCTGGTTCTTTTTTGAAATTACCTTTACCATCATTCAGATATAGCCGGTCCATCAAAGGCTGTGCTCCAATTTTATGTTCATTTCCAGCGGAGGCAACATATAAATCAAGGTCAGAATCCATATCCGCATCAAAAAAAACAGCATCTATCCCTTCATAAAGGCTGTCTTCACCAAACACTGTACTATTTACTTCAAGGAATTCACCGCTCTTTTTCTGAATAAACATGCGGTCTGGACGGTATTGGGCATTTGTCAGGAACAAATCGTCCAAACCATCATTATTAATGTCTCCAATGGTCATTCCGGGACCTTCTGCAGATAGCAAGCGTGGTATGAGGTACTCGCGGTAAATATCATGATATTCGTTTTCCTCATGTAAGTAATCAATTGAAACATCATCGGCATTCCGAAAGAATTGCTCACCTTGTGCGGGCTGAATAAACTCAGAATAATACTCCCCAAAGGCATCCTTTTCTTTGACTTCGAGTGTATGTCCGGTCCGTACGTTGTTGAAGAACTGATAGGCACCACCGGGCCAAACTACCCATAAAGAATCTACTTCGGAAAGTGTACCTAATCCAAAAGTCAAAGTATGGCCAACAGAAGACATAAAACCCCTGACGGGAACCTGTTCCTGATAATAAATAATCCCCTTATGTTTGATAATGACCTTAGCACCGATACCTGTGGTATTAAACTTCTCTCCTTTTAAAGAGATTGTTAAATACCTATGTGCTACTAATTGTTCGTTGGTCCTGTTTTCAAAAAGGAGTGCTTTTTCATTAATATTGTTCACTATCAGCTCCATATCTCCATCATTATCCAGGTCGGCATAAGCAGCACCATTTGAATAAGAGGATTTACTTAAACCCCAGGCTTTTGTTTCATTCGAAAACTTTAATGCCTCTACATTATGATATGCAACATTCGATATCGGATTTTGAGGCATAGCTTTTATCAACCTATCTTTGATGCCTTTTACATCGGAATCAATAACTGATTGTATGGCACTTTGCGAGACATAATCAAGGTAATCTAAATCATTGGCCCTGCGTAGGATGCCGTTTGAAATGTAAAGATCTTTCATCCCGTCATTATCCAAATCTACGAACAGAGGAGCCCAACTCCAATCGGTGGTATGAACACCTGCTAATGGTGCTATTTCGGAAAATCTCTCTCCTCTGTTTAACTGTAGGTTATTTCTTGATAGAGAGGGATGGTAGCCATTTTTCAGGACGATTTCCCTTAACTCGTATGGAGCTTCTTCCATTGATTTTTGAAGCACCTCTTGCTGGTGAGGTAACATATCCAAAGTTATTATGTCAGTCAACCCATCATTGTTAAAATCAGCAATATCATTTCCCATTGAAGACGTACTCGTATGGCCAATCCACTTATCCAGGCTTTCGATAAATGTGCCATCACCCTGATTGATATAGAGGTAGTCATTTTCGTGGAAGTCGTTGGTAATATATATATCGATCCAGCCATCCTGATTAAAATCAGAACAACCAATTCCTAATCCAAATCCAACAGGGGTACTCAATATTCCAGAACTAGCGGTGACATCAACAAATTCTTTTCTATACTGTTCCTGTTCATTTCTAAATAGCCTGTCACCTATTTTATCATGGGTTCGGTTAAGCATTACTCCTCTGGGCGCAAATGTGTTTACCGTATTCATAGAGTGATTGAGCAGGTACATATCAAGATCCCCATCATTGTCATAATCAAAAAACGAAGCTTGGGTAGAAAAAGCGGATATATCGATGCCATACTCGGCGGCTGATTCAGTAAAAGTAAGGTCCCGATTGTTGATAAAAAGTTCATTCCTCCCCTTTTTACCATCAAAACCTCCCAAACAACATGTATAAATATCCAACCAACCATCTCCATCAATATCTGCCATGGTCACTCCTGTAGACCACTCCGATTGGCCTGCAACACCTGCTTTGGCGGTAATATCTTCAAACTGCAAATTCCCTTTGTTCAGGTATAGCTTGTTGTCTTCGAGATTTGATGTAAAGTAGACATCCTGCAATCCATCATTATTGATGTCTCCTACTGCCACACCGGCGCCATTGTAATAATTGTAATAGTTATAGCAATTGAAAGCAAAATCTATCTCTTCTGGGAGGTTGTTTTGAAAGTCTATCCCGGTTTCCGAAAATTCCTTTGAGATAAAAAGTAGATCCTTACCCTTACTAACATCCTGACACCCGCAGAGACAATACAAACAGAAGGCTGAAACCAATAAGATATTTTTCATAAAAAAATAAAAAAAGGGGGAGAATTCCCCCTTTTAACTGCTAATATGATTATTAATAATCAGGGTTTTGAATTAAAGTTGGATTCCCGTCATCATCCCTCGATATATCTATTTGCCCACCTGGAAGTGGTAAAAAATCTGATTTATAAGCGCCAAATTCATTCAATAAAGGCCTGTCCTCTGTAGCGTAATAGTCGCTCATAATTTCTTCAGCTATTCCCCAACGTACCAAGTCATACCATCGTTTCCCTTCGAGTGCCAATTCCAATCTGCGCTCATGATGCACAGCTTTCCTGGCATAGGTCTGATCCGGAAAGTCAGGATATGGTTCAATGACATAATTAGCAGCGGGTGTTCCATCTGCAAAACGGACTACTTCTCCCGTTTTGGCCCGGTTTCTCACCATATTGACATACATTAACGCTGAGCTTAGATCATTTTCTTCCACTGCCACTTCCGCCCGCAGCAGCAAAATGTCGGCATACCGATGGATGCTATGATTTACGATGGAAGTCCCCAAAAAGCCGCCATCTGTTGCATCCTGTTCAGCCTTGGTAGGTAATAACTTTTTTGTTCTGTAAGGGCCATAGGTTTGTTGGTCCACGACATAAGCTTTTCCTGGAAACAGACGCAGATCATTTCCAGGACCTGCTGGCAAGAGGTTAATTTCAAAATCCAGATATGGAATACCTCTTCTCCCCACTGTGAAATCCAGACGCGGATCCAGGTTATCGCTGGCAGGCGTAAATGGATCAGCAGTTTCAATACCCTGGTCATTATGCAAATCAACATCATTGTATGTATCCAGCATGGGTAATCCATTGGCGTCTGTCTTATGCGCATTTACCAAATTCTGTGAAGGCTGAAAGAATCCGCAACATCCATGCAACTGACCAATTCCATTCACCAATCTTCCATCCAGCGTATTCCTGCCGGCTCTTACTGATGACTGAATCTGAAAAATCTTTTCAGTACCGGTAGTCGCCCCTTCATTGTCCCATATAAAATTTTCATTGTAATTTGGAAATAAGATGTATCTGCCACTGCTGATTATGGCATCTAAAAGAGGTTTGGCCTTTGAATATTCCGCATTATCCATATACAATTTGGCCAGTGATGCCTGGGCAGCAGATTTGTGAGCTTTACCAACCACCGAAGGATCCACTGGCAAATTCTCAATGGCCACCAGATAATCTGCTTCTATATCTGCCGAAATATCCCGGTCATTGGGTACCCTAAAATCAACTGCGGTTTCGTCAATGTAAGGAATTATGCCAAAGTACCTTCTACCGTAATGGTGATAATGAGCCCTTAAAAAATGGGCTTCTCCATAAATTCTAGCCTTATCCGCATCACTTAAACCCTCTGTATTGGCGAATATCTGAAGAACTGCATTTGCCCGGCTAATTCCTTCGTATACAGAACCCCATAAGGCGGTCAAGTATGCATTTGCGGGTGTAAGGGTACTCCAAAGTTCTATAGGGTTCATATCGGGTTGATCTCCTATTGACGTCCCTTTCAGGGCATCATCGGAGGTAATACTTCCATACAACCAGTTAGTATAGTCATTTTGCCAGCCAAAGCCTGTGACACCTGCGTTCTCAAATGAACCATCCAGTCCGGAATAAGCAGCCAGAAGTAGGGCATCCAGTCCTTCCAAATTGTTCAGTATTTCCGGGTTTAAAGAAGCTGTAGGTTTCAAATCCAAAAACTCCTCACCACATGACAATGTTGTTATTGATAAAATAACAAAACCAATTATCCCAAATAATAATTTTATCTTTTTCATTTTTTCAAGTCTAAAATGTAAAATTAACACCCAATAAGAAAGATCTGGGAATAGCATATTCGTTTCCAGAGTCAACTCCTTTGTCCAGAGATCCGCCATCTTCCTGAATTTCAGGATCCATTCCCGAATATTTGGTAATAGTAAATAAATTCTGGGCCTGAAGGTAGATCCTTAAATTGTCTACCCATGTTCCCATTGGAATAGTATAACCCAACTGAAGGGTTTGTAATTTAAGGTAAGACCCATCCTCAAGATAGTAAGATGATGCCTGCAAATTATAAGTTGCTGTGTTTATGTTATATTCTGCTAACTCATTGCTTGGATTATCCGGCCTCCACGCATTCAACACACGGGTACTATTATTAGATCCTGAGCGAAAATGAAAATCAGAAGAAACCTTGCTTGCACGCCATATGTCGTTCCCTTGAGAACCTCTTAAAAAGAGGGTGAAATCAATATTCTTGTATCCAAGATTGATATTCATGCCATAGGTAAAATCAGGGTGTGGACTTCCAATATAGTCCTGATCATCATTAGGATCTATTACACCGTCTTCGTTCAAATCCCGGAAATCAAAATTACCGGCGTCATCTCCGCTTTGGATAACACCATCTACAATCAGGCCGTAAAAAGCAGACAACTCATGCCCTGCCTGGGTGCGGCTGGCAACGATATTTGGATTGCCAAAACGTCCTTCAATAAAGGTTTCCGGATTACCATCAATGTCGATGACCATATTTTTATAGGTTGAAAGAATCCCGCTAATATCAACAGCTAACTCTCCCAGCTGTGCTGAATATCCCAGGCTCATATCCAGTCCCTTGTTTTCAATTTCTCCTATATTAATGAAGGGTGGAGATGCCACTCCAGAGGTCAGGGGCAACGGAGATGCCACAATCAAGCCATGCGTAGTTCTTTGATACCACTCAATGGAACCAGAAATCTGACCCTTTAAAAGTGAAAAATCAAGTCCTACATTTATGGTTTCAGATGTTTCCCACTTCAAATCGGGATTTCCTCGTGTCAGCAATCCAATACCGGTCATAAAGCCAGTATTAGAAGCACTAAGATCGTATCCGGTAGCAGTAGGATCCTGAGCAAACCTGGAAGCAAATGCAAAATCTGTCAGACTATTCTGATTTCCTGTCTTACCCCAACCAGCCCTTATTTTTAACAGGCTTATTAATGAAACATTGGCAAGAAATGATTCATCTGAAATGACCCATCCGAGACCAAATGCCGGGAATACATCATATCTGTTGCCCGGTCCCAGTGCAGATGAACCATCGCGCCTCACAGTTGCATTAAGCAAGTATTTATGCTTAAATGAATAATCTGCCTTTGCAAATAATGAAAACAGATTTCTTTGAGAGCCCATTCCTGAAGTACTTAGTGTTGAAGGACTTCCGCTTGAAATATATGTGAATGCCGGGTCTTCGTTAAAGAAGTTTTGAATGGTAGTGCTGGAAAACTGATTTTTTGCTACAATCGATTCTGTACCAATTAAAACACCCACCGAATGATTCCCAAAATCTTTAGAATAATCCAAGGTATTTGTCCAAACTACATTACTATCCCACCCTGAGTATTCATTTAAAGAATTACCCGGATTGCCACCTTCGGGATATAGAGGAATAAACACAGAATTGTTGATTTGTGTGAAGTTAATACCAACAATGGATTTGTAGGTTAACTCGGGAACTATATCAAATTCAAGATATGCATTTCCAAACGTACGAAACGTCCTTCCAATGTGATTTTTTGACCTGGTTAGTTGTGCGACAGGATTATACTGGTTTGTCGCCAGTCCCAAAGTTCCATTCAGGGTACCTGCAAAATTCCCGCCTTCATCATAGACCGGGATAAGCGGGTTATAATACATTCGGTTCGGAACGTAACCTAAGCCTAAGCGCTCAGAGTAAGCAATACTCACATTTTCTCCTATTCTTAACCTGTTATTCAAGGCGGAAAACTCAGTATTAAACCTCGTGCTGTATCGATCAAAGCCAGTGTGAATTAAGGATCCTTTACGATTTAAATAACCAAAAGAGACACCATAACGGCTATTTTTACCCCCGCCTAATATGCTTAAATCGTGACTTTGGCTTAATCCAGGTTCGGTAGTCTCATCATACCAATCCGTATCTGCTGACTTAATTAACCAGTTGGCAGGACGGTTATACGGTAGTGATGGGTCGCCACTGAGATATTCGGGAATTACCGGTGTATTACCTGTCCCCAATGTCGGATGACTCGGTGTAAGCCCTGCCGCCGCTTGACCCTGAAACTCCATTTGAGCCCATTGTTGTGCGTTCAACAAACTTTCTTTTTTTGGCTCCATATCAATGGAAATGTAGCTATTGTAAGTGATTTTTGCAGCCTGGCCCTGCCTCCCCTTCTTAGTAGTGATCAATACCACTCCGTTTGCTCCCCGGGCTCCATAAATTGAGGCTGCAGAGGCATCTTTCATTACCGAAATAGATTCAATATCATTCGGATTAATTTCATTTAATCCCGCACCAATAGGAGAAGGGGTACCGTCAATTACATACAGTGGATTATTATCTCCGGTAGTCCCATAACCTCGAATTCTAACATTCACAGGAGCACCCGGTCTTCCGGAAGTTATTACATTTACGCCCGAAACCTGTCCCTGCAACTTTTGTTCAATGCTGGTGGAAGGGTTTTTGGCAATTTCAGCAAGGTCAACTGTCTCTACAGCCCCGGTAATAGTTCGTCTGGATTGGGAAGTATAACCGGTAACCACGATTTCAGCCAATTCGCTTGCCATCGGAATCATGATGATATCAATGACCGTCCTTGAACCTGCCAAAATTTCCTGAGAAAGCATTCCTATAAAAGAGAATACCAGTGTTGCATTGGGATCATCAACTGTTATAGTGTAATTGCCATTTGCATTAGATATTGCTCCCCTGGTGGTCCCTTTGATAATAATGTTAACTCCTGGAATGGGATTTCCATCTTCATCGGATACTGTTCCGGAGATAGTGATGGGTTGATCCTGCACAGGGTTAAATGATTGGAGCATCTCTTTGGTTGTCAGCACAATTTGCCTCTCTTTCACTACATACTCGATATCCGTTTCAACCAGCAACTGATCCAGAATTGCATCAATTTTTTCATTCTCGAGATGAAGATCAACTTTTTGAGTCACATCAACCATCTTCGGACTGAAGAGGAAAAAGAATTCGCTTTTTTCCTCAATGGTTTTTATCGCATATGCCATAGTCACATTCTCCAGATCAAGTGACAGTTTAGTTTCCTGGGAATATGAATCCACCGCCCATGCTTGCAAGACAGTGACCAGGAGCAAGCAAATAGATAGTTTCATGATTTTGATAGTTTTAGTCGAAAGGAACTGAATTGGTATCCTCCCAAAGAATAATACATTTTTTTTCATACTTTTGTAAGGATTAAAGGTTTAACTTTCTTTTAGTGAGTAGTTTAATTTTTAATCATTCAGGAGAATGTATCCGCATTCTCCTGATCTTTTCAAGCTGTTTCTCTCATAAGCTTTTCATTAGGTTTAGTATCAAACATTAGAGGCAATTATTTAGTTTTGGCTTGAATAATCACTTTCCGCTTTGAAAAAGTTCCATCCTGCTGCTTCTTGCGCCCGGATATTCTGTACTTAACGGGTGTGGCTATTTCAAGAAGGTCAAGTACCTGTACCAAAGTTTCATCCATAAATGTGGCTGTGTAAGTATAGTGAGATAATTCCGGGTCCAATAACTGAATATCTACATTATACCATCTGCTGAGCCTGGCAGCGATCTCATCAAAAGAGTCGTTTTCGAAAATAAGCTTCCCATCTTTCCATGAGATATATTTTTCCACATTACCGTTACTGTAGATCAACTTCTTCTCTTCGGCAAGGTATTCCACATGATGACCGGGTGTGAGATGAAAAAGATCCTGCACGTGATCCTTCCCGGTTCGCCTCTGTAAAATCAGACTGCCAGATTTCAGGGTGGTTTCGATAACTCTGTCTCCGGGATAAGCCATCATGTCAAACTCCGTACCTTTAACAAACGCCTGAATTTCCCCTGCATCAACCACGAAGGGCTTTATCTCATTATGGGCTATCTGGAAATAACCCTCGCCGCTTAGTTTTACAGTTCTTGTTTTACCTCGGAACTGCTGCGGAAACTGAAGGCTGCTTCCATGGTTGAGCCACACCTTCGAACCATCGGGCAATTCCATGTATGTGATGGATCCCTGTGGAGAAATAACCTCTGTCAGAAGCTCAGGTGATTTACCTTTTTCTCCGGGAAATGCTCCGTCATCAGTCAGGATACCATGCATGAAATAGAGGAACAGCGGAATAAACAGGACGGCAGCTATTCTAGACAGAACAGATATAAACCTGTAAGAGTGCTGCTTTTTGATTGTGGGAGAACCTGAGATGGGTTTCACCTTCTGTGATCTGGAAAGATCGATGTTGCGGTGAATGGTGTCAAGGATCCTGTCATAATCCACTGAAAGGCTTTTGTCGTATTCCTTTGCATCGGTCCATTCCGGTTGTAGCAATTGCCTGGCATCCACAGAGCCAGCCTCATCCCGAAGCCAGTTTACAAGGCGATCCAATTCATCGCCTGTGCACTGGTTATTAATATAACGTGTAAAAAGTTCTTTATTCATCTCAATAAATGCGATATCTAATTAAAAACTGTAAACACCTTCCCTGCGGGAGGGATCCTGCTGGGAAGGTATTTACCCTAAACTAACCTAAAACTACCTGTGAAAATTGGCATTTAATAGTAATACGCAGACCCAGCTGTTTACCACCACACTATGAACAATTTTTTTTCGGAATTCCGGTTAAATGAAAAGGTAATAGAATATAAGCACAGCAACAGAAATGTTGCCCAACTTTTTACGGATGGTCTTTAACGCCCTTTCCATATGCGATTCCACTGTGTTCTGCGAAATGTTTAACATGGATGCAATTTCCCTGTAAGTAAGTCCTTCCTCCCGGTTCAATTTGAATATCTGCTTTTGCCTGGGTGGCAATTGTTCAATGATCTGCTCAGCATTATCTTTTAACTCGGTAAACTCAATTTCCGGACTGGTACTGACTTCTGTGGAAATGCGCTGAATCGATTTCAGGTATTCAACATACTGGTTTTCTGAAACCTTTTTTCGCAACTGGCTAATGCTTGTGTTATAGGTGATGGTAAACAAGAACGATTCGAAAGATAAGGATTCATCTATTTTCTCCCGGTTCTCCCAGATCTTTAAAAAAACATCCTGGACAATCTCTTCTGCATCCGCTTGTATCTTCACATAGCTGTAAGCAAAACGGAATATCCTCCTTCTGAATGCCCTGTATATGGCATTGAATGCCTTCCTGTCGTCAGCCTTGAATTGCCGTATGGTTTCAATATCGATTTTGCCTCCTGACATAAAATTGTCATTCGTTCCAGACAAATCTATGAAAACAATTGACTCTCCCCGCAGCAAGCTGCGGGGAATCATCGATTAATTTTTTATTTTATTTGTGCTCGCTAACCCCGAAGTAGAACTTCGGGGAACCGAGTTTACGAGCTCGGCGAAGCCAATGCGCGAGCGTAATTCAAAGTATCTGTAATTAAATTTATCCATTAAACTCCTTCACTGCCTCATAGGCAGCAATGATGTTTTCCGGGGGAACCTCGGGGAGTATGTTGTGAATGGGGGCAAATATAAATCCACCATCCCTGGAAAGAATTTCGCAACGTTCCAGTACATCTTCCCTGACCTCCTCAGGGGTTCCGGTTGGCAATACCGATGAAGTATCCACCCCTCCACCCCAGAAAGTGATCTCGCGGCCGTACTCTTCTTTCAACTCCCTGGCATCCATTCCGTAACAGTTCGTTTGTACCGGATTGAGGATATCAAACCCGACTTCGATCAGGTCGGGTATAAACTGTCTGATGCTGCCGCATGAGTGCAGGAATATCTTCATCTGGCTGTGTTGTTTCACATAATCACACAACTCCTTGTACCTTGGTTTGAAGAATTTCCTAAAGACATCGATGTCCATGAAAGGACCGGTGGTCATGCCCAGATCATCGCCAAACCGGATCACATCCACCAAATCGCCCACCACCCTGATCTTTTTTTCGAGTCCTGCCATGTGAAGTTCCATCAGCTTGTCCAGCATCCTGGCCAGGTTTTTATGATCGGCAAGCAGGTCCATCAACATGTTATCCATCCTTCGAAGGAAGAAACCCAGCTCAAGGAGTTTGGCCCCTCCCGACATCACAATGGCCCTCTGGCTTGAGTTACGTAGTTTTTCTGCCCTTTTCTTTAACTCCGCGTCGTTGATATTGATGTATTTGGTATGAGAGTGACTTGTCCAGTGGATCGACCTGAAAGCCTCACCGATGGTATCCATATTGTCCGGATAGCCTTGTTCCCAGGGAAAAATGGATTGATCGAAACAGGTGCCGTTTTGGGTCATTCTTGACATCACATCTCCTTTATGATTGCGGACAAAATGGGAACCATCCACCGCCTCCTCTGGTTTATACCAAATGGGGTATTCTCCCACACTTCCATCTCCCAGGGTCACCGGGTACCACTCCATATCTTCCAGCAGGACCTCGTTAAGATCGACCACATCGACCCCAAAAGCATCGGTAATTTCCCTGTTTACCTGGGCCAGTTGCTGTATCACGTCAAAAACCCGGGTGGGCACCTTCAGATCAAGAACCTTTTTCAGCTTGTTGTATGCAATGGCAGATATGCCTGTCACTGTGGAAGCCCCCAGGTCAATGGGGACCTGGTCCGGTTGCCTGTGGGCAATGCTGTCTAAAACACGTTCTCTCGAAGTCATCATAGAATCAAATTAATATATATATTTTTTACATCCGGGCTACCACATCCTTCATCTCATTCCAGTACTCTTCCACAAGCAACTGGGCACTCCCGAGCAATGCAGCGTCCTCTTTCAACTCTGAGACAAAGGATACGAGACTGACATTCTCATCTTTTAATGCCTGATCGAAAGATCCGCCAAAAAGATGCCAGGCCCTCGAGATATTTCCGCCGGAAACCAGTGCTTCGGCTTTGAATTTTTTTAACCAGGGGGAGAGGAAAGTGCCGAGGCTGTTCCCGAATTCCTCAAAGATCTGTTTTACCACCTCATCTTTGTCCGCAAGGTCTGCAATCTCTTTTACTCCGCTGATCCGTATACCTGTGAGTTCTTTGTAACGTCCTACGAACCACCTGGTTGAGAAGTAGTCATCTGCGATCCCTTCCTTAAAGGGAAGATGATATACATAACCTAATTCAGGAACATCTTCACTTTCGACCACAGGAATCCCGTTCTCCAGAAAAGCAGAACCAAAGCCGGTTCCCAGGGTAATAGCCACCATTCTTCTAAATCCTTTTCCCGATCCTGCAAAAGCTTCTCCAATGGCAAATGATGATGTATCATTCATAAACCTGACCGGAATGGTGGTGCCGAGTTCAGTCTGCAGGGCCTCATTTACATTCATTCCATACAGATTACGCAACTTCGGTTGTTCACGGATCAGGGAGATTCCACTTGAATAATCGAACGGTCCGGGCATGGCCATTCCAATGCCTTTAACCGGAGAAGGACTTCTTCCCATGGACTCTCCAATGGCTTCCGCCCATGAACGGATAATATCACCGGCTCCGGCACCTGTATCCACCTCCTTTTCTGACATGGTTTCTGTTAGCACAACATTGTTATCAAGATCGACCACTGCCGATGTAATGTGACTGCCTCCCACATCAATCCCAATTGCATATCCTTTGTTCATTCGTTTTTAGTATTGCTTATAAGGTAAATTAATTGCTCCGGTTATTTACTCCAGGTGATAAACCTCTTCCATTTCAGCCCACCAAACACCTTCCCCGGCTGATTCTATCGGCTCCTGGCAAGGATCTGTCAGTTTCCACCATGACTGAGTTATTGAATCTTCAGCTATCTTTCTCATGTCAGCATCGTAGTCGTGTCCAACATACTCGAAATAACTAAACAGCAATCCATCCCTGTAGTAGATTGAGTAATTCCTGATGTTGTTCTCCCTGAGAATCCTGTTTACTTCCGGCCAGGGATTTGCGTGCAATACCTTGTATTCTTCCAGTTTTTCAGGCTTTACCCTGATAACGGATCCGTATCTGGCAGCTTCATTATCTGCTGCAGACTCTTCGGATCTTTTATTGCATGAATAAAACAACAGCAGGCTTAGCATCAGAATTGACAAAAGGTTTTGCATTGCTTGAATTTTTTTAATGTTAATAAAGATCTTTGTATGCTCATTTACCTAGCCAAAATATACGTATAAGAGGATTATGATCACCAGCAGGAGAGCTGCCCAGATCCTGGGATCACTGATACCGGTAATCCTGGATTTGAATCCCAGAAGGTGCTCCCTGCTAAAGACCAGGTCCCGGATCTCTGATTGTGGGCGGGGGCTTGAAAAGAGGCTCATGATGTTATAAAAGAGGATACAAAATACAAAAAGCCACCATGCCTGCATCAGGAAGGGAATCCCCAGTCCATCGCTAATCATCCTGACCCCTGAGATGGGTTCAAAGTCAAGGCCGAATACAATGGCTCCGGCCACCAACCCGAATATCATGGTATAGAGTGCCACCCTGTCGCTCCCTCTCTTTGAAAGGATCCCCATTACAAAAACACTGGCAACCGGCGGGGATAGCATGGAAAGAATAATGGAGATTGCATCGAAAATGCTTTCAAACCGTCCGATCCAGGGGGACCACGAAATGGCAAGAATGATCACTACCAGACTTGTGATCCGTCCTGATCTCAACAGGATCTTATCGGGAGTCTCCGGCCGGATCTTTTTTACAATGTCTATGGATACCAGGGTTCCCACGCTGTTCAATGCAGCCGAGATCGTACTCATCAATGCCGCCATCAGGGCAGCGGTCATCAGCCCCATGAGACCGGTGGGAAGTACATTGGAGATTAAAACCATCAGGGTATCATTGGGATCTGTGATCTTGTCTGAAAAGAGGGCATAGGCCAGTATTCCTGGAAATACCATGATAAAGACCGGCAGGATTTTCAGGAATCCGGCAAACAGGGGCCCGTTTTGGGCATCCGACATGGTTTTGGCTCCCAGTACTTTTTGAACGATGGTCTGATCGGCACACCAGTAGTAGATCCCCAGCACCGGGTATCCTAACAATACCGAATACCAGGGCAAGATGGAATCCCCCCCGGGCTGCAGCATATCCAGCTGCTTGGGTCTTAATACGGCTTTCAATTCAGCCAGGGAATGGATCCCTTTATCCTGCAAAAGCGTCATGGAGAGAATGGTAAGCAGGAGTGCCCCTCCGATAAGAATTACCGACTGGAAAGTCTCTATTACAACGATGGCACGTAAGCCGCCAAGGATACTGTACATGGTTGTAATAATTGAGATCACCAGGATCGAAACCATAATATCTATCCCGAAAATCGATTTCATCACCACTGCCCCTGCATAGAGGCTCACCCCAATGTGTGAAAACAGGGCCGTTAGTATCACAATAAATGCAAAAAAGGACCTGGATTTTGGACCGAATCTCTTCTCCAGGAATTCCGGAAGGGTGGAGATCCTGTTTTTGAAATAGAAGGGGGCAAAGAACATGGCAAGGATAATCAGCATGAATGTGGCCATCCATTCAAAATTCCCCCATACGATGCCATCTTTGAAACCGTTGGCTGCCAGTCCCACCATATGTATGGTCGAAATATTGGCTGCAAACAGAGCAGCACCGATCATGCCCCAGTGAAGGGAGCGCCCGGCCAGGAAAAAACCCTCACTGCTGGTCTTGGCCTTTCGGGCCGATAGCAGTCCGATTACCATAATGATAACCAGGTAGCCCAGGATAATGATCAGGTCAAGTGTCTCTATGTTCATCATATCTAAAAATCAGTCGATTTGTCCTTGTATCCAGAGCTCCTTAATCCTGGTTTCCAGCCCGGTTCCTCCGGGACATGTCTCACTTTTCAGGTTGGCTTTGAATTTGTGACGGGATGAAACTCCGTCGATGACTACCCTGCAGGTGGGCATCTGCAGGTATCCTTCCCGATCTGTCTCTTTCAACCAGTGATAGGCGTAAGAGAGCCACTCTTTCTGCTCCTCTTCGCTTTTCAAACTGAACCAGGTAATCTCGTCATAACCCCAGATAAAATGTTCGCCGGCTACCGGGTTCCCCGGGTCACTGCTTATACCGAAGTTATCAAACTCTACCAGGTAAGGGAGGTGTTCCGTCTCCCAGCCGGAGGGTGTGATCCCCCCCCAGCTCTTATTATACAGGGCATCCAGGTGGCCCTCTTTCAGTATCCCCCTCATATGGATGGTGGTATCCCCCTTAATTCTCAATGGGAAGGAGTGAAAATCAAAGAGAAGTTGCTCCTTATATTTAAATCCCCCGAAAGGTGCATGTGCGTCCGATAGCACATAGCCCCTATGTGCGTTTTCCCGGGCATAGCTCCTGACCATGGAGAGAAGTTTGTTCCAGTAACGGAACTCAGGGTCGTTCATGGCCATTAACGCCACCTGACCCCAGTGAATTGCCTCGAAACCTGCGTCGATATATTGAGAGGCCATGAAATAGTACCACATCAGCGACTCCATTCGTGAGATATCGGGCACACTCCTTTCCTCTCCCCAGTGATTCAGGTAAATTCCTTCCAGGTTCACCATGGCCCCATAAGAGAAATTCCTCTCCTCCACTGGTAAACCGAAAGCCCTGAAGACATGTTCCGGCACCGCAACTCCCTCCACTTCCGGAGTAACAATCTCAAAGAGTGCGGCCTGGAAAATCACATCGGGATCGTTCACATGAACCGGGTCTATTACATCAGTGGCAAATTTCAGAAATTCAGGATCATTAAATATATTCTCTTCACCCCACCGGAAGATAGAACGACCGATGAACTTGACCCCAATTTCCCTCAGCATCCTGAGGTCATCCTCCAGCGAGTCGGCTCCGTCCATCTTATATTGTGGTGGGGTACAGAGTTCCGAGTGGGTTACCGCCCTGGAGAGGTAGTTGCGCAACACTTCCTCGCTTATATTTCCCCGGAACTGGTAGCCGGTCTCCGGGGCAGGTTCACATCCGTACCCCATACACATGGCGGCAAACATAATGACTGCAAGTCTAACCATATATTCTCCTCTCATAATCTTTGATGGACATACCGTGAGTTGATTGCATAAATGTCGCAAAAAAAGCTACTATTCTCTACTTTTTTGTAAGGCAACCTGAAAGACTTCATCACAGATCGATATTAATTTTAATTATAAAATTTGGAATCATTATATATCAAGCGTAATTACTTATAAATTGAAGCCAAACATTATCTTTAGTCTTCAATTTAATTTTTATATATACTGAATATGAGCAACACAACACAAGAGATTAAATTCCACTTAGGAACGGCAGCTCTTGCTAATGGAGCGAATAAAATGTATTATCTTTCGCTTCGTTAATCATTTTCCAATGAGATAAATTGATAATTACCAATGAAACACCTGTTCAGGCTGCTGCTTGCAGTTTCGATTGTATTTTCTGCATGTTCCAACCAGCGGAAAGAGGAAGAAACCGGACTACAACATCTCACTATTTTCTTTGTCAATGACGTTCATGGGAAACTGGAGAATTTTGCCAGGATCGGACATATTGTGGAACTTGAAGAGAAAGAAACCAATGTGATTGTTGTCTGCAGCGGCGATATCTTCTCTGGAAATCCCGTGGTTGACCATCACCCGGAAAAAGGATATCCGATGATTGATCTTATGAACAGGGTCGGATTTGATATTGCGGCGGTTGGCAACCATGAATTTGATTACGGGCAGTCTATCCTGACCGACAGGATGAAGCAGGCTGAATTTGAATGGGTATGTGCCAATGTTGATATGGGAAACACCGGGATCCCCGAACCGCTTGAATACAGCACCCTGTCTGTGGATGATATGAAGGTTACATTTTTGGGACTGATTGAGACCGGTGGTAAAAAGAATGCCACCATTCCATCCACACACCCCCTGAAGGTGGAAGGCATCACATTTCAAAGAGCCGAACAGGCGATTTCCAGGTATGAACATTTAAAGGAGCAGGAGAAATCGGACCTCTTAATTGTCCTTTCTCATTTGGGACATGACGGAACATCCGGCGACTTTCAAATGGCTTCACAGTATCCCTGGTTTGACCTGATTATAGGGGGACACTCCCACTGGAGAATCGATACCACCATCAACCATATTCCGGTATTCCAGGCAGGCTCAAAATTAAATTACCTGGGCAAAATTGAACTCACAATCCTGAACAGGGAGGTGCAAACTGTAGATTTTGAATTGATTGACCTCGATACCTGTTCCGTATACGACCCGGAATTAAGCATGCTTGTGAATGAGTATCAGGAGTTGCCCCACCTGCATGAGATCATAGGATCCTCCGCTGCGTTTCATGAGCCCTACCATGTGGGCTGCTTGATCACCGATGCCTACAGAAGTGAACTGAATGCTGATGTTTCTCTCCAGAATAAAGGAGGAGTCCGCTCCTTCCTGGATGAAGGCGATATATTCAAAACTGAAATCTTCCAGATAGCCCCTTTTAACAATCGCATGGTCATCATTGAAATAAGCGCCTCAGAACTCAAGCACTTCCTGAAGGAATCAGAAACAGGGTTCTACTATGCAGGGGTCGGGATCAGGCAGAGAGATGATTTGATTCAGCTTCTGGATCAGCAGGGCAATGTCCTGGCAGATACCAGCCGGCTCACCCTTGCAACCAACGACTATATTACAGCCGTTCATGAGACCATTTTACCGGAAAACGCAAGAATGCAAGCCCGGACTGATGTTGAGGTCATTATCTCTTTCCTGGCCCGGATGGACAGGGAAGTGGATTATTCCGCTTGTGACCGGTTTTTCAGGTATCAGGATCCGGAAGGCGACCCACAATAAAGCTGCAGTGTCTGGCCTTTTTTCAGCACGCAACTCAATTCATCATCACCGCTTCTTTCCATGGTTATATTCGACTCGAACTCCCGGTTGCCAAACGGGTCTTTCAGCCTCAGCTTCTGGCCCACCGTTGAGGTGATTTCAACATGGACCGTCTTGCCACCTTTCTTTTCGGCACTTACGATCCATCCTCCCTCTGCACGCAGCCGGCTGAAGGTAACATCCTTCCACTTGTCAGGAGTGGCCGGAAAGATCCGTATACGGCCTCCCCAGCTCTGCAGCAGCATTTCATGCACTGCCTGTGATGCAGCAAAGTTCCCTTCCAAGGTAAATGCACGTGACCTTGAACCTGACAGTCCCTTTTGTGTCGACTCTCCATTGCGGTGAAAACCATTGGGCAGGGTAAACGAATTCACGAAGTTTTCAAGATATTCAAGTGCACGCCCTGACTGCCCTGCACGTGCCCGGATGCATGCCATCCAGGCAAAGCTGTACCCGTTCCACAGCTGCGTGCCCAACTCGTCTATCTGTCGCAATGAGGCATCTATGATCATGCGATCCCTGCCGGTCCCCTCCACATGGATCACTCCCAGGGGGTGGATCCCCATCAGGTGAGCGTGGTGCCTGTGCGACTCCTTCAGGGCTTCGCCAGGGGCAATCAGCAGGGCACCCTCCTCTCCTTCCACCGCCAGCTCATCCATTCTTGCCAGAAGTCCCTTCCAGCGATCAGCCTCCTGCTCCATACCAAGCACTCCCGCCATTTCAGCATTGGCCCCGAAAATCCAGCGGATCAGGGCCAGATCGTTATTGCTGTTTGGTGTCAGCCAGGCCTCCTGCCTGTTGTTATGGATCTCTGGTGATGAAGAGAGTGTAAGTTTCAGCAAGCCGTTTTCATCCGGTTCCATCAGTCCCACCAGCGCTTCTGCAATACCCGCACAATACGGATAGGCCCTCTCCCCGAGAAACTCCCTGTCCATTGTATAGCGCCAGTGCCAATAGAAGGATTGTGCAACCCAGGCTCCCATAGTTGGGGAAAGGGTATACTGGTACCAGGCTCCCATCGGTTTGCCGTCAAGGGCCATAACACCCGGCACCACATGGCCTTCGGTTCCGAAGAAATTGCGGGCGAATTCTTCATGAACTGGTTTCAGCGACCACATGAAGTCCAGGAAAGAGAATCCCTGGTCGAAACGGTTGGAAGTAAGATATGCCCAGTAAGTTAACTGGGTGTTCAGGTCGTGATGGTAGTCCCCGTGCCAGGGTGGCAACCGTCCATCGTCTGCAGTCCACACACCCTGTAGGGGTATGGGGGGAGCACCTCTTTTCGATGCGGCACCGTAGAAATACTGAACAAGATTATATTGTTGCTGTATCCCCCGGTGGGGCAGATTTACCGATGACCTGGACCAGAACTCCGACCACCAGTTTTCATGTTCCTTAAACAAGCTGTCATAGCCTGTTTTTAATGCTTTTTCTGCCTGAGCACGGGCCAGTCCCAAAGGATCGTCCGAATCCCCGCTGGTGGCCGTTGAAATGGCAAGCAGCGTATAATCCTTGAATTGCCTGGTCCGGACATAGAACACATACCGGAAATCCATGGCTGCATCCTGGACAAACCAGATGCCGTTTTCATCCCTGTCAATCTGTGGGGGATCATTTCCCAGTTTTACAACGGCCTCATTGGCCACCAGGTCAAGTCCGGCGTACGAGCCCGGTATCTTCATAAGTGCAAGGGGTTTTTCCGCACTGAAGAAACATTCGATCTGCTTATCGTCCAGCCTGACAGTTCCAAGTCCCCTCTTCATGTCCAGATGAAATGATTGCGCCTCTATACCGGGAGGCAGGGTTAGTACCAGCCTTGTTCCCGGCAGCTTTGTGGGATAATCATTCCCCCTTGCATATTGTGCATTGAGTGAATCCGCCTGTCCGGCCAGGGCCATCCGGCGGACTGTTTCATAGCTGAATCCCGGAGCAGTAAATCCCGGATGCGGCCTGAGATCCCAAAGGTCCCCACGGTCAAGGGAAAGACGGATCTCACTGCCTTCCCCCCACAACAATCCACCCGTTAGTCCATTGCCCAGCGGGATCGCTTCATCCCACCTGTCGACCGGCGCCACCAGGCTGAGTTGAAAGGCCCGGTCAGCCGCCTCACTGATATTCGTACTGCGTCCCTCATCCTTATATTTATGAAGCAATGCGGAAAGCTCTTCCACAATTTCAGGGTACTGGTCATAAAGGTTATTCTCCTCTTTTATATCGGCATTCAGGTCATATAGCTGAATTTCAGGCAATCCCATATCTAGTGCTTCTTGATTATGGGGTTTGCTCCAGCCACCGGAACCGGCGCATAGCACCAGTTTCCATTTCCCCTGTCGGATAGAGAAGGATCCGTTGCCGGAATGATGGACGGTCGCTTCCCGGATAGGATTGTCGCAGCTTTCTCCCAACAAGGCAGGCAGAATATTATAACTGTCTTCGGCTGAATTTTCAGGCAGAGGCTCATCCAGGATGGCTGACAGGGTTCTCATCAGGTCTGTATGACAGATTATTTCATCGCTTTCCGATCCCGGAGTGATCTTCCCGGGCCAGCGCGCAAAAAACGGTACATGGTGGCCACCCTCCCATATATCTGCCTTGATCCCCCTGAAGATATGGCTGGGATTATGGCCGTATTGCCGGACTGAGTTTGTGGGACCGCTCATTTTCGTCCCGTCCCTGCCGGGTGATCCGTTATCGCTGGTAAAGATCACAAGTGTGTTCTCTGCCAATCCCTCTTCCTCAAGTGCTTTCATCACCTGCCCCACGGTCCAGTCCACCTCCTGTACATAATCACCGTATGCCCCTGCATCGCTTCTGCCCTGGAATTCAGGTGCAGGGGCAATGGGTGTATGAGGCGCCGTCAGGGGGAAATAGAGGAAAAAGGGCTTCTTCGGATCTCTTTGAAAAAGCCCCTCTCCTGCCCCTGCTTTAATATATTCCACGGCTTTCCGGGTCAGTGCCGGCATCACCTCTTCCAGGTTCCAGCCCTCCACCATGGGCCCCGGAGCGCCGAACATGCTGTCAGGCTTACTCATGGACGGGATCCCGAGGGTCCGCTTGTTTTCAATAAAGCAGTAGGGAGGGAAGTTGGGAACATCATCGCCGAAATAGTAGTCGAAGCCTCTTGTAACGGGACCATTCCTGATCTCTGCGGAAAAATCGACTCTTTCTGCCAGCAAAGAACCATCATAAGTGGGCCAATCCCAGCCCAGGTGCCACTTGCCAATGCAGGCAGTAGTATATCCATGCTGTTTCAGAAAATCACCGACCGTAAGCCGGTCAGGTTCAATCAGAGGGACATCCCACTGCCAGAGAACTGAACTTTTCAGGCGGGACCGCCAGCAATACCTTCCGGTAAGGATCCCATAGCGGGTTGGCGTGCAGACAGCCGAACCGGAATGTGAATCCGTAAAAATGATCCCTTCAGCTGCCAGCTTATCAAGATTGGGGGTGGATATTCCGGAATCATCGTTCAGGCAGCTTACATCTCCGTATCCCAGATCATCCGCAAGGATATAAACAATATTAGGATGTGCCTCCCTGGCATGATCACACCCGGGCAGAACCGTGAATCCCGCAATAAGAACTAATCCAATGAAAATGTTTGAAATTGTCATTCTCATTTCACTAATAATTATTTGTTAGTTAGCTCCCAGTTCTCAGGTGGTTCCCAGCCTTCCGGTATGGGCTCTACCATGGGCGGCACTCCTCCTTCCGGCCTGAGCGAGCGATAATGCCTGAGTCTGACAAGCATCTCTTGTATAAGTTCCGGATATTCACGGGCTATATTGTTACTTTCGGCAGTATCACTGGCGATATCGTATAACTCTATGATTGCTTCTTCCGGGAGTCCGGAGGCATCGAGAATGGGCTTGCCTCTGCGTATGAGTTTTAGGTGATCTTGTATTAAAGAAAGTTCTTCTCCACCTCCGCTGTCGGAATACTTTTCATAGAAGCTGAAAAATTCCCACCCGGTTTCGTCCCATTCCTTTCCAAGCAATAAGGGTATAATACTCCTACCATCAAGGATTTCATTGTTCAGCAGTCCGGGCCTCCCCGCTGCCTCTATAAATGTGGGCAGGATATCGACGTATGAACAGGGCCGGTCAATTGAAAACCCGGGAGGAATGCGCCCCGGCCATCTTGCAGCAGCTATCACCCTTATTCCACCTTCCCATAGGGTACCTTTGTTGCCTCGCAGGGGAGTGTTATCAGAGGCAATACGACTTCCACCATTATCACTCATAAATACGATCAGAGTGTTCTGGTCCTGGTTCGTTTTCTCAAGTGCATCCAGTATCCGGCCTATGCCCTGATCAATAATGGATACCATTGCAGCATAGGTAGCCTTCTTATCGCCCAGGTGTGCATACTTCAGAATTTCCTTCTCCGGGGCCATCAACGGAGTATGCGGGGAGCTGTACGGGAAATAGATAAAGAATGGATCTTTTGATCCTTTATGACTGTAAATAAGCCTTACTACCTCGTCAGACTGCAGGTCGGTAGCATACCCTTGTTCAAATACCGTTGAATCATCGCGGTGCCAGTCATGTTCCTCCCAACGTGTATGCTTAAAATAATCAATTCCACTGTTATAAGGCCCGTAACAGGAGGTAAAACCCTGGCGCAGGGGAAGATGTTCCCAGACCATATTGCCCAGGTGCCATTTGCCTACCATGTGCCTGTGTTCATAACCCGCCTCTCCGAGAAGTTCCGGCAGGGTTTTAATGTTGGCTGGCAGACCGATGGTTGAAAACGGGCGGTTGACTGCCCTTTGCATGCCAAACCGAACGGGAAACCGCCCTGTCATCATTCCGGCCCGGGTGGGTGAGCATACCGGGCAGGTATAGAACCGGTTTAACAGAACTCCTTCTGTGACTATCCTGTCTATGTTCGGGGTTTGAATAGGACTACCCCTGAAACTTGCATCTGCATAACCCTGGTCATCGGTAACGATCAGGATCAGATTTGGTTTTCCGGATTGTTTTTCCGGTGATACCTTACATCCACCACAGAGTATCAGGAGTCCTGCGAGAAATGCCATGATATGATGTTCAGGTGTTTTCATAGCTTAGTCTGTTTTTTATCGCCCATCTCAGGGAACAACGATCCCAGATCCAGTGTATCGCCGGTCTCCTCCTGGAGTTTTTGCAGGGTATTGAATAGCTCCTTCATTTTGATCCTGTTGGCAGGATCGCCGGCCAGGTCGTTCATTTCATCCGGATCCTCCCTGAGATTGTAAAGCCTGGCCACCGGGACCCGGGGATAGAGGATCAGTTTGAAACCATCCTCTGCAACCATGCGTTGCACGTCCATGTATGCACCATAAATGGCATCATACTGCGTGCTCTTTTTTCCGTCGATCAGGGGCAGCAGACTTTTAAATTCAACATGACCGGGAATCTCTACACCGGCAAGCTCAAGTGTCGAGGGCATGATATCCTGCAGATAAACAGGCATCTCCAGTTTTTTGTTTTTCGGAATGCCCTTTCCGCAGACCATCAGGGGAACCCTGACACTGTGGTCATACATATTCTGCTTTCCCATGAGCCCGTGGTGGCCATTCCCCAAACCATGGTCCGCAGTAAAAAATATGTATGTATTGTCCAATTCCCCCGATTTCTCAAGCGCTTCCAGGATCCGCCCGATCTGTTCATCCATGTAAGTCACCAGGGCATAGTACTCCTGGCGGTTTACCTTCACAGCGTAAGGTGTTCTGGGGAAGGGAGCCAGTTTTTCGTCTCGTAACCACGGACCACATCCCATGGAATCTTTGTAGGGATACTCCTGCAGGAAGTTAAGCGGCAGTGAGATATTTTCCAGCGGATACATATCAATAAATTCTTTTGGAGCCTGTCTCGGATCATGGGCGGCGTTAAATGCCAGGTACATGAAAAAAGGTTTCTCTTTTGCTGCCGCTGTTTTGATATAGGATGCAGCCGTGTTTGCCAGTTTTTTGGTCCAGTGGGTGCCCCCTTCCCAGAATCCGCCAAATGTGGTATCGTACGGGCTCCAGAGATCCTCCTGACCTTCAACGGGTCTGTTGTATCCCTCCGGGGTTTGTTCAGGCATCCCTTGACGGATATCGGTGGCGGTCATAAAGGTCTCCCCGGCAGGGGTGCCCACATGCCATTTCCCTGTCATGTAAGTATCATAACCAGCCTGCTCCATCAGCTGCGCCCACATTTTGCCCTCTTCCCTCCAGTGATCAATATTATCCCTGTCACCAGTCTCTGGCTGTGCATGCCAGAGAAAACGGCCCGTATTCAACATGGTGCGACTGGCAACGCAAACGGCTCCGTGCCATCCTCCCATGTTGTAGGCATGGGAAAAGGTGACCCCCTGTCGGGCAAGCGCATCCAGATTGGGTGTGATGATCTCCTGGTTGCCATAAGCATGAACGGTTTCGTAACACTGATCGTCAGCAAAAATGAGTATGATATTGGGTGGCTGCTTTGGACCGGACTGGCAACTATAGATACCGGCCAGCAGGAGCGAAAAGATTAAAGGAAGGTGCTTTTTCATTTCCGGATAAATTCACCTACTGTTTTCAGGGTCTTCACGTCGATATTCCGGATCTTTCCTTCATAATCCGGTCCCACATCCAGTGAAAAGATATTTCCGTATTCCACAGCGCCCTGGTAATCCCTATAGATCTCCCCGGCCGGCTTGCACAGATTATCATGCTCAGGCAGTGAATAGAACCACATGGCCCCTCCTTCATGTTTTGGCAGTATCGGATAGGTAAATTCAGCAACTAAATAACCCTTATAATTTGCCTCGGCCTCTTTATTATACTTTGAGCTATTTGCATCCCCGATTTCTCCAGGTGCTCCCATCTCCCTTAAAGATAACCTTCCGGCTGCTTCACCATGATTGAATCCAACAAAGCAATCCGGCTGGAACAGGTGCACCCACTCAACAGTTTCCTGATGACCCAGGCCACCGTCACCTACCGCATGATCCATCCAGAAAAACTCCACAGGGCCGTAACGGGTGCACAGTTCCTTTAACTGGGCTTTTTTCATTTCAGGGTTTTTGCCTGTTCCATTCTTCCCGCTTTTACCATCCACGGCCCCCGGCCAGTTCCAGTCCCCTTCTGAAAAATAGAATGCCAGTTTGATCCCGTACTTATCGCAGGATTGCCGCAGTTGCGCCAGAACATCTATTCCCAGTGGACTATTCGTAACCTTCTTCTGAGTGGTTTCTGTATCCCACAGGCAGAATCCGTCATGGTGTTTTGTAAGAAACAGGATGTAGCTCATACCCGCATCTTTTGCCACACGGCACCACTGATCGGTATCACAGCCAGTTGCCTGGAAATAGGAGGCATCCTTTTCCAGGGTGGGAGTCCATTCCCTTCCTGAAAAAGTGCTAAATGACCAGCAGATGAACATGCCGAATTTCATTTCCTTGATTTGTTCCGCACGTACAAGATCATCCGTTTTATCCTGGATGATTTGAGCATTCAGTGAAAGCACGGGTATCAGAAGGAATACTAAGGTAATCCTGGAAGCTGTCTTGGTTGTCATGATCGAATATTTAAAATTTTACTGCGCACTCCAATGATGCGGGGATAATTCTGTCCCATTGTTTAATATCTGCATTCTTTCGCCGCATTGGCGAAGGTGACCAGGTTTTCGGGTTGTGTGTCGAAGAAATGGTCGGAAGCAGAGCACACATACCCGCCATCTGCACCAACCGTTTCAAATAATTTGTGGGTCATCCTCCGGATCTCCTCACTGGTCCCGGAAGTGAGCACGCTGTACTGATCCACACCCCCGATACAGGCGATCCTTTTGCCCACTTTTTGCCTGAACTCCCACGGTTCCTGGTTCCCGCCCACACTGGGAGGCGCCAGGGTTTCAGAAACATCGCATCCGTTTTCCACGATATATTCTTCTATCCCGAATGTCCCTCCACAGGTATGGTAAGTGATAAGAAATCCCAGTGTGTGCAGTGCATCGTGCATCTTCCGGTCATAGGGCAGGCAGAATTCCTGGTGCAGCTCGGGCGAGATCAGTGTGCTGGATGAGGCCCCGCCCCCGGTTTCGATAAGATCAAACCGGGCACCCTTCATGGAATCAATAAACTGCAATTTCTTGTCCAGCAGAATCCCGAGAAGCTCATGAACCCAATCGGGTTTTTCAAAGGTGGCATAGATCAGATCGGTAATGTCCATCAGGCAGGCTGCATGCTGCCAGCAACCTGCCTGGTCCCCCCACACGAATCCGCGTAGTATGCCATCTTCACCAATCTCCTTGTATTTCTTTTCAATGGGGGCCAGGTTGAGTATGGGCACCGGCATATAATCCCTGATCAGCCGGATGTCTTCATCCCTTTTGATCAGGTATTCATTGATCCAGGTGGTCTTGCGGTCACCTGCAGTTTTATAGGTGAGAATCCCGCCGGGTGTTTCAATAGTGTGATGCACGATCCTATGATCCGGATCAGCCGAGATCACCTTGGGTATATCCTTCCAGGTGGCAGTATTGAATTTAGTAAAATCCGCATCCACCAGCCAGAACTGGGCCATATCCTCAAAATATTGGATCTGGGCATCCAGCCCCACCTTTTTAAATGCCTCCATGTCACTGATCCCCCCCATAAAGGTATCCAGGTGATATCCCTGCCACTGGTGAACCGTTGCCGGCATGCGATCCGGTTTTCCTCCATTCAGCGCGATCAGTAACCTGTCTTTTGAATTCATCAGCTTGAATTATTAAAAGTGGATTCTTAAATCAGCCCCCTGTAAACAGGCTGGAAGAAGCAAATTCAGGATCGCAGCTAAGATTCACATGCAGTTTTCTTAGTCCCGCTTCATCGCCCGGTGTGGGAATATGCGTCAGGTGAACCTCGCAATTCCTCAGCTCGGCCAGTTTTTCAATGGCCAGCTGGGCTGCGGGATTGGATATGGCTGAGATCCCCAGCATAATAAGGGTTTCTTCCAGGTCGAGACTGATCATTTTACTGGTAAGGATCTCCTTTTTAAGAAAGGTTACCTTCTCCACAATATTAGCAGGGAGAAGGTGCATATGATCAGGTAAACCGGCCAGGTGTTTAGCAGCATTCAGGATCAGGCTTGATGCCGAATGCATAAGGGGGGAATTTTTACCTGTGATAATGGTAGCATCACCCAGTTCAATGGCGGCCCCGCAGAACATTCCATTGTTCCCTTTACCCGTTAAACCGGCATCACGGGCAGCCTGTCTGGCTGGCTGGACCACCTTTCGGTCCTCTACCCTGGCATTTACCTTTTTCATAACCAGTTCGGCCCTGTCAAGAGTGTCCCTGTCCACCAGTCCCGTGGCATATTCCACCGCACACCTGAAATACCTGCGAATGATCTCCTGGTGAGAAGCCTCTGTAATAATGTCATTATCAACGATTCCGGCGCTTGCCCTATTGACCCCCATGTCGGTTGGACTTTTATAAACAGAGTCCTCCCCGGTGATCTTTTCCAGTATCCGTTTTAACAAGGGGAAAGCTTCAATGTCCCTGTTGTAGTTGACAGTTTTCTCGTTGTATGCCTCCAGATGATGATGATCGATCTGAACAATGTCCTTCAGGTCCACAGTAGCAGCTTCATAGGCGATATTCACCTTATGTGAAAGCGGAAGGTTCCAGATGGGAAAAGTTTCAAACTTGGCATACCCGGCTTTTACACCCCGCTTATATTCATGATACATGTTGTTAAGGCAGGTGGCCAGTTTCCCGCTTCCTGGCCCCGGAGCAGTCACCACCACGATGGGATTGTTCGTTTCTATGTAAGGATTGGCGCCGTATCCCTGGTCACTCACAATCAGGTCAACATCCATGGGGTAACCCTGGGTATATCCATGGGTATAGACCCTGATCCCGTTTCTCTCAAGCTTGTTTTTAAATGAGGTTGCCTGGGGCTGTTCCTGATAACGTGTGATGACCACCGCTGTGATTTCCAATCCCCATTCTTTGAAATCATCAATGGCTTTTAGCGCATCTGAATCATAGCTTATGCCGAAGTCTGCCCTGATTTTCTTTTTTTCGATATCCCCTGCATGGACACAAATAATGATATCGATTTTATCCTTTAGTTCCTGAAGGAGGCGCATTTTCACATTAGGATCGAAGCCGGGAAGCACCCTTGATGCATGGTAATCGAACATGATCTTTCCCCCGAACTCCAGGTAGAGCTTTTCGTGATAGTGGTCCACACGTTTCAGGATGGAGGTGCTTTGCTCCTTAATGTAAGCTTCATTATCGAAACCAATTTTCAGGGCAGTTTCAGAAATGCTATTCATGATCGTGATACAGTTAGTTTCAGCTGGAAAAAGTGTTTCAATATAGGAAATATCCTGTTGTTTATCTGCAGACAGGAAGTCTGATTCGTTTTTTTCAACTAGATTTACTAAAACCCTTTCAAATTGAAAACATCCAATGCCATAATATCAGCTTCTGCAGGGATACTTGCGCTTTTACTTGCGGTTTCTTTCGCGGATCAATATAAGAGGATGGTTTGGAAAGCTATATTGGAGTAAGATGCTCTGATACTGCTTCCTCAATAAGAAACCTGAAGAAGATCCCGGCAATGAATCCGGCTGCACTTCCGGCAAGCAGTAATAGTAATACAATTTCCAGTTCCAGCATAATGCACATATCTATCGACTGATCCAACGCTTGAATAGCACGTCATATACAGCATAAAAACTTTTTCCATCAGGACCAGAATCCCTGTAAATCAGCTCTTTTTTCTGCAAAGTTTTAAGAGCTCTAATAACTGAAGCAGAGTTTCCAAGTTGATTCCTCATGGCAAAATCCCTTGAAGTCGGCTCCCATACCTGGTCTTCCCTGCCAATTGCTTTAAGAAGCTGCCATTGGTTCGAAGTGAGTCCCTCCCGATAGGAATAGAACACAAATTCCTGCTCCTTCAGCAGGCGCATGGCTTCATCCTTCCATAGTTCCGGATGTACATTTCCATTGGCTGACAGAAAAATCCGGTTGCATAGCAATTGGACATAGTATGTATAGCCTTCGGTCCAATCGAGGATGGACTCTATGGTTTCATCTCCAATTTTCACAGATTGCCTTCTAAATTTACTGGCGATGAAAGCATGGTATACTTCCCGATTAATTTTTTCCAACTTCAGGAATTGGGTACTTCTGTAAAAAGGTCTGGATGGATCTGCAAACATTTCATTAATCAGGTGTTGCTGGCTTCCTGAAAAAATGAAGCGTACATTGTTTAACTCCTGAATCCGGGTCCTTAGCCAGGCATCCACCTGCGATTCAGGATAACTCAGTATCTGTTGAAATTCATCTATGGCCAGGATGACCGGGTCAGGCTGATCCTCCAAGAAATCAAATAGTTCTCCGATGGACTTCTTGCCTTGCTCAGGCGATTGATTAAAACTCAGGGTGGGTGTTCCGGATAATGAATCATAACTCACGACCGGCCTTAGTGACTTCAGGAACTTCCATACCTTGCTACCCAGAGAACTTTGCTCTGGCTTCATTGCTGCAATGCCTGTGGCCAGACTATTGAGCAAATCATTCATTGATTCGGTGGGAAGTATATCCACATAGACTCCCAGGTATTCCTTTTTCAACTCATTTTGCAGGTGCCTGATAAGGGCTGTTTTTCCCATACGTCGCAATGCTACCAGGGTGGTCGATTCTCCTCCCCTGGCATTCCTTTTCAGCTGTTCCACTTCCACTTCACGATCACAAAAATAGGCCGGACCATAATATCCTGAAGTAGGGAAAGGCGTATTTGGTTTCATCAGGTTACATATTGCATGTTACATAATGCAAGTTACATATTGTAACATTGAAAACAAAACATTTCTTCTCCAGGTTTGCTTAGAATTAGTTAAATTGATCCTGAATATTCTCCAAAATTGATTCTTACCAAACTAAGAAATACAATGGAAACAAGAAGAACCTTTATCAAGAAAACAGCTGCTGCCAGTTCAGCTGTAATTGTTGCTCCAACTATTATACCGGCCAAAGCATTTGGAGCCAACGACCGGATTAATGCTGCCGTACTGGGCCTGAACGGCCGTGGAAAAAGTCATGTAAAAGGCCTGATGGTGCAGGATAATGTGCAGGTCACCACCCTGTGTGATCCGGATATGAACGTTCTGAAAGCTCGTCAGAAAGAATTCAAAGAGCAATATGACCAGGAGGTGGCCCTGGAGCAGGATCTTCGCAGGGTAATGGACAACCAGGACATTGATGTGGTAGCTATTGCCTCTCCCAACCATTGGCATGCATTATCCGTCATCTGGGCCTGCCAGGCCGGAAAGGATGTCTACGTGGAAAAGCCGGGAACTCATAACATTTGGGAAGGTCGCAAAATGGTGGAGGCTGCTAAGAAATATGATCGAATCGTACAGCACGGGGTGCAGCTACGAAGTTCTCCGGCTGTGAATGAGGCCATAGGCTTGCTTCGTGACGGTTATATCGGAAGGGTATACATGGCACGGGGACTGGTCTTCCGCTGGAGAGCCGATATCGGGGATAAAGGACTCTCTCCCGTTCCGGAAGGTCTGGATTACGATCTGTGGACCGGTCCGGCCCCCAAGCGACCGTTCTCTGAAAACCTGGTACATTACAACTGGCACTGGCACTGGGATTACGGGAACGGCGATGTGGGCAACCAGGGCATACATGAAACCGACCTGTGCATGTGGGGATTGGATGTGGGACTTCCCACAAAAATCACATCCATGGGTGGAAAATTCCTCTGGGACGATTGCAAGGAAGTCCCCGAAGTACTGACCTCAGTTTACAAGTATCCAGAAGAGGATAAAATAATTCAATTTGAAGTCCGTCCCTGGTGTACCAATACGGAACAGGATGTTGGGGTAGGGAATATATTCTATGGAGATAAAGGGATTCTGGTGGTGGATGGATACAATAAGTACAAGACCTACCTGGGAAGAAACCGGGAGCCGGGCAAAGCAGGGGACGATGGCGGGGATACAGGCACCGGGATGGCCCGGGGTGCCGGTGGAACAGACGCTCACTTTACCAATTTCATTGAGGCTGTACGTAAGCACGATGCTTCCATTCTTACCGCTCCTGTAGAGACTGCCCACCTCTCTTCGGGGCTGGCACACCTGGGCAATATTGCCTACCGGCTGGACCGTGTATTAACCTTTAATCCCGAATCGGAGAAGTTTGTGAATGATTCGGAAGCAGACAAGATGCTTACCCGGAATTACCGGGAAGGTTTCCAAGTGCCGGAAAAGGTGTAAGAAAGCCCGGAAGCTTTGTTGTTCATGCAATTTAACTGCTTTCAGTCAAAGCTGCTTCCTGCTTTGGATTCAGCGCAGCTACTGCCAGCAGTACACCCAGGACAATGCCCAGGAAAGCAGCAAAGAGCACCCTGTATTCCTCCGGTAATAAGAAGGTAATGGTCTGTGCGGGGATCCAGAAAAGCGGAATAGTTCTTTTAAAGACAAAATCCCACTGCACCTCCCAGTTAATTTCCTTAAATATCCGGGCGAAATCTATGGGTTTAAAGAATCCTTGCAAGGTTCCGCCATTTTCCAATATATGTATATCTGTAATTTTATGGAAGGTCATCATTACCGGGGCATAAAAGAGGTTAAGAGCTGTGGAAATACTAAATGACACCCCGACTTTTTTCCAACTCAGGTCTGAATGCAAAACATTTGCTGCATCCCTAATTCCCACCCTTTCAAGCAATACAGGCGTCCCTGCTGCAAAAATGGCAAATGCCATATATATGGTCATTCCCAGAAAGCCCCACACAAGGGCCCGTGGTAACAGCCCAAATCCTTTCTGGTAATAATTTCCTGTCTTAATCCTGAGTCCGATCACTTCCCCCAGTGTGGCCAGAATGGCAAACTTGATGAAGCTCATCAGCAATCCATGCTCCAGGTTGAACTGGTAATAAGTCTCGAACAGTCTGGTAAAAATGAAAAAGGGGAGAAAAAAGGCTAACACACCAAGCGCAAAAAGCAAATCTTTACGTAAACTCATACATAGTATTTCTTTGGCAAAGCCAATGCAAAAGTCATGTTAGTGCCAAACAGGTTAAAAGTGGTCAGAATTTCCTGTATTTGGTTTTCAGGAGTTTGTTGGCTTTTTTCTCTGCAAATTTCGCCTTTTTTATATTCCAGTGGAGGGTCTCATCCGGAAAGCGATTGGCTACCACTCCAAGGAGAATAGACTCAGTCAGGCGCGCTGCATATGAGAAGGGGGCGCTGCATTGATCTTTCCCCAGGCAGGCATCCACAAACTGATGATAGTGGTCTGCCTTATCTATAGGTGGCATATCCACCTTTTCATAGTTTCCATCCACAATAAGCTTCGGATTTTGCTGCCAGTGAGGCAAGAGTAAATTGCCTTTCTCCCCCACAAATATGGCTCCCTGTTCGGGTAAACTTTCATTGTCCGGCAGCCTGAGATCATCGTGCATATCCGGTGCACCCGGACCATCGTACCATACCCATTTCAGGTGATCAGCCGTATAGGCAGTGCCAGGAAACTCATATTCAACTATATTTTTCTCCGGATGGCCAAAACCGGTGGGTGGCCTGCAGGAGGTCTTTATGGTCCTGGGAACATCCAGTTCCAGAGCGGTATAAGGTGTATCGAAAATATGTACCCCCATGTCACCCAGGGTTCCACAACCATAATCAAGCAGTTTTCTCCAGTTATACTGATGATAGATCTTGTCTTTATAGGGCCTTTCAGGAGATGTGCCCAGCCAGAGGTTCCAATCCAGGTTCTCAGGAATGGGATCGCTGCCCATGGGAGCGGGACCGTCATAGCCCCAGTTCTTTGGGGACCAGGCCCTGACACAACTCACTTTTCCAATGATCCCCGATTGAATTAAGAGTACGGTCTGCCTGTACTGATCGCTGGAATGTGCCTGAATCCCCATCTGGGTGATCAGATTATCATCCTCAGCCTTCTTACGCATGGCCCTTGCCTCAGAAACATGATGAGTAAGTGGTTTCTGACAGTAAACCGGTTTGCCCATGTCCATGGCCATCATGGAAGCCGGGGCATGGGTGTGGTCCGGAGTGGATACAATTACTGCATCAATGGCGCTTCCTATTTCATCAAATAATCTTCTGTAATCGGAATAAACTCTGGCATTGGGATGCAATTTATGTGCAGCTGCCAGATTCCCGGCATCCACATCACACAGGGCCGTTACCTCCACCATGGAATGGCTGGATATGGATTTAAGGTCGGATGCTCCCATTCCACCCACTCCGATATGAGCGGTTCTTAATTTGCCGTTCTTAGTTAAGGCCCATACCGATGAGGGCAATAAGGTTACGGATGCCAGTGCAGCAGTATTACGTAGAAAATCCCTTCTTTTCATAGTTGTTAAATTTTGTTGAAGCAAATATAAAAAACTATAAGACTTGTCAGCCGATTATGCGCGAATTCTTAACATAATGAATGTTTCGCTCCTCCAGATACGCTAAGAAATAATCGAAACACTTCGTTTGTTTGCCCACCAGCTCGGGTGGAAACACACCCTTCTCAGCAAATAATCCATCCATGAACATATTGGCAGCTGCCGTGGCCGTATAGCCTGTGGTGCGAGCCATGGAAGAGGTTCCGGTTTCTTTATTATACGCATCATACAGGCTGTAGACCACCTCCTCCGTTTGATCCTGTGCATTTACACCTTTCACCGTGACCCTCATCACGGTGAGCTCTTCCTCCTCGTCTCCCAGCCTCCATTCATTAAACAGAATCTTGCTGGTGAATTCAAGGGGAGAAACCAACTGGCCATTCAGATCCATCTTCTCCTCAGCAAAAAAACCACTCTCCTTCAGGACTTTCACATATTCCACATGACCGGGATAACGTAAGGTTTTTTCCTTCATATTCGGAATGTGGGGCATGGTGTAAATGATGGACCTTAAGCCATCGGAGTTGAAGGATTCCAGGGTTCCCACCTTTTCAAATTCCACGTATTCACAATCGCTAAGGGGCTCCCTGACCACCACTTCGCCGTGTTCCACATACCTGGCCGGTCGCGTATACTCTTCAATCACATCCATGGGCGAAAAAGGTGCCTTGTAGCAGAAAGGCCATTTTTTTACTTTGGGCAATCCACCCACCAGGCATTCAAAATCGGTGAGTTTCAGGATCTCATTATAACGTCCCAGTATTATATTATCCATACCGGGAGCCACTCCACAATCCACAATGGCAGTTACCTTATGCTTCTTAGCCATCTCATCCAGCTCCAGGGAATTCTCCGGAAAGAAGGCAATATCAATTACATTTTTACCGGCTTCAATGACGCTTTTCAGGGTTTCATAACCCAGATAGCCGGGTACTGCATTCATGACCAGGTCGTAACCGGATATGGTTTGCTGCAGTTTCTGCTTATTTGTCACATCCAGCTGCTGAATGCTAAGATCGCTGCATTTGTGTTGTGCTCTTTTTAATGCATCCTCGTTAAGATCCGTAAGACAAACCTCATGATTTTTTGCCAGATCTATGGCCATGGCACTGCCCACCATTCCTGCTCCTAATACAATTATCCTGCTCATGCCATGCGTTTTTTCATTTCCAGAATACTGTTTTTTCAGGCCCCATTAAAAAAGTAAGCGTGGATCCGGCTTCGATATCCGAATGGTGAATATAGGGCTCTGTCAACTTAGTGCCATTGAGAAGCACTTCCTGAACGTAAGGATGATCCTTCGACCTGTTTTCGGATATCACGGTGAACATGGATCCATTTTCCAGTTTAATTTCCACCTTATCAAAGGAGGGACGCCCGATGGAATAACGAGCATCACCCGGACAAATAGGATAGATACCCATGGAGTTTAAAACATACCATGCCGACATTTGTCCGCAATCCTCGTTTCCACACAGGCCATCGGGCTGATCCGTGTAAAACTGATCCAGTATCTCAGAAACGATCTCCTGAGTTCTCCAGGGACGATCCACTGAATTAAACATGTAGGCGATGTGGTGACTGGGTTCATTTCCATGTGCATACTGACCAATCAAGCCGGTAATATCGGCTGATTTCTTCTCACCCAGAACTTCTGATGAAATGGTAAACAGAGAATCAAGTTTCACCGCAAAAGCTTCCCTTCCCCCAAATAAATCTATTAAGCCCTCCACATCATGGGGTACATACCAGGTCCACTGCCAGGCATTTCCCTCCACATAGGGAGTTGCCCAATGGGCCGAAAATCTGGCATGAAAGGGCTCCATCCAGCTTCCATCCAGGTTTTTTCCACGCATAAATCCTACTTCCTCATCAAAATAACTACGGTAACGCTTTGATCTTTCAAAAAAATCCTCAGCAATTTCATCCTCTCCCAGGTCATTTGCCATGGTCGCTATGGCCCAGTAGTTATAAGCAAACTCGAGACCTTTGGACACGGATGCATTTTCCAGGTCGCAGGGAATAAAGCCATACTTCTCCTCGTATAGTTTTGCTTTCGGCATCAGATTTCCCCAGGCCTCATTAGAAGGATAAGCGATATCTTTGACCGTATCATAAGCCACAGAATGTACGATAGCTTCCAGGGCCATGGCAGTATTAAAATTTCTTTGCCCTTTCATATAGGCATCTACAATCACCGAAACCGCATGTGATCCGATCATGGTTCCTGTATAGTTGGAGGCCAGTCCCCACATGGGAAGGATTCCGCCTTCTTCGTATTTACGAAGGAGCGCCCTGATCAATTCCTGGTTGTACCCGGGCTTTATTATTGTAAACAGGGGATGCAAGGCCCGATGTGTATCCCATAAAGAGAATACGGTGTAATTCGGACTGTCGGAAAAATGGATCTCCTGATCCATGCCCCTGTAAGCACCATCCACATCTGAATAGATACCCGGATAAATAAGGCTATGGTATAGCGCTGTATAGAAGGTCCTCTTCTCGCTTATATCATCCGTCTCCACCCGGACCTGTGAAAGCTGCTCCTCCCAGGCTTTCCCGGCCGCATCCCTCAGGTGGTCAAAGTCCCATCCCGTCACCTCCAGATTCAGGTTCCTGGCTGATCCTTCATAACTCACAGCACTAATGCCCACCTTCACCAACACCTGCTCACCCTTCTCTGTCTGGAATAGAAGTCTTGCTTTAGCAGAGGTGCCGGATATCTCTTTCACTTGCTCTTGCAGTATATCTTCCAGGAACAATTCTGCCTGGAAAGGTTTTGAAAATCTAGCCGTAAAATACACATAGTGATTTCTCGCCCACCCCGAGGTGACTTTTAATCCCTGGATTTCCTGACTATTCAGTATTCTAATCTCATGCAGGGGATTCTTATGTCCATGGATAGTATGGGTGAGATCAATAAGTAATCCCGCCTGATCAGCTTCGGGAAAGGTATACCTGTGCATTCCTGCACGTCGGGTGGAAGTCAACTCCACATCAATATCATCATCGCTCAGGTTTACGTAATAATACCCGGGGCTGGCGGTTTCTGTTTCCTTATTAAACCTGGACCGGTACCCTGCATCAATCTGGTCCACCTCTCCCGCATCAAGAGCTACATCTCCGGTATAGGGCATAAATAATATATCCCCGTAATCACCTATTCCTGTTCCGCTCAGATGGGTATGGCTGAATCCAAGGATGGAGGAGTCGGAATAGTGGTAGCCTGCACAGGCATCCCAGCCCAGGGTCCGGGTATCCGGACTAAGCTGAACCATACTAAAAGGCACCGTTGCACCGGGAAAGGTGTGTCCATGGTAGTCGGTCCCAATAAAGGGATCCACATATTTAATAAGCAAAGAACGGTTCTTAAATTTAAGAATGGGTTCTCCGCAGGCAAAAACGATGACAGCAATAACTGTGGTTACAAATAGAGGGTTGCGGAATCTGTAAAGGCTCATATGTGTAAAGTTAGTCTCTGCTGTTCTTTTTCTGAAGGGCAAAAGCATATGCTCCCAGCGATATGGACTCACTGGCTCCTCTGGTACTGGTAGCTATGGCCAGCCTTGGAATGGGATCGTAAGAAATAATCCTGTCCGTACCCGGTATGCTTAAGGTTTTTGAATAATCCCTGAAAAACTCCTTTTGATCCATTTCCTCATCCAGGTTAAATACTCTTTGTACCAGCCTGGGTAATTCATCCGCATTTGAAGGGAGGAACTTGTAGTTTAACTCCTTCATCACTGCAGGCATATAAAGATCGCTGGCTCCCGTAATTCCACCGCCAATGACTGCTATCCCATCTGTAAATGTAAGTACATTGGCAATAGTATCCCCCAATGCGCGTCCGGTCTTTTCATAAGCTTTAAGGGCAGCCTCCCGGTTCCCTTTTTTTGCACCTTTGGCAATCTCATAAATGTCTTTGGGTTCCAACTCATTGGGATATGTAATCTCCGCTTCAGCAGCATAGAAGCGCTGAACTGAGCGAATACTGACTGCATCCTCGGCATTGAGAGTTGGATGGTGCCGGTTACTGAAGAGCCAAACTTCAGCAGCTGTAATATTATCGCCGGAGATCAGCTGACCGTTGGAAACAAAGCCCCCACCGAAACCGGTTCCCAGTGTAAAACCTACCAGGTTTTTGTATCTTTTTGAACTGCCAGAGGCTTCAAGCCTGCTATTGATCTCGGGCAGAATTCCTCCCAGGGCTTCCCCATAGGCGAATAAATCTCCATCATTGTTAATGAAAACAGGCAATCCAAACTCCTCTTCCAGAATGCTCTTCAGAGGCACGCCCCCCCTAAATGCAGGTAAGTTGTTGGAATTATCAATGATTCCTTTGGTATAGTCGGCAGGACCAGGAAAGGCAAAACTAATGGCCACCGGAGCCCGTTCAATTTCCTTCATAAGCTCATGAAAACCATCCTTCATGTTAGTCAGACAGCGTTCCAGATGATCTGCATGGGCATCTTTTCTGATCCCTTTTGTAATTGCCCTTCCTCCCTGAAATGCATGAAAAACAAAATTTGTTCCACCTGCATCCAAAGTCAATACGATCCGATCATCTTTATAAATATTCATGGTTATAATTTAATAATGCCTCGGTGTGAATTGCTTAGGGTTTCACGAGTGCGTTTCTCAAAATTATGTAAATTCGTTTATAAACCAACAACCTTCTGCCAATTATGAAAACACAATTTATTGCATGCCTTGGCGCTCTGGCCCTGATATTTGTTTTGCACAATCCAGTCTCGGGACAAGAGCAATGGATCAAGCTTTTCAATGGAGAGAACCTGGAGGGATGGTCCGTGCACAGTGGACAAGCCAAATACCGTGTGGAGGACGGATGCATTGTGGGACAGGCTGTACCAAACAGTCCCAACTCCTTCTTGTGTACCGACAGGGAATTTGAGGATTTCATTCTGGAATTTGAAGTACTGCTTGTTGATCCCGAGCTAAATTCAGGGGTGCAATTCAGAAGTCAGATTGCCGACAGCGAACTGGTGTTCTGGTTCCGGAACGACAAGGGCGAATACAAACCCAACCGGATTCCGGCTGATCGTGTCTATGGATACCAGGTGGAGATCGCCACAGGGGGAGCAGGGGGAGTGTATGATGAAGCCCGCAGGGCCATGTTGCCCTGGTGGCCCGATCCCGATTCAAAGGAGGGCAAGGTATTTAAGAATAAGAAATGGAACAAGTACCGGGTCGAATGTAAGGGCGATGCCATTAAAACCATTGTTAACGGAGTGGTGGTTAATGACTTCAGGGATGGCCTGAGCCGAAAAGGCATCATAGGTTTGCAAGTTCATGATGTGGGCGAGGACCCCACACCCTACCAGGTACGCTGGAAAAACATCCGGATTTTGCCTCTTGAATAAGATTCTGGCAAAAACTAGATTTTAGGCTCCCAACCGGGCTCATAGGTCCGCCCCCAGAGCTTCATGGCTTCCCGGTCGTACATGCGTCCGGTGGCATTATCAATGTCAAATCCCTTGCCGATGCGATAGGCAATGTTGGAATAATGGACCATGGCCATGGTGATCACCCCATCAGTGATGGGTGCATTCAGCTGTCCCTTTCCCCGGATTGTCTCGAAGAAATTCTCAATGTGAGCAGTGGACATATCTCCTCCGCCTCCCAGGGCTGTCCCTGCCTCGTTGGAGGCCGACTTGCTGTCTTTGACCACTTTTCCCTTGCGGTCATAAAGCCTGTAGCCTCCCCGGTCCACATAGACGGTTCCCTCACTTCCATAAATGATGGTGCCCCTGCCCGAACCGTATGTAGGATATCCAATCCGGCTTTTGCCGTCCCACTCAATTACCTTATCCCCCTCAAACCTGAAGGTCACTTCCATGTCGTCATACATCTCCCAGCCGTCATCCATAAACTGCCTTTTGGAAGCTTCCACATCCACCCGGGTGGGATAATCCACCTGGAGGGCCCAGCGGGCCACATCAAACTCATGGGTTCCATTGTTACCTGACTCTGCTGTCCCATAGTCCCATCCATACCAGTGCCAGTTATAGTCCCAGGTTTCCCGGGTATAGGCCCGGCGTGGAGCTGGTCCCTGGAACAGGTTCCAGTCCAGTCCCTCACGAACGGGAACGCTTTTCTGAACGGGAACCTCTCCCCTGCTGTTTGTGTAAAAGGCCACAGCCTTATAAGGAGTTCCGATCACTCCGTTATGTATTTCCTTAATAATTTCAATGGTATGTACTGAGGAACGCTGCTGCACGCCCATTTGAACCGCCTTCCCGTACTTCTTCTGAGCTGCTGCGATCAGTTCATTCTCCTGCATGTTGTGTGTAGCCGGTTTTTCCACATACACATGCTTCCCTCCCGCCAGGGCCAGGATGGCCCCCGGTGTGTGCCAGTGGTCCGGAGTGGCATTGACAAACACATCCACCTGGGGATCATCAATGACTTTTCGAAGGTCGTTTTCAAGTTTGGGTGTGTTCTTGATGTGCTCTGAAAACCTTCCCGCAGCATTTTCCCGCTGACTTTTCATCACATCGCAGAGATAGATCAGCTCCACATTGTTCTTTTTGTTGGCGATGGGTGGAATAAATGCACCCAGCCTCCGGCCCAGTCCGATAATGGCAATATGTAGCCTGTCATTGGCGCCAATGATCCTGTCATAACTGCGGGCAGTCATTCCCATGGCTGAGCTTCCCATGGCCACACCGGCCGATCCTGCTGTTACTTTTTTAAGAAAATCCCTTCTGTTTGAACTCATGTTTATATGTTTTTAAGGGTGTTTACATTGAGATCTTTAAAGTAACTAATTTTTGCAAATCTTAATTGTAAAAAAAATTGACAGCTTGGGAATCTTTTCGTACATTTCTGGTGGCAAAGCATTATATAGTATAGTATAGTGCATTTTATTTACATTAATTACAGTATAGTATAGTACGATTAGATTAGATTGGTTTAATTATAATTCGAATGATGCTTTGTCTCCCCGGTTTCGGCCGGGGATTTTTTGTCCAATGCTTTCGATGCTATGTACGTTTATACAAACTAATACCGTATGCCATGAAAAAGTTGTTTTTGCTTTTAGCGCTTGTCCTAATTGGATTTTTTACTTCCTCCTCTGTGGCACAGGAAAGAGACTATTACCAGGTAAAAATCTACAAAATCGATACCGGTTCCCAGGAAAGCCGCCTGGACCAGTATTTGCAAACTGCCTATTTACCTGCTCTGCATAAGGCAGGCATTAAAAATGTGGGAGTATTCAAACCCATTGAGGGAAAGAATGATTCGGAGCGATTTGTGATGGTATTTATACCATATCGCTCGCTCCACGAGTTTGAAGAGCTGGAAGGAAAACTCAAAGCAGATAAGGAATATCAGAAGGCGGGTAATGCTTATATTGAAGCCCCCCATGATGATCCCCCCTATCAGAGGATTGAGAGCATGTTGTTACGAAGCTTCAGTTCCATGCCTCATTTTGCGGTTCCTGATCTGGATTCAAAACCAGCAGAAAGGGTATACGAATTCAGATCATACGAAGGAGCCACAGAACTCCTGTATGAACGCAAGGTGGAGATGTTTGATAAAGCCGGCGAGACGGCACTGTTTAAAAAGCTTGGTTTCAACCCGGTATTCTTTGCAGAGGTTATCTCCAGTGCACATATGCCCCACCTGATCTATATGACCACTTTTTCGAATGAAGCCTCCCGGCAAAAACACTGGGATGCCTTCAGAACAAGTCCTGAATGGGAAAAGATGAAAAACATGGAAAGGTATGCCAATACGGTATCCAGCATTAGCAAATACCTGATGTACCCCACCGATTATTCGGATATCTGATACTTGTTACTGATCCAGGATTTCCTTCAATTCTTCGTCAGTTACTGCAAGAAGTCCTGATGCCGGAAGACGCCTGGTAAGCTCCTTCCAGTTAGAATTGCGGTCAAATACATATTTAAAAATGGGAAGGGACTCAGAAAGCCGTCCGTTGTTGGCCAGGGCCACTGCTTTCCAGTATTTCATTTCCAGGTTGCCGGGAAACATTTCTTCGGCCGCCCCGTATTCCTGAAGTGCAAGCTCCATGTCCTCATGTTCAATGGCCAGGTCCCCCCGGTTCATATGATCATAAGCACGGTGGACGCGGAGCAGTCTTTCCAGTTCTTTCAGCGGCTCAGGATGGTCATCCACCCTGAGATCAATCAGCTTATCCCTCCATATTTCCTCCGCCGGATCAGGCCCAAGCACAAGCAGGACTGCTGACTGCTTTCCCCGTATATCCCCGCCGGATTTTTGTGCTGCATGCATAACGGCCATCACCCGTTCTGCAAGGGGCAGGTGCTGATTTTCCAAAAAGGTTTTACTCATGACAGGAACCACATCCTCATTGAGCATCATATTGGCCTGAACCGAATAGTTATCCCCAATATGATGAGATGCGGCCGATATGCAAAGCTTCCCGGTATAGGCGGACACATCGCCACTTACATCCAGGAAAGCCACCTGCCGGTAATCCCTTCCCCGATCCGCAGCCACCAGGATCTGTAAAGCATCTGTGGCACTTTTTCCTTCAGCCATCAGCTGGAGTCCGTTGGGACCATAGGCTGGATTTATAAAGGACTGGGTAGCTACCACCCCGGTACCGGAGCGGCCCCAGGAGACACTGGTTCCCACTGAAAACCAGTGGCTCTGAACCCCTACCGCCATTTCACCCGTGGCCGTGTCCCTCGCTACAATGGAAAAGGTATGCGCCAGAGGATCTCCCGTTTCGGGATGGACCTGGGCCTTTGCATGAAGAAAAGAAATTGAAAAGACCAGGGAAAGAAATATATTTCTAACTGACATATGGATATGTTAATCATAAGTGGTACCATTGCGCCAGATCCCATCCATCCGGAGCACAAAAGATTTCAGGATAAATACCCGGTTGGTGGCCTGATGGTAAACATACAAATGGTCTCCCCGCAATTCATATACGGTTTGGGTACTGATCTCCTGGCTTCCCACCCTCAGGTAATAGGTCCCGTCGGATGTGGCCCTCCATTTGAAACGGATCTTGATCCCGGAATGCTTAACGGCATCCATGGGGATGACAGATCCCTGTTGGGGCACCTGGTAAGTCGCTTTTTGGAGAGAAGCCTGGGATGTCTCCGTTTGAGCTTGAGATTCTGGTTTATCAGCGGGATAAGTGTAGGAAGTAATGTGGGTCTGAGGAGCTTCAGTTAACAATTGGTTCCCGGCATGAAAATAGAAATCCCCCACAAGCGAGCTGGACTCCCAGGGAGTTTGTTGGCCCTGGCTCTTATCCAGGACCTCGGCTCTTACACTTTTAAATACATCCTCTACCTTCACTCCGGGGCGTTGCATGTGAGTTAATAGCGCCTTGGTATATAAGCCATATTCTTCCATCCCGTCGGAGGCCACTGAACCCGGTGAAGTAGAATAGGCGATCACCGTGCCTGTCGGGGCCACCATGCTGCTCAGTCCCTGCTTGGTATCCCGGAAGGAACGGGCAAAGGGATTATTGCGGCAGGCATCCAGGATCACAATATTCACTGCCGATTTTGCACTTTCCATATAAGCCAGGACAAAGCCCATATCCAGCGCTTCGTATTCAATTTCCTGTTCAATATTCATCACCGCCTGTGTGGGGATCAGGTAATTAAAGCCCTTCACCTGCATGCCATGCCCAGAGTAATAGAACAGGGCAGTACCCCCGGTTTTCAGCTTCATCCCGAATTCCCTGACCGCCCTTTTCATCTCATTCTGATTGGTCACATTTTCATGCAACAAAACCTCAAATCCTGAACTTTCCAGGGCCATGGACATGGCCCTTGCATCATTGACCGTATTATTCAGTGGTCCGCTCAGGTAGGTGGCATTCCCGATGATCAGAGCCACCCGATCTGTGTAAACTGGCTCCGCCTCCTGTCCCATCAATCCCAAACAGGCAAACAGAACTGCAAATATGCCGGCTAAATACTTCATTTCTGAGAAACTGTGTCAAGTTACAAAAGATTTGACTTGGAAGGTTGCTCCCGGTTTCCTAAATTAGTTCCTGCAAAACCCTTCCACATGCATATACGAAACCTGTTCCTCTTTGTTGTTATTTTCCTGGTGACTTTATCCACACATGCTCAACAGAAAGTAGACCTTGATAAAGCTATGGCTGAAAATCCGAATTTATATACCGGGGGCTACACCAGGGTGGGTATTGGCTTTTCGAGTGCAAATTTCAGCTACGGTACCGTATTTGACGGCTTGTCCCTGTCCCCGCTGCGCTTCCACCTTGATTTTGGAAAACGAATGAGCAGGAGTTATGGAATTTACTTTTCCATGGCCGGGGATGTGCTTCTAAAAGAGGTGCAATCCGGCTACAACCTGCTGAATAGCTGGGCCCAGATTGGAATGCATGTGGGCGGTTTATTCTATATCAAAGGAGGCAGGTCCTATATTGCACCCGAAGCAGGTCTGGGGATCATCACCTTTGATTATGATGATTCCTATACAGGATATAACGAGCAGCCTTATTGCCTGGGCCTGGGTACCAGCCTGAAGTACGGATATGACAGGCATATTTCCGGAAATGTGTCCCTGGGGGGACAATTGTACATCACCTATAACCACACCTGGGAAACCGATATTCCCGAAGGGTATGAAGCATATATGGGAAAATGCTTTATTTACGGGGCCTCGTTCAACCTGAAATTCGGGAAATAGTGAACCCAGCCATTTCAGTCTTTGGTAATCAGACTGGAAATGCGTTCAATCTGCTTTTGTTTATTCACCTCCCTGAGGCTGCGTGCAGTTTTTGTAAAATAGGAATGACCTGAGATAAATTTCAGCTGCAGCTTGTTCCAGTCATTAAGCGTGCCAATCATATTCTGTTCCTTTAACTCCTTGTACAGGGTATTTGAAACCGGTATCATATCGCTCCGGCCCAGGTAGTCCAGGTCCGCATCGCAGATAATCTTCTGGAACACATCTTCAGGAGTTGGCGGCAGTTTGGTCGCCAAAATAATGGAATTGATCTTTTCTATTTGCTCTTTAGAGTACCCGTACTTTGGGAGGTATTCCTTTGCAAGCCGGGTGCCATGGTATTCATGCTCATCGTAAGATACCGTATGACCCGCATCGTGAAAGAGAGCCGCAGTCTTTAGCAGAAGGATCTCCTCATCATCCAGTCCTTCGGCCCACCCGATCAGCTCAACTTCAGTGACCACATCCACCGTATGTTTCACATTGTGATAGTACAGGTAAGCGGGAAGTTCATTTTCCAATTTGTCCAGGATCACCTCCTGAATATCAGTAAACTGGATCAGCTTAAATTTCGTATCGAAGAGGGTATTGGGCAGTAAGCCCTTCCCTCTCAGGGAGAATTCAGGCCTGATTCCCTTGACCTCAAACATCTCCAGGTCCCCCTTGTACTTGACAGGCATCTTTCCGTAATAATCGCAGAGGAAAAACTCCTTGATCAGCTCATAGCTCATCACCGAGATAAGGATCTTCCCGCTGTCCCCCACTCCCTGCATCCGGTGGGCAATATTGACCGTATCCCCCTTTATGTCGTAGGTAATTTTTTTCTTCCCGGATACATTTGCAGTGACCGGTCCCGTATGTATTCCCAGGCTCAGGTTCCAGTACCGTACCCCGTCAATCCTTCGCAGCTGGTTCAGGAAGAGGGTCATCTCCAGGGCTGCCATGACCACGTCGATGGGATTGGTGATATTCTTCACCGGGATTCCTCCGGATGCCATGTAGGTGTCTCCGATGGTTTTGATTTTATGGATCTTGTATTTCTTCAGAATGCGGTCAAATTCAATCAGCACCTCATCCAGTTGATCCATAATTATTTCTGAATCAATGGCATCGGTCAGGTGCTTAAAGCCACCAATGTAGGCAAACAGAACAGTGGCCATGTCATATTTCCGGATCCGCTCTTCCGTAAGCCCGGGAGGAGAATCCTTTAAAGCCACTTTTGCCTCCTTCAGCTGCAGCTTCATCATTTCATTCTGCTCGCTTAGCCCGGCCACTGCCTTTTGCAGTTTCTCATTGCTGTTGAACAGGTCCTGATTCTGTTTGACCAGCTTCTGTATCCGTTTTAAGAGTCTATTCTGTTTGTGTGCCATAAGCTTAAAATTATATCCTTTTGAGGAGGATATCAATTTTTAGGTTTTGATATCTTTGTCAGATATCGACTCGCCACCCATGAAGAACGTAAAATCATTCACCGTGGTTTCATATAATGTGAAAAATTTGGAGTAAGGTATGGAATTTAAGTTATCATCGGATTTTCAGCCAACAGGGGACCAGCCGGAAGCAATAAGCCAGCTGGTGGAAGGTTTTCTGGCAGGAGATCAATACCAGACCCTGCTGGGGGTTACCGGGTCCGGCAAGACCTTTACAGTGGCCAATGTAATCCGGGAACTGGGACGTCCGGTGCTGGTTCTCAGTCACAATAAAACCCTGGCTGCACAGCTTTACAGTGAGTTCACACAATTCTTCCCTGAAAATGCAGTGGAATATTTTGTAAGTTACTATGATTACTATCAGCCCGAAGCATATCTTCCGGTTACAGATACCTACATTGAAAAGGATCTCTCCATCAATGATGAGATTGAGAAGCTCAGATTAAGCACCACTTCCTCTTTACTTTCGGGAAGAAGGGATGTGATCGTAGTTTCATCGGTTTCATGCCTGTACGGCATTGGAAATCCGGCCGATTTCCATTCGTCGACCATCAGGATCAGGCGTGAAGAAACCCTAAGCAGGAATGTCTTCCTGAGAAAACTGGTGGATGCCCTTTATTCCAGGAATGAAGTGGACTTCAAGCCCGGCACCTTCAGGGTAAGGGGGGATACCGTGGATATTCACCTGGCCTACGCAGATCTGGCATACCGGGTAGAGTTCTGGGGCGATGAGATCGAATCCATCAAGTCCATTCACCCCATTGCCGCTCACACCATAGAGTCCCATGAGGAAGCAGTCATCTTCCCGGCCAACATCTTTATTACTTCCAAGGAAAGGACCAAAGCAGCCATCGAAGAGATACAGGATGACATGGTCAGACAGGTTGAATTCTTTAAAAATGAAATGAAACTGATTGAGGCCCAGCGCATCGAGGAGCGGGTGACCTACGATCTGGAAATGATCAGAGAGCTTGGATTCTGTCCGGGCATTGAGAACTACTCCAGGTATTTTGACGGCCGTCCACCCGGCACCAGGCCCTTCTGCCTGCTGGATTATTTTCCCGATGATTTTATCACGGTCATCGATGAGAGTCACGTGACCCTGCCCCAGGTCCATGCCATGTACGGTGGGGATTATTCCAGGAAAAGGAACCTGGTGGAATATGGATTCCGCCTTCCTGCTGCAGTGGATAACAGGCCCCTGAAGTTTGAAGAGTTTGAGAACCTGATCGGTCAGACACTCTATGTTAGCGCCACACCGGCAGATTATGAACTGGCCAAATGCGGGGGCGTTATTGTGGAGCAGGTGATTCGTCCCACAGGTCTGGTAGATCCTGAGATCGAGATCAGGCCAAGCCTGAATCAAATCGATCATTTGATAGGAGAAATCAACAAGCGGATTGACAGAAAAGAACGGATCCTGGTCACCACCCTCACTAAAAGGATGGCTGAAGAGCTTTCCTCTTACCTTATTAAACTGAACATCCGAACCCGGTATATCCACTCAGATGTGGATACCCTGGAAAGGGTGGAAATCCTGGACAGCCTGAGGAAAGGGGCTTTTGATGTACTTGTGGGGATCAACCTGCTGCGTGAAGGACTGGATCTTCCGGAGGTATCCCTTGTAGCCATACTGGATGCGGATAAGGAAGGATTTCTGAGATCGGAACGCTCCCTCACCCAGACTGCCGGCCGGGCTGCCCGGAACCTGAACGGAAAGGTGATTATGTATGCGGACAAGATCACCAGATCCATGCAGCGGACCATTGATGAAACCAAGCGAAGGAGAAAAAAACAGCTGGGCTACAATGAGGAATTCCAGATTACGCCGACCCAGATCACCAAATCCACCGTTTCTATCTTCGAACACAGGGAAGAAGTCAGCCGGAGCAGCTTTTATGCAGACCAGGCCAAAAGTGATATTGCCGCTGATCCGGTGGTGAAATACATGGGGAAACCAGAATTGGAAAAAGCCATCGATAAATCTAAGAAGCAGATGGAAAAAGCAGCGAAGGAGCTGGATTTTATTGAGGCAGCCCGCTTCAGGGACGAGATGTATGCATTGCAGGAGTTGCTGCAGAGCGTGAATAGTGAACAGTGAATAGTGGATACCAATCACCATCCACCATTAAAACAAAAACGGGGCGCCCGCTGGACAACCCCGTTTCACGATTAAAAAATATGTTTTTACCCCAGATACGTTTTAAGTAATTTACTTCTGGATGTGTGGCGGAGTCTGCGTATTGCCTTTTCCTTGATCTGACGCACGCGTTCGCGGGTCAGTCCGAATTTTTCGCCAATCTCTTCCAGAGTCATTTCCTGGGTGCTGATTCCAAAGAACAGCTTAATGATATCTCTCTCCCTTTCGGTCAGCGTGGCCAGTGCACGGTCCACTTCCCTGGAGAGGGATTCATTGATTAGGGTGTTGTCCGCATTGGGTGAATCGTTATTCACGAGTACATCCAGCAGACTGTTGTCTTCACCATCGACAAAGGGTGCATCAACAGATACATGCCTTCCTGATACACGGAGTGTGTCTGACACTTTCTCCTTAGGAAGGTCCAAAGCTTCAGCAAGCTCTTCCGGTGTGGGGGTACGTTCATACTCCTGCTCAAATTTCGAAAACGCCTTGTTGATCTTGTTCAGCGAACCTACCTGGTTCAGCGGAAGGCGTACGATCCTTGATTGCTCTGCAAGTGCCTGGAGGATCGATTGCCTGATCCACCAAACAGCGTAGGAGATAAATTTGAAACCCCTGGTCTCGTCAAATTTCTCGGCAGCTTTGATCAATCCCAGATTCCCTTCATTAATAAGGTCGGGCAAACTAAGCCCCTGGTTCTGATACTGCTTTGCCACTGAAACGACAAACCTCAGATTTGCTCGCGTAAGTTTCTCAAGGGCAGCACGATCGCCCTTTTTGATCCGTTGCGCTAATTCAACCTCTTCCTCAACAGTGATCAACTCTTCCTTACCAATCTCCTGTAAATACTTGTCCAATGAAGCACTTTCCCTGTTGGTAATAGATTTGGTGATCTTTAACTGTCTCATTTACTACTTCTCAAATATCAAATAATTAAAAAAACTTCTGCAAATTTATGTGCTTATTTATCTTTAATCAATTTAAATTAGCATAAATACGATAAATCTTATAAAGAAGACCTGTACAAGTCTTCTCTGCACTAAAACGATAATATGCGAGGAATATTTTACATGCCAAAAGCATAGTAAGACCTGGCTCCTGACAGGTCCACTCCTTCTATAATTACTCCTCCCTCAGTATCTTTGAGAATATCCGTTATGTCTTTAACACTGCTAACAGGCTTTTTGTTTATGGAAGTCAATACAAATCCCTCCTCGATACCCACTTTCATAAATTTACCCGCTTTCACTGTCTTCACTTTCAGTCCCGAGGCTATACCCAGCGAACGTTTTTCCCGATCTGAAACCGGCTCAAAACTGGCTCCCAGGATATCAAATACATCTTCCTTCTTGACAATTTCTGTACTGCCTTCGAGGTTACGTAAAACCACTTCAAATTGTTTCAACTTTCCATCCCGCCTTAAAATCAGCTTCACCTTTTCACCAGGCCGGTATTTCGAGACCTGTTCCTGCAATTCAGCCCCGCTGTTTACCGGGACATCATCTATGGAAAGAACCACATCTCCTTTCTTGATCCCTGCTTTTTCAGCAGCTCCACCTGGACGGATTCCATTCACATAAACTCCATCCACATTCTCCAGGTTCATTTCCTGGGCTAATTCAGCAGTAACATCCTGAATCATTACTCCAAGAATGGCCCGCTGCACAGCTCCATATTCGATAAGGTCTTTAACAATCTTTTCCACAATGCTGACGGGAACAGCAAAGGAATAACCTGTAAATGCTCCCGTCCTTGAAGCGATGGCCGTATTTATCCCCACCAGTTCTCCCCTGGTGTTGATTAGTGCACCACCACTGTTTCCGGGATTTACTGCAGCATCGGTCTGAATAAATGATTCTATGCTGAACTCCTGTGTGCGAAGAATATTGATATTGCGTGCCTTGGCACTTACGATGCCGGCAGTTACTGTACTGGTCAGGTTATAGGGATTTCCAATGGCCAGAACCCACTCTCCCAGGCGCAAAGCATCAGAATTACCGAAATTCAGGTGGGTCAGGTCTTCTGCAGCTATTTTTAGCAGGGCAATGTCGGTGGTGGGATCAGTGCCCATGAGCTCTGCAGTGAATTCCCGCTTATCGTTTAACACCACAACAATTTCATCCGAACCTTTTATGACATGGTTGTTGGTAACTATATATCCCTTGTCTGAGATGATCACGCCGCTTCCAAAACCAAGAATGGGAGCAGGCTCACCCTGGGGCTGATCTCCGAAAAAGAATTCATACAGCGGATTCACTGCATATTCCCTGAATTCTTTGGTCTTCACATGCACAACTGCGTCGATGGACTGGTCGACTGCCTGGGTAAAATCTATTACCTCTCCTCCCGAACTTGCAGGAAGGTTTACATACCTGGCCCTGGGTTCAACCGGAACTTCAAGCACGGTGGCTTCAGTTTGAAACAGTTTTGCATACACTATTACCGCAAGCAGTGCTCCCAGTACAGCAACCGTCAATAGCCCGAAGAATCTCTTCGCTTTCATCTCCATATACTTTTAATTAATAACTTTGTTAATGCGGAAATCTATTATCAAATTCCGTGCCTTTCATAAGGCAATTTACTATCATAACAGCTCGAACCGAAAAAAAATTGATCGGGATGCGAGCTTTTAACCTTTTTTAACGATAGACCCGGGATGATTGTTCATTTTTCGAAATATCATGGCACTGGAAATGATTTCGTTATAATAGATGGAAGGGATCAGGATACTTCCCATTTTACTAGCGGCCTGATCCACCGTTTATGCGACAGGAGGTTCGGAATTGGCAGCGATGGTTTGATCATACTGGAGGAAGGAGATCTGGCTGATTTTAAGATGCGTTATTTCAATGCCGATGGACGGGAAGGCAGCATGTGTGGAAACGGAGGACGTTGCATCACGGCTTTTGCACATCACCTGGGCATTTGCGGTTCGGAAGCAGCCTTTGAGGGTATGGACGGGATGCATAGTGCCTCCCTCCTCCCTAATGGGGACATTCGCTTGAAACTCAAGGATGTAAATGCCATCAAGCCAGACGAAGACGGATACCTTCTGGATACAGGTTCCCCACATTTTGTGAAATTCGTTAACGGACTGGATCAATTGGATGTAGCTCAGGAGGGGAAGGAAATCAGGCACCAGGCCCGCTTTGACCCGGGAGGGGTAAATGTGAATTTTGTAGAAACCGGCAGCAATCCCGGACAGATCTCAGTCAGGACCTTTGAAAGAGGTGTGGAAGCGGAAACCTATTCCTGTGGTACCGGTGTAACGGCTGCTGCCATTTGTTCATACTTCCGCCAAAAGACTGACATAATTTCATATGATATACAAACCAGGGGCGGAAACCTGAATGTTTCATTCAGTGTGCAGAATCACAGCAATTTCACGAATGTCTATCTGACTGGTCCTGTAATTCAGGTCTATAATGGAAGCATGGAGCTGGATCCCTGATTAAAGCTCCTGTATTTTTCGAGCGAATTCAAGGATCTTCTGGAAGTCGATATCTGGTTCTTTTTTCAAGCGGGCGGCCTTCCTGGTCATGATCTTCTGTAGAAGATTCATCTTTTTAATGTTCAATTCCCCTCCAAAAAAACCACTGGCCAGTGCGTGTTCAACAAGCTTCTCCGGAAAGGCTCTTTTGATCAGCTCCTTCTCATCAGCATCAGGATCCATGCAGCAAACAAATAATCCCACCTGCTTTTTAAGCAACATATCCAGGTTATTCTCACAAAACTTAAACACAGAGCGCTGGATCATTCCCTCATGAATAGACCCCCCAATAATGATATTAGTATAGTTCTGGAGGTTATACCTCCGCCTACGGGAAATCCTTACCATCTCTACATCATCGCCCAGATCCTCTTTAAGTTTTGAGGCACATTGCTCGGTGCAACCAAGTGTGGTGGAATAGGCAATCAGAGTTTTCATTAAGTTGATTGGCTTTAGAACGGCGTTAAAAATACACTATTTGTTAACAATTCCTCACTGATTGGAATCTATTTTTTTTCTTAATTTTACCAAAGACATAACAAATTTGACCATAGTTACGTATTAAAGAAAAAACAGGTCACATGAAAAAAAAACCAGCAGAGGGCAGAAGGCTTCCCATTATGAATGAGGGAGCAAAAAAGAAGAGGGCCCAAAAAAAATATTCTCTCCCTGTAATAGGGCATTTTGCTGACAGGAGCGTGGAGTTTAACACCATACTGGAAGCGGAGCAAATCACAGGCATAAGTTACGCCCTAATTTTTGAAGCCTGCATTGGTAAGATCTTCAAAGCCAAGAATGTGCACTGGGAATTCAAAAAAGGAAACCACTACATCAAGTACAAGGCATTTTACATTAACGCACAGGAGAATTATACCCGCGTGGGTGGATTTAATGGGTAATGGTGAATGGTGGATGGTGGATGGTGGATGGTGACAAAAAAAACTAAGGCCGGGAGCAGCAATGCATCCCGGCCTTTTGTTATTGATCTCTTTTGACTTTTGACTTTGGCTCGGCCTTCGGCCTCACCGAGCTCGGCTTCGCCTCGGTTCAACTATTATACATTATATGTGGAGGAACTGGTGTCGCCTCCCCTTCCGGTCCAGTTGGTGTGGAAGAACTCACCACGTGGCTTGTCCACCCGTTCATAAGTATGGGCACCGAAGTAATCCCGCTGGGCCTGAAGCATATTGGCGGGCAAGCGCTCGGAGCGGTAGCCGTCAAAATAGTTCAGAGCCGTGGTAAAGGCGGGTACAGGGATCCCATTAACCAGAGCGGTAGCCACTACTCTTCTCCAGCCTACCTGAGCTGCTTCCACTTTCTCCTTGAAGAAGGGATCCAGCAGGAGGTTGGGCAACTCCGGATTGTTATCAAATGCCTCCTTGATCTTACCCAGGAATACCGAACGAATGATGCATCCCCCTCTCCAGAGAAGAGCAATTCCACCATAATTCAAATCCCAGCCATAATCCTTTGCTGCTTCCCTCATCAGGGTATATCCCTGGGCATAGGAAACAATCTTTGAAGCATAAAGGGCTTTCTTAATATCTTCAATAAACCCGGCCCTGTCCCCATTAAATGAGGCTGTGGGGCCAGTCAGCACTTTCGAAGCCTCCACACGCTCTTCTTTCAGTGCAGAAAGGCATCTGGCAAAAACAGATTCTCCAATCAGGGTAAGAGGAATGCCCAGGTTCAGGGCCTCTATCCCGGTCCATTTACCGGTTCCTTTCTGTCCGGCCGTATCCAGGATCTTCTCCACCAGCGCTTCTCCGTCTTCGTCCTTATATCCAAGGATATCCCGGGTAATCTCAATCAGGTAAGAGTCCAGGTCCCCTTCGTTCCAGTCCTTAAACACCTGGTGCATTTCGTCGGCATTCATTCCCAGAAGATTCTTCATCAAATTATAAGCTTCGCTGATTAATTGCATATCGCCATATTCGATGCCGTTGTGAACCATTTTAACAAAATGACCTGCTCCATCATTTCCTACCCAGTCACAGCAAGGAGTTCCGTCTTCCACCTTGGCTGATACTGCCTGGAAAATTTCTTTCACATGAGGCCATGCCTTAGCAGATCCCCCCGGCATGATGGAGGGTCCCAGCAAAGCACCTTCTTCGCCCCCGGAAACACCGGTACCGATAAAAAGCATTCCTTTGCTTTCCACGTATTTGGTTCTTCGGATGGAATCCGGAAAATGAGAATTTCCTCCGTCAATGATTATATCTCCCTCTTCAAGGTGAGGGAGCAGCATTTCAATGAAATCATCCACAGGTTTCCCGGCTTTTACAAGCATCATTACTTTGCGCGGACGCTCCAGGGAGGCAATAAACTCCTCCACCGAATGTGCACCGATAAAGTTCTTGTCTTTTCCGCGGCCATTCAGGAATTTATCCACTTTTTCCACAGTCCGGTTGTAGACCGCCACGGTAAATCCCTTACTTTCCATATTCAATACCAGATTTTCCCCCATCACTGCGAGTCCAATCAGGCCAATATCAGCTTTTGTTTTCATTTTTACTTCCAGATTTTATTACAGGTTTAGAAATATATTTATCACATAATACAGTGAAACCTAGTTTTTCCAGGATGTCACTGATTTCTTCATACCCCTGGAATAAGCGGACCGAATAAACGGACTGTTCTCTTCTTAAGGGGTAATTGCCTCTTAGCTTCTCAAATGCAGCCGGATCATTTCTTAAGTTCCGGTTATCTGCTGTCACATCATAAGTCTCCCGGAAGATCTCCCACAGCACTTCATATAAACTGCCCCGGGAAGCATCTGCCAGTAATTCCGGCTGCGAAGGCAGGGGAACAGATTCAGGGAGCCAGTCATCCAGTCCAAGGCTGAAAAAACGACTGACAGCCTGCACCGACATGCTTGTTCCATTTGCCTTACCGTCCATCGAATAGCCGGCAATATGTGGCGTGGCCAGTGTAATGGCTCCCAGCAGGTCGGGATTGATTTTTGGTTCTTCGGGGAATACATCCAGGATTACATCTGCCAGAATTCCTGATCTTATGGCTTTTAAAACAGCTTCTTCCCTGATTACTGCACCGCGTGAAGTATTGATCAGGACCGCTCCTTTTTTCATCTTTCGGGTAAATTCCTCATTGACCAGCTCATAGGTATTATCCCCTCCTCCCCTGTTCAAAGGAACATGAAGTGTTAGTACATCCGACTCTGCAAGCAAGCGGTCCAGCTCCAGAAACTTTGGATCTTTTTCTCTACGCTGCCTGGGCGGGTCATTGAGCAACACTCTCATTCCAAGAGCCTCGGCTGCAAGGGCTACCTTGCTTCCCACATTCCCAACACCCACTACCCCCAGGGTCATATTCCCCGGTTGAAGCTTTCTTAACCGGGTTAGGTAAAGCAGTGTGGACACCAGGTATTGCCGGACCGATGATGAATTGCATCCTGGCGCATTGGTCCAGGTGATTCCATTTGCCGCACAGTAGTCTGTATCTATGTGATCATATCCTATGGTTGCGGTGGCAATGAACCTGACCGAAGTTCCCTCAAGCAGTTCCCTGTTGCATCGGGTACGGGTACGGGTAATCAGTGCGTCGGCCTCCATCAGGTCGTTTCGGGAGATTTGAGCACCTGGTATATACCTGATCTGAGCTGCTTTCTCCAAAGCTCCGTGTAAAAAGGGGATCTTATCATCTGCAACTATCCGGATCATGGGTGTTATTTAAACTTTTCCTTCCAGGCCCACAGACCCAGGGCTGGATTTGATATATAAAACACTTTTTCGCCATCAGGCAGTTCATTCATTCCATCCACCAGCTTAGCCGGATCATACCTTTGCATCATTTCTTCCAGGGAAGCATAGCTGTAATTCACAGATTCGATCTCTTCCCTGGACAGGTATCCCGGACAGTAAGTCACCGAAAATCTGCCTTCCGTGGAGCCATGGATAAGATGTGCAGCCGCACTCAGGTTGTATCTCAAATCTTCATTTTCATCAACTGCGGAAAGAATTTCAGGGGTAGTCTGGTAGCCATATTTCCGAATCAGCCGGTCAATCTCCCCGTCTTCCCCAAATTCCTTTAAACCAGGAGCCAGTACAATCAGTTCCCCGCCATCAGCAATGGCCATACGAGTTCTGTAAATGCTTTTATTGCCCAGCCAGGTGCTTTTGAATTCCTCAGGTTCCAGATATACCACCACTTTATCCAGGGGACGATCGAGCATCTCAAAATTGACCTGAAGCGAAAGAGCCGAAGCTTTCAGAAAACACTCCTCATCATCTCCGATGTAAAGGCCCCGCACTACCAGTTCTCCCTGGAGATCGCGTCCGATAACGGTCTGGATGTAAAGGATGGGAAGCTGGGAAGCCAGGTGGTCGGATGCATAATTGAGTGCCTTTCGGACCGGCGTATCTGTGCGACCCATCATCTTTTCCATTCCGTATGCAGCACCCAGGAAGTGGCTTTTGTTTATCCCTTCGGGCCCGCCTGTTCCCACAAAAATATTCTTGTTGTAATTGGCCATGCCTACCACCTCATGGGGAACCACTTGTCCGGGTGACAGGATCAGATCATGCCCCCCTTCAACCAGCATGCGGTTTACCTGTACCGGCCAGGGGTAGCTAACCTTTCCCCCGGAAACAGTTTCAATATAAGAACCGGGAACCTCTCCCAGGGTAAGCACATCATTCCTCCAGTCATGTACCCTGAAAAGGGAAGCGGGTACGGATCCAAACATCTTTGAAATCTCAGCATCGCTCATGGCCGCGTGCGTACCCAGAGCTGGCAACACATCACTTAGTCTGTCCCCGTAATACTGCCAGGCCAATTCAGTAATAAACCCGGCTTTACTGTAATACCGGGTAATGTCAGGAGGAATGGCCAGCACTTTTTTCCTGGGCCCAATCTTATCAAGTGCTATATTTAGTCCGTCCCTGATGTCCTGGTCTGAAAGGACGGCAGTGGAAGATCCCGCTTCGAAATAGATCATTTCAGTTCTTTTAAATCAAAGGTTATACTCCTCCATATGCACTGTAACCTCCATCCACAGGAACACATATTCCCGTAATAAACCGGCTCAGATCAGACAGAAGGAAGAGTACAGTTCCGTTCAGGTCTTCAGGTTCGCCGAATATACCCATGGGTGTATTGTCAATGATTTTCTCGCCCCTGGGAGTAAGTGCTCCTGTCTTTTCATCGGTTAATAGAAAGCGATTCTGATTGGTGAGAAAAAAACCTGGTGCAATGGCATTTACCCTGACTCCCACTTTTGCAAAATGAACAGAGAGCCACTCCGTAAAATTATTAATGGATGCTTTCGCAGCGGAATAGGCAGGTACCTTGGTCAGCGGATTATAGGCAGTCATGGAAGATACATTCAGGACTACCCCTTTCTGCCTTAATACCATGGCCTTTGTAAAAACCAGTGTGGGCAGCAAGGTTCCGGTGAAATTCAGGCTGAAGACTTTCTGAAATCCTTCGGCTTCCAGTCCGAAAAAGCCCTGATCCAGATGACTCAGATCATTTTCTGTAAGTTCCTCAAGTTTGGTGGTGGCCTGCGGAGAATTCCCGCCTGCACCATTGATCAGCATATCCACTTCTCCAACCTCGCTTACAATCCGCTGATGCACTTCTTCCAGGTTTGCCTTATCCAGTACATTGGCTTTATAGCCCACACAGCTTAGTCCAAACTCAGTGGCAATCTCTGCAGCAACCTGAGTTGCAGCTTCCTGGTTAATATCGAGTATCACAGGGATCGCACCTGCCGAAGCCAGGCCCCTGGCCATTGATGATCCAAGCACACCGGCTCCTCCGGTGATTACGCATACTTTGTTTTTCAGGTCATTAAATGATAATTCTTCCATTTATTCAAAAAGTTTTGGTTGATAATAAGGTAAATTTTCCCGGGTAATGATATCGATGGGAAGCAGTTGCCGGACTTCCGGTTCCCTGTTTAATGCCACCAGATAAAAAAGAGAAGAAAGCCCCCTGAATGCCTGTTCCTCGGGCTTCTGGGAAATCAGGAAATCAATGTAATCGCGCTTTAAATAGCTCACACTTTCAGGCATTAGGTCGTAGCCCACCAGACGAACGTTCATTGATCCCCTTGCCATCAGAAATTCCGCCACTTTATATACCCTTGAATTGGTCACAAACAATCCGGAGATATCATAGGCATCGCAGGTTTTTTCAAGTTTCCGGATCAGATGCTCGTCATCCACTCCATTGAGATCTATGGTCAGAAGGTGATTGAGCCTGTCGCTGTGCTCTTCAAAATAACTTCTGAATCCCTTTTCCCTTTGAATGATATGTGCATAATGATCCTTCCTGGCAGACATATTTATTATGGCCACATCCCTTCGGGTTGCTACCCCATAATTAATGAGTTTAGCTGCAACGTATCCGCTTTGAAATGCATCCTGTCCCACAAAACTCCGAATAGAGGGATCCTCCAGCAAAGAATTGAACAGGATCACAGGCAACTTTTCTTTCTCACATCTTTTAAGAAAGGTAATGGACTCATCATGGAAGACCGGGGCAAACAGCACACCGTGTACCTGGTGATAGGGGAAATACTTCACCCTGCGGATGAAGTCTTCCCGCTTGAACTGATCAAAATAACAAGTATGGATAGATATGCGGTAATGGGAGAGCTCATCCAGGGCTTTCTGAATCCCTGACTGGGGCAATTTCCAGAATGCGTGTTCGTTAACGAAACGAGGCATCACCACAGCCAGTTTCACCTCCCGCTTCAAAGCAAGCGAACTGGCATTTATATCAGGCTTATACTTGTGTTCCAGCAAGAGTTTTTGTATACGCTCACGGGTAGCCTGGGAAACCTCTCCCCGGTTGTGAATGACCCGGTCCACCGTTCCAATAGAAACCTGGGCTATTTCAGCGATATCCTTGATTCTTACCTTTCCCATATTTAACTAGCTTACAAGCGTAAAATATGCTTTACACTTTCTGCTTCAGTTAGTATTTCCAAACAAAAATAAATAAAATATTTTGCATTAACCTACAAATATTGCTAATTTCGTGTTCGTACACGGAAATTATAAATAGATGAAACTGGAAAAGTATTCCTTCGGCATCGGAGACCGCTTCGCACAAGAAGGGGAAGCACAGCTTAAGGCTATTATTAAAGCAAAGGATATGGGTATTGACATTGTTCCGGTCTGGAACAAATCAAACCGGGAACACCAGATAATTCACTCCTCCCCTGAAGACACGAGAGCTGAAGCTGATGCAGCTGTGAAAAACCTGCAGTGGAAAGCACCCTATCACGTGGATGCGGATCACATCAACCTTGGGACTGTTCAGTCTTTCCTGGAGCACTCTGATTTCTTCACACTGGATGTGGCTGATTATATAGGCAGTGAAGTATCTCCCGGTGAAATAGATAAATTTATGAGCCAGGCCACCTCTTATGAAGGAGTGTTGACAATACCCGGGATCGGGGAACCTTTTCATATCACCCGGAAGACACTGGAAGAAATTGCTGGTAATTTCCTGGGTGCTGTGCGTGAAGCCTCCGCCATTTATCAGCACATAGCCTCTGAAAAGGGTCATGAGGATTTTATTGCTGAAGTATCCATGGATGAAGTGGAGAATCCTCAGACTCCGGTGGAAATGTTCTTCATCCTGATGATGATCCGGCAATATGGGATACCTGCACAAACCATCGCCCCAAAGTTTACAGGAAGGTTTAACAAAGGAGTGGATTATGTGGGAGATGTGGACCAGTTTACCAGGGAGTTTGAGCAGGACCTGCTGGTGATTGACTATGCGGTTAAAACTTTCGGACTTCCTGAGAACCTCAAATTAAGTGTGCACTCAGGCAGCGACAAATTCACCATCTACCCCATCATGGGCAAGCTAATAAAGAAATACAACAAAGGGATACATGTAAAGACAGCAGGCACAACCTGGCTGGAGGAAGTTATTGGGCTGGCCATGGCAGGCGGAGAAGCTCTTCAGATGGCCAAAAGCATCTATTCCAGAGCTTACGAAAGGCAGGAAGAACTTTGCGGGCCCTATGCAACGGTCATAGACATTGATCCTGAAACGCTTCCCACACCCGGGCAGGTAAATCTCTGGAATGGAGAAAAATTTTCAAATACCCTTCGGAACGTTCCAGGTCATCCAGACTATCATCCCGGTTTCAGGCAGCTGATCCATGTGGGATATAAAGTGGCTGCTGAGTTGGGAGATGAATTTATTGCAATGACCAACAGGCATAATGATATAGTGGGCGAACAGGTGATGACCAATATTTATGAAAGACACATCAGGCGATTGTTTAAAATCTAAGCACAATGAAAAAGTTTCTTGACAAAGATTTTCTGCTGGATAACGATACGGCTAAAGGCCTGTATCACGAGGTGGCCAGTCAGATGCCCATAATCGATTACCATTGCCACCTGATCCCGGAACAGATTGCCGGTGATGTTAACTTTGAAAACCTGACCGCCATCTGGCTGGCAGGCGATCATTACAAGTGGAGGGCTATGCGGGCAAACGGTGTCCCCGAAAGGTATTGCACCGGAGATGCTTCGGATGAGGAAAAATTTATGAAGTGGGCAGAGACCGTTCCTGACACCATCCGTAATCCGCTCTATCACTGGACTCACCTTGAGCTACAGCGTTATTTTGGAATAGACCGTTTGCTGAATCCGGACTCTGCATCCGGAATATACCACCAGGCCAATGACATGCTTCAGTCCCCCGACTTCAGTGTAAGAAAGCTGATCCGGAAAATGAATGTGGAGGTCATTTGTACTACGGATGATCCGGTGGATACCCTGGAGCATCATCAGAAGATCAGGGACGATGGTTTTAAAACGAAAGTGCTGCCCGCATGGCGGCCGGACAAAGCTATGGCCGTGGAGGATGCGGAGGTATACAACGAATATCTGGGCAAACTGGAGGATGCATCTGATAGTTCCATTTCGACCTACATGGACCTCCTGACGGCGCTACATGACCGACATGATTTCTTCCATGAGATGGGATGCCGGATCTCCGACCATGGCATGGAGGCTTTCTTTGCAGAAGATTACGATCACCTGGAAATCGAAAAGATCTTTCTGAAGGTCAGGAAAGGAAAAAAGCTTAATCTACTAGAGGTCAGGCAATTCAAGTCCTGCATGCTTATTGAGCTGGGCGCCATGGACCATGAAAAAGGATGGGCACAGCAGTTTCATGTGGGCGCCATCAGAAATACAAACAGCAGGCGCTTTCACGAATTGGGTCCCGATACCGGCTTTGATTCCATCGGGGATCTTGATATGGCCCGGGACATGTCCAGGTTCTTTGATAAACTGGATGCGCTTGATCAGCTGGCAAAGACCATTGTATATAATCTCAATCCTGTGGACAATGCCCTGATGGCAACCATGATCAATAATTACAACGATGGCATTACGCCGGGAAAAATGCAATTCGGTTCCGGCTGGTGGTTTATGGATCAGAAGTACGGGATGACTGAGCAGATGAATACCCTTTCGTCCCTTGGTTTGTTAAGCCGTTTTGTGGGCATGCTTACTGACTCCAGGAGTTTTATGTCCTATCCCAGGCATGAATACTTCCGAAGGCTGCTATGCAACCTGGTGGGTAGGGATGTGGAAAATGGAGAAATACCAAATGAGCGCTCCATGCTGGACGGACTGATCAGCAATATATGCTATCACAATGCAAAAACTTACTTTGCTTTGTAACTATTAGCTGCTTCTTGCCGTTTTATATGTGTAGTTTTACGGTGGAATATGAATCAGGCAAATGCGAAAGTCCCTCTTCTTAACTCTTTTTCTGTTTGCTTTAGCAGCCCAGCTTAGGGCTCAGGGCGTACGTGGTGAGATCCGTGATCTGGAGGGTGAACCCGTGCCTTTCGCTGCGATCTTCATTAAAGAACTTACCAGGGGAACCACCTGTAATGCACTGGGTTTGTTTTCCCTGCCCCTTCCCGAAGGGAGCTATACCATCTATTTCAGGAGCCTGGGTTATACGGAGGTCTCTAAAACTTTAGAGATTGGATCGGAGTTTACCGAGCTGATGATCAGCCTGCCTCCCCAGACTTATATGATCCCCGAAGTCAGGGTAAGTGCTACAGGAGAGGATCCTGCATACTGGATCATGCGAAAAACCATTGGATTTGCCAATTACCACCTGAACGAAGTGTCCAAATACGATGCAGAGATCTACATCAAGGGAAGTGCCATTGTGGATCGAATGCCCAATGCCATTGAAAAGCGGATCGAAATGGATGCGGAGGGAGTGAAGATCGAGGAGGGCAGGGCTTATATGCTTGAATCCCTGAATGAAGTACAGTTCACTGCCCCGGATAAGTATGATATGAAGGTAATCGCTTCCCAGAATACCCTCCCCGGATACACAAATAATGTGAATCCCATGGACTACATTAACGCCAGCCTGTATGAGCAGGAAATTGAAGGCGTGGTGTCGCCCCTGGCCCGGAACGCATTTTCACACTACCGTTACAAGTTCGAAGGTACTTTCATGGAAGGAACGTATGTGGTCAATAAGATCCGGGTGATTCCCAAAAGAAAGAGTCAGCAACTGGTCAAAGGAACCCTTTACATTGTCGAAGATGTCTGGTGCCTTCACTCTTCCGACCTGTCGGTGAACACCATGGCCGGCACTATTTACCTTCAGCAGCTCTATGCCAATGTGATTATGGATGCCTGGCTCCCTGTGAACCATCAGATGAAGGTGGACCTGGATATCATAGGGATAAAGGCCCGTGTGAACTATGTGTCCTCCCTGAAGTATTCCGATGTAACTCTGAATCCGAACCTGCCCGAGGCCTATTTTACCTCGATGAATAGAGCGGCTCAGGAAGAAGCGGAAGCCAGAGAAGAACCCATCTCCAGGGAACAGGAAAAGATCAATAAACTGCTGGATAAGGAAGAGTTAAACAACAGGGAAGTGATGCGCTTGTCCAGACTGATGGAAAAAGAAACCCAAAGTGACAAGGACCGGGATCCGAAGGAGGAACTGGACCAGTCCGTGAGCCAGGTCACAGTGGCCGAAGATGCAGTGAAAAACGATTCCCTGTACTGGAACAGGATACGGCCCATCCCCCTGACGCCCGAGGAGCACCTGAAGCTCCGTGAACGCGATTCCATTATCGGGATCACTCAGCCCGTAGCCACAAACGATTCTGTTCAAGCTCCCAGACGCAGGGGACGACCTGTCAGAAACCTGGTCATGGGAAAGACCTATGTAAGGGACCGTGGACAATTCCGTTTCACCCATGGCGGGCTCTTCGACCTGGAAATGCTGGGATACAATACGGTGGATGGCTTATCTTACGGACAGGACTTCAGGCTTAACTGGAAAACGGACAGCCTTCATACCCTTCGCTCCAGGCTGTTAGCCGCCTATGCATTTCACAGGAAAGCCCCCCTGCTTACATGGAATACAAATCTCCTGTATGCTCCCCTGGCCCGGGGAAAGGTAGCTCTGAATCTCAGCTACACATCCAGGGATTTTAATGGCTCTACGGGAATCCCCAGCTTTACTAACATGATGTATACCCTGCTCTACCGTGAGAATCACCTGAAAATGTATGAAATCCTGGATGCCACCCTCTACAATCGCATTGATATCAGGAACGGCTGGGTTTTAACTACCTCTGCCACCTACGGGAATCAAAGGCAGATCAGCAACCACAGCGATTTCTCCGTCTTTTTCAGGAGCCAGAAAGAGTTTGGTGCCAATACTCCGGGTGATTTACCTGAAGATGATCCTTCTCTCGCTGATCACCAGGTCTTAAATGCTGTTATACGACTGGACATCACACCCAGGCATTATTATGTGGTTCGCAATTACAGGAAGGCTATGCGTGATTCCAGGTGGCCCACCTTTTCCATTGAATACAGGCAGGCTTTCCGGCTGGAGGAAACAAACATGTCTGATTACATCCAATTGTGGGGTGGGATCAGCCAGAATGCCCGGGTAGGCCTGTTATCAGAATTGGACTGGTCTGTGCAGTCGGGTGCATTCCTGAGAAAGGAATCTCTCCATTTCTCTGATTTCCGGCACTTCAAATCCAGTCCCCTGATCATTGATATGGCAGGCTTTGACAAGGCACTGATGCTTATGGATTATTATGAGGCCAGCACCTCCGAGTACTGGGCCAGTGCAGATGTGAAACTTACATCCTCTTACCTGCTTATCAAGTTTCTTCCCTGGTTCAGTGAAAGACTATGGAAAGAATCCATCGGAGCCTCTTACCTCTATACACCCCAGATACCTCATTACCTGCAATTGGGATACAGCCTGAATGAAATCTTTTTCATGGCTGATATCGGTGTATATGTGGCCTTTCAGGATTGGGGATACAAGGGATTCGGGGCCAGGTTAAATTTCAGATTTTAACAAAATTGCAGTCCAATTTGTTATACTTTCACAGAGTATGAAGTTTATAGCAAACATATTACTGGTCAGCCTGGTTTTGATGGGCATGAACAGGTTTATGCATGGCGCTGAACCTCAGATGGATGAAGTGGAAATGTCCTGCGATATGGATTGCTGTGCTTCCCACGACGATTGCGAAAAAGAGGAAGATTCACAGGCTGATCATACTTGTCCCCCGGGCTGCGATTGCGGATGTTGCTTTCACATTAGTGCCATGTATTATCAGTTTATAAGAATACCTGCTGCCGACATACAATCTTACCACTTTGGCAGCTATTTCAATAATTACCAATTTGAATATTTCATTCCCTTATTCCAGCCTCCCCGTCCTGTTTAACTGAGAATTATCAAATCATTTTTTCAGTTAACTAATTTTTATAGCCATGAAAATAAGATTATGGATCGTTTTGTGTGTGGCATTGCTCACATACCACGGTCCGGCAACAGGAATGAAGGCACAGGAATCAGATACCCTGAGTATATGGGTCAATGGCCTGTGTGGAATGTGCAAAACAAGAATAGAGACGGCCGCCCTGAAGGTCCGGGGCGTGGAAATCGCATCCTGGGATAGCCAAACCCGGATGCTCGAGGTAACATTGAATCCCGACAAGTTCAAGGAAAAGAAGCTTTATTACAACATTGCAAGTGTGGGGCATGATACCAGGCAACTGCTGGCTCCCGACCCGGTATATGATGCGCTGCCCATGTGCTGCAAGTACAGGGATTTTGAGACACATGAAGCTGCACAAGGTGCAGCTGGTGACAGCGGGCTTCGCCCGGCGACAGGTGACAGTGAAGTGACAGGTGACGTGGTTACGGGCCTGGTGGCGGAGGCAGGAGCAGAAGGTGAACAGGTTCCATTATTTGGAGCCAATGTATACTGGATGAATACTTCCAAAGGGACCATTACCAATGAGGAAGGGCATTTCTCCATTGACCGGGAAGAAGGCGCACATATGCTGATTGTCAGCTATGTGGGCTATGGAAATGACACCCTGCATGTGGAAGGCCCTGCGGATGTGGAAGTGGAGTTTTCCACTTCACTAATGCTGGGAGAAGTGAGCGTGGTCCACCGGATAAAGCCTACTTCCTTTTCCTTTAGCAGCGCCTATAAAGTCCAGAATATCAGCGAAAAAGAGCTAACCAAGGCTGCATGTTGCAACCTGTCTGAAAGTTTTGAGACAAATCCTTCCGTGGATGTTTCATTTACGGATGCGGTTACAGGAGCACGGAAGATCGAGATGCTTGGACTGGCAGGACCCTATGTACAGATCACCCGGGAAAACATGCCCGATGTAAGGGGACTCGCTTCCGTCTATGGACTCACCTACACGCCCGGTCCCTGGATTGAGGGAATGCAGCTGAATATGGGTGCCGGTTCTGTGGTCAACGGGTTTGAGAGCATTACCGGACAGATCAATGTGGAACTGCGGAAACCGGAAAACAGCGATAAACTCTATGTGAACCTCTATGGAAACAATGACGGGCGCATGGAAGCAAATATCAACGCTTCCTATGCCATTAATGAAGCGTGGCATGGAGGCTTGTTATTGCATGGAAATGTCAGGCCTTTTCAGCTGGATCACAACGAAGATGGATTTACAGATCATCCCACCGGTTCCCAGTTTATCGCCCTGAAGCGATTCAAGTATGCCGGCAAAAACGGCCTTGAGAGTCAGCTGGGATTTAAATTCACCTACATGGACCAGGTAGCCGGCCAGGTGGATTTTGATCCGGACAAGGCCAGGGACGAGCAGGAGTTCTGGGGCAGCCGTATGAATACAGAGCGTATGGAAGCCTGGGCAAAAGTTGGAAAGGTATTTGAAGACAGGCCCTATAGCAGTATTGGATTTCAGCTCTCCGGGCTGGTCCACCGGCAAGATGCTTTTTTCGGACTAAACGAGTACAAGGCCGATCAGCAATCTCTCTATTCCAACCTGATCTACCAGTCCATTCTGGGCAATACCAACCACCAGTACAGAACCGGTCTGAGTTTCCAGCTTGATAATACCCTGGAATCTTTTTCATTTGGAAGCTTTGAGAGAAATGAGTGGGTTCCCGGTGCCTTCCTGGAGTATACCTTTAACTACCTGGACATGTTTTCAGCAGTGGCAGGAATCCGGGCCGACTACCACAACAATTATGGTGCATTTCTTACCCCCCGCCTGCACCTGAGGTATGAGCCGGTAGAAAAAACCGTAATCAGGGCCTCTGCGGGAAGAGGACAGAAAACACCGGGGATCTTTGCCGAGAACATCGGGATCTTTGCCAGTTCCAGAATAATACACCTGGATTCATCAAAGCCCGGTAATCCCTATGGACTGGATCCTGAAGTGGCCTGGAGCTACGGATTAAATTTTGCCCGGGGATTTACCCTGGGTCAGGGCGATGCCATACTGAACCTGGACTATTACCACACCCGCTTCACGCGTCAGATTGTGGTGGACCTGGACAGAAATCCCCAGGAGGTTCATTTTTACAACCTGAATGGGAAGTCCTTCTCCCACAGTGTTCAGGCTCAACTGGACCTGGAACCTTTGGAGCGCTATGACATCAGGCTGGCCTACCGCTTTAATGATGTTAAAAGCACCTATGGAGAAGAGCTTTTGCCAAGGCCCTTAATTGCCAGTCACCGGGCGTTCGTCAACATGGCCTATGCCACATCAGGCCAGTGGACCTTTGATGTAACCTGGAGCTGGCAAGGGAGCAAACGCATACCGGGAACAGAAAGCAATCCGGAACCCTACCGTCTGCAGGATACTTCTCCAGCCTTCTCCCTGATCAATATCCAGGTGGGAAAAACGCTGTTTGAACGCTTAGAGCTCTACGGGGGCATAGAAAACCTCTTTGATTTTAAACAGCAGGATCCCATCCTGGCGAGCGACGACCCCTTCGGACCCTATTTCGACAGTTCGCTGATCTGGGGGCCCATTTTCGGAAGGAAGTTTTATACCGGATTAAGATTCCGGATCAACTGACATACATGCAGAAAGGGAATTTTCCATATATTTAAAACCTAATCATGAATTAATGAAGGTATCCCGGGGACTTCCCTTTTTGCTTTTTCTGATTTTTACCTCTACCCTCCTGCCTGCTCAGCAGGAAACCGAAATTGACTGGGTGTATGAAATAAACCTGCTGGGAAAGGAACTGGCTGAAAAACATGCGGACCTGTTCTTTAAGACTGATTCGCTTACATTCAACAGGGAATTGAGAAAAATTGCCAGTGAAGCCCCGGGTCAATCCCTTCTGGATGTATCCATCCTGCTTCAACAGGTCCTGGCCCGGATGGGGGATTCCCATACCCAGATCAACTATCACTTCAACGTGGACAGCAGGTTTATTCTCCCCATAGATTGCTACTGGTTCGAAGAAGGCATATTCATATTGAGATCCCCACAGGAATATGAGCAGATTCTCGGAAAGAAAGTGGTTTCAATAAATGATTACCCCATTCAGCAGGTCATCGATTCCCTTACCACCCTGATCGTATACGATAACAGGTCCATGGTAAAGAATCTTGTGCCCCGGATGATCACCTGGGCCCAGATCCTGGAACACTTTGGCTTTGCCGATCACCAGGGCCTGGAGCTTACTGTGGAAGATCAAAAGGGAGAGAAGCGGCATAGCTTCATTACCCTGCCGGTAAAAGATGGTAAAATCCTGCATATTCAGCCCGACAGCATCCCCTTTGGATTCAGGGACCAGAAAGCTTACTTCCGCGATCATTACTTTCCAGCTGATAAGCTGTATTATATCCAGTATAACCGTTGCTGGAGCAGGGAAGTGGAAGAGAAATATGGTTCGGGTGCCAGTGCCTTGTTCATGCCTTCATTTAAGGAATTCGAAAAAGAAGTAAAACAGGTCCTGAAGAAGAAGGAGATTGACAAATTCGTATTTGACATGCGCTTCAACAGCGGTGGAAACCCGGACCAGGGCACCAGGTTCATCAGGAAACTCCTGAGTACAAAGATAAAGGGAGACGGGGATTTTTATGTAGTTGTGGGTCGGAAAACCTTCTCGTCGGCCATTATCAACACAGTCGATTTTTTAAACAACCCGGACGTGCTTAGCGTGGGTGAAGAGACCGGTGGAAGACCCAATCATTTCGGGGAGGTGAAGCGATTTGTCCTGCCCGAATCCAGGTTGGTGGTAAACTACTCCACTAAATATTTTACGCTTGTGCAGCACGATATCCCTTCCATTGTACCGGAGTTAGCAGCGCCCATTTCTTTCAGTCAATACATGCACGGCATTGATCCGGTCCTGGAAGTGATCCGCGCTCATCCTTAGAAAAAATAAAGCAAATGGATAAGAAGAACAGGTACGGCTACATGGAAGGGATCATTGGGATTGTGGCCAATCTAATCCTGTTTGCCCTGAAATACTGGGTCGGTATTGTATCCGGTTCGCTTGCCCTCATTGCAGATGCCTGGCATACCCTCTCGGATTCGGCAAGTTCGGTAATCGTGATTGGAAGTGTGAAACTGAGCTCCCGAAAAGCGGATGACAGGCATCCCTTCGGCCATGGACGTTACCAGCAGATTGCTTCCCTTTTTATTGCTTTTCTGCTGGGGATCATTGCCTGGGAGTTCCTTTCCGGATCGGTGCTTAAGTTCAGGCAGCATGAATCAACCACTTTTGGTACCCTGGCCATTGTGGTCACCGCATTTTCCATACTGGTGAAAGAAGGGATGGCCCAGTTTGCCTACTGGGCCTACCGGAAAACAGGCCTGGAGACCCTCAGGGTGGATGGCTGGCATCACCGCAGCGATGCACTGTCTTCTGCATTTGTCCTGGTGGGGATTCTTTTTGGGAACCGCTTTTGGTGGATCGACCCGGTACTGGGATTCCTGATCAGTCTGATGCTCTTTTATGCAGTTTTTAAGATTGTACGGAACTCTGTAGATAAAATCCTGGGTGTAAAACCCGACAAGCAGCTTATTGCTTCTGTGCATAAGCTTATTAGTGAGATATCCGACAGGGAAATTTGTCCTCACCATTTCCACTTGCACAGTTATGGCGATCACAGGGAACTTACCTTTCACATTATGTTGAAGGGGGACCTTGATATCACTACAGGTCATGAAATTGCCACGCGGATTGAAGTTGCTTTACGGGATCAGATGAACATTGAGGCCACCATTCATGTGGAGCCCAATCCCGGGCTTAAGGAAAGTTGCCGCTAGGTTTTTTTTATGGATTTCCGCAATCGATTGTGCACTTTTTATAACTTTGCTCTGGTTCTTGAAAATGACGTGGCAGCCATACAAACCCTGATCAATGCCCGGATTGATGCAATTCTTCTTTCCATCTCCATTTAGCTGTGAACAAAAGGTACTTGAACCGGAACTAATAGTCATAAACAGTTCATTATTAAATTAAACATAATACCATGGCAATTAATTATGAAGTAAGGTTTTCCAATCACCCGGAGGACGCCAAACAGTACGGAACCGGGAGATTGCGGAAGGAGTTCCTGGTGGACACCCTGATGGTCCCGGGCGAGATTAACCTGGTTTATTCCATGAATGACCGCTATATTGTGGGAGGAGCTGTCCCGGTCACAGAACTGGAGTTAACTACCATCGATCCCCTGAAGTCGGTATATTTTTGTGACCGGCGCGAACTTGGGATAGTAAATGTGGGCGGTGATGCCATCATCAAAGTGGATGGAAGTGATTATAAACTGGGATACAAAGAGGCACTTTATGTGGGAGCCGGCTCAAAAAAGATCTTTATGATCAGTGAAAATTCAGATAAAGCCGCACACCTATATTTCAATTCGGCTCCTGCACATCAGGCCTTTCCCACCAAGCGGGTAACGCTTGCTGACGCAGAGGTGGTTGAAATGGGTGCCCTGGAGCAATCCAATGCCAGAAAGATCAACAAGCTGCTGGTTAACTCCGTAGTGAAAACCTGTCAACTGCAGATGGGAATGACTGAGCTTATGCCGGGAAGCGTCTGGAATACCATGCCTCCCCACCTGCATGACCGAAGAATGGAAGCCTATTTCTATTTCGAAGTTCCCGAGGGACAGGCCATTTGTCATTTTATGGGCGATCCCGGGGAGACCAGGCACATCTGGATGCAGAATGAGCAGGCAGTTATATCTCCCCCCTGGTCCATTCACTCAGCTGCCGGAACCAGCAACTACATATTTATTTGGGGAATGGCGGGTGAAAACCTGGACTATGGCGACATGGACATTTTTCAACCCAATGAATTACGCTAACAGATAAGATAATAATGGATAAACATGTCCTGCCTGATGCAGAATCTCCCTGGACCCAGTTGGCACCAGGGCTCAGAAGAAAGCTGATCCACACGAAAAACCTGATGCTGGTGGTGGTCGAATTTTCAGACGGACCGGCAGAAGTAGCTGACCCCTTCCACGAACATCCACACGAACAGTTATCTTATATTGCAGAAGGTGAACTTATTCTCTTTATCAACGGGGTGGGTGAGCAAAAACTCCGCAAGGGTGATTTATTTGCCATCCCTTCAGGCATTCCTCATACGGTACAAACCTTAACTAAGGTGGTAAGGATCATAGACAGCTTTACCCCTGTTCGAAAAGATTTTTTATAAGTAACAAAACAACATATAAGCATGTCAGCAAAGCTATTTGATTTACGCGGCAAAACAGCCCTGGTAACAGGTGGAACCCATGGGCTTGGTATGGCCATTGCCACCGGCCTGGCCAGGGCCGGTGCACACATTATTATAAACGATGTATTTCCGGAAAAACTGGATGCTGCAAAAAAAGAGTATGCCGGGAACGGGATCCAGGTGCATACCTATGTGCTGGATGTGACAGACGAAGAGGCAGTGGAGCAAGCCATACCGGTCATTGAGAAAGAGGCAGGACCCATCGATATCCTGGTCAACAATGCAGGCATCATTAAAAGGATTCCCATCCTGGAAATGAAGGCGGAAGAATTCAGGGAGGTGCTGGATGTGGACCTGACCGGTCCCTTCATCATGTCCAAGAGCGTGGTTAAAGGAATGATGGAACGGGGATATGGAAAAATTATCAATATGTGCTCCATGATGAGCGAACTGGGACGAAATACGGTATCTGCCTATGCATCTGCCAAAGGCGGATTAAAAATGCTCACAAAAAACATGGCTACGGAATGGGCCAGGTACAACATCCAGATTAATGGTATTGGTCCCGGGTATTTTGCAACCGAGCAGACTGCCCCTATTCGGGTGGACGGACATCCATTTAATGATTTTATCATTAGCAGGACTCCTGCAGGACGGTGGGGCGACCCAGAGGACCTTGCAGGTACAGCTGTGTTCCTGGCATCAAAGGCATCGGATTTCGTGAATGGACAGGTAGTCTATGTGGATGGTGGTATTCTGGCTACCATTGGAAAACCAGCGAACGAAGACTAAATCGAAATGAGTATGAAAAGAAGCACGATCATTTTGTTTGTGGCATCACTTCTTATTTATTCCTGCAGTTCGAAAGGGCCAGAGGTAAATATTGAAGTTACCAATACCATGGACCAGGTACGCGATAATGCGATCATTCTGCTGTCACGCACTGCTATCTCCAATTGGACCGACATCCCTGACGGACAATGGCCTGTTCTTAAAGACGGAACGGACAGTTTCATCCCTTCGCAGGTCATCGATGTGGACGGAAACGGGAAGTGGGATGAATTATTTGCCCTGCACCATATGGAAGCATCCAGTCAGATAACAGTGAACCTTTCATTTGTGCCGCAGGAAAAATACCCGGCTTTTAAGAAACGCACCAACCTACGATTGGGCGACGCGTCTAAACAAGGATATCCTGAACTGCTTGAAGCAGAAAGGCTGGAAGGGGTTTCCTTTCATAACTATTCGGAACGAACCGGGGCAGCATTCCAGATGGAAGGTCCTGCCTGGGAAAATGATAAAGTGGGTTTCCGTAATTACCTGGATCAAAGAAATGGCATAGATATTTTCGGAAAACTCACTTCCGGGATGATTCTTGATAGTGTGGGAATTCCAGGAAGGCCCAGTTACCACGCTCCGGCAGACTGGGGGATGGACGTGCTGAAGGTGGGAACCAGCCTGGGTGCCGGAGCCATTGGTTATTTATATATGGATTCTATTTACCGTGTGGGTGACAATGGTTTGGGAAGGTACCGGGTTGCCTTTGAAGGTACACAACTGAGCAGGTTTAATTTATCTTATTCCGACTGGAAGGTAGGGAACTTAAGTCTGGAAGTGAATCACCAGATAACGATTGCAGCAGGCCGTCATTACTATCAGGGCATGGTCACCTACAGCGGAAGTGATGAAGAATTGTCTCTGGTGGCCGGCATTGTGAATATGAAAAGCGACAGCCTTTATGTTCTTAGTCTGGATAACAATCATTTAGGACTGTACACCCATGATTTCCAGGCAGAAGACACAAGCCTTCTGTCCATGGCCCTGATCATTCCAAAGGAATATCTTAGGTCTTATGGAGCCACTAAGGATGTTGGAGAGGGTGTGACTCAAAGCTATTACGTGGTACTGGATGCACAGCCCGGTGAGCCTGTTCCCTATCGCTTTTACTCGCTTTGGGAAAAAGAAGACCCGAAATGGGCATCCCATAAAGAAGTCACTGATTTCTTAAAAACAGAAGCCAGGCGCTGGACCCAGTCCTTGACGTATAAGATCTTGTTGTAATCTGTACGGCCTTATGATTATTCAGAAAAATATTTTTATTTTTAGCTGCGCATATGAAAATTCCTTCCAGCCTCATTCTCCTTGCTATTTCCCTCCTTCTGATTGCCTGCGGACAAAAAGAGCAGGGCAAAGTCCTCAAGCTGGCCCACGGCCTGGATCCCTCCCACCCCGTTCACAGCGCTATGGTATATATGGCCGAGCAGTGTAAGGAGATCTCCGGGGGTGAACTGAGCATAGAAATCTATCCCAGCGGACAACTCGGTTCCGAACAACAGTGCGTTGAACTCCTCCAGATTGGAAGTCTGGCCATTACCAAGGTATCGGCCGCGGTTATGGAGAGTTTTACAGAAGATTTCAAGGTACTGGGACTCCCTTATGTATTCCGGTCCAGGGAGCACTCATTCAAGGTTCTGGACGGGAAGATTGGAGACGAACTCCTGATCAGCAGCGAGCCCTTCTGGATCAGGGGATTATGCTTCTACGATGCCGGTAGCAGGAGCTTCTATACCATTGACCAGCCCGTGGAACACCCCGATGATTTAAAGGGCTTGAAAATCAGGGTAATGAAAAGCATTACAGCCATGGAGATGGTAAAGGCGCAGGGAGGATCCCCCACCCCCATCTCCTGGGGAGAACTTTATACAGCCTTGCAGAGCGGTGTGGTGGATGGTGCCGAGAACAATCCTCCCAGTTTCTACACCAGTCATCATTATGAAGTATGTAAATACTACAGCCTGAACGAACATACCATGGTGCCCGATGTGCTGATTGTCAGTCAAAAGGTATGGGAAAAGCTCAGTGACCAGGAAAAAGGGTGGCTGCAGGAAGCGGCGGATAGATCTGTACCGGTGCAGAGGGAATTATGGGCTGCATCAGAAAAGAAGTCCCTGGAAATAGTCCGGGAAGCCGGTGTGATCGTCACCTATCCCGATAAGGAAGCCTTTGCCGAAAAGGTGACCGGGCTCCTGGAATCGTACAGGGATAATGAAAAAATATATGAGCTGATTACACGGATCAGGGCGGTGGAATAGGGAACAGTGAATAGGGAACAGTGAAATGAAAAAGTTTGAAGAGAAATTGAACAGGGGGCTGGAAGTTTTCCTGGTTGTATTGATGTCGGTGCTGGTGATCGATGTACTGTGGCAGGTGTTCAGCCGCTATTTATTATCATCTCCCAGTTCCTTTACCGATGAACTTGCAGGTTTTTTGCTGATCTGGGTGGGTGTCCTGGGTGCAGCTTATGTGGCCGGCAGAAAGGAGCACCTGGCCATTGATATCCTGATTCAGAAATCACCCCCGGAAAGGCAGCGGAAATTACTCTACCTTATTCACTCCCTTATTTTCCTTTTTGCACTGTTTGTAATGGTTTTAGGAGGGATTATCCTGATGTATACCCGCTTTGTACTGCAGGTAAAATCAGCTGCCTTGCAGCTTCCCCTTGGCTATGTATATGTGATTCTCCCTATCAGCGGACTTATCATTATGTTTTATGAGGTCCTGCATATTATCCACTTGAAAAAATCGTCCTAGCATGGAAGTTCTGGTTCTCGTACTAAGCTTTGTCATTCTCCTGGTCCTTGGTGTGCCAATTGCCTTCAGCATAGGTATTGCAGGGATCCTGACCATGCTGATGTCCATTGATGCAATGCCGGCCTTCACTACCTATGCCCACCGGATGGCTACGGGACTGGACAGCTTTGCATTGCTGGCCATTCCGTTTTTCGTTCTGGCAGGAGGAATCATGAACAGTGGAGGGATTGCCATTCGCTTGATCAATTTTGCCAGGGTTCTGGTGGGCAAGTTACCTGCGGGACTGGCCTTTGTAAATGTTATTGCCAACATGCTCTTTGGGGCCATTTCAGGTTCAGCTGCGGCTGCCACTTCTGCCATTGGAAGCATCATGGGGCCGGAGATGAAAAAAGAAGGCTATGATGAAAACTTCAGTGCTGCTGTAAACATCACGTCAGCTACTACAGGGCTGACCATTCCGCCCAGTAACATCCTGATTATCTATTCTCTGGCCAGTGGAGGAGCGTCAATTACAGCTCTCTTCCTCGCCGGATATGTGCCCGGTATCCTTACCGGGGTGGGAATCATGCTGGTGGCCATGTCCATGATGATTCTGAAAAACAAGGGCCTGTCCGGATTAATGAAAAGTCTGGGAGTCATTTTACTGATCTCCATGGTGCTCGTCAGTGGAGGTATCGGTCTGAAAGCCCTGCACGGGAACGCATCACCCGGATTATTCAAAGGAGTGACCTATGGCTTGCTTACCCTGTTTCTTGCTTATTCGGTATATAAATCGGCAACGAACTGGGAGTTTTTCAAATTTGCATTCCGGAAATTCATTGATGCACTGCCCTCCCTGCTTATGCTGGTCATTGTTATAGGGGGAATTGTGGCGGGTTTCTTTACTGCCACAGAAGCCTCTGCAGTGGCTGTTCTATATGCCCTTATCCTGGCCTTGATCTACAAGGAGATTAGCCTTAAAGATCTTCCTTCAATCATACTCAGATCGATTCGCACAACCTGCATTGTATTGCTGCTGGTTGCCACCAGCATAGGGATGTCGTGGATCATGTCCTATGAAAACATCCCCCAGAACGTAAGCACCGGTTTACTGAGCCTGAGTGACAATCCTTTTGTAATCTTACTGATGATCAATTTCATACTACTCTTTGTAGGCATATTTATGGACATGACTCCGGCTGTTCTGATCTTTACACCCATTTTTCTACCCATTGTAACATCTCAGTTGGGCATGGATCCCATCCACTTCGGCATTGTCATGGTACTAAACCTTTGTGTGGGCCTGTGTACCCCGCCTGTTGGATCCGTCCTGTTTATCGGGTGCAGTGTGGCCAACCTGAAGATTGAAAAGGTTATCAAACCGCTGCTGCCCATGTTCATCGTCATGTTTATCGTTTTGATGCTGGTCACCTATATACCCTCACTCAGTCTGTGGCTTCCTAACCTGCTGATGAAATAAACGGTCCTCTCCTTTCAGAATAGTTAGCGTATTTTATACGTTAACTTTGCTTTTGCGCTTTTTGTTTCCTAATTTAGCCTCATGTTGGCTTCGGAAAGAACTATAAATCCGCACATTTCTGTGGATTGTGTAGTCTTTGGTTTCAGTACAAATCAACTTAAAGTACTGCTCATCGAAAGAGAATTCAGGGACGAATCCGGAAAGCTGGCCAGGGATCATAAACTTCCGGGGGACTTTATCACCATCAATGAGGACCTGGATCTGGCTGCATCACGAACCCTTGAAGAACTTACAGGCCTCAGGCAGATTTTCCTCAAGCAATTTGCCTTTCTGGGAGAACCGAACCGCATATGGCGCACCACCGATATCGAATGGCTTAACAGCACAACGGGACTGGAAATTCACCGGGTGGTAACAGCTGCATACTTCTCTCTTATAAACATCACTGAAAGCAAAAGCGAATTTGCCATTAATAACAATGCATCCTGGATCAATCTTAAGGAAGTGCCGGAGCTGGCTTTCGATCACAAACAAATCATTGAACGGGGACTTACCCATCTGCGAAAGGAGCTCAGACATGAACCCATAGGATTTGAACTGCTTCCTGACAAATTCACCATCAGGGAACTTCAGTCGCTCTATGAAATCATCCTGGATTGTGACCTGGACAACCGGAATTTCAGGAAGAAGATCCTGAAATCAAATTACCTGATCCAACTGGATGAAAAACAAATTGGTGTCGCGCATAAACCCGCCTATTATTACCGATTCGATAAAGACATTTATGAAAACCAAAAAAAAGAATACCTTGGATTTAATTTTTAGTGGATGGTGGACAGTGGACGGTGATTTGAATAACTAATAATACTTAACTAATAACATTTTTCTATGTATTTACTGGGTTATGATGTAGGAAGCTCTTCAGTTAAAGCAAGTCTGATCAATGCAGCGAATGGGCGGGCAATTGCTTCAGCTTTTTATCCTAGAAAAGAAATGAAGATTGATGCACCTAAAGCAGACTGGGCCGAGCAGAATCCCGAGCAGTGGTGGTCCAACCTGATCCTGGCTACCAACGATGTACTCCAGTCTGCAGAAATAGATCCCTCTTCCATTTCTGCCATTGGTATCGCTTACCAGATGCATGGCCTGGTTCTGGTTGACAAGGACCATCAATTGCTCCGTTCCTCCATCATATGGTGCGATTCAAGGGCTGTCTCCCATGGCGATCATGCCATGAAAACCCTGGGAGAGGAGCAATGCCTGTCTCACCTGCTGAACTCCCCCGGCAATTTCACAGCGTCCAAGCTTAGCTGGGTAATCATGAATGAACCGGAGCTATATGAAAAAGCATACAAGTTCATGTTGCCCGGTGATTACATTGCCATGAAACTTAGCGGCGAAATTAATACAACCATTTCCGGGCTTTCAGAAGGGATCATGTGGGATTTCCAGGAAAACTCACTGGCTGATTTCCTGTTGGAGTATTATGGAATTCATGAGCATCTGGTTCCTGACATTGTTCCCACCTTTTCAGAACAGGGGCGTCTGTCGACCGAAGCTGCAGAAGAACTCGGACTTGTTCCGGGAATAAAAATTGCTTACCGGGCCGGCGATCAACCCAACAATGCCTTCTCGCTGAATGTACTTAATCCGGGCGAAATAGCTGCTTCGGCAGGCACTTCCGGAGTGGTTTACGGAGTAAGTGATGAAGTGAAGTATGATCCACTGAGCAGGGTCAATACCTTTGCTCATGTGAATCACAGTCCCGAGCTGAACAGGCTGGGTGTGCTTCTCTGCATTAATGGGTCAGGCATTCAGTATTCCTGGCTTAAGCAACATCTGGCAAAACGTGAAATGAATTATCCGGCACTTAACGACCTGGCAATGGACGCTCCCATTGGATCAGAAGGCTTGCTGATGCTGCCCTTTGGCAATGGAGCAGAAAGGATGCTTGGAAACCGGAATGTGGGTGCCACAGTTAAAAACATCAATTTCAATATCCACTCCGGGGCACATCTGGTGAGAGCTGCGCAGGAAGGAGTGGTATTCTCCATGCAATATGGCATGGAGATCATGAAGGAGATCGGGATTAATCCGACAGTTATCAGGGCCGGTCTTGCCAATATGTTTCTGAGTCCGATATTCAGGGATACCCTGGCTGAAATCTCAGGTGCCACTATTGAGCTCTATGATACAGATGGATCGATAGGTGCTGCCAATGGAGCCGGTATCGGATCCGGAACCTACGGTTCGTCCAAGGAGGCCTTTGAGAACCTGAACAAAATGATGGTAGTGGAACCCACCGGAAAGAACATTGCACAGTACAGGGATACCTACGCAAATTGGAGAAGTGTCCTTGAATTATGTATTTTGAACAATGAACAGGGAACAGTGAATTAAAAAAAATATAAGAAGATGGATTATTTAACAGGAAGCACAGAATATTTCCCGGGCATCGGGAAAATCAAGTTCGAGGGCCGCGAATCGGATAATCCGCTGGCTTTTAAATTCTACGATGAAAATAAGGTCGTGGCCGGCAAAACCATGAAGGAACACATGCGTTTCGCCATCGCCTACTGGCATACCTTTTGCGGGACCGGTGAGGATCCTTTTGGTCCGGGCACACAAGTTTTCCCATGGGCCACCGGAGACACTGTTATTGAGAAGGCCAGGAACAAAATGGATGCTGCCTTCGAGTTTATTACTAAAATAGGGGCCCCCTACTATTGCTTCCACGACATTGATGCGGTTTCAGAAGGAGCTTCGGTGGATGAATATGAATCGAACATGCAGATCATGGTGGAATATGCCAGGCAAAAGCAGGCCGATTCAGGGGTGAAACTTCTCTGGGGCACCGCCAATGTGTTTTCAAATCCCCGCTACATGAATGGTGCAAGCACCAATCCCGACTTTAATGTACTCCCCTGGGCTGCCACCCAGGTAAAGAATGCCCTGGATGCCACTATCGCACTGGGAGGTGAGAATTATGTGTTCTGGGGTGGACGAGAGGGCTATATGTCCCTGCTTAATACGGATATGAAACGGGAACAGGAACACCTGGCCCAGTTCCTGCATATGGCAAAGGATTATGCGCGCGGGAAAGGTTTCACCGGGCCCTTCCTGATTGAGCCCAAACCCATGGAGCCTACTAAGCATCAGTATGATTTCGACACAGCCACAGTCATAGGATTTCTGAATAAGTACGGATTGGCGGGAGACTTCAAGATGAATATTGAAGTGAACCACGCCACCCTGGCAGGACATACTTTTGAGCATGAGCTCCAGGTGGCAGTGGATAACGGCCTGTTCTGCTCCATCGATGCCAACCGGGGTGATTACCAGAATGGCTGGGATACCGATCAATTCCCCATTAATCTGTATGAGCTTATTGAAGCCATGCTGGTGATTGTGAATCATGGAGGATTTACCACCGGAGGTATTAATTTCGATGCAAAAACCCGTCGCAACAGTACCGATATGGAAGATATCTTCTATGCCCATATCGCAGGTATGGATACCTTTGCCAGAGCCTATGAGATTACCCTGGACCTGCTTGAGAATTCACCTTTGAGTAAAATGAAGGCAGATCGCTATGCTTCCTTTGATTCAGGGGACGGAGCCAAATTTGAAAATGGAAAGCTCTCCCTGGAGCAACTGGCCGGACTTGCCAAAGTAGACGGAGAACCTGCCCAGATTTCAGGGCAGCAGGAGTTATATGAATCTCTTATAAACAAGTATATCAAGTAGGACAATGTCTGAGCACACACAATCCCGTTCCATTCCCCCTGTCATTTTTGCCCTAACACTGGTAGCCACCCTGGGTGGACTGTTATTTGGATATGACACTGCCGTTATCAACGGAGCCACTGAAGCCCTTCGGCAGTTTTTCATTACTCCACTGGAAAATGACCCGGTACTGGCAGCTGCCACCATTGTGCAATTCAAGGGTATTGTGACTGTTTGTTTTGCTATAGTTGCGGCACTGATCTCCAGCTTTTTATTGAAGTTATTTGGAAAAAAAAGAGCTGTGACCTGGAGCGGAATCCTGTGGGTAGCCGGTATCATTGTTTTCTATGTTTTCTTTTTAAGAGGTGAAAATGTACTCACCGAGTCCCTGGGAAATTCTATTAAAGGATTTACCATTTCAAGTGCCCTGGTGGGCTGCATCATCGGAGGATCCCTGGGAGGATATATCAGTCAGAATATGGGCCGAAAGCGTGGTTTGATTCTGGCTGCCATTCTTTTTCTGATCTCCGCCCTGGGATCGGCCATGCCTGAGAAGCTCAATTTTATGGGTCTTGCCACCATCTCATCTTTCATCTTCTACCGGGTAATGGGTGGAATAGGCGTTGGACTGGCCTCCATGCTTTCGCCCATGTATATTGCAGAGATAGCTCCGGCCAACATACGTGGCAAACTGGTTTCCTGGAACCAGTTTGCCATCATTTTTGGTATGGTGGTGGTCTACTTTGTTAATTACAGCATTGCTAAGGGTCAGGCAGCAGAGTGGATCAATACCACAGGTTGGAGGTGGATGTTTGCTTCGGAGACCATCCCGGCTTCCCTCTTCCTGATCCTCTTGTTTTTTGTGCCTGAATCCCCACGCTTCCTGGTATTGAAGCAACAGGAAAATAAAGCGCTCAGGTTGCTGCAAAAGATTAATCCCTCCCGTGCTGAACAGGTGCTTGGTGAGGTTAAAGAATCTTTGAAAGAATCAAAAGTCCCATGGCTTTCTTTTGGAGGCCTGGTGATTATAATCGGTATTTTACTCTCTGTATTCCAGCAGTTTGTAGGGATCAACGTAGTGCTGTATTATGCCGGTGATATTTTCAGGAGCATGGGCGCAGGAAATGATTCATCCTTACTGCAAACCATCATTGTGGGCATTGTCAACCTGACCTTTACCGTGGTAGCCATCTTTACTGTGGACCGCTTCGGACGTAAACCCTTGATGATTATCGGCGCTGTGGCCATGGGAGTGAGTATGCTGGCTCTGGGACTTACATTTTTTGTTGGTAAGATGGGGCTTCTGTCCCTGATCTTTATGCTCTCTTATGTGGCAGCTTTTGCAATGAGCTGGGGACCTGTGACCTGGGTCCTGCTTTCGGAAATCTTCCCCAACAGCATCAAGGGAGCCATGTCAATTGCAGTAGCTTCCCAGTGGGTGGCAAACCTGATTATCTCCTGGACCTTCCCCATGATGAATGAAAGCACCTTGTTAACCAAGCTTTTCAATCATGGATTCTCTTACTGGATTTATGGGATCATGGGCTTCCTGGCCGCCTTCTTTATTATAAAACTGGTGCCGGAAACCAAAGGAAAAACCCTGGAAGAAATAGAATCTATCTGGAAAAAAAATAGTCGTAAGTCGTAAGTAAAAAGTGTACTATGTTAAAATTCATTCGTTTTTTTGGAGGCTGTATGATGGCCATGTTGTTTGCATTTAGTTGTTCGGGTCCAGGCAACAAAACTGATATTTCCGAACCCATTCATTTCTTTGTGGGCTCATCGGACGGGAAGCTGGAACATTCCATTTTTCTGTGCAGTCTGGATCCGCTTAGTGATGAATTCGTTGTGCTGGATTCTTTTGCGGGGGCCAAAAGTCCCTCTTACCTGGCTCTTTCGACCGGAAAGGAAATGGTGTACACCATAAACGATGAGACTGCAGATCCGGCGTCAGGACATATGAGTGTGAGTTCATTCAGGATGGATCCTGAGGATTACAGCTTAAGCTTTCTGAACTCACAGTCAAGTGAAGGCGCAGGTCCTTGTCACATCAGCTGCAGCAATGACGAGGACCACATTTTTGTGGCTAATTACAGCAGTGGACACTGTGCTGCTTTTCCCCTGGCTGAAGATGGAAGCATCGCTAAGGCAAGCAGTGTGGTGATCGGAACAGGAAGCGGACCGGTGGAAAGCAGGCAGAAGGGCCCACATGCACATATGGTCATGCCCGATCCCGGAGATAATTTCCTACTGGTTCCTGACCTGGGAACAGATAAGGTAGGGATCTATGCCTTTGATAAGAAGTCAGGCAGGCTCACTCCCAATCCGGATCAGGCCTTTCTGAAGCTGGATCCGGGATCCGGGCCCAGGCACCTGGTGTTTCATCCCGGAGGTGAAATTGTATATGTGGTCAATGAGCTTAGTTCAACAGTTACTGCCTGCAGTTATGACGGAGAAAAAGGGAAACTGACCATCCTGCAAACGGTCAGCACCGTGTCTGATTCGCACAAAGGAGCAAAATATCCGGCTGCAGTCCGGGTCCATCCTGAGGGTAGCTTTCTGTATGCTTCCACACGAGGAGAACATAGTAAAATAACGGCATTCAGGATAGAAGAGGATGGAAGGATCTACCGGATCCAGGAAGAGGAAGTCACCCACTGGCCCAGGGAATTCAACCTTCATCCATCCGGAGAATTTATGCTGGTGGCCGGAGAACGCTCCGGAATTATTGAGCTATACCGAATTGATGGGGAAAGCGGTAGGTTTAAAAAAGCGGAAACAGAATTGGTGCTCCCTTCTCCGGCTTGTATTGTTTATCTCAATTAAGCCCGGAACAGGTATAAAAAGCTAAAGCCTAGCTCCAGCTCCATGAAGCTACCAAAAAAAAATGGATGATCAACAAATCGAGGTTATTCCAGTGATCGGCTGGCTATTAAGCAGTTAGAATATCTGCACAAGCCCATACACTCCCACAGCCACAATTGACAGGCAGCAAACAATAAGCGCCAGTTTATAGAACTTACCTGGTGGCAATACTTTCTTCCCGGGTCCGAACCTGAACCAGGCTCCGGCGATCACCACGATAATAAGCATTACAAAAGTGGCGATTCCTCCGATGGTGACCATCAGGACCGGAAGTTTTACCACCAGGAAGGCTATGGTCCACAATACGGGAAATACCACTGCCAGTATCCGGATGCTACGCATGCGGGTTTTCATGTTGCTGAAGTCAATCCACTTTAATACCCCGAACAGATCGGAAAAGACCCTGGTCCGGATGGCCAGGGCGGCAAAAAGGGTGGAGAACAGGACCACAAAGGAGCCCAGCAGGAAAATGTTCTTGGCTGCCGGCCCCACCGAATCGGTATAGATCCGGGAGATGGTTTCTATCATCCGGAAGCCCTCGGGTACCTCTCCCCGCTCATAGAGAATGGATGCACCCAGCAAAAAAAAGGCGGCAGTTACAATGGTATAAACGATCATGGAAAGGAAGGCATCCAGGTACATGACCCTGATCCATCCTCCGGCCCTGAGGCGCCACTCAGCACTCGTCTCCATTGGACCCGTGAACCTGGCATAGCCTTTTTCAATGCACCAGTAATTGTAAGAAAGTATTTCATCCCCTCCCACCCCGGTTAAGCCAAAAGCAGCCAGTGCAAAACCCACTGTGGCTTTGGGTAATTTAAAGGACAGTCCCCCTGCGATATCCGGCCAGCTTACTGCAAAACCGGTTTTCTGCACCATGAACAGCGCCAGCAAGGTAAAGACTGTAAACAAGCCCATGAAGACCAGGGAGATTTTTTCCACCACTCCATAATATCCAAATAGCATCACGGAAATTACCACCAGTGCAGTAAGAATGGTCCAGGCAGCGATGGATAGTCCGGGAATGGCAATATTCAGGATGATGGCCACACCCCCGATAATCCCCCCCAGCTGAAGGGGCTTGAACAGCCATAAAACCAGCCAGCTCCAGGCCCCCCAGCTCACCTTATGCCTGCCAAAGCGGGGACCGGGAAGTTCATTCATCAGGTTCATGGCCGAAACGCCCCTGATAATGGATTGCCGTCCAAATTCCAGTTGCAGTACAATCTTCACCAGGCAGCTTACCAGGATCACCCAGAGGGTTACAAATCCGGCCTTTGCACCCAGGGAAGTGGTGGCAATCAGTTCACCCGAACCCACCACGGATGCCGAAAGGATGAAACCGGGCCCGAGAAATCTAAGCTTTTGCCTGAAATTCCGGGGTGCCTCTAAAATGGATTCCTTGTTTACCAGGTAAGGATCTGACTGGACAGGGCTCTTCATGAATCTAAAATATCAATTGTGAGCTTAGCCTACGAAACCGAAGGAGTATCTCAAATATTGATGAAATGAAATCTTATCGCTTTAGCGCTTTACCCTGGCATTCCCCTGCCAGATGCTCCAGACCTGGTCCTCATCGGCCGGCTGTGCATAATCGGTTTCAAGGGTGGCAACAAGTGCCCCGCTGGCCCAGCCAAACTGGATCCATTTCTCCGGCTCCCAAGCTTTGAGGATGGCATAGAGCATTCCGCTTACAAAGCCATCTCCACCGCCAATGCGGTCGTAGACATAGATATCACGGGGCTCCACCACATGCCAGTTTCCACCTTCAAAAATAATACCTCCCCACATGTGCTGATTGGCGCTGATTACCTGGCGCAGGGTGGTGGCATACACAGATACATCGGGGAAAGCATCCCTCACACGATTGATCATGCCTTTGAAACCTTCAATCTTGGCTCCGAGGTCCTTGCCGCCTGCCTCGGGACCCTTTATGCCCAGACAGAGCTGAAAGTCCTCTTCATTTCCGATCAGAATATCAGATATGGAGGCGATCTCAGCGAAAATATCATGCAGCTCCTGCTCACGGCCCACCCAGAATGAGGCGCGGTGGTTCAGATCAAAGGAAATGCGGGTGCCATGCTTTTTTGCCGCTCTGGCAATCTCCAGGCAAAACTGGCTGGTTTCGGGAGACAGAGCTGCAATCAATCCCGAAAGATGTACGACTTGTGCGCCTTCCTCCCCAAAAATGCGATCCAGATCAAAGTCTTTCACATTCAGGGTGCGTCCTACTTCCCCGGCACGGTCGTTCTGAACCCTGGGTCCGCGCGAACCATACCCGCTGTCTGCAATATTGATCTGGTGCCTGTAGCCCCAGGGATTGTCCTGCTCCAGCTCCGGTCCCTCGTAATCCATGTGACGACTGGCCAGGTTATCCTTGATGATCCTGGCAACGGGACTTCCCTTCACAAAGGTAGTGAGAATCTTAACCGGCATACCCAGGTAGGAAGCAGTACTTCCCACATTGGATTCAGCACTGGTGGCAGTTAGTTTGAACAGATCACTGCTATGAACAGGCTGTCCGTTAATAGGTGTTATTCTGATTCCCATGCTGGTGGGAATGACCATTGCATACTTTGCATCTTTTCTTAATTCCATTGCCTTATTCTTTACTGCCGCTTGTGGAAAGCATAAAAATAGCAAAATTACTCCACATTGAAATCCAGCAGGATCTTAATGTTTTCGGCCGGACTTTTATGGAGGATTTCAAATGCTTCCTGGGTTTGTGAAGCAGGAAGAATGCGGGATATAAGTGCATCAGGTTTCAGGGTTCCCTTATTCAGGTTCGCTATGGTTTCAGCAAATTCCCCGTGGCTAACCCTGGAGGCCACAATCCGGCCTTCCTTCCAGATTAATTCTTTAAACACAAGCGGTGCCGGTTCATTTCCCAGCCCCAGCACACATACCGTACCCCCGCCCCGGATGCTCTGCACACATCCCCGGACCGGGTTTACCTGCCCTTCAATCTCAACGGCATGACCCACTGCCTCAAAGGCCACATCGACCCCTTTACCATCGGTTTCCCTGAAAATACACTCCACCGGATCCTCCTTTGAAGCATTAATGGGTATCACATTTTCATAATGCTCAGGACCTATGGCCAGGCGTTCTTCCAGAACATCCACCATAAACACAGCCTGGTCCGTCACAGTTCTGACAGCCTCAAGGATGCATAAACCAAGCTTGCCCGATCCCCAGATGGCAATCACATCTTCTTTCTCTATCCCCGCCTTGTTCCTGGCGTGAAAACCGATGCTCAGAACCTCAATAAGAGCCCCATGTTCATCAGAAATACCAGGGGGAAGCTTATACAACATGGAAGGTGGAAGTGCAATGAACTGAACGAAACCTCCATCAGAATCAACCCCGATAAGTTTCAGATTGGTGCAGGCCGGATAATGTCCCCTGAGACAGGCAGGACATTTCCCGCACCAGATTATGGGATCGGGAGCCACTCGATCTCCTACGCTATACCCAGATACTCCACTCCCCACTTCAACTATCTCTCCCATAAATTCGTGTCCCATGATCAAGGGTGTTCTGGTACGAGGATGGAACTCACCCTTATGGATATGCTGATCGCTTCCGCAAATGCTTCCAAATGAAACCCTGATCAGTACTTCTCCGGGCTTGCACTCCGGCTTAGGCACTTCTTTCCATTCCACCAGATTATACTCACTTAACACAGCCGCTTTCATAATTAAATAATGCTAAAAGGTCTTGTTCGACACACTTAATGCAGGAATTTCCTGAACCTTCGACCGAAAATCAGGTGATCAACACCCGGGCCCATCCCCACCAGCTCGGTAGGTCCCGTATAGTTCGTGACAGTTTTTAGTTCCGTTTCCCCAAAGCATGACTGAACAGCAAGCATTTCATGAGTATCCAGTTTCACAAAACCTTTTATCCTGTAGGTTTCCGGAGCAACTTCTTCCAGGAAGGTATTCAGGTTTTTTCGAGAAATAGCCCGGGTGCTTTTAATCACACAACTTGCCATATCCGGTCTGCCACTGTTTTCAAACCGGGCATGATCTTGTGCTTTCCTCATGGCCACGGGAGCCATTTTAAAAGCTGAGGCGGCAGGATCCAGATCAATATCCAAGCTACAGTGAACGGTTTCCACAAGAGATGCAAAGGGATTCAAGGCTTTGACCCAGCTTCGAAGTTCTTCCAGATCCGTACTGACCAGATCGCACTTATTTACCAGGACTGTATCAGCCACCCTGACCTGGTGCTGAATCCTGGGAAGGTTTCTGGCCAGCTTGTGAAAACGGCTGGCATCCACAATACACCATGTATGTGCCAGATAAATTTTTTTGGACAATTCCGTTTCCTGCAGCATTTCAGCAATGGAAATGGGATCGGACAGACCGGAAGCTTCCATTAAAACAATATCAGGTTGACAGGCATCTATGAAATCCCCCAGCGACTTGATAAAAGAACCCAGGAGACAAACACAAAACACCGATCCATTATTAACTTCCAGGATCTCAAAGGATTCTCCTGTTTGCCTCAGATCCAGTCCATCCACTGAGCTCGGAGCGAACTCATTCTGAACAATTCCAATTTTCCGGCTTTCCCTATGCAAATTAAGGATATGCTTCAGCAGGCTGGTTTTCCCACTACCTAAATATCCGGTAAGCAGATAGAAAGGGATCTTCTGCATTACATCACCTCTTTGATCCATTCTTTAACCACATCCTGACTGGGATGGGTTCCATGACTTTTAACTTTGTAATCCACCATCATCATGGCAGGGGATTTATAAATGCCATATTTCTTCATGTTTTCCTCCCCTACAAGTATATGAATTTCCAATTCGACACCCAGTTCATCCAGTCCGGACCTTACCGATTGCTCCATTTCCCGGCATGCTTCCTCAGTTACACCAAAAATCAGGATCTCAGCATGTTTCTGCCGGATCTTCATTCTTAACTTCCTGTTGATCCGTTGCTGAATAGCATTGATCAGCTCCTGCTTCGGAGGAATCTTTGAGGTAAACGCAATCTTCCCGTCAATGCAAATGGTGGGAAGGTTCTTCACCATCAAGGCATTCATAAAGGTAACCGCTTTGAATTTCTTGATGGAATGTTCCCTCCATTCAATGATTCCCTCAAATTCGGGGGCGATGTTTTGCACCGATTCCACCATATACTGACAGGGCGCACAGGATTCCGAATCCAGGGTGATAATATCCACAATGACTTTATCCGCCTGTCCGTATTCTGCCATGTTCGGCAATACCACTTCATCTTCACCCTTGTCCAGGGTACGGATCACCTCCTGCTGGTAGGGATCCTTCACAAGTTTAGTGATGGACTGCAGATTCTCAGGTGGAGTATCCATGGGCAGATCACATCCGGGAGCCAGGATAAAGCCCCTGCTACCTCCCCTTTCCATGCATTGCAAAGCATTGGTCTGGCAATCCTCCGGATTACCCATCAGCAGTACAACAGTAAGTTTCAGATTCCCTCCAAAACTGATGTTATTCGGAAGACATACTTCTTTTACATACTCAAGGGGAATATTTTCATCTATAGATATATTATCTGGTCCGCATTCGCACATGACCTGAATATTTTGCTGTGCATACCCACAAACGAAGAAAGAACTAAGGGCACCTTTGGTCCTGATATACTCAAAGATTTCCCGGGCCACTGGAAGCACAAATTGCCTGAACTGTTCTGGATCGATCTGGCTGGTCATGGGATCCACCATGGAAACAATGTCGCAGCCATTTTGAATGTACTGATCTGCCATAAATATCCCAACCTCTTTGGCGAAAGCCAGGAGCTTGTGAACATAGACTTCATCTTCAAACATTTTTATAAAAATGTCTGTTCCCAACAGATGAAGGGCCAGGGTAAAGGGACCGGTAATTAAGCCGTACAGGGCAAGATCGGGATGCCTGTCAGAACACTCCCGGCATACATCCATAACCATGCTGATCCGTCCCGCTTCCAGGGTAGGGACCTGAAGGTCCTCCAGGGAGAGTCCGGTTAAAAGGGGATGAGATACCACAGCAGGCGGATTATCCTCGGCCCAGACAAGGTCACAGCCCAGTGCTTCGGCCTCCACCTGCAGGTCGAATACCATGGGCAGGCCATCCGGATTGTATAATTCAACTGCCCGGTCGATTCCTGCACCGATCAATTCGGCCGATTTCAAATAGGTTTCAGCCTTCTGGTCTATAAGGGCACCACCATGACATCCCACAAAAGGTACCCAGGGTGTCCGTTCTACTTCTTCCAGCCTGAAGGCTTTCTTAATTAATTCTTTGCCTGTCATCATATGCTATTTTTACAGAAGTTACTCACCCATTTTGTAGATCCTTTCCATAAGCTGCCATTTCTGATCAGCAGAGGCGTCGGATGAAGTTCTTTGAAATCTGGACATGCTTGCTTCCCATTCCGATTGCCGGGGTTTTGTGGCCAGTTCGCTCATGGCACTTTCGTGGTCGAAATCAGGAACCGTATCCATAATCATGAAAAGACGTTTGCCCATGATGTAAATCTCCATATCCAGGATTCCCACTTCAATCATGCCCTGTGTGATCTCGGGCCAGACAGCTCCGGCGGCATGGGCTTGTTTATACTCCGCAATAAGCTGGGGATCATCTTCCAGCATCAGGGTTTTGCAGTACCTTTTAAACATGGTATAGTCTATTTAGATTATATATATTAATAATATTGATATTAAGTTATATTTTCTCAATATACACAAAGTAGGATGGATATACTATGCCCTGTGCATCAATTAATTGAGCTTCCATATCAAACTTTCCTTCCGGCAGGTTCATTTCAAAGTTTACTTCCGATGCCCCGTCCGGAATTTCAATCCGTCCGGAAAAATCTGCAATATAAAGGAAAGCTTCCCTGAATCCCACATTATTACTTTCAGGCATAGCCTTTTGTAAGTGCACAGGTTTCTCCTGTTCAGCAAATACTTCATTGATAGCCAGTCCACTCTCTCTTGGAAATCGTCTCAGGCTTATCAAATAGTGACCGGCCACCATAATCTCCACCTTCCACCGACCACCACCACTTACAGCCTCAATGGCACCATACTGGTGCCACGCATGTCCCAAATCAGCTGTGAGCATATCATGAGAACAAATGCGAACCGGATTCTCATAGTTCGTACCCGCTTTAATATAAGCATAACGCTCATCCGGATGCTCAGACATAATGGATTGCCACCATTTTTCATAAGCTTCCGCCAAACGTAATGCCACTTCGGGATGATTGTCAATGACATTGTCTGTCTGTCCGAGATCTTCGCTTGTATCATATAACTCGTTTCCATTAATCAGCCTCCATTCCCTGTCCATAACTACATATCTCAGTCCTTTCACCAGGTTTTGCAATCGCTGGGTATCCACATACAGGATGCGATCGGGCCATTTCATTGCTTCACCGTTCAACAGAGGTTTCATACTGATGCCATCCAGGGATTTCATGGGAGTGAATTTTAAATTCATTAAATCCACAAATGTGGGCAGGAGGTCATAATGGACAAGCAATTCATCTATCCGTTTGCCACCATCCAGCTGGCCATTCGGCCACCTGATCATTAAAGGTACCCTGTGTCCACCCTCATATTGACTCCCCTTATTCCCTCTCAATCCCGCATCATACACTTCATGTCCACAAGAGGTACCATTGTCCGTCATAAAGACCAGGATTGTATTATTGCTCAGATTAAGCTCCTCCAGCTTATTAGTCAGCAACTTAAAATTGTCGTCAATATTGCTGATCATCCCATAGAAGCGTTTCTGCTTTTCCGGAACATTTTCATTATTGCGGTACAACTCTATGTATTCTTCCGGAACATTCAGCGGGCCATGAGGTGCATTGGCCGAGAGATAACAAAAGAAAGGTTTGTCCTTATGTTCCTCAATAAACTCAATAGCTTTATGGAAAAACACATCAGTACAATACCCCCCATACTTTTCCATTACTCCATTGTGCCAATAGGTATCATCAAAATAATCATTCCCCCAGTAATCGGGTAGTTGACAAATCCCGCCACCGCCATGACGTACTACTTCATGAAATCCCCTGTCTTCAGGTCTGAAGGGATAATTATCGCCCAAATGCCATTTCCCGAACATCCCACATGTATAGCCATTCTGACCAAACACCTGGGGAAGAATGATCTCATCCTCGAATAAGATAGAACGCCCGGAAATGGTATGATATACATTGAGCCGATTCGTATGGCGACCTGTCATCAGAGCACCCCTGGTGGGTGCACAGGTAGTGGAAACATGAAAATTAGAAAAGCTGACTGCCTCATTTTTGAAATGATCCAGATTGGGAGTCAGAATATACGGATTTCCATTGCATCCCAAATCCCCGTAGCCCTGATCGTCGGTAATCACTATTATAATGTTGGGTTTCTCATTCGCAACTGTAATGGTAGAATGCATGAGTATTACCACCAAAGGAATCCATTTGCTTATGGAAAAAAATGAGGTTTCAGAGTTCATAGGACCATAGTTTTTGATTTGAAACCAGGATTCATTAAAGAGCAATGGAACAGCTGAAGTCCTGGAATCAGGCCTGTTTCCTGGTAATCCATATAAATATAGTAAGCTCTGTGTTAAGTACCAATTTTGAGGATAGGGAGAACCTGACAATCATTCTGGAATTACATCACCCAGGGCCTTCATTCTGAAGCTCTCCAGGTGGGCAGGCTCATGTTCCTTTTTCATGATATCCTCTATCTCTTCAATGAGTTCCGGATGGGCTGCTGCCACATTCCTCTCTTCCTGCAGGTCCGTATCCAGATTATATAATTCGATTTCCAGGTTTCCTTTCTTAATGTCTCTGCGCAAGGCTTTCCAGGGGCCCATTCTGACCGCCTGTTGTCCCCCATATGCTGGGAATTCCCAGTAGAGGTAGGGATGTTTCTGCTGATCCCCTTCTCCTTTCAGTTCGGGCAGAAAGCTGACCCCGTCTACATCTTCAGGAATTTCAGCTCCTGCCACCTCGCAAAGAGTAGGCAACAGATCCCAGAATGCTGAGATGTGATCGCTTTCAGATCCGGATTCAATGTTACCGGGCCAGCTGGCAATCATGGGAACACGGATACCCCCCTCATGCAGGTAACCCTTTGCCCAGCCTCTTTCTGATTTGAAAGGTCCGGCTGAAGAAAACCATGGAGAATCGATCCCTCCGTTAAAGGAGGGGCCGTTGTCTGAAGAGAACATGATCAGGGTATTGTTATACAATCCCTTTTTCTTCAGAATGGCCACCAGTTCACCGATGAGGTCATCCAGATAAGATACCATGGCTGCATAAGCTGCATGAGGATAGCGATGGGGAAAATATCCCCTGTCACCCCTGTAGGGTTTTTCGTCTCCAAATTTCTGAACATAATAATCCACCCAATGTTCAGGGGCCTGCAAAGCCACATGCGGAATGGGTGATGCCCAGTATAGGAAAAAGGGATCTTCGCTGTTCCGTTCGATAAAATTGATCATCTCCTCAAACATCACGTCGGGGGCATAGGAGCTCAGGTTAAACCGGGTATAACTCTCTGGATCGAAAGGATCAGCTCCCGGTTCCAACCTGGCGTGAGGAGCCACCGTATCGTTGTCCAGATGAAGCCGGTTCTCGTTCCTGTAGAGATGAACCGGATAATACGTATGGGCCTGGCGCTGGCAGTTGTATCCACAGAAGAAATTGAAGCCCTGCCAGGTTGGGATGCTCTCCGAATGAGGGGCTCCCAGTCCCCATTTTCCGATCATTCCTGTTTTATAACCCCTGGACTGCAGCAATTTCCCAAGGGTTATGGTCTCTGCCGGCAGAGGACGCTGGCCCTCCAGGGTAGAATCGGTGATCATGGCGCGATAATCCCACACATCCCCCCGGTCTCCCCATTCGTCGTTTCCCCTGATGTAAGCATGACCGCTATGCTTACCTGTCAGCAACACGCAACGGGAAGGTGCGCAGACCGCTGATCCGGAATAGTGTTGGGTAAATCGCATTCCGCCTTCTGCCAGCCTGTCGATATTCGGGGTCTCTATCCTTTCCTGCCCGTAGCACCCCAAATCTCCATAGCCCAGGTCATCGGCCAGGATGAAGACAATATTGGGCCTGTCTGTTTGTTTGAACCATACATTCATTTTTCCCACTTCCCTGTTAGCCCAGGCATAATAGGGGACCAGGTTTAGTTCCTCTCCCTTAAGTATATTAACTCCACCCAGCAAATCCTCCCTGTACTGAGCTGAAAATTGTGAATTCACTTCCAACCCTGCTTCAAGTACATCACTTGTGTTATCGATCTCTTCCGCACAGTACACAATAGGGCCATACTGTACTGCCAGCAGGCCGGTTTTGGCCTCCACCTTATCATGGGCTTCGATGATCCGGTCTTCCATGGGAAGCATAAGCCTGATCCGGTCTCCTTTCTTCCATTTACCGGGAAGAATTACATATCCCTGCTCTATAATAGGTTCCACATCCTTTCCGTTGACATTAACAGATATTCCGTCCTTCGGGGAATCCCCAAAACAGAAGAGGTCAGAGGGTACTGCTTCGTCCCTGGCCCAGCCCGGCACCCTCAGAAACAGTTTTGCCTTCAGGGCTTTTTCATTCAGGACCTCAAATCCGATATTCCCATCCCAGGGATAAGAGGATGTAAGTGCAAGTTTTAGATCACCCCCTGCAGCAGGTACTGTAACCGTGCTGTTCATATAGAGGTTCACATACACATCATTTCCCTTTACCGCAAAGGCATATCCTGCCACCGAGGGAATAAACCTGGAGAGGTTGGAGGGGCAGCATGAGCAAGAAAACCAGGGAGAGCGTCCGTTAACCCCCTGATTAAAGCTTGCCACACCATCGTGCTGCAGGGTGTTGGGATAAAAGAATAGTGTACCATCCAGGGACAGGCCGGAGATGACTCCGTTGTAGAGGGATCTTTCAAGCACATCCATGTATTTTACATCTCCATGCAAAAGGAACATGCGGTGGTTCCAGTACACATTGGCAATGGCGGCACAGGTCTCGTTGTAGGGATGGTTGGGAAGCTCATAATTGGCTCCATAGGCCTCTCCTTGTCTAATGGCTCCCACTCCTCCTGTGATGGAAAGTTTTTTCTCCACCACATTGTCCCACAGCTTTCCTATGGCCACAAGATAGGCTGAATCGCCGGTAAGTGCAGCCACATCGGCCATGGCACTGTACATATAATTGGCTCTGACCGCATGTCCCACTGCTTCGGTCTGGTCCGTGACAGGCTGGTGGGCCTGACTGTACTCCACATCCAGAACATCGGCCCGGATATCCAGCAAGTGTTTAGCAAGCTGCAGGTAACGCGCATCTCCGGTAACCCGGTATAATTTTGCCAGTCCGATCTCTATTTCCTGGTGACCGGGGACATAATTGTTTCCCTGTGTAATGCATACATCGTAGATCAGATCCGCATTTTTCACAGCCACATCAAGAAATGCGCTGTTTCCTGTGGCCAGGTGGTGAGCAACAGCCGCTTCATACATATGTCCCACGTTGTAAAACTCATGACTGCTGTTTTGCGTCTCGATCCATTTCCCCTGATCGCTATAGGTGCAACAGTAAAAATCTGTATAATCATTGGCTTTCAGGGTCCATGCCGTGTAGAGGTAACCATCCTCCTCCTGTGCCTCGGATACATAATATACCAGGGTGTCCAGGTAAGCAGCCAGTTCCGGATCATTTTCGATCATCAAGGCATAGGCAGCACCTTCCATGATCTTATACAGATCCGAGTCATTAAACCCAAAATTTCCCTGGAACTTTCCTTCCTTTATTCCGCCCGCAAATACGAAATTATCTATCCTGCCCGTTTCCTGGCATTTCTGAATGGCAAAGGGAATGGTGGCAGCCCTCACCGTACTTACCCAATCCTTCCAGAATCCCTCGTGCAGCTGTACATGGGTGAAATCAACAGGCGTAATTGGGTAATCCTCTATCGAATCGCTCTGTGGTGTACTGCAGCCCTGCATCAGAAAAAAGACCGCCAGACATGTCATGGAAAGTATATTTAGTCTTTTCATGCTTACTAAATTACGCGATTTTCTTTAAGCTGTCCCCAGCGTCCTTCCGATTTCTTCCAGGGATTTCCCCTTGGTTTCGGGGACCATGTACTTCACCCAGATAAGCTGCAGGATCATCATTATGCTGAAGAAGGCAAAAATGAAACCCGCATCCAGATTCCTGATGGCTATGGGAAAGAGGAAGGTCAGCAGGGCGGCAAATAACCAGTGTGTAAAGCTTCCCAGGGATTGCCCGGCCGCCCGGTGATCGTTGGGGAATATTTCAGAAATAAAAACCCAGATAACAGCCCCTTGCCCAATGGCATGAGACGCAAGAAATGCCACAATGCTAATGAGAACGATCAGGCTTAAGGGGCCCAGAAGCCCGGAGGACTCCAGCTTTACTTTCTCAGCCAGGGTCCTGACCTCAGCGGTGGAAAGCTCCTCACTCAGCTTTATTCTTTCGCCCCTGTATTCTTCCAGCTGAGTAGCCTCCTCCAGTGCTGTTCTGGCCAGGGCAAAATCATCCATGATCTGCTTTTCATCCTCCGGGGTCCGGTATCCTTCCCCGTTCTCGATCTGGATGACGCTTCCCGAGACACTGACCAGTTCCACAGCTTTGGGTACCACCTTAAACTCGCTAACACTCAGGAAGGCCACAGCACACACCCCCAGGGACAGGATATAGCCAAAGGATCCTATAAACAGCAATACCCGCCGGCCCAGCTTATCAATAAGCCATAATCCAATGAAGGTAAAAACCAGGTTGGTGACTCCCAGGCTAATGGAGGCTGCCAGGGTATCATTGATTCCAGCCAGTTCAAGCAAGCGTGGCGCAAAGTACAGGATCACATTAATGCCTGATAGCTGGTTGAAGAAGGCGATCAGAAAGGCCAGCAGGATGGGTAGCCTGAGTCTCCTGGTCCAGAAGCGGGAAGTCTTCTCCTTGTCAGCCGCCGAGCTCTCCACATCACTGACCAGCACTTCAATCTCCAGGTCTGACATATCAGGGTTGATCTGCCTGAATATGGCAGTTCCTTCCGATCGCTTGCCTGCGTGGGTGATCAGCCACCTGGGGCTCTCAGGAAGAGTGAATGTCATCGCCGAATAAATCAGGGCCGGAATGGCTTCCACACCCAGCATCCAGCGCCAGGCGGTAGCATCTTCAATCAATGAACCGATCAGGAAATTGGAGAAATAGGCTACAAGGATCCCAAATACAATGTTAAACTGAAACATACCCGCCAACTTTCCCCGGTCCCTGGCCGGTGCAATCTCGGAGATAAACATGGGAGCTGCTATGGTGGACACCCCTACCCCAAGTCCCCCGATAAAGCGTGCTATCATAAACATGAGCACATCGGCGGCCAGCGCTGATCCTATGGCAGATACCAGGTATAGCAAGCCTATGCTTACCAGGGTTTTCTTTCTTCCGTAGCGGGCAGCGGGAAATCCACCCAGCAAAGCTCCAAGCACCGTACCCCACAGTGCAGCGCTCAGTGCCCAGCCATGCATGGATCCGCTCAGGGTCCACAGATCCTGTATCTGTTTCTCAGCCCCCGATATCACTACTGTATCAAAACCAAATAAGAATCCTGCGAGGGCTGAAGTGGTAGCCCAGAAGAATAGCCGTGACTTTTTCATCAAAATGTGATTAATGCAACATTAAGACCAAACGAAGGGTCATAGCACTAATATAGGGGAATTAGATGGTAAAAACACCTTCAATCTCGACCAGAAGGTCTTCACGGCACACATCCGATTCAAGGAAGAGAGAAGATTTACAATTAAGCATGGAATCACAAATTCCTTTTACGGCCGGAATGTCCTCCTGGTGCTTCACATATACTCTGAGGTGAGAGAAGAGAATTCGCGACACATCAAAGTCCAGTCCAAGTTGTTCCTGGTTTTCCTTTGAAAACAAACGGTTTATGTTCTCTATGGTGGTTACGGTTTGTTTATCCACATCACCCACATGGACGGTCTTCTCTCCCAGTATGGAGGCTGTTCCTGAAACATAGATGTAATTCCGGGCACCGATGGATACCAACTTGGCCCTTTCAAACTTGGGTGTACACTTCCGCGTTGTACTGCCTTCCAATACAAGTTCCGAATATCTGTGTGCATCTATTTGTCCCGGATTAATAATGGGTTTGATGCTTACCTGGTCTGATTCTGAGAGTGCAAGAAAGTCAATGATGATCCCCCCGGTATCCATCCCTATGCCTGTGGCAGCAGGATAACCATACTTGAATTCTCCTTTATCGTAATAATGTGCTCTGACATCATTAAATATCTGGTAATTCTGTTCAGAGTCCTTTACATTTTCCACCCAGGCAATGTTCTCGATGTAATTCCATTGCCTGATGATGTGATGGATGGATAATCCTTCTTCTGAGAGGATTTCCATGGCAGATTCGAAAGCTTTAACAGATGATTCATATATATTATCGCCTGCCTCTCCCATTAATCCGGCACAGTGGACGGCTTTAAATCCTTTGTACTGGACCACCGTATAACTTGTGCCTGAAAATGACTTATAAACTACTTTTTTATCCTCTGTCTCCCTGGTGCAAATCAGTTCAAGTACCACATCACTTCCCTGAGCCGGACTCTGGGCCACAATGCTTGTGGCTGGAAGGTCAGTGCGACATATGTCGGTGAGCCGTGTCCTGATCTCGGTAGCTTTTAATTCGTACTCGTCCCTTGTTTTCGCTGAAATAAAGAAAGTCTGCTGGGTGATAAAGTAACGAGTATCCTCCTCATCCAGGATGAACTCGCAAAGCTGTTCCACACAACTCTGTACCTGGGCAGAGAAGTCCTCCCCAGATGTAGGTACTATATGATCAAAATTAAAACCGTTCAGAGAGTGAGAGCCACTCCTCATAATGATCTGTTCCACCATGCTCAGCTTGCTCCAAAAGTCAATAGGATCACAAATATAGAAAAAATTCAATAATCCGATGCGGATTCTGTTTATGAACAAATCACTTTAGTTCCAGGATCCTGACATTCCTGAAACTTACCTCATCCCCGTGGTCCTGTAAGAGGATGTGACCGCTTTCAGCCTCCCCGAATGCGGGCCAGACGGCATACTTGCTGTATGCAACCAGGGCTTTCCACATTTGGCTTCCCCGCTCATATTCTATTACCTTCACCCCATTCAGGTAATGTGCCACTTTTGCGCCTCTGACCTCAATCCGGGCACGATTCCATTTCCCGACTCCATTAAATCTTTTCCTGGTGTTATCCTGCCCGTAGATCAAGGCATCGGCCTCAATCAAATCGTAAAGGGAAGCCAGGGTCCGGTTGCCCGAGATACCCTCTTTTGCATCCGGGTGATTCTTATCGTCCAGGATCTGGAATTCACAACCTATGGCCGATCCTGCCCCGGTATTCAGATCGGGATCCACAAAATATTTGATTCCACTGTTGGCTCCTTCTGTTAATTTAAAATCCACCTCCAGGATGAAGCTTTTGTATTTTTTTATAGTAACAATATCTCCCCCATGGGCTGATTCTGCACCCCCGCTTTTCTCCACACTCAGCACTCCGTTTTCCATTTTCCATCCCCTTTCAGGAAAATGGTCCAGTTTTGCACCACGCCACCCTTCTGTGGATACACCATCCCACAGTAATTTCCATCCTGCTTCTTTCTGGGCCGGGGTTAGTACGTTATTCAGATAACTTACTTCGGGAGCAAGCTCCACATCCGATTTCATATATTTTTCAGGCTCTTCGGTAAGAATGCGGATATTTCTCCAGCGGATTTCCTTTCCATCCAGTTCCTTATTGTTTCCGATTCCATGCACCTGCAGCGCAATAAAGCCCTCGCTTCGTTCAGCATCCACCAGGTTGGCAAAGTTTACCCCGTTGATGTAGGTCCTCAGGGTACTTCCAACAGCTTCCACGCGAACCTGGTTCCACTCCCCCCTGCGATTGGATTTGGTTACACAGGGATTATAAGCCATGGGATAGAGCCAGGCTCTGGAAGCCTCTTCATAAATTCCCCCGGCCCATGGCCTGTTATCATGATCGTCACACTCCACCTGGTACCCGTTCACCCGTTTGCTTCCGTCCGCTTGTGTGTCCACGGAGCGGAATTGCACCCCCGAATTTAGTCCCCGGTCCATTTTCATTTCATATTCCAGGATGAAATCTCCGTACACTTTCTTTGTGGCCAGGAAAGTATTGGGAGTATCTGTCTGTGAAGTACCTATCACTTCCCCGTTCTCTACCCTGTACTCCGCGGTCCCGTCCAGCTTTTCCCATCCTTTCAGATTCTTCCCGTTAAATAATTCCACCCATTCCTGAGCTTTCAGGCTCATCGTGCCCAGCATGGCCAGACATAAAATAATACTTCGTTTCTTCATTATATATTTATTTGACTTACGACTATTCTGATGTAAGCATTGGATTCGTATAATATATCTTCTGACTGAATTCGAAATCATACAGGGTTACCTCCCTGAGCAAATAAAAGGATTCCCAGTAATTCTCTATGGACCGGATGTAGTCCCTTTTGGCTGACTCCCGTTCCTGCAGGGAAATGTTCAGATCGGTAATGCTGATCTCTCCATTCTGGAATTTCTTCAGGGCAATGGTATATCCCTCCTCGGCCACCTTATCCGCCGCTTCAGCGGTTTCAATCTGTGTCTTAATCAGGTTAAACTGTTCCACCTGGACCACCACCCTGCGCTCAAAATCCTGGCGGTCCTGCTCCACATCATAAACTACCAGTTCCCGTTGTGATTCGGCCAGTTTCACCTTGGACTCCGAGCGACCCCAGTCCAGGATGGGAACGCTGAGCGCCAGCCTCACATTTTGCTGTTGCTCCGAATTCTGATAAACTCCTCCAAGGTCATCAGCACTGTTTGATACCCCATAGCTCATTTGCAGTGTTGCACTGACACCGGCACTTCGTTTGGCAGATGTAAGATCCCTGTCAGCCTGTATCAGTCTCCGTTCAAATTGTGGAGTTTCTTTACGGTTATCCAGTGACTCTTCCAGAGCTTTCACCGGGTCCACTTTCCAGAGGAACATATCCAGGGGAATGATCAGGTCAATGTTCTGGTTCTGATCCAGGCCAATGTATTTCTTCAATTCATAGTCGGCATTCTTCAGGTCGATCCGGGCATTATTCAGTGCTTTCTGGGCATTGAATACCGAAAGCTGGATCCGTGAAAAATCGTTCTCGGAAATATTCCCCAGTTCCTTCTTAACCTCGGCAATCTTCAGGTTATCCTTACTGTTTTTCAAATTACTCTCTGCCAGGGAATAATTGGTCTGAATTTTCAGGTAATTGAAGAAGCGGGCAGTTGCATTGTAGGAGATCTCCTCAATGGACTCGATGAACCTTTTCTGGGCCTCTTGATAGATCAGGGGCTCGGTCATCCGGGTCCATTTCATCCAGTTATAGGCAAACAGGGGCTGGGTGATCCCCACACTCACCGGGTAGCCTGAGAAACCCACCGAATTGTTGTTAAAGTCCTGGAGTCGGACTATACCCGATGCCGCATATACATAAGCACCCAGCTGTGGGATGGGCTGACTGATGGCCAGCTGGGCAGATGTTTCCAGCTGGGTTACCTGATTGAACTTGATACTGCCATCGGGCTGGGTAATGGGTTTGGTCTGATTTTCAAAATCGGGAAGACTTCCTGAAAGGGTCAACTGAGGCCGGAAACGGGTCTGATGGTTTTTCCACCTCCAGTAATAATTCACATCCTGGTTCTGTACATACTTTACAGAGGAGGACTGGGAGATGGCCAGATCGACCACATTACGCAGGCTTAGGGAAACGATAAGTATTGAATCCTGGCCACTCAGGGCCTGACTTGAGAACAGCAAAGTAAGGATTCCTAAAATTCGTGTCATGGCTTTTTCAATCCTCATTGAATCTCGTACCCGCTAATTTCTTCTGCAGAAGTGATGTCTGATAATACTACCCTCTCTCCTTCTGTCAATCCTTCCACCACTTCCACATATTCCCCGGATCTCAATCCAGTTCTGATATCACGTTTAACAGCCCTTCCGGCTGAAAGGACAAATACCTGGTGTTCCTTGCCCCGATCGATGGATGGTCCGTTCACAAGCCTCAGGACACTGTCCCGTTCAGCCTTGACAATCTCAAGATTCACATTCAGATTGGGCCTTAATTTATAGTGATTGCTTTGCCGCAGATGCACATCAAACTCAATCATGCGGTCCCTGATCACCGGATTCACCGTACCAATCACACCGGACAGCTTTTCATTATCCAGGCTCACATAGACCTTGGTCCCTGTCTTCAATACTTCTGAATAGTTATCGTCCACCTTTCCCTGTATCTTGAAATTAGTCAGGTCGGACAATTCGATAAGCAGGCGGTCGGTATTTACCTTTTCACCCACCTTTCCCCTGATGGAAAGTATGATTCCGGCCGAAGGGGCCCTGATGATCATCTTGCTGAGCGCTTCCTTCTGGGCTTCCAGGTCCTTCTCCTGCATATCGATCTGCAGCCTCAGCCCCTCCTCATCTGCTTCAAGCTGCTGTAGTTTGATGGAGTTTTTCTCTTTCAGCATGATCAGGTCCTTTTCTGCCAGTTCCAGTTCCTGCCTGGTTTTTTCGTATTTGGCCGGAGAGATCCCTCCTACTTCCAGCAATTGTTCCTGATCTGCCAGTTCGGATTTCAGAGAAGCAATTCTCAGATTTTTCACCTGGACATTGTAATCCAGGTCCACCTTGGAGCTACGGGCACTCAAATGATTCTTTCTCAGCGAATTCTCCTTCATTTCCAGCTGATCCTGAATGTTTTCAATTTTCGCCTGAATGGGCGTGGGATCAAGTATAATAACGGGGTCATATGCATCCACATGACTTCCAGCTTCCTGCAGGATCTCCTTGATGATGCTTGAAGCCGGACTTAGTATGATCACTTCGCTTTGAGGTTCCACGATTCCTTCTCCCTGAAAGGACCTGATCACGCTCCCAATCTCCACGGTGGCTATCTGTATATCCCGACTCTGAGAAGAATCGGAAGAAAATGGAACAAACACTACAAGGACAATGGCAGCCAATAAAAGAAGGGGAATTCCAATATAAATCCCGTTACGAATTCGTGACATCAGATGAAATAAACGATAGTGTGTATTAAATAACTTCGCAAGTTATAAAACATATATATAATAGTGAGGTAATAACTCAAAAATTTGAGGACTTCTTTTCTCTGATCAGATACCCGATCAACGAAATCACAATCAAGCCCGATGCAAAATAAATAATCCAGAGCGGCAGGTCTGCCGGAAGCGCCAGCAGTTCAATGCTAAATGCAGTCAGGCTTTCTTCCAGTCCAAAAATCAGTAAAGCCACTCCAAGCACCAGAATCTGAACACCCAGCATGGTGAATACCAGGGACTTTGATGCCTGTCCCTTTTCACGGTTCCAATTCCCACACAAGATCTGATACACCTGGAACTTTCTGAATATCATCATAACCAGGAGGGAAATAAAAAGGATCTTGAAAAGATCGGAGGTCCAGAACAAGTACCAGAAATACAGGGGTCCGCGTATGGCCACGATGGCCAGGATTCCAACCATGATCAATACCTTGGAAGCCATCAGAGAGACCAGGATCCTGGCAGTTTTCCTGCCCCTGTTAATCAACAGGGTAAGAGAAAAAACATAAAGCAGCCCCAGTCCTCCGATGCACGCCGGAAATAAGAGTGAGCTGAAAGAAGAAAAAATTAGCAGACTAAGCAGGTAAAGAACCACCAGGAAAAATGCCAGTCTCCTTGTCCCATGATACAGATTCAGTCCACTGATCAGGTGGGGCCGGAAAATGGAATCAAAAAGCAGTGTTCCTGCAAATTTTCTGTTTGCTCTGTCCCTGACCGTCCCGGGGATTCCCATAATCAGGAGAAAAACAAAAATAACCACCACTACTTTTGCCCATCTGACAGATGCTGCAGTTTTCTCCACAATTTTAATTCCGGTCCGGATCTCTGTAAAATCCATTCCCAGTGTATTCAGGTTCTTCCCGTATTTCTGCTCATGAAAGTCCATTACCGCTTTAAACTGACCCAGGGCCAGTTGATAAGAAATTTTTGACTGTAGATCGCCCGTATCGATCCAGTGATAATAGTGCATAAAAAACTGCCTGTAATAATCAAGGAGCCTGAACAGTTCGATCTCATAATCGACTGATGCCAGCAGCAGTTCATAGTCATCCAGATTATGCTCCACCCGGTCCCTTACCTCCAGCAAGGCATCTTTCATGGCAATGGCTCCCTTTACAGCCTCCAGTCCTTCATCAATTACAGCCTGAAACTTATGCCTGGAGATGTAATACATATTGCTGAAAAAAACATTGGAAGTTCCCGTCAGATCCCATTCGAAGATCCTTAACATGGGCTGGGGCTCCATCAAAACCCTCGAAACATTTGACTTCAAAAGGGAATCTTTGCCAAAAAAGTCCCCCTTCCAGGCAGCACAAACCGAATCCAGATCCACTATCCGGATGGGAAGTCCGGCCTCTTCGTTGCCGGTTGCAATTCTGATCCGGTCAGGTTCAGAGATATTTTTTTCAGCGTACCTGACAGCCAGAAAGTCTACAAGCACCCTGGAAATAAAATAGCCGGCCGCCAGACCGACCAGCAGGATCATGATGGAAACCAGATAATTTCTTGTAATCACATTTCAACCTGTTTCGTAATGGCCGATTTGATGGGATTTAATACCCTCTCAAGCATGCGTCTTTTGTCGGTGAGGATCTCAGCCTGGCCCGCCATATTCTGACTGAAAGGGATCTCAATGTCATAATAGGTACGAAGACCGTCCGGCAGCTCAACTTCCACTGTATAATAATCATCATCAGGTACCTTGGACTTATTGCTCACCTTACCTTTAACCATTCCATACTCCAGGTGCGGGAAATTATCAAATTGTATATTTACCTGCTGTCCGGGCCTGACTTTTCCTGCACCTTCCAGCGGCAGGCTGATCTTTCCCAGCATGGATCCCGATTCGGCAGGAATGATGGTTAATACTTTTTCACCCAGGTTCACATTCTGATTCTCACTCCAGAATCGGGTAAAAGTCACGGAACCACTCACCGGAGCCACCAGGAGGAAATTCTGTTCCCATTTAGTGATGCCTGCCTTCAGGTTGTTATAGGATTCTTCCAGAGCTGATACATTTCCTGAAAGTGCCTCCTGCTGCTTCAGTTCCAGGTCCACAATCTGATCTTCAGTTCGTGCAATGCTTACGTTATTCTCCGCCATCTGGCTGATAATCTCCTGCTGCTTATTGCGCTCGATTAACATTTTTGAACGGGAATCCTCCAGGTTGGACGGAGAAATGACTCCTTCTTCGTATAGAGTCGCATCGCGATTAAACTGCCTGAGTGCCAGATTATAAGCTTCCTCCTGTATGGTGGCCCGTTCAGACAGGCTCCTGGTATATTCCTGCTTTTTCTCAAGTTCAGTTCGGGCGGTCCTGATTCTCCTCCGGTGATAATTGATCCGGTCAAAATCCATGAAATCGCGGTAGACCTTTAAAAATACGGAGTAATCACCCTGTATAGTCCCTAGCTTGGCATTTTTCAGCTCTGGCAGGTCCTCTGAAATATCTTCCATGTCAATGGAATCCAGAAAGGCCAGACTGGATTTAAGCTGCATCACATCATCAAAGTCAGCCGGATTCTCGATCATGGCTAAAACCTCTCCAGTCTCAACCATCTGATTGTCATTAACAAAGAGTCTGACTATTTTTCCACTGGTCCGGGCCTTCAGGTCGGCGGGGGGATTAACCGAAGTAACAATGATCCGGGCCCTCTTGATATCAGGGTACTTAAATACCCAGCTGCCAAAAATCAGCAGGATGATCAGAAAGGTGAAAAGCAGGATCCCGTTCCTGGTGATCCATCCCGGAACCCTCCCAAGCATATCTTCCACCTCGCTATTCTGAAGTTCTATTTTCCCGGCCGATCCTTCCGAAGGCATAATTGATCAGATTGATTGCGGCTAAGATACAAAAAGAATCTATTGATTATATTTGGGAGAATCAAAAACAGAGAGGATATGAGGTTTGGGAAAGGCTTTTTTATATTGCTGGTGATTGGTGTCACTGCCCCGCTTGCCTGCAAAAGGGATTTGGCAGTATTTGAGGAAGTTACACATGAATCAGGTATTGATTTTATGTACAGCTTTGGCGATTATACCTATGAAAATATCCTGGAAAGCAGTGGATCGGGCATTACTGTTTTCGATTATAACAACGACGGGCACATGGATCTCTACATGATGAACGGAACCTGGCTTGAAGGGATCTCAGATGATGAGGGAAAAAACTTTAAAGACACCCCCAACAAACTATACCGGAACCAAGGGGATGGCACATTCGAAGAGCTTGGGGAAAAGGCGGGTATTGATGACCGGCACTGGAGCATGGCAGCCGGAGCCATTGATTATGACCTGGACGGGGATCAGGATCTCTTCCTGCTGAATTATGGTCCGAATGTTTTCTATCAGAATGAGGGAGATGGCACTTTTACGGATATCACCGCTAAGGTGGGCTTGCAGGGGCCCGATTCACTCAACGGTTTCGTAAAATGGAGTGTGGGTGTATCCTTCTGGGACTATAACCTGGATGGCTTGCTGGATGCATTTGTGGGGAATTTTCTTGCCTTTAATCCTGCATATATCTCTCCCACCACACCGGATTTGATGCCCCATCCTTCAGAATACAGGGGCCAGGCATCCATGATGTACCAGCAGCAGAGCGATGGCTCTTTTAAGGAAGTAACAAAAGGCCTGAACCTGCTTTATCCCGATTCAAAGTGCATGGGACTTACGGTATATGACTATGATATGGATGGAGACCTGGATATGTTTCAGGGAAACGATCACCAGGCAAATTATATGTTTGAAAATGATAAGGCCACATTCAGGGAAGTCGGGGTAGAAATCGGGGTGGCTGTGAACAGCCACGGACAGACCACCGGTTCCATGCATGGAGCCATCGGTGATGTGGATGGCGACGGCCACATAGATCTGCTGGTACCCGATCTCAGATACGGAGCCCTGTATCGAAACAAGGGGAACGGAACCTTTGAGGATATTACGGACAGAAGTGGCATTTCAAGCGCGTTTTCAGGAAAAGGACAGTGGGCCTCCGCGCTCTTTGACTATGACAACGACGGGGACCTGGATATCTTCTCAGCCAACGGGACCGCAGAAGAGCTTATCCTGCAATATCCGCTCTTACTGGAGAATGACGGGAAGGGGAACTTCACAGATGTGGGAAAGGCACTGGGGCCTTATTTCGGTGAAAAGAGATCGGGAAGGGCTGCAGCCATCTGGGACTACGATAACGACGGGGATCTGGACATCATCGTCTCCCATGTGGACCTGAAAGCCGATGCAGTCCTTTTGCGAAATAACTCCAACAATAAGAACCACTGGCTGGGACTCACCCTGGAAGGAAAAGACGGGCCAGCTGCAGCCATAGGAGCCCGCGTACTTGTTCATGGCGAAAGCAGAAGCTTTGTACATGTGAACCAGTGGACCACCACCTATCTCACCAACAGTGATCCCAGGCTACATGTGGGCCTGGGGAGTCTGGACAGTCTGGAACGAATTGAGATCCATTGGTCCGACGGCAGCAGGGAACTGTTTACAGGACCCGCGGTAGATCAATACCTGACCTTGAAACAGGGCAGTGGAAAACCATTGTAAACAAGAAAACTGCCTCATTCAAAAGGGACCATGGTCAATATTTTCCATATTTGGAGAATAACGGGAGGACATCTTTATTATATTTAATGCCTAAAAAATAGGATAATTACTATGAAACTTACTTCTAATTTATTCATCTTCGTTATTATCCTCTCTGTATCAGGGTGTCAGTCACCCGGAAAACAAGAATCTTCATCCACACCATCAGCAGCAGCTTCACTGCCTGAATCCAATGGCGATTTTTTCCAGAAGATTTCACCTGAAAACGGCATTCTTTTTAAACACACCGTTGGTGATCATCACATGGATAACCTGGTGGAAACTGTGGGTGGAGGCGCTGTATTCCTGGACTATGACCAGGATGGTTTCCAGGACCTCTATATGAGCAATGGATCATACACAGAGGGACTGAGCGAGGGGGAACACCTGGAAGGAGATCACACCAATCAACTGTTCAGGAACAAAGGGGATGGGAGCTATGAAGATGTCACCAAAAAAGCTGGGGTTGGCGATAAAGGCTATGGAATGGGAATGACTGTTGGAGATATCAACAACGATGGTTATCCTGAGATATATATTACCAATTACGGACCCAATGTGCTTTACCTGAATAACGGCAATGGTACCTTTACCGACATCAGTGAGAAAGCCGGAGTTGCAGGGAATGAGTGCAGTGTGGGCGCAGTATGGTTCGACTACGATAACGACGGACTGCTGGACCTTTATGTGGGGAACTACATTAAATTCGATCCGGAATATGGCTATTTTTATGAGCCTGATGGTTTTCCGGGCCCTATGGCCTATGACGGACAGCTGGACCATCTCTACCACAATCAGGGAGATGGCAAGTTCGAAAATGTAACTGAAGCCATGGGGATCTCCAATCCCGATGGAAGAGCCATGGGCATAGGAGCAGCCGACTTTGACGGCGATGGCTGGGTGGATATTTTCGTAGCCAACGATCACATGGTAAACAACATCTACCACAACCTGGAAGGAAAGGGGTTCGTTGATCATGGAACTCTGACCGGAATGGCCTTTAATCAGGCCGGAGAGGCCACCATTAGTATGTCGGTGGATTTTGCAGATTACAACGGGGATGGCCTGATTGATGTATTTATGTCCGATGACACCTATTGTTCGCTATACCAGAACCAGGGGGGCGGTGTATTTAAGGACATGGCCTATTCTTCAGGCATATCCATTGCTGCTGCTCAACACGTGGGCTGGTCCTCCTCCTTCATTGATTATAACAACGACGGTCTGGTGGACCTGTTTAAGGTAAACGGGGAACTGAAACACCTCTATGGACAGGAAGATCAGATATTTCAGAATATGGACGGGGAAAAATTCGAGGATATTTCAGTGAACCTGGGAGCCTATTTTCAGATGGAAAATGTAGGTCGGGGGGCTTGTTTTGGTGATTACGACAATGACGGGGACCTTGATGCATACATTGTGAACCTGGATGATGACGGGGTATTCCTGCGCAATAACCGGGGGAATGAAAATAACTGGATCACATTTAACCTGGTGGGAACAGCTAGCAACAGGGATGCCATCGGTGCCCTGGTTAAAATATCTGCGGGTGGACGTGAACAGGTGAGTGTTCGAAGAAGCACTACGGGTTACCTGTCACAGAATGACCATAGAATGCATTTCGGTCTTGCCGATGCTGAAAAAGTGGAACTGGTTGAAATCAAATGGCCCTCAGGAAAGATACAGCAGCTGGATAACCTGGATGCCAACCAGATTCTTACCATTAAAGAAGAATGAGAAAAAGAATGAAGCGAAACAGTAAATGGCTGAGAATACCCGGACTGGCTGTTTACACTGGAATTGCCAGTGTTTTATGCCTTTCCTGCAGCAGCAATTCGTACGAAGGAAAGATAGTAGCCGTTGAACTGGCCGGTGAAGATCCCGAAAGTGCACAACTGGTGCTTCTGGATCCGGAGAAACCTGAGAAAGAAGGCACCCTGATTCTCAAAGATTTTAATAGTGCCTCCGCGCCCAATCTTTCACACGAAGGGCGCTACCTCTATTTCCAGGGAAAAGAAGAAGGTGGAGATCCCTGGCAGATCTGGATGCTGGACCTGAAAAAGAAGGACCTTACCCGTATCACCGATCTTCCTGAAAACTGTACAGATCCTGCCTCACTTCCTGATGGTACCGTGATATTCAGTCGGGAAAGTCAGATTCAAGGCACAGAGGTCAATGATCTCTGGAAAATCCACAGGGATGGCTGCTGCCTTACACGGCTCACTTTCAACCCGGCTAAAAATTTGTATGCCAGCGTTTTAAAAGAAGGCCGGGTGCTCTATTCCAGCACACAGGTCTACCCCGAAACGCAAGAAGCAGACCTGATGGTGATGCGGCCGGACGGCAGCAAATCAGAGATTTACTCGGGCGGGAATTTCGATCTTCACCCCTCCAGCGGGGGAAGTGAATCCAGGGATGGATATATCTATTTCATCAGTGGACAGGGACAATTATCCCGGGTCCTCCACAGGCGTCCGCTTCATACCTTCGAAAACCTTTCCAAAGCTATTCCCGGCAATTTTGCTGCGGTTAAGCCTTTAAATGATGGAAGCTGCCTGGTATCCTACCGGCCATCTGACAATGAATCTTTCGGCCTGTACCGCTTTGATCCTGGTTCAGACCAGGTTCCCACCCCACTCTTTCAAACTGAAAATCGCCTTAGCGATCCGGTAGCTATCGCTGCCATGGAAATGCGACCCAGGATCCTTCCAAGTCCGGTGGATCCAGGAAATCCAACGGCCCTGCTGATGTCTCAGGACATCAACCACTCCATGCTGCAGGTAAGGCAAGGGCTAATGGGTGATACACTGGCCGACCGGATCAGGATATCCACCCTGGAAGGAGAGCTGGCGGTAGTGGAGTGCAAAGAGGATGGATCCTTCTACCTGAAAGTGGATGCAGATCAGCCCCTTCGATTTGAAACATTAAACAGTCAGGGAGAAATTGTCAGAGGACCTTCCGACTGGATCTACCTGAGGCCCAACGAACGAAGGGCCTGTACCGGTTGCCATGCCGACCCTGAACTGGCACCCCGTAACATACAGCCACTGGCAGTTAAGGAAGACCCTGTCTTATTATCTGCCGGGAAGAAAGAAACGAGTTATTAAGAGGAGGAAGCTATATGATACGCATTAAGCCCATACTGATTATCGGATCCATCGCACTGGCGATCGGTGCTATATTGATCTTCGGAGGCCGCTGGGCCAGGGTGCATGTGAATTACATGACTGCAGTGGAAGACCATCCCCGTACCTGCTGGACCTGCCATGTGTATACCCAGAAGGACAATTTCATTGCTAAACTGATGAATGAGACCTATGTCTCTCCATACAACCTGGCAATCACGAAAGATGGAAGCACCCTGTATGTGGTAGGCCAGGAATCCAACGAAATAGTGGTGGTTGATCCGGCCACGGAACAAGTAATGGATAAGATCCAGGTGGGGCTACGCCCCCATAGCATTGTACTCAGCAAAGATGAACAAACAGCCTATGTAAGCAACCAGTGGGCCGATAACATTTACCTTATCGACCTGGAAAGAAAAGAAGTGTTTGATACCATAAGCGGTGGCGCAGGTCCTGCCGGACTGGTTTTAAGTCCTGAAGAAGATTACCTCTGGTGTGTTAACTCCTACTCCTCCGACATATCCGTTTTCGATATGGAAACACTACAGGAACGAAGGAGACTGAAGACAGGAAACAATCCCGTTTCTGCTGCCATGGCTCCTGACGGAAGCGAAATCTATGTGAGCAGTCGCCGAAGTGTACCGGTAGACCATATGACCTCTCCCCTTACCGAAATGACAGCCATCGGCACTAAATATCAGCGGGTGACTGACCGGCTTATGTGGAAGAATGCCTACATCATGGAAAATGTGAGGGTGAGCCCTTCGGGCGACCTGGCCATCTCTACCCTGATCCGGCCTAAAAACCTGATCCCTGCAGTTCAGATCGAACGGGGATGGATGATGACCCATGGCATCGGGATCGTTGAGCGAAAAGAAGACGGGAGAATGATCCAGTTGCTGCTGGATGAGCCCAATGCCTATTATCCCGATCCGTTTGGACTGGCCATCACCCCGGACGGAAAACGCGCCTTTGTTTCTCATGGAGGAAATAACACCGTCACCGCCATCGACCTGGATGAGATTCGCAAACTGCTGGCTGAATCCACCGACAAGCAGCTGGCCACCTATGCTAATCACCTGGGTATCGGCAGCAGGTTCGTGATCGGACGGATACCCACCGGTGCCAATCCCAAGGGAATGGTGATTTCACCTGACGGCACCAAACTCTATGTGACCGAACGGCTGGACGACCGGATTGCCGTCATTAACACCCAGACTCTGGAGACAGAGAAAACTATCGGCCTGAAAGGCCCCAGACGGCGTACGGTGGCCCGTCATGGGCGCCAGGTATTGAATAATGCCAAAGGCACCTTCCAGAACCAGTATGCCTGCTATACCTGTCACCCTGATACGCATGAAGACGGACTGGTGTACAACATGGCCGGGACAGACATGGGAAGAAATCTGGCTAACGTTCAGACTCTCAGAGATATTGGTGATATACCCCCCTATAAGTGGAACGGAAAGAACCAGACCATATATAAACAGGACGGCATGCGTTTCTCCACAATTCTTACCCGTAACGAAGCCTTTACACACAAGGAGCTGGATGTCCTGGTGGCTTACATTATCACCGGGAATCCCAATCCGCCCAACCTGAGGTTCAATCCCACCGGGGAACTGACCGCAGCACAGGAGCGGGGTAAGGAGATCTTCTACCGTAGTCATGATAATTTCGGCAATGAGATACCTGAGGATAACCGCTGTTATACCTGTCACCCGCCTCCCTTCTTCACCAACCTGGAGATGACCGATGTGGGAACCCTGGCGGACTCGGACGATCCCATGAAATTCGATGTGCCCCAGTTGAATAATGTTTATGAATCAGCTCCCTACCTGCACGATGGGAAAGCACCCACCCTGGAAGAGATCTGGACCCAATTCAATGACAACGACGAACACGGGGTGGCCAACGACATGAGGAAGGATCAGTTAAATGACCTGGTGGAATACCTGAAATCTATCGGGGATGCCAAAAATTATATGGATGAAGCAGAGGTATATGAAGCCTCTGTGTCCAGAAAAAAGAAAAATAAGAAATGAGAAAATCTTTAATTATTTCATGCCTCAGCCTGGTCTTGCCCTTGTTTTTGATGGCAGCTGAACCGGAAGTCACAAAGAGCAGCATGCCCGAATTCGGCAACTGGAAGAATTTTACCACCAAAGATGGTCTGCCTGCAAACAAGATATATTGCGTGAGAGCCGATGGCGACCGGGTATGGATTGGCACCAGTCACGGATTGGTCCTGTATGAAAACGATGAATTCAAGACCTTTACAAAGGAAGACGGACTGGCGCACCCAGGCGTGCTGGCCATCGATGTAAGCGAACTGACCGGCGATGTTTGGATTGGCACCCTGGGTGGATTAAACCGCTTCTCGGGAGGACAGTTTACCACTTTCAACCAGTTTAACAGCGGGCTTGCCAACGATGTAATTTACTCGGTTGTATGTGATGGCAAGGATGTATGGGTTGCCACGGGTGGAGGAGCAGGCCATTACGATACTTACAAGGAAGAATGGGGCATCTATACAGAGCGGAATGCTCCTATGCATGAGCCCTGGACTTACAGTGTATGTGCAGGGGATAATAAGGTCTGGATCGCAGCCTGGGGAGGCGGAGTAATTGAATGGCAGAAGGAAAATAAGACCTTTCGAGATTACGTGGACCCCGATGGGGAGATGGAAATTGATCTTTTCCCTGACGACGGAGTGGTCCATGATATCACTACTGCTGTTTCCTATGCCAACGGGATCCTGTGGGTGGCCACCTATTTTGGAATGAGCCGTTACGATGGTACTCACTGGAAAGGCTACTTTGATCATGACAGTGGGCTGGCCAGCAACTTCATCAATTTCATCAGGGCCAGAGGAGATGTGGCTTATGTATGCACAGACGAAGGACTGAGCAGCTTTAACAGCGAAGAGTGGATCACCTATAAGAAAAATGGAACGACCGGTGGGAAACGTGTGTACTGGAAAGATGGACAAAGCAGTGAAAAAACAGATGCAACTGGTATTTCCCATGACTTTACCATTGGAGTTGATTTCCAGGGCGATGATGTAATCTGGGTAGCCACCTCCTATGGCTTAAGCCGGGGGGAGTTGGTGGATGGTAAATAGTAATTAGTACAAAATATCTACTGAGATGAAAAATCTGAGAAATAAGAATTTGATTGCAGTTCTGGCAATTGCTGGCCTGATCGTGTTCCTGCCTTATGATGATGCATTTGGTCAGTACCTTGAAAAGGAAGATAAGAACTATGGCAATACCCCTGATAAAATGATTCCATACAAAAGCTTTCAGGATGCCTATATCTCTCATTTTCTTGAGCCTCAGGCGTTTACAGGCGCAGGCCGTGAAAAGCCCGAGCCGACTGGACTGAGTGAAGTGAGGCTTGGGGTGCTGGCTCCTCTGGAAGGAAATGTACTGGTTCCCCAGGGAATTCAGTTACTTCAGGGAGCTACCCTTGCTGTGGAAGAGGCCAATGAAAAAGGAGGATACAAAGGTCTGCCCTTTAAAATACTTCCGCATAATGATGTGGGTCTATGGGGAGCAGCTGCCAACGAAGTAGTAAAAATGGGAGATGAAGGAGTCTGGGCTATCCTTGGTACTATCGACGACATTAACTCACATGTGGGTATCCGGGTTGCACTCAAGCTGGAGATTCCATGGGTGAACACCAGTGATCCTGATCCAACTTTTACCGAAACCAACATTCCCTGGGTAATCAGATGCATCTCCGACGACCGGCAAAGTTCCTATGCACTTGTGCATCATATCTATAATAAGCAGGGCTTGAGAAGAGTGGCTGTACTCAGGGCAAACAACCGCTATGGCCGGGTAGGAGTAATGGAATTCAGGGATGCTGCTGTGAGGGTTGGTCATCCCATTGTACTGGAAGTCCGTTACGAAGATGGGGAGATCGAATTTGACACCCAGCTGGAGCGGGTACGGAATTCTAAGCCCGATGCGGTTGTGCTCTGGGGGAATGCTCTGGAAATGGGATTGATACTTAACCGCATGCGTGAACTGGGCATGGATTACCCGGTATTCATTTCCGACCGTGGGGTTAATCCTCTTTTTATAGAAACAGCTGGTAAGAATACCGAAGATATTATCACTACCTGCCAGTATAATCCCAAGGCCGATATTCCTGAATTAAAACACTTTCAGAAAGCATATAAGGAAAGATTTGGCATTGAACCTGATGTTTTTGCCGCCCATGCCTACGACGGAATGAATATGACTATTGATGCCATATATAAAGTGGGCTTGAACAGGGCGCTGATCCGGGATGAGCTAACCGGATTGAAATCTTACCAGGGAGTGACCGGAGAGATCCTTCTTGATGGGTCGTGGAACGATGTGGGCCGGATTTTTATGGCCGAAATAAAAGATGGGGATTACATCTTTACTCCAGCCACCTGGGATTTCCAGTAAATTGCTCTATCCTGTATTCTTCATCTGCTTTTTATTTCTCCCAGGTGTGCTTTCGCCCAGGAGTGATTTGGATTTAATACAATGGCTTTTTCAAAGACAGTTCTGGCTTCAGGGCTGTGGTCCTTTGCCATCTCCACCAGTCCCTGAAGGTAGAGCTGCTCGGCCTGCTTCATTTTCGCTGACTGCCTTTCCCCGAATTTTGCAAAGAAGCGGTCTCCCGATCCTCTTCTGGCATATTCCTCCAGGCTTTTAATATGCTTTTCAGCTTCTTGCTCCTCTCCAAGTTTTTGACACGCCAGGATGTTATAGTAGGTGTATTCCGAATGACCTGTACGCTCAGCAGCTGCTTTGCGATAGTAATCCCCAGCAGCAGCTCCTTCCCCCATCAGTTCCAATACGAGGCCCATATAATAATAGCTTCTGGCAAATGCCTCATCAAATTCAGGGCGTCCCTCTTCCAGGTTTTCAGGATATTCAAGTGCTGCCTGAAAATCAGCCTGCGCTTTTTTCAACTTCCCTTTGCTTATATAGCCAACGCCTCTCAATAAATACGCATCCTCGTAGTATTCGCGAACCTCATTGCCTCCCTCCCAGCGGTAGAAATAATTTTCACCCAGAACTTTAATGGCTTCGTTATACTTCTCCGACTGTATATATACAAGCACCTGCCGGGTGAGCGCATCCACCCTTCCGGAAGCCACTGAGGCATGAGCTTCAAAGAGTTCTGCTCTTTTCTCTACATCCACATTGGCTTTCTCATATATAATGTCCAGCTCATAAATGATCCTGGGATCTGATTTGATTCTAAGTGCATTTTCATAATATTCAATGGCTTTCTCATAATCTGTTTCGATCATTGAGCAGGCCAGGCCCAAGTTCCTTTGCAGTACTGCATTTGAATCATCCAGAGCCTGGGCCTTTTCCCAGTAGGATACTGCCTTGTCTGGCTGATGATCAAATAAGAGATTACCCAGGTAATACAGCGCACTGGCATCCTCAGGATTTTTACTGATGGCGTATTCCAGAACCTGGAGGGATTCCTGCCGGTAAGGGAAGCAGTAATCCGGAGGCATGGTGGCTGCAAGCTGCGCATAGCTCTCATACTTATCCATGTCTCCCATCCGGGCATAATAGTAAGCCAGATAGTAGTAGATCATTGGATACTCACTTCCCCCTGGACGGATGGATTTATCCAGTACGGATAACACATCAATAGCTTCGGGATATGCTGCTATATTTCCATAAAAAGCTGTCAGTTCAAGGAGGGTCTCCTCCTCTCCCATCACTATGGATTCAAATTCCGTTCTGTCCTGACCGTGGATCACCAGTTCATTCCTGGAAACCAGATCAAGGGGATCTTCCCTGGATATGGATTCTGCCAGATGGAGCGCCTCTTTGCTCTTATCCAGTTTCCTGAGCAGAATAGCTTTCAGGTTTCTTGCTTTCAGATTGCCCCCATTCAGGCCGATGGAATGTTCAATATGCTCAAGTGCGGTTTCATAGTCCCCTTCCATGCAATCCAGTTCTGCCAGCTGGTAGTAAGAGGATCCACTCCATGCCAGGCTCCAGGAGGCCCTGTAAAATGCGTCGTAGGCAGCTAGTGTCTTACCCTGAGCCCTTAATGAAATCCCCTGATAGTACCATGCCTCACCGTTCCTGGGCCTGGTGTGGTTGTAAGTGATTCGGTCCAGGGCTGTCCGGAGCCTTTGCTCGGCCTGATCCCATCTGAATCCCTTGCAATCCAGGATTCCCAGCTGGGTATTCACCAGGTAATTACCCGGGTCCCTGTTCAGGGCCTCCATATAGTAAGGCATGGGATCGAGTTGGGCATTGTAGAATTGATTCAGCCGCAACCCAGCAAAGTATAACTCCTCTACCGTGGCAATCTGATCGGGAGGCGGTGGGGGTTTCACCTCTTCGGGCATTTCTGATCCCTTTATCTCTGAAGGCTGAAAGTTCAATAAGAGGCTTCCATCACTCGCAACAAGTTTCAAAGTCAAATCAGTGGAGCTGCTTCCCTCAGGTACCCTGAAGTCTGCTTTGAAGGGATGACCGGGGTCAATATCCAGTTCTTCCTCCCAGACCTGCTGACTTTTTGCCAACAATACAGCTCTGGCATTTTCATATGCGCCTGTAGTATTGATACTGATTTCCACATCCGGCAAGTTTGCTGTGTTGAGAAACAAGGCTCCATTCAGGTTGGCATAGTTCATCCCGCCCAGTTCACGCACCGGGAACCAGTACTGGGTGGCTGATTTTCTTTCATAGGGCTGGGCCCAACTGTAATCGGGCTGATTGTCGGAAAATACACCGGCCATCAGCTCCAGGTAGGGACCATCGCTGTCTGTCAGGCGCTTATCCCAGGCTAAGCCGCTTTCTCCACAGCCAAAGGTGAAAAACTTCATTCCCGGTGCGGTATGATGATTGGAGAGGTAGGCCACTCCTGCTTCTCTGCCATGATCATAACCAGCAAAAAAGTTCTGCTCATCATTCCAGGCAAAAAATGAAACCGGGGTAGCCAGGTTCTTCCACCAGCTGATATCCACATTGTGATAGTTTTTACTTCCGTAGTACCCGCTAGCTATTGGCCATTGGATAAACTCTCTTTTTGCATGCTGGGTCACATATTCCACATTGGGAGGAAAGATCACCTGATAGGTGGAATCCACATGCACTGCCGGATTGGCAAAGTATAGAAAGGAATGTACAAAGGGGGAGGTATTGTAGGGCATGACCTTCATTTCCAGATAGGATTTATCGGGATAAAGAGTCATGGCCTGGGTGATCCTGAAGCGGTGTCTTCTCTCAGTCTCTGCCAGCCAGAGTGTCACACTTCCGTCCTGATTTTCCACAATATAACTGTCCATGCGCATCATGGTAGTAGCTTTGTGGTGATGTGGAAAGTTCCATTCAGATCCTCCCGAAATCCACTTCCCCAGCGTACCAATCAGTGCAGGCTTAATTACATGCTGGCGGTAGAAGAAATCGTAGTTGTTGGTTTTATCCACAGCTGTAAAGATCCGGCCTCCCAGCTCAGGGATCACGGAGATTTTCACATACTCATTCTCCAGGTATATGATCCGGTAGCTTCTATCTGTTTTCTCCTGCAACAGTACATCAGACATGGCATAAGGATAAACCCTGCCCTGGGCTCCCTGGGTAATCCTGCCATCGTAAAAGCGGGGATTTGGATCAGGCTGATCCACCTGGTAGGTGGGAATGGTGACGGATTCTTCCCATATGCTTGAAGCTTCTTGTGCTTTCAGTTGATTGATAGGCGTTAACAACAGGGCTAACACCCCAGGCAAAAGAAAGGTATATGTCATAAGGCGCAGTTTAGTAGAACCTACAAGATACTTATTTAAAGTATTAAGTTTATGCTTTTGAATAGGACTTGACGGGAAGATGAATTTTTTCATTAAATTCACCTCCCTGTATTGTCTCACCAAGTCGTGAAGAAGCATCATGGACTCTGATACCTGTCAAATTGAAGTGGAGCAACCCTCTGCACCAAGGTTAGTTGACCGGGGTGCAAAACCTGAAGGAACTGTAGTAGAGGTAAAGGGGATTCGGATCGGCGGACCCGGAATTGCTATTATGGCCGGACCATGCGCCGTGGAAAGCATGGAACAACTCTCGGAAACAGCACGCAGTGTGAAGGCTGGCGGTGCTAATATCCTGAGAGGAGGCGCCTTTAAGCCCCGTACTTCACCCTACAGCTTTCAGGGCCTGAGAGAAAAAGGACTGGAAATGCTTGGGGAGGCCAAAGCAGACACAGGCTTACCGGTAGTTTCGGAAGTCATGGATACCCGCCAGGTAGAGGCAGTGGCACAATATGCAGATATTTTACAAATTGGCTCCAGGAATATGCAGAATTTTCCCCTTTTGGAAGAGGTCGGAAATTGTCGGATCCCCATCCTGCTGAAGCGAGGTATGATGGCCACCCTGGATGAGTACCTGCATGCGGCCGAATATGTACTGGCACGTGGCAATCCCTCGGTGATCCTTTGCGAAAGAGGCATCAGGACTTTTGAGTCATCCACCCGCTATACCCTGGATCTGAATGCCATCCCGGTACTGAAACAACTTACACACCTTCCTGTTCTTGTGGATCCCAGCCATGGAACCGGTAAGCGGAACCTGGTAGCTGCCATGTCTAAAGCTGCACTGGCAGCAGGAGCTGATGGCCTGCTGATAGAGGTTCATTACAGGCCTGAAGAAGCTTTGTGTGATGGTTCCCAATCCCTGTATCCCGAGGAGTTCTCCCGGATGGTGAAGGACCTGAGCAAAATTGCTGAGGCCGTGGGAAGGCACATTATCTAATCCGGAATAATTCCTGGCCTTGAATCTACTTATCCTATATGCCACTTTCCTGGCACTGCTTGCTCCTCGAGAAGCTCTGCAGATTGGCTTGCTGGTCCCGGACCATAGCTATAGCTCCGTAATAAGCGCTGCTCAAAAGGCCATTGACGAGGCAAACCACTCAGGGGAGTATGGAGACCATCCCTTCAAATTAATTGTCCGCACTACGGAAGGACTCTGGGGAGCAGGATCCAAGGAATCGGTCAGCCTGGTATATGAAGATAATGTGAGGGCCATAGTTGGATCTCTGGACGGCAGAAATGCACACCTGGCCGAACAGGTAGCTGCTAAATCCCACCTGGTATACCTGGAGACCAGAGCCACTGATCCCACCCTGTCCCAGGCCTATGTGCCCTGGTTCTTCCGGATCGTTCCCAATGATGACCAGCAATCCAGGGCTCTGTTGGATATAATAAAGAAGAAAGGGGAAGGAGGCCTGGCCATTCTTAGTCAGGATCAATACGATACCGGGTATGCAGTAAGAAGTTTTACGAAATATGCAAAACGTGCAAACGGCATCGCTCCCCTGATCCTGGATCTGGATTCAGCTGATCTTCATACTGCTGATCCCATTGATCAGCTGAAAGGGTCAAAGACAGCCCACCTGGTGATCCCCTACTATTCAGAATTTTCCCTGGAGCTTATTGACCTTATCAAAAAGGAAATACCTCAGATGCTGATTTACGGAACCTTGAACTTCTGTGCCGGATTGAAAGAAAGGGATTTTAAAAGAGAAGAGCTGCAGGGCATGATGCTGATCCATTCCTATGCCCCCGGGAAGAACATGGATTCGGAAACTGATCTTCATGCCATGTATGCTTATGAAGGTGTATTACTGATCCTGAAAGCCATTCAGGAAGCAGGAAGCGACAGGGATGCCATTAAAGAACACCTTTTTACCATAGCGTATACAAATGGATTAAGCGGGTCTCTAAGCTTTGATGACATGGGCAACCGGAGCGGAAGCCTCAGGTTTTGCAAAATAAATAAGGGCCGGCTTGAGCCGACCGAATAAGGATCGTACCACCGGCTGAGTGTGATGGCATTTGTCTTAAATGGGAAAGGCCAGGTTATCCACAAACATATCCTGGAACCCGGGTTCCGATTCAAGGTTCACATGTGTGGTCACTGACAGGATGGAATCAGCCACCGAAGCATCTTCAAACAGAAACATCTTAGCCCCTATCAAAGCAGAATTTCCAAGCTGCGACATTCGATCGATGTCACACAGCAGCATTCCTGTTTTTTTTACATTTTCGAGATTTATATAAGAGCCAAAACCCCCGGCCAAATAGACCCTGTTAATATCATCAATCCCGAGATTGAGCTTTCTTAATAAGAGTTCAAGCCCTGTGGAAATGGCTGCCTTGGCCAGCTGTATTTCCTGGATATCTTTTTGGGTAAGTACGACTTGCCCGGCCAGCTTAACCTCACTTTCTCCGGAAAGTATTTCGCCAAATTGACCCAGCACACCATTTTCCAGCAAAAGTGCGATCACATCAAAAAGCCCGCTTCCACATATCCCCACTGGTTCCACATTTCCAATCACATCATATTTCCAATCACCCTCTGCAACACGCACCGATGCGATGGCTCCCGTGGTGGCCAGCATTCCCATGGATATTTTTGCTCCTTCGAAAGCGGGACCAGCTGCTGTTGAAGCGCAGACAATGCGATCCCGGTTCCCAATCACAAGCTCTCCATTGGTTCCCAGATCGATCAACACAGTGTAGGCTTCCCGCTGATGCATCCCGGTTGCCATAATGCCGGCAAGGATATCACTACCCACAAAAGATCCGATGGAGGGATAAAAGCAAATGCGCTTTGTCTCAGGGACCCAATCCAGTTCACCTGCCTTAAAATACTTCATCCCCAGTTTGTCAGATTCGAAAGGATAGAATGAAAGGGATTCTATTTCAAAATCACAGAAGAAGTGTTGCATGACCGTATTCCCCACCAGAAGGATCTTTTGAACCTGCCCGGCATGTTCAGTCAACATGGCTTCAATCATCTGTCCGATCTTTTGCCTGATCAGGCTGGTCATCTCCTTCCTTTGACCATCCAGAGCAGATTCCAACCTGGAAATAAGATCACTTCCAAATTTCTTCTGGGGATTCAGAGCAGTTTCAACTGCAAGGATCTTGCCTGTGGACAGATCAAGTAACTGGCCAACCAGGGTGGTGGTTCCAAGATCAATGGCAATACCCAGTCCTTCGCCAGGAATAAAATCAAATGAGGTTTCATCTGCTTTGATAAGGGTATTATACTGTCCCACTTCCAGCACCAGGTCTTCAGAGCACTTGCTCAGACACGCCAGGCGCCAATCATCACCCAGATCCAGTGCACGAAGTTTATCAAGATGTTGTGAATTGGTATCAATTTCCCCCTCCAAAACTTTCACCCTGCATTTCCCACAGCTGCCTTTTCCACCACACGGGAATTCAACCCCATACTCATGTAAAATATCAATGAGAGGTGTACCCTCTCTGGTCTGAATTACCTTGCCAAGAGGGACAAGTTTAACTGAAACTGTTTTCAAGTCTTAAGCTACACAGGTGTTCAGATACTCAACTGCACCACGGGGATCCGGGGAATAGAAATCAGCGCCGATTTTTGACCTGAAATCATCATTCAGCGGAGCTCCGCCAACGAGTACTTTTGTACCCGGATTCATACTTTTGATCTTCTGAACGATCACTTCCATATTGGCCATGGTGGTGGTGAGCAATGCGGAGAGTCCCACAATGGCTCCGGGATTCTCTGCAATGGTCTGGTTAAATGTATCTTCATTCACATCCACACCCAAATCAATGATGGTCCATCCTCCGCCTTCAACCATCATAGCCACCAGGTTTTTACCTATATCATGAAGGTCTCCCTTAACGGTACCAATGATAAAGGTTCCCTTGGTCTTCACATCACCTGACTGAAAAAATGGTTTCAGGTGATTCATGGCTGCACTCATAGCTTTTGCCGACATCAGCATCTGGGGTACAAAAATCTTGTTCTCAGAAAACTTCTGACCAACCCGGTCCATGGCCGGAACCAAGGCATCAGTTAAAATACTGGAGGGTCCTGCTCCACCATCCAGGGCTGCTTTTGCCAGTTCATCTGCACCATCCTGCCCTTTCATATTCGGAGGATAGGGTGAGTTTTTATCTACTTTGCCAAATTCGACAGCTTCGCCAAGTTTTTCTAAAATGGGATCCATTACATGAAAGATTTAGTTAAAGAATTCACTTTTTCAAAATGTAAAAATAGTGATAAACTGGGACTTGGTTCGTATTTACTTTGCAAATTATAATGCTATTTTAACCTGTTTATTACTTTTATATAAAATATAATTAGCATGAAAGAGCTGCATGAGCAAATTAAGCTGAATCCCGACGAATCTTTCTATATAGGTATCTTTCAGGATCATATAGATAAAAGCCGCTGGCATTACCACCAGGAATTTGAACTCAGTTTTATCACGGAAGGATCGGGAAAAAGAATTGTGGGCGATTCGGTGGAGGAATTTCATCCGGGCGACCTTATCTTTATTGGTCCCCGTATACCCCATGTCTGGTTTCCCGAAGAAAAGCACGTAAGGCAGCATTCGGGAAGAACTCTGGAATCTGTATATATGCTTTTCGATAACGACATCCTTCCCGCTGATCTGACCGATTTACCTGAATTCGATCGCGTCAGAAAGGCCATTACTCTGTCCGAAAGAGGAGCCCGCATCACCGGGGATACATTGAATGAAGTCAGCCGCATTATGCTTCAGCTTCCCTATATGAACCGGATGAAACGGCTGATGTTCTTCTATGAAATTATGGACCTCATAGGCCAAAGTGAATCATTTACCTATCTGGCCAGTGCACAGTATGTGAAAACCAAGTTCGAAACCAATAACAGCAGGGTAAACAGGATCCACGAATTCCTTATGAAGAATTATCAAAACGAGGTAGATTTAGATAAGGTGGCCGAGGTGGTGCATATGGCTCCGGCTTCGTTGTGCCGCTTCTTTAAATCATCGACCGGGCTCACCGTATTTGAGTACCTGAACAAGATCAAGATCGATTACTCCTGCAAACTCATACTGAACACCGACTTGAATATTGTGGATATTTCTTACGATTGCGGATTTAACAACCTGAGTCATTTCAACAAACAATTCAGAAAATTCATAGGAAAAACACCTACTCAGTTTCGGAAAGTAAGAGAGTTATCTTAACCATAATTTACTTTTTTGCAAAAATAGCATTAGTAAAGGGTAAGTATGTTGCAATCCCGGGGCATCATTCGGCCCTATATTTACACTCGAAAGGATAATTTCAAAATGGCCATTGCAAAACAGAACTCATGAATTACAAGCCCGACATAAGTGCGCTTGATACGCTACTCCCACCCGAAATGGCCCAAGCAGCTGTAGAAACAGGAGTAACAAAAGCTCATACAGGATTTGTGAAAGTCTTTGCCCTGGCCGTACTGGCAGGGGCCTTTATTGCTTTTGGAGCAGTTTTTTCAACGGTAGTCACCTCAGGCTCCACTTTGTCCTTTGGAGTTACAAAACTGTTAAGCGGAGTAAGCTTCAGCCTTGGACTGATCCTGGTGGTGGTGGGTGGAGCCGAACTCTTTACCGGGAACAATTTGTTGATTATGGCCTGGACCAGCAGGAAGATTTCTACCGGACTGGTACTTAGAAACTGGGGCATTGTATACCTGGGAAACATGCTTGGGGCTTTTTCAGTGGTGCTCATGATCGGGCTTTCCGGACACTATCTTTTCGGGGATGGATTGATTGGAAGCAATATGCTGGGCATTGCCGAAGCTAAATGTGAATTTGGATTTACTCAGGCTCTTTTCCTGGGGATTCTGTGTAATATCCTGGTATGTCTGGCCATCTGGCTATGCTACAGTGCAAAGACCACACACGGAAGGATTCTGGCCATTATCTTCCCCATAACTGCATTTGTGGCCGCAGGATTTGAACACAGTGTGGCCAATATGTACTTTATCCCCATGGGCTTGTGGGTAAAAGAATGGAGCGATCCTCAGATCTGGTCCATGCTTCACAAATTACCCGGACAATTTGAATCGCTTACCTGGGGAAATTACCTGATCAGAAACCTGCTTCCGGTTACCCTGGGAAACATCATCGGGGGCTCTCTCTTTGTGGGACTGGCCTACTGGTTTATCTATTCAAGTAAATGGACTCTTAAAACCGTTTAAATTTTTCTTTTATATTATGAAAGACCTGGAAATTGCAAGAAAAGTAAAGCTTCAGCACATCTCAAAAATTGCAGAAAAGTTCGGAATGAACGAAGACGATATTGAGATGTACGGTAAATACAAGGCAAAGCTACCCCTCTCAGCCATTGATGAGAAGAAAGCTGAAAAAAGTAATCTGATCCTGGTATCGGCCATTTCTCCCACCCCGGCAGGTGAGGGAAAAACTACCGTATCCATTGGCTTATCCGAAGGATTGAATAAAGTGGGAAAGAAAACCACCGTGGTGTTAAGGGAACCCTCCCTGGGTCCGGTTTTTGGAATTAAGGGCGGTGCCACCGGGGGAGGTTATTCCCAGGTCCTGCCCATGGAAGATATCAACCTGCATTTTACAGGTGATTTTTCAGCCATTGAGAAAGCCCATAACCTGCTGGCGGCCGTGATCGATAACAACATCCAGAGCAAAACCAACGCCCTGGGTCTGGATCCCCGAACCATCTCCTGGAAAAGGGTGGTGGATATGAACGACCGCTCACTACGGAAGATTGTTGTGGGTCTGGGAGGGACAACTTCCGGGATCCCCAGGGAAACCGGTTTTGACATTACAGCGGCCTCGGAGATCATGGCCATCCTTTGCCTGGCTGCCAATCTCCATGACCTGAAAATCAGGCTTGGCAATATTTTCATTGGATATACCTTTCAAAGAAAACCCATCTATGCCAGGGACCTGAATGCAGGAGGTGCTATGGCCGCACTGTTGAAAGATGCCATTAAACCCAACCTGGTGCAAACCATTGAGGGAAATCCTGCCATTATTCATGGGGGCCCCTTTGCCAATATTGCCCAGGGTACCAACTCGGTAATTGCCACACGAATGGGCATGACCTATTCAGACTATACGGTAACTGAAGCTGGTTTTGGCTTTGACCTTGGAGCAGAAAAGTTTTTCGATATCAAATGTCAGAGTGCAGGTCTTTCTCCTAAAGCAGTGGTATTAACTGCCACCATAAGGGCCCTGAAATACCATGGGGGCGCCGATCTGAAATCCCTCACCGAACCCAATGTGGAGGCTCTGAAAAAAGGCCTGCCCAACCTGGAAAAGCACCTGGAAAACATCGGGCAGTTTAATGTGACCCCGGTGATTGCCATTAACAGGTTTGCTTCAGATACGGATGAAGAAGTACAAATCATTAAAGAAAAAGCGGAAGAACTGGGAATCAGGTGTGCGGTAGCTGATCTTTGGGCCAAAGGAGGGGAAGGTGCTATTGATCTGGCCCATAAGGTAATTGAAGTGGCAGAGACCAATCCACCCGTATTTGATCCCATGTATGACTGGAGCTGGGATGTGAAAAAGAAGATCGAAACCCTGGCCACCAAAATCTATGGAGCCGAGCACGTAGACTATTCTTCCCAGGCCAAGAAGGATCTGAAAAAAATCTCAGAACTGGGATTGGACCAGATGCCCATTTGCATTGCCAAGACTCAGAAGTCCTTGTCTGATAATCCTGCATTGCTGGGTAGACCCAAGGACTTTATCATTACGGTAAGAGAGATTGAAATTGCCGCAGGAGCCGGATTCCTGATTCCAATCACGGGATCCATTATGCGTATGCCGGGATTGCCCGCCCATCCTGCTTCCGAGAATATCAGCATTGATAACGATGGGAATATCACAGGACTGATGTAAATGGTGGATGGTGATTAGTGAACAGTGAAAAAAATTGGATCATAACATAATAACACGGAATTAAGCGATAATAATATGAAACGAACATGAACTTTTTTAATTAAAACTTCAGAGAAGCATAGAATTAAAATAAGTTCATGTGAGAGCGAAGCGGTTACATCTATTTATAAATTTTGTAATTGCCTTGTTATTAATAAATTATAAAATTTTAAATAGATGAAAACTACTCTTAGAAGTAAATCAAGCGAACTGATTATTGATACGGAAGGGCCGGTAGTCATTATTGGGGAAAGCATCAATCCCACACGTAGAAAGAAACTGGTGGAAACCCTGTCCCAGAAAAACTTTGAGTTTGCCATCCAGCTGGCCAAAAGCCAGATAGCAGCAGGTGCCGATGTGCTGGATGTAAATGTGGGCTACCCGGGTGTGGACGATGCAGCCCTGCTACCCGAAACCGTAAAGGCCATTCAGCAGGCGGTGGATGTACCCCTCTGCATCGATTCTCCCAATCCCAAGGCCATAGAAGCTGCCTTGAAAGTGATTGAGGGCCGCTGTCTGATCAACTCTGTAAATGGAGAGGAAAAAGCACTGGAGGCAATTTTACCAATGGCCAAAGAATACGATGCAGCAGTCATTGGGCTGGTGATGGATGACGACGGGATCACCAATGATCCGGAAAAAAGACTGAAGATTGCTGAAAAGATTCTGGAGAGAGCTGTCAAACAAGGTATCAAGGAAGAAGATGTGGTAATAGATCCCCTGGCCATGGCTGTAAGTGCCGATCCAAATGCCTGCCTGGTGACCCTGGAAACTATCAAGCTGGTGCATGACAAGCTGGGATTGAACATTACCCAGGGAGCCAGCAACATCTCTTTTGGTCTCCCAAATCGCGAAATGCTCAACAATGCCCATATGGTGCTTTCCATCTGGAACGGCCTGACCTGCCCCATCGCTAATCCTACCAAGATCACTACCATGGTGAGGGCTGCAGACCTGATCCGTGCCAGGGATGATTTTGCCATCAGGTTTACGGAGCATTATCAAAACCAGGAGGATTTGAAGTCATAAAGTCAATAGTCGTTAGTCAATAGTCGTTAGTCAATAGTCGGATTAAATTACAGCTGTATGTCGTTGTTTACGCCGGGCAGAAGATGGCAGCCGCCCTTCTTTCCCTTTAAGAAGGAACCCTTTGGAAAGAGGGTTTTAAGGAAGATTGAACGTTGGATCAAGGGGCCCATGTTCGGATGTCGGATGTGTGGCAACTGCCTGCTCCAGGAAACAGCCTTTATCTGTCCCATGGAGTGCCCCAAAGGCATGCGCAACGGCCCATGTGGAGGATCAACTCCCGAGAAATGTTATGTGGATGAAACCCGTCCCTGCATCTGGTATAAGATCTATGAAAGGGCTTTTAAAATGGGCCGTGAGCATATGCTGGTGGAAGTGTTGCCCCCCCTGGACTGGGATAAAGTGGGAACCGAAACCTGGGGTGATGTAGTTCGCTCCATGCGTAAATATGGAACAGGCTCCTTTATAAGGGACCGGTTTAGCCGGAACAAGGAGAAGAAAGCGCACTCCTGGGAAGCTGTTTTCCAACCGGTTCGCCAGCCTGAATGGTGGAAGGGGGATGCGGAATACCATCCTCCGGCCTACGATGAACCCTTTTCGAATCTGGAAAGGGAACTGCGTAGTGGTAAATTTGTTGTTACCACCGAGGTGGCTCCGCCCCTGAGTACAGCCACCGGTAAGCTGAAGCGCGATATAGAGATGGTCAAGGACCTGGCAGCAGCAGTGAACTTTACGGACAGTGCCTCTGCCAGTCCCCGTATGTCAAGCATGGCCTGCAGCAAAGTGGCAGCTGAACTGGGCGCCGACCCGGTCCTTCAGATCGCAGCCAGGGACAAGACCCGCAGTGGCCTGCAATCGGATATAGTAGGTGCCAATGTGATGGGTGTGCATAATGTACTCTGTATTTCCGGAGATAATGCACGCATCGGACCGACACCCACCAGCAATACCAATATCCTGGATATGGATGCGGTGCAGATGCTATGGATTCTCAGAAGGATGAGGGATGAAGGAATCTACCTGGATGGCAGGAAAATGAAATCACCCCCCAAATTATTCCTGGGAGCTGCTGCCTCCCCCTTTGCCTCAGAACCCAAATTCCAGGCGCTGAGGGAAGAAAAGAAAATCAATGCAGGTGCTCAATTTTTCCAGACTAATCTGATTTTTGATCCGGACAGACTGGACCTCTGGCTGGAGGCACTCGATCAAAGAGGTATACTTGACAAGGTATACATTCTGGCAGGCGTCACACCCATCCGGAGCAAGCGGATGGCCCAGTACCTTCACCACAATATACCGGGAGTTACCCTTCCACAGGATATTCTTGACAGATTTGAGGAATCAAGTGCAGACGATTATGAGGAACTGGGAGTGGAAATAGCCCTGGAGATTATTGAGAAAATCAGGCCCAAAACAGGAATCAACGGCATCCACCTTATGTCGGTGGGCTGGGAAGCCATTGTTCCACGGATCATTTCAGAAGCCGGTTTGAATTAGGCATTTGCATTCGTATGATTCAAAGGGTATCTTGGGATATAATTTCCTAGCCATGATCTTGCTTTTTAGAAAGGTATTTCTAAACCTGTTTGCCCTCCTGGTCTGCTACTCCGGCATGAGTAAAGACCATTATTCTCTGTGGCTGGAAACGGAAAGTTTCCGTGAAAAGGGGGGCTGGGTTATTGATCAGCAATCCATGGATGTGATGGGTTCACCCTACCTGATGGCCCACGGCATGGGGACTCCCGTAGCAGATGCCTTCACTACCCTTACTTTTCCGGAGACCGGGACCTACCGGGTATTTGTCAGAACGCGGAACTGGACAGCTCCCTGGTCCGACCAGGCGGCCGGCCGTTTTCAGGTAATAATTAACGGGCAGGCCCTGGGGCAGGAATTTGGGACTGGAAGTAAGGACTGGACCTGGGTTGAAGGTGGAAGCATTGTGGTAAGCAAACCGGAGACTGTGGTTTCCCTGCATGACCTGACCGGTTTTAACGGCCGCTGTGATGTCCTCTATTTTACCATGGATCCAGGTTCCAAACCACCCGATACATCAGAGGGGATGGAAACTCTGCGAGCTCAGCTTACGGATATGGATCGGGAACCCATTGAAAGGAGCTTTGACTTTGTGGTTGTAGGGGGAGGAATGGCCGGTACCTGTGCTGCCATTTCAGCAGCCAGGCTGGGGCTTAAAGTAGCCCTGATACAGAACAGGCCTGTACTGGGAGGAAATAACAGTTCGGAAGTCCGTGTTCACCTGGGAGCACGCATTAATCTGGAACCTTACCCTGCCCTTGGAAACCTGGTCAATGAAATCGGGCCCGTCAGGGGAGGCAATGCCCAGCCAAAAGAATATTATGAGGATGATAAAAAGCTGAAGGCCGTATTGAATGAACCAAACATATCCCTCTTTCTGAACTACCATGCCAACCAGGTTGTGATGAACGGGAAGGTCATAGAGAGGGTGATCGCCCAGAACCTGGAAAGCGAAAAAAAAATATCTTTCTCAGCTCCCCTTTTTGCCGATTGCACGGGTGATGGAAGCATAGGATACCTGGCAGGAGCCGAATATATGTCGGGCCGCGAGAGCGGGGATGTATTTAATGAACCCACTGCACCCGAAAAGGCAGATGCTCTTACCATGGGCCTGTCGGTGCAATGGTTTTCAGAAACTATGGATCAGTCCGTTGATTTTCCGGATATTAAATGGGGCCTGCCCTGGAACGAGGAGAAAGCCTTTGCCATTAAACGGGGGGACTGGGACTGGGAAACCGGTATGGGAAAAGACATGATAAGGGAGACTGAGTTTATCAGGGACTATGGCCTGCTGGTTGTTTTTTCCAACTGGTCCTACCTGAAAAATCACCATTCGAAGCGGGAGGAATTTAAAAAAGAGAAATTGAAATGGGTGGCTTATATCGGAGGAAAGCGAGAATCCAGAAGACTGGTGGGAGATTACATCCTGACCGAGAATGATCTGATCGGGCCAAATATCTATCCCGACGGTACCGCACCTACCTCATGGACCATTGACCTCCACTATCCCGATCCTGAGAATCTTCAGAAATTTGAAGGGGGGGCTTTCAGATCCATCGCCAAACATATCCCAATCTATCCCTATCCCATTCCCTACAGGTGTTTATATTCCAAAAACATTGACAACCTGTTGATGGCCGGCAGGGATATCAGTGTTTCCCATGTGGCACTGGGTACGGTAAGACTCATGCGTACAGGAGGCATGATGGGTGAAGTTATTGGCATGGCTGCATCTGTTTGCCATGACAGGAAAGTTCTTCCCAGAGGAGTTTACCAGGATCATTTTGCCGATTTGGAACAATTGATGAAAAAAGGCATTGGTGATTCCAGTCTGCCCTTTACACAGGATTATAATGAAGGTAGTTCCTTATTGAAGAATATCAGGCAATTATGAATCTACCAGCAACTTCCCGTTTTATACTTTCGTGAAATGCCCACTCCTTACTGTTTAATAAAGTGTCTCGTTCCACTTCATTAATGATGAGGTCATCAAAGGCCCAATAAACAAACTCATCAAAGACAGTATTCACAAGCTTGGACACATCTGCTGTTTCACCCTGTTCGTCATAAGTATGCTCGATGAAGTCGGTGAAAGCTTCAATTATCATGATTACTCTGGCTTCGTTCAGCTTTTGAGTTTTCATAGTCATATTTGGTTTTTTTATTCTCAAATGAATCTGAACAATTTTACGATGCAGGGTAATCAAGTGTTACCGCTGAGACAGGACTATTGATGAATCACCTGCATTTGAAGGATGAAATTGGATTATTGAAGGATTAAATCCCTCCTTTTGAAGAACAGTCCCCAATGTTGTTCCCTGCGTGCCATCGGGACAGATAGCACAGTTTTTAGGACACTCAGCAAAGCATTGCTCTGTTATGGGTAATAACTTGGTCTTCAGTATAATTCTATCTACTCATTTAAAATTCACATCATGAAAACAACAAATCTATTTCTGCCAATTATTCTGGGAATGTTTCTAATGGTCTCAGGTTGTTCGAAAGAGGAATTCGGAGACATTGTCCCAGAAGATCTCCTTAACGACCAGGAACTGGCTGATGGCAACCTTTTAAAAGGCGCTCATAGTGGTAAAACTGTGACTATCAAAGCTTTTGCCCGGTTATCTGCGGTTAGTGACCCCTCACTCCCACAAGTCACCTGCATTCCGGCAGCGTATGGGTTTACCTTGTCAAGTGGTGGGAATATAAGTGGGAATGTCACTTTCCAGGGCAGGATCAATGAGGAGCTTAGTACCTACGTGATCGATGATTGTATGTTTACAGGTCCGACCCAGATGGTGGTTAACGGCCACGGGGTGATGACCGGGATGAACGGTGACTCATACAACTATATTGCCACTTACCTGTATGATCTTAGCGATTTGACTTTTACCGGCACTGTTGATCTGACCGATGGTACAGGCAGATTCGAGGGAGCCAGCGGCCATTTCGATATGTATGACGGAGTGAAAGATCCTGAGGGTAGTAACACTTGGAAAGCAGAAGGCACATTCACCCTTTTACGGTAAAAAATATCAGGCAGGGTTATTCCTGAAATGGCCGGGGGAGACTCCATGCTCTAAGCGGAACTTGCGGCTGAAATGGGAAAGGTTCTTGAAACCGACCTCGTAGGCAACCTGGGTGACAGAGAGATCTGACTCCTTCAGAAGCTGTTTGGCGGCATGGAGCCTGAAGGTGATCAGGTAGTTGCGGATGCCCAGATCGGACAGTGCTTTGAATTTGCGGTACAGCTGTGAGCGGCTCATGCCCACATCACTACAGAGATCTCCCACCCCGAACTCCTCATCCGAAAGATGTGCGGACATCACCTCATGGATACGGGCCATGAAGCGGTCCTCCCGCTCATACTGCTTTACCTTCAACAGTTCAGGGATCACAACAGAGGCATACCGCTCTTTCAGTTTTTCCCTCAATTCCAGGAGCTTCCTGATGCGGATAAACAGCTCTTCCTTGTTGAAGGGCTTTTCCAGATATGCATCCGCTCCCGCCTCCAAGCCCTCCAGCCGGGAAGCCACATCCGCTTTGGCAGTCAGCAGGATCACGGGGATGTGGCTGGTGCGCATGTCGGTTTTCAAACGTTCCAGCATGGCAAGCCCGTCCATCACCGGCATCATCACATCGCTGATCACCAGGTCGGGCACCAGTTCAAGCGCCTTCTGCAGACCCTCCTGCCCATCAGCTGCCAGGTGAATCATGTAGTCATTCTCCAGCAATGACCTCAAGTAATCGGAGACTTCAGGATGATCTTCAACCACTAAAACAATGGGCTGGTCTTTGCCTGAGACGAAATATGGAGTTTCCTGCTGCTTGTCTGGTTCCTTTGTAAGCGCTTTAGGTGCCTGATGGGTGACCGGCAAACACACAGACACAACAGTCCCTTTCTTCTCCCGGCTGCTGATCTCCATGGTCCCGCCGAGCATCTGCACCAGTTCCCGGGTGATTGGAAGCCCCAGTCCGGTACCCGTAGATGTGTGGCCCGCTTCTTCCTGGATCCGGTAGTACCGGTCAAACACCTTTTCGATCTTTTCCTGCGGGATACCGGGTCCGCTATCCTCCACACTGATCATACATACTGTCCGGTCTTCCTCTTCGAAACCTGCCCGGAGAACCACATTTCCAGGACCCGGTGTATACTTGATGGCATTGCTTAACAGGTTATAGACGATCTGCTTCAGTTTCTCCGGATCATGGTCCATCACCAATTCAGCGGAACCGGGAGCAAACTTCAGATCCAGGACCTGTTCCGCTGCCTGCACATGAAAGGTCTCAAGCATCACCTTCAGCAGGGGGTAAATATCACCGTGGACCATCCTGACAGGATCCAGGCCCGATTCCAGTTTAGAGAGGTCCAGCATTTGGTTCACAAGATGCAGCAAGTCCCGACTGTTCCGCCGGATCCCGTCGACCCCCTGCTCAAGGTATTGCTCAGGGTTCGATTCAATCTGGTCTGCCCGGCCCAGGATCAGGGTCAGCGGGGTGCGAAACTCATGGGTGATGTTGGTATAGAGCTTTGTTTTCACCTCATCCAGTTCCCGCAGCCGGTCGGCCCTCTCTTTTTCGCGTTCAGCGTACTGGCGAAGGTAGACCAGAAGCTCTCTAAGAATCATGCCAGAGATTCCCAGTGTATTGAGTAGAAAGATGATCTGGTTGACTTCGGGTTTCATTTCCGGGGGGAGATCCCACCGGATCTGGAGAAAGACCGCCAGGAAGGTCCCTGCCAAAAACAATAGGAAATAATATACCGACCATGTAATGTTGCGGAAAATTGATGAGATAATTACGGTCATAAGCGGAGCAAAGATAAGCCCCCCGCACTGGTGGATGCCCCCCAGTTTTACAATGATATAAAAGGTAAGAAACATGGACAGATGCAGGGATAGGTGGACCATCCATTTCAGCCTATAAGGCAATATGATGAACAGGAGCAGAAAGGGGATGTACAATCCTTCCAGTAATGCACCATAGAGTACCAGCGAAGGAACATCGAAATGAATAACAATCCACTCCATGATGGCCACATAGATGATTATTACCAAAATGGACAGCCCGTATGTCTTCTTGAACTGAAGGGTGTCTGCATCGATGCCCCTGTAGGAAAAGAGCCTGTCCAGGAACCTTTCGGCTCGTGACAATTCCTTATTCAGATCAGCCGGAGACATAAAACCCTGATTGATTGCAACTAACAACAAGTTAATAAATTAACGGAACCTGGTGAGGTCTTTTGAGGGTTTTATTGCTACAGTGGTATAAGAAAATTAGGACAAAGGCGGACAAGTCGCTTTGCTGTCCGTCCCAAAAATTGTTCCCGGTGTGTCCTCTACGCGTCGATATTGGCGTATTTGGCGTGCTTTTCAATGAATTCCCTTCGCGGAGGAACCTCATCACCCATCAGCATGGAGAAGATCCGGTCAGCTTCAGCGGCACTATCGATGGATACCTGCCTTAGGGTCCGGTTCTCCGGATTCATGGTGGTATCCCACAGCTGCTCTGCATTCATCTCACCCAGCCCCTTGTAGCGCTGAATATGAATTCCTGTCTCTTTGCCCTGACCCACTTCTTCCACAAAGGCTTCACGCTCTTCTTCCGACCAGCAATACCTCTCGTTCTTCCCTTTCCTCACAAGATACAAAGGAGGCGTAGCTATATAGAGGTAGCCATTTTTGATCAGCTCATTCATGTACCTGAAGAAGAAGGTCATAATCAGGGTGGCAATGTGGGATCCGTCCACATCCGCATCTGTCATGATGATGATCTTATGATAGCGTAGTTTGGACAAATCCAGCGCCTTGCTGTCCTCCTCGGTCCCCATTTTCACACCCAGGGCAGTAAAGATGTTCTTGATCTCCTCATTTTCATAGATTTTATGTACCATGGCTTTCTCCACATTCAGGATCTTACCCCTGAGCGGCATGATGGCCTGAAAAGCACGATCCCTGCCCTGCTTGGCAGTCCCTCCGGCAGAGTCACCCTCCACCAGGTAGATTTCTGTTAAGGCAGGATCTTTTTCTGAGCAGTCGGCCAGCTTTCCTGGTAATCCCGCACCTGACAGCACATTCTTCCTCTGAACCAGTTCTCTGGCCTTCCTGGCAGCATGCCTGGCCTGTGCAGCCAGAATCACTTTGGATACAATTTGCTTTGCATCCTTTGGATGCTCTTCCAGGTAGTGAGCCAGCTCAGAACTAATCGCCTGGTCAACCACGCCCATAATATCAGAGTTTCCCAGTTTCGTTTTAGTCTGCCCTTCGAACTGGGGCTCAGCCACCTTCACCGAAATGATGGCAGTAAGTCCTTCCCTGAAATCATCCCCGTTGATGTCAAATTTCAGTTTGGCAAGCATTCCCGATTTATCCGCATAGGTTTTCAGGGTCCTGGTCAGTCCCCTGCGAAATCCGGAAAGGTGTGTTCCGCCTTCTATGGTATTGATGTTATTTACATAGGAATGGATATTTTCCGAGAAAGAGGTATTATACTGCAGGGCAATCTCCACAGGCACTCCATTCTTCTCTGTCTCAATATGAACAGATTCTTCAATAAGCTTTTCCCTGGTGGCATCCAGAAAGGCTACAAACTCCTTCAAGCCCTCCTCCGAGTAAAAACTGTCGCACCGATACCCATTTCCATTCCCGACACCCTCACAGTTCCCGTTCCCATGGCCATTCCCATTGCCATTTTCTTCCTTCTCACGAAGGTCCTTAATATTCAGGTGTATTCCCTTATTCAGAAAAGCCAGTTCCCTGAGTCTGGATGCAAGGATCTCATATTTGTACTCACATACTGTAAAAATGGTATCATCAGGTTTAAAGGTAACTATTGTACCGGTCTTATCAGTGACTCCAACTTCGGCAACAGGACCTTCAGGAATCCCTCTTTTATAGGTTTGAACATAAACTTTCCCATCCCGGTGGACTTCGGCTTTCAGATCTTCAGAAAGCGCGTTCACGCAGGAAACACCAACTCCGTGTAAACCTCCGGATACCTTATAGGATTCCTTATCAAATTTCCCTCCGGCGTGCAATACAGTCATAACCACTTCCAGGGCCGACCGTCCCTCCTTCTCGTGAATATCAATGGGGATTCCCCGGCCGTCATCCACCACGGTGACGGAATTATCTTCATTAATGGTAACATCTATATTTTTACAGTGCCCTACCAGTGCCTCATCAATGGAATTGTCCACCACCTCGTAAACCAGGTGATGCAGTCCTTTCTCACTCACATCTCCAATGTACATGGCCGGCCGCTTTCGTACAGCTTCCAATCCTTCCAGTACCTGAATACTCTCCGCTGAATAATCTTTCTTATGTGCTTTACTCATTATCTTACAACTTTATTTCTAAATGCTTTAAACTGGTCATAACTTATGCGGATTGACAGCTAATATCCGTCAAAACAAGTGCCGTTATTTCCTTGTGAATCTGTTCCCCTCGAAAAACCTGTTAAAGGCTGTCTTCCCTTCTAATTTTTCTACCTGAAATGAAATCCGTAAAGACCTTACTATCAGTCGCTTAAAACTCAACCTCTATCTCCTTATTGGTTCAGGTAAAAATAGCAAAAAAATCCGGATTCACCTAGGCTCAAAAGCCTTGAAAACCAGCTAAGTTATTAACAGAAAACAAGTGGGGAAACAGACTGAAGAAAAAGGATTGCGACAGATCTAATTTTTGGTACCAAAATCAAGCTTGTGAGTCACCTCCCTGATGACCCTTTTTGCAAGGTGTGAATTATTCCGTTCCAGGAATTCCCCAACTGCATTCCTGTCTCTTTTTGAGAGTTCCCTTAATGCCCATGAGAGGGCCTTCTGGATCATATCGTGATGATCATCCACTACCTTTGCACACACAGCAAGCGTCCGTGGTGTATCTCCCGTTCCACCCCTTGATTTCAGGTTCAGTGCCACAGTAGAAACCACCGCTATACGACGGTTCCAAAAATTGTCTGATTTCAGAAGGGCATCGATATGTTCATCCTTCACCACTCCCTTCCCCCATAACACCCCATAAATGCCCACTGTAAAGTGGTCCACTGAGGCCCAGTTATCCAGATTCCTCCACAAAGCCTCCAAATCTGCATAGCTAAGCGAATTAAGCAGTTTCCGGTCTCTTCCAATCAATTCATAGGCCAGTACCTGGCATTCAAAAATATCCTTCGCGACCAAGGTCTTGCATAGTTCAATCCACTGCTTCGGTGTCCAGGAAGCATGGAGTTCTTTTAACTCCTTCAGCAGGGTTTTAATGTGTGGATTGGTAACACCCAGCACTTCTTGAGCGGTAGGAAAATAGGTCTTAGACTTCTCTTTTCTTTTTGGATCACTGAGTTCCGTCAAAGTGACTGTTATCTCGTCTACTATGGATTTGATATGCATACCGGTAAATCAAATATAATTATAAGTCCTCTTTAAAAAAGAGTTCAAGGCCCTCCACAAAATCACGGAGGCTGGGCATCCGGTCTGCCAGTTCATGGGTAAAATAGTTGAAATCGAGCTTGCTGACCACTGCATTGAGCTTATCACGTTTCTTGGTGTAATCATGACCCACCAGCCTGTAGACAGCCTTCATATCCTCGGCCGGACGGTCCCGCTCCTCAATGGAATCTGTGCGCGGATTAAATCCAAGCTGTTTCTCGATAAATTCGGGAGTCAGTTTACGGGAGACCTTTCTCAAATGGTGGTATTCACCAAGAAACCAGGCCTCTGTCTCCATGATGGCCAGGTGGATCCGGGTTTTGGCCCCCTTTTGCGGCAGGTGATGGTTCAGTCCCCGGAGCAGCTTCGGAACATCCTCCTGTTCAAAATTGGGATAGACATCCCTTAATCCCAGGATCATATGGTAACCGCTGGCAACAAGTTTCTGCCTGTGTGCTATCAGGTAGCCCTTAACATTGGTCTCTCCACCGCAATCATAGACCAGTACATAGTAGTCGGTCAGGTTGTGCACATGTGCCGCCTTCATGATAGTGAAGGACATCCTTACATTGTGGCCTCCTGTGACTTTTACAGTCTGAATAGCTATCCTGTTCCTGTCCAGCACAGACTCAAGCATTCGCCTGACCAGGATCTGTTCAGTGAGTCCCTCTACAAAAATGGCAAGCTTTTTCATTCCCCGGCTCCCTCTATGTTCTCCCGGTCGTCAGATTCTTCACCCTCATCGTCATCCTTTGCCTCTTCCTCTGTAAATCCTGATCTGAAAAACTCACTGGCGTAAAAATCGAAATTATTAAGCCCGGTGAATTTGAACTCCTCGAAAATATCCTTTGAATTCTCATAATTAAACAGGCTGATTTTATTCCCCTCACGCATAATCACAGCCCAGTTCTGAATATCCACTGCATTCATGATAAAGGAATCGTTGGTAGACATAATCAGCTGGATGTCTGCCATTTCTGCTTTTGATATCAAGACTTGAACCAGCTGCTTAGCCCTGGAAAAATCAAGGCCTTCACCGATATCATCTATGATGACCATGCCTTTGTAGCCGCAGTAGATGTAATAGTTCAGCTGGGTCAGCACTGAGAAAGCCCTGAACATCCCCTGGGACATATCCCGTTGGGTGACCTGTTTCTCAAGGCCTGCTTCTGTGGTATACACTGCATATCTATCCTGACCGCTGCTTCCGTATCGTTCCGTAAAGTGAATAATCCCAAAATCCTCCAGTTCATAGCTGATCAATTGCATATCATCGATTATCTGTTTATGAAACTGAGGATATTTGTCATGGGCTATAGTAAGAACCGGCACCAGTGAGTTATTGGTGATGCTCCAGTCTATCCCCTTTTCCTCAGAGGCCGATTTCAAGGCATACCTGGTTTTACCCAGGTCCCCGCTGAAATCAAACCTGCGCAGGCTAATTGCCCAGTCATGGATAATTTCAATAAAGGGATGCTGCAGCCTGTCCCGCTTTGCATAACATGCCAGTTGATCGTGAGGTATTTCAAATCCCAGGAATATGGATCCGGGAGTTGATTCATATTTAATCCTCCCGCTACCTCCGGTACTTCGTTCAAGCACCAGTTCATCCTTCACAAAAAGACGTTCCACCCGCACTGTTTCCGTATCATAGGCCAGCTCATACTTCATTACACTGTCCTTATTCCTGAACTGCAATTCATAACTGACCGGACCTGTGGCATTTGTACCCTTTCCCAAAAGCATGTCCACCAGGTCCGTCAGGGCATTCAGGGTACGAGTTTTCCCGCTGGAGTTCTTTCCGACTATCAGGTTGATCTCTCCCAGACTCACATTGTCGATAAGCCATTCGATCTTCTGACCTGCGTTTTCGCGAAAGGAGAAGGTTTGTAGTAACATGTTAGAATGTTAGAATGTTAGAATGTTAGAAAGTTAATAAAGTTAATGCGATCGTATGTTGTTTTATCACATTAATATATTAAAACGATGGACTTAAGCAGGTTTAATAAGTCAGGAAGCCGGCAATGAGATAATAAAACTTCTTATTGATATCTCCTTTAAGTTAAATGGCTACATACGGAGCCTGAAAAAGCCTCATTCATCCTCAAAATCAACCTAGGCAAAAACCGCTTCAAACAGATCAAACATTTGCGAAACAAGTCTCTAACACTCTAACACTCTATTAGCCCACCGGGCTACAATGCATACGTCAATCCCAGCATCATCCTTAATTTGTAGGAAGGATAATTATTGTACAGGTAGTATTTCTGAGCGGCCAGGTTGTTAATGCGGGCCCAGAAGGAGAGCAGGGTACTGTATCGGTATTCGATGCCCAGGTTAGCATCTATGGCCAGGGGAAGGGTTTCTTCCATGACCGGATTGAAATTCTCATAATATCTGGCTCCAATGGCGTAAATCCCTGCATCTACCAGGATCTTATCCCCCATGTTATAACGAGTCTGGAGGGAAATATCAAATTCGGGTTTATTCCAGGGTTGATCTTCACTCACCATGGTCACATAACTGTAATAGGTTCCTTTCAGATACACCTTCCATGGATCTGAGGGCCTGACCGTCAACTCGCCATGAAGCTTGGCCAGAGTGATGTCGTCATAAACCACGGTAAATTGGTTCATCAGGGGATTGCTGTTGTCATTTACAAAGAAATACGCATCATCGATGATGGCATAGCTCCCCTTCACATTGTAGGCAACGGCATCCGAAATGCTGCCCTTTATTCCGGCATAACCGATAAGCTTATGACTGGTAGGTCTTACTGCCAGTACAGGGACCACAAAGGGATTCTCTTCCACGATGCTTCGACTGTTGTTGGATTCAAGATAGCCATCCACGCCCAGATAGGGTACCAGTATTTCTTTCACCACATTGAACTGGAAGGAACCCCTGGGGTAGAAATGAAAGTAAGGCTCCCCGTTAATCAGGTCCAGGTAGGTATTAAATCCGGCCGTGAACTTCCATTCGGTGGAGGTTTTAGCAATCATTGGATTAGCCCAGATTATGGTATGGTTACCAAAAACCGTATCCCAGTCCGGGTAATGCCCGAAGTAAGCACCTCCCACCTCACCTGCAATATCAAGTACCCTCAACTTCTTATGAAATTCAAATTTCCCTTCAGCCCCATGCTCACTCTGGTCAAACTGGTGAGTGAAATAATAATACTCCAGCGAAGCGTCGTAATTAAAATGGAATGAATCGGCATGGGTGGAATGTATTCCAAGCCCCCCCTCCGCAGTAAAATAGGGATTTATTGCATCTTTACGTTCAAGCACTGTATCGAGTGCCGGATCCACTCCGTAATGCACATAGGAATTATAACTGGCTCCTGCATGATAATCAAAGGCGCTTTTTCGCATAAACCTGCTTCCATACACGTCCAGTTTGTTTTCATTGAATCCGGCCGGTGCTTTCAGGTCATTGTCAAGCTTTACCTTGCCATTCATGGAATGATGCCTGATGTTCAGTCCGAAGGTACCCTTACGTGACCTGAGCTGACTGATATTCAATTCCGCCAATGGGGTCATGTAATTCCCGAAACCCAGAGTTAACTGACTTTTGTATAGCTTCTTCAGGGGCATCTTCACCATCCTGGCTGCACGGATGGGTGCAACAATGAACTGGCTGTCATACCTCTTCGGAAAAAGCTCGTAGGTGAATGTGGGAGGGGTATAATCGATATCGGCCTCAAGGTCGGGAAGAAGCTGGATCTTTTCTGCCGCCGAAAGCGTGGGTGTATAAGGTTTTACCACCCTTACTTCCTCCTGCTGAGCCTTCAGTGAAGTGGATAAGCCTATTGTTGCAACAAGTATTAACAGGATCTGTGATGCTATTTTGATGTCTTTCATGTTTCTCATTTTCAAATGAAACTTTATTGAGCCTCTCCTGCTTCCGGTGCTATATCACTTTCCGCTTCTTCAGTCAACGAAGCTTTTCTTTGCCGCGCATTATCCACGATCCCGTCGTCAGGAATGGGATAATTATCGATCAGGCTCTGCAGGGAATTAATGGCCGAAAACTCATCTTCCTTGGCTATGAAAATATCCGATAAGGTCAGGAAAGCCATTCCCATCCAGTACTGGTGAGGAGTATTCATTTCAATAAAGTTGTATACCTGCTCCTCGGCCGCATCTGTTTCATCCCGGCCAAACAGAATCTCAATGATCCTGTATTTTGACTCAGCCCCTTCCACAGTGTTCACCTCCCGGGCCACCTTTAAGAAATAATCATAGGCAAAATCAGCCTCGTTCATTTCATAAAATGAAGTGGCAATATTGAAATTGGCCTCCCTGATGATTTCCTCCTGGAGCTTGTCCAGCTGAAGAACCTGCCGTGCTGCTTCAATGGTATTGGTGGATTCTCCCAGTTCGGCATAGCAGCGCATCAGGCCAATATGTGCTTCTGTAATATTGGCTTTCTTTTCAGCAATATCCACCAGGGCCCGGTAGTTATCGATGGCCCTGTGATAATCCTTCTCCCTGAAATTGATTTTAGATGCTGCTTCCAGGGCCGGTTCGGTAAACATATTTCTGGGCTGTCCGATAATGTAGTCCAGCGATTCAAGAGCCTCCTCGTTCTGCTGCAGCTTCAGCTGACAATCTGCCTTGTAAAAATGAGCATTCAGCAGAAATCTACCATTGGGAAAAGCATCCAGATAATCTTTGAAGTCACGGATGGTTTCTTCACAATCCCCCCTGGTATAGACCAGCTCAGCTGCCGTATAGGCCAGTGAGTCCTGTTCCCTGAGGGTTATATCCTGTCCAAGCCCGGTCACAAAGTCCATGTACTCATCCACATTGTCCTTCCTCACATAAATGTTCTTAATACTGGTAAGGGCATTATCTGCTTCCGGGGTTCCGGGGTAGTTGGTGGCTACCTGCTCATAATAGGCCAGGGCCTGGTCGTACTTGGCTTCATTGTAATAGATTAATCCCAGCTGGTTGAGTGCCTTATTGGTATAACTGGAATTGGGATGCTCATTCACCAGTCTCTCGTAATATACCTGTGCTTGTGCAAGATCGCCCATTACTACGTAACTCCTTCCAATCTCAAAAAGGGCATCGTCATTGAAGTTCGAGGAAGGTTGTTCAGCCAGCAATTTGCTTAACACTTCCACCTTTTGGGGAGTTTTATCAAGCAGTCCCAGGGTAAAGCCCTTCTGTATAAGTGCATAATCGGTATCCGTCATCCCCAGAGAGATGGAGCGGTCGTAATAGTCAATGGCACTGGTATAATCCGCTTTGATAAAGTAACAATCGGCCATCCTGTTATAAGCGTCAGACAGGGTATGGGCCGAGGTGTTTTTCTCCTGCTTCAGGTACCTGTTAAACCAGGTCAGGGCATTGCTGTAATCCTCGTCATCAAAATATATGTACCCCATGCTGTAATGACACATGGCATATTCCTTCTGCTGTATTGCACTCCCGTCCCTCAGGAACTCGTCGTAATACATGCGTGCTGTTTTCGGGTCGCCTGAACGGTAGGCCGCCTCTCCCAGCCAGAAGTAGGTTCTGGAGGCTATAACCGGATCGTAAGAGGCGTACTCCTGGGATAGTTCGAAGGCCTCAACAGCTTCATCGAAACGGAGGTTTTTATAGAGTTCCAATCCCCTGTAGAAAGCCACCTTTTGGTAGGCTCGTTCTATTCTGGCATCTTTTCTTTTAATCTTCCCCAGGGAGATCAGAGCCATGCTGTAATTGCGTGTACCCAGGTAAGCGTTCACCAGGTAGTTATATGCTTCATCCGTATTGTCGGCAGCCGGATAAGCTCTGATATAATCCTCAAAGGCTCTGATGGCTTCATTAAAAGGATTGTAGGAAAGCTCATAGGTTACCTTTGCATAGTTGAACATGGCATCCTGTTGGATTTTGGGATCAAAATCCATCTTGGCAGCTTGTGAAAAAGAAATCCTGGCTTTGTTTTTATCCCCCAGCTTCAGATAGCAATCTGCCAGATGATAGTGCGCACTCTGGGCTATCTCTGTTTCGCGGTATGAGATCTGTTCAAAGAGAGCCCTGGCATTCTCATACTCCTCATTTTGATAGTATGCAAATGCCAGCTGATAGCGATCGCGGATTGTATATCCACTGTTGTTGGACTTGTAAGTCTCCAGCCAGGGAATGGCTTCTGCATAATGGTCTTTCATGAAATAGGATTCACCTACAATCTTGGCGATCTCCCCCACCCTCTTTTCTGAAACCGAATCCAACAAAGTAGGTGCATAGGCAATTACCTCATCGTATTTCTTCTGCTTGTACAGGATCTGTGCCACGTAATAGGGTGCAATCTCTGCGAAAAGAGGATCTTTATCGATCCTGCGAAACCCCATTAATGCCGTCTCATAGTTCCCCTCCACATAGTGAATATGAGAGTAATAATAAACAGCAGGCACATTATAGGGCGATTCCACCTCCTGGATTTCATAGAAATTAGCTCTGGCCCCTTCATTATCCTTGCGCTGGTAATAACTGTATCCTTTCTTGAAGTAATACTCTGATAACTGTGTCCTGTCTAATTTGTACCGATCCACCCTGTTGTACCAGGATATGCTCTTTGCCCAACTGTTCTTGTCATAGAAAAAGTCAGCCAGTCGAAAGGAAGCCTCGTTTACGTAGGGGCTCTCCGGGTACTCCGAAACAAAGTAATGTACCAGATACTCCGAATCATCATTTCTGAGTTCAACTGCAGACATGGCCCTGTAAAACGCAGCCTCTGAGCGTATTTCGGATCGGGCATCGCTGTTGCCAGCCAGGTAGTTATCAAAGGCTTTCCGGGAAGCTCCGTATTTTTCTTTTTCGTATAGCTGGAGTCCTTTGAGGTATTCAAGGTCTCCATACTCGTATACAGCACTTTTCTGACTGTAAGCAAGGATGGAGGCTAAAATGAATAGGATGGATGCCAGTCTCTTTTTAGGATGGATCATATGTATGGAATTAACCTGATAAAATTACGAATATTACAAGCGGCACTTTTGGTCCTGACTCTTTTTAATTAACAGACAGATGTTAATTTTAGTATGATTATAATTCTTATTTTAGCCGGATATTAAAGCATCTATGGCGCTGGATAACATCATTACCCTGGAAAATACAGTGATCGGTGTGGATGATCACATAGTTCTGACTGAGGTCGATCTTTCTGTGAAAAAAGGTGAATTCGTATTTGTGATTGGAAGGGTCGGGAGTGGAAAAACCAGCCTGATTAAAACACTGAATGCAGAGCTTCCCCTTATGGAAGGACAAGGCATGGTCGCAGGCTTTCTCCTGGAAAAAATCAAACGCAAAGAGATCCCCATGCTCCGGAGAAAACTGGGAATTGTTTTCCAGGACTTTAAATTATTAATTGATCGTACTGTGGACAGCAACCTGGAATTTGCGCTGAAAGCCACAGGATGGAAGAACAAGGTTGAGATTAAGGACCGCATAGCTGAAGTGCTTGAAAAAGTGGACCTTGGTTACAAGGGTTACAAAATGCCCCATCAGTTGTCAGGCGGTGAACAGCAGCGGGTGGTCATTGCCAGGGCACTGCTTAATGATCCTGAAATTATCCTGGCAGATGAGCCCACCGGCAACCTGGATCCAACCACATCCAGTGAAATTATGAAGATCCTGGTGGATATCTCCAAAAGCGGGCGGGCTGTAATGATGGCCACTCACAACTACAATCTCTTAAAAAGGTTTCCTTCCAGAACCCTGAAATGTGAAAAGGGAAAGCTCCTGGAGGCCAATCTGAGTGAAGCTGAGATCGACAGGCTTATCAAGAACGAATAGTGCAGATTCCATGGATATCAGAGTGTATACCCTGGAAGAACTGGAAGCACATATTCAGGCCATTAATTCCCATGGGGATCTGCTTAGTCCCCTGAGTCCCTTACGGCTTCTATCCTACCTGAACAATCCCAGGGCAAAACCAGGTGATCCTGTACTCTTTGAGCTCCGCTTAAAAGAAAAGCTGGTGGCTTACAGGAGCCTTCTGCCCGATAGCTATTTCGACCCTCAGGGAAATGCCCATCGCTTTGCCTGGCTCAGCGGAAACTGGGTGGATCCTGAATTGAGAAGAAAGGGTTTGTCCACCTTACTCCTCCAGGAAGTGGATACCCGATGGGAGGGCCGGCTTATGTATACCAATTATGCCCCGGCCTCCAAAGCAGTGTATGACCGGACAGACCTGTTCCCCTTGCTGGTGGAGAGGAAGGGAAAGAGATTTTATTTGAGGGCAGCCGCGGAAGAGTTGCTGGGTGAAAGGCTGGGAAGTCGACAACTGCTTCGATTCGGGGATCATGCAGCAAACCTGCTCCTTGAACGAAAACTCCGGAAATTTGAACCTGTAGATAAGGATCGCTGCAGGATTGAACAGCTTAGCGGGCTGGATCATGAGAATGGGGACCTTATCAATCGTCTGCAGAAACCATCTCTTTTTCGAAGAGATGTGGAGATATTTAACTGGATTCTTAATTATCCGTGGGTTACAGAAGACACCAGGGATGAGCTGGACTATCATTTTTCCTATCAGTCCGAGCGCTTTGAAAATATTTTGCTGGCTTTCACCTTACCCGATCAGAGCAGGGGCCTGCTCTGGCTGGTAATGCATAACCAGGCCATGAGCGTTCCTTACCTGTGGACAGAAAGCGATCTCCTTTATCCTTTTATGGCAAGAACGGTGATCCATTACATGATTTCAAAGGATTGCGCATACACCACCATCCGGCATGCAGCCCTGACAGCACAACTATCGCTTCATAAAAAGCTTTTCCTCAGCGTCAGGGAGATACCTCAACTCATCTTTGCGCATAAAGCGATGAGAAAGCAGGTTCCCTGCGACCGGGAAATACAGGATGGGGACGGGGATGTGGTTTTTACCGGATGATTTCTGTGTGTTTTGCCGCTCTTTACCGTTGGCGTCAGGAAGAAGTTCGGTTTTTATGGCTGTCAACTCTGCAATTTTCCCAAGCATCCCGGAGAAGAGCTCATCTTCTCTCTGATTTGACGCACGTTGGTATCGAGCCAGATCCAAACATCTATTTCGCGCCAGATCCAAATATCTTTTTCGATCTCAACAAGCTTATATAGACCCTGATTGCAAAAAGCACAATCCTGTAAAAATACGTCCCGTACGAATGCGATATGGTTATTGATTATCCATCAAACCACTAAATCGATGTCATTGACGATAATAAATAACCCTCGGGGGTTAAATATTATCTTCAAAGCACCTAAAACACATACAAACAAGATAATAAATAACCATGTTATGAGAAATTTTATGAACTGGGATATATTTAGCTAGATATGGGAAATAATGTAAAGGTGCTGCATTGACGAAAACAGGTGTGGTTTTACCGGATGATTCCTACCTGATTACAAGCTGATTACTAGGTGATTTTGTTCCGCCCTATGAGTCCCTTCAACAGGTAATACAGGTATTCGGTTTTCAATGCTTCCCGGGCCGGGCATTCATACTCCTCCATGGGAATTCTCTGGATAAATCCGGTCTTGTCCGTCTTTTTCAGGCCGGCTGTTCCCATTAATACCTCGGCCACTCCCTTGTCCAGGAGGCTGTGGATGACTTCCATGGGAATGCCAGCACTGGTAAAAGGAAAGGAGAAGTAGCGGGTGCTAAGCTGGAATCTGGCCTGCAGGTCTTCCACACTGGACCTTACCTGCTTTACAATCTCCTTTTGATCTAATTTTGAAAAATCCGCATGATCGGGGGAGTGCCCGCCTATCTCAAATCCCCAGTCTACCAGGTCCATGACCTGCTTTGTATTCATGTAAACCGGCCTTTCCTTCATGTACCCTGTCACATCGATCCCTGTCTCTTTCATCAGGGCATCCAGCAGAGACACCTGGTCCTGGCCAATCAACAGGATGGATTCCACCGCCCTTTTTTCAGGAATATCCAGATAGCCAGCCATAGCTTCCATGACCTTTGTATCAGATTTCATTTTCTCGATCAGAAGGCTGGCTTTGTACCTATAGAAGAGATCCCTGTTATCTATGAAGTGGTTATTCAGAAAAAATGCCGCCGGCACTCCCTTTTTCTTTAACAACGGAGCAATGAAATCGCGACATTCAACCAGTCCATCATCAAAACTAAGCACCATATATTGTTTTCCGGCATGCAGCCCGGATCCTTCCAGGTAGTCTGCAAAACTGATGGGTTCAAAGTAAAGCAGCATCTCATCCAGGTCCTTTTCAAACTCACGTTCGGTCCTTAAGGTATAGAGATTGCTTATATGAGGCAGGGGCTGACCTGACACCGTATGGTAAAAGGGGAATGCTACTTTCTGGCTGGAAAGCCGGATTAATCTGTTAAGGCTTGCTAACCTGGCAGGTCCCGATATGATTTTTCTGTTCCTGTCAATCATGCTTCCGCAATTTATTCAGGAAAACAGGCAGGCGGTCAAAATTAATTCCCTGGTAAATTTCGGGCCGGGCTCCAAAGCCTGCAAAAAAGCGAGCCACGGACGGAATGTTGGATCCCTCAAAATCAAGAATCAGATCCGATCCCGCATGTTCCCTGATAAAGGCATCCACAATTTTAAACATGCTCCGCTGTTCTTTTCCCTGTTCGTTTGAAGCCGATACCAGGTAAATGCCTCTGGTCCTGCTGAAGGCAAAGAAGGCAGATGCAATGATCCTGCCTGAATCCCTGATTGCATAGACTATTCCGGCATTATTCTTCCGGATTGTCTCCATAAGATTCAAAAGCCACCTGTATTCTCCTTCCGACCGTTTGATAAGGTCATTCTCCCTTTTAAAGGCGAGTACCTCTTCGCAACTGGCATCCTTTACTATCTCTTCATTGTAATCGTGAGAACGCTTTATATTCCGTTTCGCATTTTTGGAAAATCTGGCATAAAGTTCTTCATAATTCCCAGCCAGACCGAGCACATAATTGCTTTTATCATATACCGAGATATTCTCATCCTCACTTACCAGATTCTTAGTGTTAAAATTCAGGTTCCCAAAGCGATACTTCCTATAGAGAAGGGACAACAGCTCCCTGATAAGGGTGGGATCCACATACTCTTTACTAAAAACCCCCAGTTGCTGGGTATAGTAGGGTTGGTAGATGAATTTCATTCCGTACTTCTGCTTCCAGACCACGGGCATTACAAAGTTGTAATCATCCACAACCAGGGCCGACCACCTGGAAGCCACCGTATCCAGGTACCACGAATAAGGATAAAGGGTCTCGCACTGCGATTCTGCAATAAGCTCATCCCAGCGCCCCGTATCAATATCCTTCCTATGTAAAAACTCTATCCCCACTTTTGACTTTTGACTTTTGACTAAGGTAATCAGGATTCCAACCTGACTACCGTAATCCCTGCTCCCCCGCGATCTACATGTTCATCCCCGTACCACTCCACCAGGTCCACCGTATGCAGGTATTCCCTGATGAGCTGGCGCAGAATGCCATTTCCTTTTCCATGCAGGATCCTTAATTCCCTTGCATTGACCATGATGGCCTCATCGATAAAATCCACCACAATTTCCATAGCTTCGTCGGCACGTTTTCCCCTCAGATCTATATCGGGACGGAACTGTACCCGGCGGGTACTTACGTTCCAGTCTCCCAGTTCCACCTTCGATTTATCCCTGATTCTGAGTCGACCTGCTTCCTCGGCTTTGATCTTTTCCAGCTGATCCATAGCCGTAGTGGTCTTTAGCATTCCAAAAGCCACCACGCATTTCTTGCCTCTGATCTCCAGCACTTCACCGGCAGTATGCTGTCCTGGCATGCGAACCAGGTCCCCTACCCTGATTTCCGGATCCTCTATCACCTGTTTTTGTGCAAGGGTCTTTTTACTACGTTGCCTCAGATCCGGCCGTCTGGCTTCCAGTTCACTCCCACGCCGGCGGATTTCCTTCAACTGCTTCTCCACCTTCTGTTCCTCTTTTCCCTTCTCTGTTTCCAGCTCTTCCTTATAGGATTCCAGCTCCTTTCTTACCCCCTTGGTCTTTTCCTTTTCTGCCTCCGCTTCCTTGATCTCTCTGATGGTCTGCTCAATCTTCTTATTGGCTCCGGAAAGCATGGCATCGGCCCTGGACCTGGCTTCCTTTACAATGGCCTTGCGCTGCTTCTCACTCTCCTTCAGTTCCCCCTCATAGCGGGCCATCAGTTCCTCCAGCTTTTTCTCCGACTGCCTGATTTTCTGCCGCTTTCCTTCCCAGTATTTCTTATCGCGGAGGATTTCCCGGAGGTGCTTGTCAAAATCAATATGGTCCTTTCCCACCTTCTCCGACGCCATATTCAGTACCTTCTCGGGCAATCCGATCTTCCTGGCAATCTCAAAAGCAAATGAGCTGCCGGGATTTCCCACCTGCAGCTGGTACAGGGGCTGCATAAGCTGATTATTAAAAAGCATGGCTCCATTTACAATTCCTTCCGATGAGGTAGCAAAATGCTTCAGGTTGGTATAGTGGGTGGTAATTATCCCACAGGTGCCTGTCTGGTTCAATTCTTCCAGGATGGATTCTGCAATGGCTCCCCCCAGCATGGGTTCCGTTCCTGTCCCGAATTCATCTATCAGGATCAGGGTATCCGCTGCTGCATGCTTCACAAAATACTTCATATTCAGCAGGTGGGAGCTGTAAGTGCTCAGATCGTTATCAATGGACTGTTCATCCCCGATATCGATAAAAATTCCCGCAAATACTCCAAAAACCGATTCCTCATGGCATGGAACCAGAAGGCCGCATTGGAGCATGTATTGCAGGAGGCCTATGGTCTTCAGGCATACCGATTTTCCCCCGGCATTGGGTCCTGAAATAAGCAGGATCCGGTTTTTGTCAGAAAGGTGGAAGGAAAGCGGAACCACCTCCTTCTGTTCTGCCTTATGAGCCAGGTAAAGCAAAGGGTGCTTTGCTTCTCTCCAGTCAAATGTCTGTTCATTCTTTAGCTTTGGGCGTACAGCTTCAATCCTTGTGGCCAGCAAGGCCCTGGCCCTGATAAAATCGATGGTGGAAAGGAAATCCTGTGAGTTGAGCAGATCGGGAATATAGGGCCGGATGTCTTCTGTGAATTCAAGTAGAATCCGGATGATCTCCCTGCGTTCGGCATACTCCAGCTCTTTGATCTCATTGGAAAGTTCAACCACCTCGGCAGGTTCGATGAAAACTGTTTTCCCTGTGGCCGATTCATCATGAACGAGTCCGCCCAGCTTTCTTTTGTTCCCCGACATTACCGGAATAACTGGACGGTCGTTCCTGAAGGTTGGGGCTGCGTCTGCATCCACCCATCCTTCCCGCTGAGCTTTGCTCATGACCTGGTTAAGCTTTTTGGACACCGCTCCTTGTTTCTCCTGCTGACTGCGCCTGATGTGATGAAGGGTGGAAGAGGCGTTATCCCGGATCTTCCCGTGCTTATTCAGGATTTTCCGGATCCGGTCCTGCACAAAGGGAAACATTTTTACAGGCTTACTTAATTCAGCCAGCGCAGGATAATTTTCGTCTTCATCCGCTTTGAAAAAATGAAGGATGGCCCGGATGGAGTCCAGGCTTTTTAACAGGCCTAATACTTCTTCGGTAAGCAGATAGGTTCCCTCCAACTCTGCTTTCTTCAGTGCTTCCCGGTTGTCAATAAAAAGCTGAATGGGAAATTCATCATCCCCCTTGTTGATAAGGGTAAACTCTTCCACAAGCTGAAGTTCACGCAGGATGCTTTCATGGTCGCTCATGAATTGCATTTCATCCACGCGTTCTTTACCGGGTTCAAAAAGACAATGAGATTTGAGCAGTTCCCGGATCCGGTCAAAGCCGATCTTTATTTCAAATTGTTCAGGGTAAATCAAATCAGCAATTTTTTATGGGATATCCACCCATTTCCCGCTTTTGGCCGAATCAAAGATAGCGGTTAATACCTTTGTATTGCTCAGTGCATCCTCAAGCGAAACCGGAACATCCCCATCTGTAAGGATGGCTTTTGAAAATGCATCACTCATCAGGGTATACTGGTCAGCCACAGGATACCCGTGGGTGGTGATCTCATCCAGGAGAATACTGCCTTTATCCTGTGCAACTGTGCATTCCCGGTCGTTTGGTGCATTAAAGGGGATCATTACCTCCAGGTGCCCAATAGTACCAAAGATATGCATGCGCTGATAGGGCACAAGTTGTGTGCTTACCGAAAAGAGCGCCTGTCCGGCAGGAAACTCCATCAATACACTGGCCAGCCTGTCGATATGCATTTCCGGATCGAATTCCAGGCTTGATACAAGGCGCTGGGGCTCGTCTTCGAAAATATACCTCGACATGGTGGTGCAATAGCAACCAATGTCCCATATGCCCCCTCCGCCCAGTTCCGGAATGTTCATGATGTTAGACGGATCCGGATTGAAATAGCTAAAGGCTCCGTGGATCAGCCTGGGTTCTCCCACCTCACCCCTGCGTACCCTTTCACGGGTCTCCATCCATTGTGGATTGGTCTTCACCATAAAAGCTTCACCAGCTTTTACTCCACATTTGTCGCGAACCCGGATCATTTCCTCTACCTCTGCAACAGTCAGCCCGATGGGTTTCTCACAGAGTACATGCTTCCCTGCTTCCATGGCCTTCAGGGTCCATTCCATGTGCATGCTGTTGGGCAGGGGATTATAGATGCAATCCACATCCGGATCCTCAATCAATTCCTCGTATGAGCCATAAGCTCTTTCAATCCCAAGACTGGCTGCAGCCACATCCGCTTTCTCTTCTGACCTTGATGCAATGGCGGTGACCCCGGTGAACTCTCCGGCTTGCATGGCCGGAATTACATACTTCAGCCCGATCTTTGCCGTACTCAGGATTCCCCATTTTATTCTTTCCATTTTTCCCCTGTTGATTGTGCATCAAATGTAATAAAAATGACCTCTTTCCAAGTTATGAAAAAAGAGCTAGTTTTATATAGTTAACTTAAAACCAAAATTCAGCAATGGCAAAAAGGAAATTAAACATGGGAATGGTGGGTGGAGGAAGCGATGCATTTATTGGTGCAATTCACCGCCTGGCTGCATTAATGGATAATCAGATTCAACTGGTGTGTGGCTGCTTCAGTATAGATCCTGAAATCTCAAAAGAATCAGGGAAACTCTATTTCCTTCCCGGGGACAGAGTGTATGAAACATACCAGGAAATGTTTGAAAAGGAGGCACAGCTTCCTGAAGGGGAGCGCATGGATTTTGTGACTATAGTAACGCCTAATTTTGTGCATTTCAATCCTGCCATGATGGCTTTCGATCATGGCTTTCATGTGGTCCTGGATAAACCCATTACCTTCAGCTTGAACGAAGCCCTTCAACTGAAAGAAAAGATTGATGAAACCGGATTGACTTTCGCCTTAACCCATACCTATTCGGGTTACCCGGCAGTAAAGCACGCCCGGAAAATGGTTGCAGACGGCACATTTGGAATAATCCGTAAGGTCTATGTTGAATACCCGCAGGGTTGGCTCTCTTCGAAACTGGAAGACAAAGGAAATCCGCAGGCAATCTGGCGTACCGATCCCAAGCGTTCGGGAAAAGCAGGTGCCATGGGTGATATTGGAACCCACGCACATCATCTGGCTGAATACATAACAAGCTTAAGAGTAACCGAAATCTGTGCGGAACTGAATGTATTTGTACCGAATCGCTTGCTGGACGACGACGGAGCTGCACTGCTGCGTTTCGATAATGGGGCCAGGGGTGTATTGATAGCTACACAGGTAGCTGCAGGCGAAGAAAATGCTATAAAAATAAGGATCTACGGCGATAAAGGCGGGCTTGAATGGGCCCAGCACGAACCCAACTCACTGATTCTCAAATGGCTTGATGCTCCCATGCAGGTTTTGCGGGTGGGAACAAGCATGAACAGCGATATTGCTGCGCACAATACCCGAACACCCGGCGGGCATCCGGAAGGATACCTGGAGGCCTTTGCCAATATATACCGCAATTTTGCTTTAACAATAATGGCTAAAGCTAACGGCGAAGAACCAAGCCCCGAAATGCTTGACTTTCCAGGTGTTGAGGATGGCATACGCGGTATGCAGTTCATTGATACAATGGTTAGTGCAGGCTATAATGACGAGGTAAAGTGGCTGAAATTTGGTGAAGTGTAGCCCTGCACAAACGACCTGAACAATTTATGGAATACGGTTTTATCTTTGATATGGATGGCGTGGTCATCGACAGCAATCCATACCATAAGATCGCCTGGGAGACTTTTCTCCAAAGAAAGGGAATTCCCGTTGACGATCTCTTTTTTGAAAATGTGCTATCGGGAAGGACAGGTCCCACTTCGCTAAAACTAATTTTTGGCGAGGACCTGGCCCCTGCCCTTTTGGATGAATACCTCCTGGAAGTAGATCAGAATTATCAGAATATTCTTCGTCAGAGCGAAGAGATGCTGGCCATCCCGGGAATATATGAATTCCTGGAGTCAATCAGGGAAAAGGGACACAGACTGGCCCTGGCGACCTCTGCTCCCACACTGAACATTGAACTAGGGCTGGAAAAGCTTAAGATGGAAGGGATTTTTGAAGTGGTAGTGGGAAAAGTCGATGTGTCCAGGGGGAAACCCGATCCTGAAGTCTATCTCACCACTCTGAATCGCCTGGGCCTTCCTAAGAATAAGTGCATCGTTTTTGAAGACTCCAAAGCGGGGATTCAGAGTGCACTTAATGCAGGCATGCCTGTGGTGGGTATTGCCTCGGGTCACAGCAAAGAGGACTTGCTGAAACAAGGGGTCTCCCTGGCCGTGAATGATTTTACGGAGCTGGATCCGGATCGGGTAATCAGTCTAATCAAAAAAACAATAACTTAAAAATCCAGATAATGAGAAATGCTTTCATATTTACATTACTGATGGTTTTTGCGGGCCTTGCTGCCCAGCAAAATCTCTCCTATCAAAAACCCTCAAAAGAAATTCTTGAACTGGTGGATGTTCCCCAGGCACCGTCTGTGTTGCTGGATTATCACAAAGAATACATGGTGCTGCTCTACCGCGACACTTACAAGACCATAGCTGAATTATCCAGGGAGGAGATGCGCTTGGGAGGACTGCGCATTGACCCGGCTACCAACATAGGCAGCAGGGTAACTTATTATACTCAGGTCAAAGTAAAAAACATCAGCCTGGAGAACAGTGTAATTCAATCGGTTAAAGGCTTGCCTGAAAATCCCTTACTCAGCAACTTCAGCTGGTCGCCCGATCAGCAAAAAATGGCCTTTACACATACTGCCGGAACAGGTGTGGAGATCTGGGTACTTGATATTCCTTCCGCTTCGGCAAAACAACTCACAGGACCCACAGCCAATGCCAACATGGGAGATGTGATCAACTGGTTTGAAGACAGCAAAGCGATCCTGGTAAAAATGGTAGCTGAAAACAGAAAAGCTCTGATCGATGTGGGGAATGCGGTACCGGACGGACCCACCATTTCAGTGGCCGATGGAAAAAAAGCGCAGAACAGAACCTACCAGGATCTGCTTCAGAATAAAAATGACGAATATAACTTTGAGCAACTGGCTCTTTCAGAAATCCACAAGATCTCCCTGGATGGACCCAGTGAGCTTTGGCTGGGCAGCGCCATGTATGAAAGCATTTCTTTCTCTCCCGATGGAGAATATGTGATGGTCAATGCCATTGGGAAACCTTTCTCCTACCTGGTTCCTTATTACCGTTTTCCCTCCAACACAACCATCTATACCAAAGAGGGAAAGAAGGTGGAAACAGTTCTGGAGGTACCCCTGATTGAAGATCTCCCCAAGGGTTTTATGGCTACACGTACGGGACGGAGGAGTCTTAGCTGGCGCAACGATAAGCCTTCCACCCTTGTTTTTGCTGAAGCACTGGATGGCGGAGATCCTGAAAATGAGGCGGAATTCAGGGATGAAGTATTTCAACTGGAGGCCCCTTTCAACGGGACAGCTGTTTCCCTGTTGAAAACCTTAAATCGCTTCTCATATATTCAGTGGGGTAACGATCAGACAGCCATAGCTACAGACATGTGGTGGAATACCAGGAATACCAAGACCTACCTGTTCAATCCCTCGGAAGCTTCACAGGAACCTGTGCTTCTGTTTGACCGCAATTATCAGGACCGGTACAACGATCCCGGCAGATTTGTCACTGAAAGAAATGAGTTTGGCAGCTATGTGCTCAGCCTGAAAAAGAACAACGTTTACCTGCTTGGAAGCGGGTATTCCAAAGAAGGACAGTTTCCTTTCCTGGACCAGATGAACCTGAAAGCGAAGATGACAAAGCGCCTGTACCAATCGGAATACACCGACAGGCTGGAAAACCTGAGTCAGTATGACGCAGATAAGCAAAGGCTCCTGGTAAGAATTGAATCACCCACCGATTACCCAAACTACTATTTCAGGGATCTGAAAAAGAAGAAGCTTGATCAGATTACCAGTTTTGATAATCCTTTCAAAAGCATTCAGGATGTGCATAAGGAGGTAATCACATACAAGCGGGACGATGAACTGGAACTTTCGGGCACCCTCTATCTGCCGGCAGGCTATGACCTCAATAATAAGAAGAAAGCGCCTATGATTCTCTGGGCCTATCCAAGGGAGTTTAAGGATAAGTCCAGCGCAGGACAAACCACAGCCAATCCGAACCGTTTTACTTATCCGCACTATGGCTCGGCCATATACTGGGTAGCCAAGGGATACGTGGTTCTGGACGGTGCGGCATTTCCCATTGTGGGAGAAGGCGATGAGGAACCCAATGATTCCTTCAGAAAGCAACTGGTAGCCAATGCCAAAGCTGCCATAGATGCGGTCGATGGGATGGGATATATCGATCGGGAAAAAGTGGCTGTGGGTGGACATAGCTATGGAGCTTTTATGGTGGCCAATCTGCTGTCCCACTCAGACCTGTTTGCAGCTGGAATTGCAAGAAGCGGGGCTTACAACCGAACCCTTACTCCCTTTGGATTTCAGAGCGAAGAACGTAACTACTGGGAAGCTCCTGAGGTCTACTACACCATGTCCCCTTTTATGCATGCTGATAAGATGAAAACTCCATTGCTTCTAATTCATGGTGAAGCCGATAATAACTCGGGTACCTATCCCCTTCAAAGTACACGGTATTTCAATGCACTGAAAGGTCTTGGAGCCACGGTCAGGCTGGTGATGTTGCCCAGAGAGAGTCATGGCTACCGTGCCAAGCAAAGCATCCTGCATATGTTGTGGGAACAGGACCAGTGGCTGGAGAAGTATGTAAAGTAACACCTACGTGTATGTGTTAGATACTCCCTGGCGGGAAAACTTTTGTGTAAATAAATTAGCATTTCACGGAAGTTTTATTAGCTTTGGTCATAATTTACACCCATAGCCATGGACATCAGCCACTCTGATTTCGCAATTCAAGCCAGGTCATCTTCCCCTCAGAATGTTTCGAATGGACTACGCAAGGTATTCATGAACGATGCTGAATTACACGTTCAGTTATTCTTCACCATCCCCATTGTAGCCGGAGGGATTATTCTGCATTTGAATGCAGTACAATGGTTCCTGGTAAGTCTGGTTACCCTGCTTTTTCTGGTGGTGGGAATTTTCCGTACTGCGTCCATGTTGCAGATAAAAAATAATTCTTCACTATCCACTTTCCAGGTGACCCGGATCAAAGCCATGGGGAATACACTTGTTACTCTTACTGCAGGAATTTCTTTTTTTACTTATCTGCTGGTATTTGTTCCCAAGATCATTCAACTCCTGTAAGCACCAGTACAACATCCTTTTCCAGAGGACTATCTGCCTGTAATAATCTGCCTTCCAGCTTGATTGAAGCGTTAATATACCTGTTCTCCACAGGATCGAACCACTTTGGCTTGTATTTTGCTCCCGATGGAAGTCGCAATTTCACTTTCTGTTTCTGTGGCAGGTAAACCATGATGCACTTGCTATCCAGTGATTTAAGAACAGAAACATGTTTCCTGAAGTTTTCCTGGCCAGGTTGTTCAAGCAGAATTCCCTGAGCGGGACGCAGATTCCACCATTCATACTCCCTTAAGAATTCACCCAGATAAGCAATCTGAGTGCTTCCGGGTAGATCCATGGCTTTATCCCAGGTACTTACTCCGGGTACATACCTGTGATTAAGGGGCTTCTCCCCTTTCCTGATCCAGGGCCATATCCCATCGGCGCCATAGGTAATCCCACCCGGTGGGGCAGCAAACACACTCCAGTAACAGGCTTTTCGAACATCATCCTCAAAGATGGCGAGGCCAATCTCTTCGTAACAGGGTTCCATGTTAATAACAGGTTTGGGAGGATTTGATTTCCACCCTTCCGCTATCGTCCGGTTGATAAATTCTACTGTTCGCTTCCCGGTTCCGTGAGAAGACTGGTATCCATCAATATCAAACCAGGGCTCCTGGCCATAAATATCACCCACCCATGATCTACCCATGGGATGCAGGGTGGAGAGTCCCTGGGGCTTGTCCTTAAATACCTGTCGTCCCAGATGCATCCAGCGATCCTCAAGCTCACCCGTATACTTTCCATCCCCTCCCAGGATCCAAACTACATGATGTGCACCATAGCGTGCCACCATGTACCTGGCCAGCAGGATAGACTCCCGGTCAGGCAGGTAATACCCCGGGCTCAGTTCGGTTCCAGGTCCGAATGGCAACGCCCACAACAATACCAATCCGGCCACGTGACCATGTGCATTCACACGGTCCATTTTCTGATCAAAATGCTTAAAAAAGCCAGGATTCAGGATGATTCTCCCACTGCCGGTGAAGGCTACTTCTCCTTTACTGTTTTTATCACATCCCCTCCATTGGGTAGCCACCAGCTGAATCACATTGTAGCCATGTTCGGCCCGGTGTTCAAGATACTGCTCCCACTCCTCTTCTGTGGATTTCAAAGCCCCGTTCCAGGCGGTGCAAGCCTGCCAGAAAAAAGGAGTGCCATTTTCATGACTCAGGTGATAGCTTCCCTTATCACTTCCTACCCTGCCTTGGTTATAAATAGCCAGTCCGCTCTGATTCTCTGTGCATTCAAAGGAACCCCTGATGGAATGTAGTCCTGCATTAAGGGTATCTGAACAACGGGTATGGAAGGCCCATATGCCCACCTCATCCGGCATCAGGCGGATCTTCCAATCAAGAGCTCCATCCCAGAATCCGTTGATCCGCATCATTTTACCGGATGGGGAAGTGAACAGGGCAGAAAACTCCCTTACGTCGTATAAAGGATTATCATAGTCTGTTTGACTTTCAAGCTGCATCTCAAAACGGTCCCAGACCGGGACCGGATCCCCTCCCCCGCTATGGCCGGTCAAGACTTCAGATCCCAGTAAACTAAGTATACAGAGGCAATATATTTTCCTTATCATGGTCATCAGATTATAGGTTTAATCGTAAATGAGAATTTATATTCACCGGGTAAAACCCGGTAGGGATTCAAGACAGAATTGGCCGTTCCACCCACTCCGCTCACCCTGTGATCCAGGTTCAGGATTACCCCCGGTTCATCTTTCAACTGAAAAGTGTAATGGGCTCTGTCCAGCATTTCCGTGGAAAATTTCTGTGCACTGAAATTAAATGTTTCCCCGGAAGTAATATGCAAGCCTCTGCCCGATTCATCGCTAATCCGGCACCAGTAAGTATCGGTCCTGTTCCCGTAATCCTGGGGAATAATATAGGGAACATAATCTGCTTCCACAGTCGTGCTGTAAGTACCTATCCTGGACCCTGTTTTGCGATCCGGGTAATTCTCGAAGGGGCCTCTCCCCAGCCATTCCATGTTCCGGAAATCATCTGCTAACTCCATTTGCAGTCCCAGTTTTGGAATCCACTTGGTCATATTGCCCCGTGGAGATACAGAAGTCTCCAGCACAATCTCTCCGTCCCCTGTGATGGTATAGTGGTAATGTACTTTGAAGCCACTTGTATGGTTCCTGGCATGTACACTGCATTCAACCCGGATCTCGGCTTTCCGGCTTCCTGTCATGCTGTGAAACTGATCCACATCCTGAACCAGCTGATCCAATCCGATGGAACGCCATCCATTGGCAGTCTCCCTGCCCATTCCTTCAGTCACATGGCCCATTTCAGTATGCCAGAAATTCCATGAATCCAGGTCATTGGCCAGGGGTGCCCGCCAGACATTAAAAACAGGTCCTTTATTAAGCAGCTCCTTTCCGTCCAGAACCATGGAAACGATCTGGCCGCTCAGCGTATCAATGCCATACACAAAACCCTCTCCACTCAGCTTCAGACAGGATCCCTCCCTCTCTGCATGGATGGGAGTGGCCGGCCTCTGCACCTGCAGCGGCAACTCGAGAAAGTGCAGCGGAAACTGTTCCCAGGCCACTTCATGCCCTGTATCTGCCCAGGGCTGATCGCTAGTGGTCGCACAAGAGATCATTAAATGATAGATGGCACCCGGTACCTTTTCCGGTTTTGCATAGGGTATGTTTACCCGGGTTTGACCGCCGGGAGCCAGATCCAACTCCAGTTTCCCATCCTGGATCACCTCTCCGTTTTCAGTAAGCTGCCATTGAAAATCCAGGTCACGCAGATTTCTGAAGTGATGCCTGTTGGAAATTTCAATCACTCCCTGCTCCAGGTCCATCGCAGTGTAAGCCACCGGCTGAGGGGATTTCTTCAGTTGCCATAACTCCGGCTGGATGCTACGGTCAGGCCAAATCAGTCCATAGGTTCGCCCGGGAATACCAATGGAGTAATAACTCCCCTCTTCCAGGGCCGTCTCAAAGTCGAGCCACAACAAAGATCTTGATTTCAGCTCAGCTGTCTCCTTCTGCAAATCATCAGGGTCAAGTGCTTCCCCGAAAATCCTCACCTGATCCAGGGTGGCATGGCACATATATCCCCGGTGACCATCCCTTAATTCAGCACTTTTGCCCAGAATCACTCCATAGGGGGCATTTACAATGCTGCCCACGCATGCCCTGGTTCCTACAATGTCTCCATCCAGGTACAGCTCCATTTTCTGGCCGTCGTAGATGGCGGATACATGGTGCCACTGCCCGGTCCAGTTATCGGGCAGTTCAGCTTTCAGAGATTGCCTGCGTCCTGTATTTAAGTAAAACTCCAGATGATCGGCATCGGACTGGATAATTCCAAACTGAAAATCCCCTTTGGTCAGGAAGGCTGCATTGCCATTGTATGCTTCAGGCTTCACCAGGAATGAGACGGAAAGCTCCTGCCCTGTGATATCCAGGGCCGGATCCCGGGATACTTCCAGCCAGTCGTCATGACCGCTCAGATACAATGCCCGTCCCTCCTTTCCATCCACCACTTGTGCTTTGTTCATAAATACGCATTTAAGATTCCCGGGGGAATCATCCCGCGTAGATACCACCGGCATTTCAATACCCGGACTGATCCAGTCCCATATGGCACCCCCTGTCAACCGGGGGTATTTATAGATCAGATCCCAGTATTCATCCAGTCCACCAAGGGCGTTCCCGGTGGCTGCAATATATTCGTCCATAAATGAAGGCCTGGGATCGTCCGATTTTCCAAATCTCTGTTCCAGCCTGAAAGGCTGCAGGTACCTGGGGCCCACCACATCTTCACAGCGGATAGGATTGGTAAGGGGATCCTCATCCCGGTTGCCCCCATAGAGCCATGCAGGCCTGCTGGGATCTATCGTTTTTCCCTCTTCAATAAGAGCGCAAATATTGTCACCCGAACCACTTTCGTTCCCTGCACTCCAGATTACCACCGATGGATGGTTCCTGTCCCGATACACCATTTTCCGCATGCGGTCCAGATACACATGGCGCCAGGCAGGATCGTGAGATAGCTGCGTGTAAGCATGGGCCTCATCGCCGGTCTCATCCACCACATATATCCCCAGCTCATCGGCCAGGTCAAGGTACTCCACGTTTGGAGGGTAATGACTGGTGCGAACACAATTAATATTGAACTGCTTCATCAGGTGCAGGTCCCTGCGCATGGTCTCCACATCCATGGAATGCCCTGTTCGCGGGTGCATCATGTGACTGTTCACTCCGTTAAATTTGATGGCTGCCCCGTTTATATAAATGGCCTGATCCTTTACCTCCACTTCACGGAATCCTACCCTGCTGCTGATCGTTTCCAACACCCCTTCCTGATCATCCATCAGCTCCAGTATCAGTGTATAAAGTGTGGGGAACTCGGCCGACCATTTCTCAGGATTTATAATTTCCAGCATCTGAACTGCCCTGGTCCCGGCATGGGAGTTCAGCTCCTCCAGAGTGAGCATGGCCCCGGCACCCGGAACCGGATTTCGGTTCTTGTCATAGAGTTTGATTCCAAGTTTGTAAGAGCTGAGTTTCTTTTTTGTATAGTTCCTGATATCTGCCTGAATATTCAGCTTTGCATTTGTATAGCTTTCATCCAGGTCTGTGGAAATAAAGTAGTCCCTGATATGGATATCCGGTGTAGCCATCAGGTACACATCCCGGTAGATCCCGGACAGCCTCCAGGTATCCTGGTCCTCCAGATAGGATCCGTCACTGTAGCGCAGAACCCTGACAGCAATGCTGTTATCTCCATTTTTTAAATGGGGGGTAATGTTAAATTCAGCTGGTTCCATCCCTCCCTGGTTATAGCCCGCTTCCTTTCCGTTTATCCATACATAGAATGCGGAATGTACTCCCTCAAAATGCAGAAAGATCTGTCTGTCCTGCCAGTCTTCCGGCAGGGTAAAGGTCCTGTAATAGGAGCCCACGGGATTAAACTCTTTTGGAACCAGGGGCGGATCCAGGGGATGTGGGAGACCGACGTTACGAAATAGGGGAAAACCAAAGCCCTCCATCTGCCAGTTGGAAGGAACGTTGATCTCCTGCCAGTCGCCCCGGTTAAAACCGCTCTTAAAAAACTGCTCCGGGGCTTTTTCCGGACTTTCAGTCCATTTAAATTTCCAGGAACCGTTTAAAGAAAAATGAAATGGGGATTCTTTTCGTTTGCCTTCCAGGGCCTGCTGAAGGTCTTTATAAGGCATTAGCGTAGCATGCGGCGGCTCCTGCATACGCTCAATAATTTCCGGATTTTCATAATCGGGAGGATTCTGTGCCGAAAGATGGCATAGCATTAAAATAGCGATGCCTGTCACTGCGATCAGTCTACTCATACCTGGTTAGTTTATATTGGATCTTTAGTTTTTTCAACTTAATACAGCCTGTGCCACTTCCACTGCCAGCGCATACCTTCCAAAAGGTGCGCTCACCTGAATTCCATTTACAAAATTCAGTACCCTGTCCACCATGGACCGGGCAATTTCGATTCCTGCCTTTAATTGATCCTCCCTGCTTTCATACTTTGCGATTTGTGCAAGTACCTCATCGGGAACGGTGACTCCCGGAACCTCATTCTTCATAAACTCTGCATTCCTCAGGCTCACCAGGGGCCATATCCCTGCGATCAGGTACATTCCGTCCATATCCACTTTCTCCATAAACAATTCAAGGGAGGGCACATCAAATACAGGCTGGGTAATGATGTACTCGGCGCCGGCTTCTTTTTTTAATTGCAGGCGGTGAATCTCATTTTCGGGATTCACGCTGTTGGGATCCAGGCCCACTCCGGTAAAAAAGGATGTGGGCTCGCCAATTCGCTTTTCTCCCACGTCAATGCCATGGTTCAGATTGTTTATCAGATGTACCAGTCCGATGGCATCGATATCAAAAACTGCAGTGGCCTGCGGGTAATCCCCGATCATGGGAGGATCGCCTGTGATGGCCAGAATGTTCCTTATTCCCATGGCTGTGGCTCCCAGCAGATCCGACTGCATTCCCAGCAGATTGCGATCCCTGCAGGTATAGTGCAGTACGGTTTCAATATTCACCTGGTTCTGAAGCAATACAGCCAGTGCCAATCCGGTCATCCTTGCTGAAGCCCTGGGTCCGTCGGGTATATTAATGGCATCCACCCTGTGCTCTTTGAGCAGCTTTGCTCCCTCAAGGGGTTTAGTAATATCTGTACTTTTGGGAGGGACCATCTCCACCAGCACTACCTGTTCCCCTGAAATAAGCTTTTTAGCCAGCCTGGACTTTCCCTTTACCGGAACCGGTTCGGGCAGGGGCTCCTCAGTGACGGGTTTCACTCCGATCTGTATGGAGTGCTGGATCCGGGTCTGTTTCATAGCCAGGGAATTGGCCATTTTTGCAATATGCTCGGGTGTGGTGCCACAGCATCCCCCAAGAATTCTGACTCCCTTATCTATAAATCGCTTGGTATACACCGAGAAGTATTCAGGAGTACTCATGTAGATCATACGTCCGTCGGTATACTGCGGCCTGCCTGCATTGGGCATGATGCTGAGTGGCTTCCCGGAGATCTTTCCCAACTGTTCCACAAAATCGAGCATGGGCTTGGGTCCAACCGTACAATTCAGTCCAATAACTGTGGCTTTGCTGTTTTCCAGCCTGCAGGCAATATCCTCCAGTTCGATCCCGTAGCGGGTCTTTCCATCTTCTCCCACAGTCATCATGGCCACTATGGGAAGCGCACTTACGCTTCGGACGGCCTTAATGGCCTGTTCCATTTCCCTGATGTCCTGGAATGTTTCCAGTATGAACAGGTCCACTCCTCCCTGATTCAAAAGATGCGCCTGCTCTGCATAGGCATGAAATATCTCATCCAGGGTAGTATCTCCCCAGGGTTCGATTTCCAGTCCGGACGGACCCATGGAACCCGCTACGTAAGATGTGTCTCCGGCGGCTTGCCTTGCCAGGGAAACACCTTTGAGATTTATTTCCTCTATCTGGTCTGTCAGGTTGTGAGATTTGAGCTTAAAGCGATTGGCTCCATAGGTATTGGTTTCGATCACCCTGGCCCCGGCCCTGATGTACTCCTCGTGAATGGACCTGATCAGTTCGGGTCGCGAAAGGTTCAGTTCATCGTAGCACTTATCAATAAAAATCCCTTTCTCATAGATCAAAGATCCCATGGCCCCATCCAGCAGGACAAGGTTCTCCTTCAAATACTCCTCAAATGCAATCATACCCAAATTTACAGTTTTTTTACCCACTCCATCCGGGAATAAATATACTCCAGTCTGCGCTGAACCTCCGGCTCATCCAATACCTTCCGGCTGAAATCATTATCTGAAAGGGGGAATTCATACCCATAAGGACCGTCCATTAATAGTACCAGGGTGTTCATAATTAGCAGCGCCTCGATTCCGTCTTCTGATTGCTGCAAAGCTCCGGTGATTACCGGAACCGGATCCGCTTTTCCTGTAAGTCCCAGAAACTCAGCCGCCCGGGTCCTTACAAGCAAATCTGAATGATTGCACAAATTTCTGGCATCATCCTCAAATTCCAGGGCTTTTTCACCAAAACAGCTGCAAACAATCAATCCCCAGTATAATTTGACCGGATCATCAGCGCGGAGAGACTGCCCTATCCCGGATCTGGCATTTTTATATGCAAGCAGGCTTAAATCAGCAATATCGATCAATTCAGAGATATCTTCCCGATGCTTCCGGCCAAATTCCACAGGATTGTAAAAGGCCTCTCTTCTGAGCATATGTTCCGGGTAGAAGCTCAAATCGGGCATCCCCCTCACCCACTGGCCCAGCAAAGATCTCATTTCAAGCAGCTCTTCCTGGTATTCATCTACCTTAGCCAGGTTGGTGGTTTCATATGGATCGGCATTCAGATCATACAATGCCTCGGCATCCCTGGGTTCAAAAAACTGAGCCTGAATTTCATTTAGCTCCCCCCTTTTGTACATGTCCCTCCACTGCTCGTAGGCCAGGCATTTATAACGATAGTTGTTCTGTAATCCGTCCACATTAAAGGGCTGGTAATTTCGCATGTACTTCAGGTTTCCTTTTCTTACAGTCCGTACCAGGTCGTATTTTTCATCAAAACGGTCTGCGTAACCGTAGGTGACCTGTTGACTTTCAATCTGTTCTGCAGAAACTCCCTTCCCAAGAAAGGGAATCCCATCTATATGCTCCGGGAGTTCCACACCGGCCAGTTGCAGCAGGGTAGGCCCGAAATCCACAAAACTCACAAAACCATCGGTCTTCGCGCCCTGTTTGATATCTGCCAGGTGCCTGAATTTTTCAGGGATCCTGACCACCAGGGGGACATGCAAACCGGTTTCATACGCATAGCCCTTGCTCCCGGGCAGCACACCTCCATGATCCCCGAAATAGAAAACAAAGGTACTCTCAAGCAATCCATCCTCATCCAGCTGAGCGAGCACCTCACCCACAATGGTATCCACTGCGAGGATCTTGTCCCGGTAATAGGCTCCTGTAAATCTGAATAATTCTGTATCAGGATGATTGGGAAAGAGATGGACTTCGTGCGGATCGGTGACGGGCTGATAACTTTCCATCAGCTCTGCATTAAAATGCAGCCGGCTTTCATGCGAAACCGGATGCGACTCCTTGTGAAAGAAAGGCTGTCCGGGAGCTCGCTTGCGCCAGTGAGCCGTGCTGGATGATTCATCCCATACCCCTTCCCCCTCGATGTAATTATAATCCTTTTTCTGCTTATTGCTTGTGTAATATCCTGCCTCCCTCAGGTAGGACGGAAACATTTCCAGACCCTCTGGCATGGGTACCAGTAAGGATTTCCTGTGGAACTGAGCTCCTGTACGCGGACCGTAACAGGCTGATTCCAGGGTGGACCGGGCCACACTGCAAACCGGGGCATTGGAAAACGCCCTGGTAAAGCTTATTCCCTCGTGAGCCATTTTTTCAATATTCGGGGTGGCAATCCCGTTCGGATCAAAAAGTTTCATGTAGTGGGTTGAATTATCTTCAGAGATAATCCATACAAAATTTGGCTTTTCCTCGTTCACCCGGTTGAATCCGCATCCTGCAAGAACCAATACAATGAGCAAACTCAAAAAGGCTTTGAACAGACCGCTTGTCAGGTGTTTCATCTTTTCGATGTTAATTACCTATTCTGTACTACGTTTCCTCACCGGGTAACTGGCTCCCATTTCATTTAATTCCCTGTGCATTTCCTTCCGCAAGGAATCAACCAGGGCTGGATACGCTTCCCGGAGATTGTTGCTTTCAGCTATGTCTGTGGACAGATCATAAAGCTCAAGGCTCTGGTCCTCATAAAACTCCACCAGTTTCCATTGCTTGTGTCTGATGGCCGAGCCGGGCCTCCAGGTGGATCCATGGTAATGGGGATAGTGCCAGACCAGGGATCTTTCCTCCTCGTAATCCGGATCCATGCACCAGGGCACCAGGCTTTGGCCATCCAGTGTCGGTCCGGGCTCTTCCTGGATGCCTGCCAGTTCCTTCAGGGTGGGTAAAAAGTCCATACTGATCACAGGCTGATCGCAGCTGCTTCCCCGATGTTTTATCCCCGGAAAACTGATCAACAGGGGTACCCTGATTCCTCCCTCGTAGCACCAGCCCTTCCCGGCCCTCAAAGGCAGCACAGAGGTAGGTCCCCCGTTGCGCCTGGTGGACAAACCTCCGTTGTCAGATGTGAAAATAACAATTGTGTTATCCGACTTTCCGCTTTCTTCCAGCTTTTCCAGCAAGCGTCCCACATTGTTATCCATGGAACGTACCATGGCTGCATATTTGGGATCGCTCTGATTGATCCGGGTGATCCCGTCGTGTTCCATTCTGACCGCCATTTTACCACTGTCGGGTAAAGCATGGCTATTTCCCAGGTAGTAATCATCATATTCCCTGCATCCCTGAATGGGCGTATGCACGGTATAGAAAGACAAGTAGAGGAAAAAAGGATCATCTCCAGCCGAATCAATGAAGCGTATGGATTCATCGCATAGCCTGTCAGTAAGGTATTCCCCCGGGGGACCATCAGAAAGGCAGGGATTTCCATAGGGAGCATAGTAGCCCAATCCTCCGGGAAAGGTGGGCGAACCTTTGTGGTTCCCTCCCTTATTGATCTCAAATCCCTGTTCCCGCGGCCAGTATGCCTCACTCTCTCCCAGGTGCCACTTCCCTGCAAAGAAAGTACGGTAACCATGGTCCCTGAATAGCTCTGCCAGGGTAACTTCCTCAAGGGGCAGGTTATGTATATCTTCAGGAGTGCTGAGCAGCGGACAATCCGCATAATCTTCCTGCATTCCGGGAATCCAGTCGGTGATTCCTACCCGCACCGGGTGTCTGCCTGTCATAATGGCCGCCCTGGTGGGAGAACAGACCGGCGATGCGGAATAAGCATTTGTAAAGCGGATGGATTGCCCTGCCAGCTGATCCAGGTTCGGCGTATCATAAAAAGTACTTCCGTAGCACCCCAGATCGCTCCAGCCCAGGTCATCCACCAGAATAAAGACCACATTGGGTTTTGAAGGTGGATTACAGGCTGATAGAACCGCAAGCAGGAGTAAAATCAGGCCGATCCGGGTTTTTACGTATAAATGTTTCTGGCTCATTTTCGGGCATCAGCACTCAGTTCAATGACAATCTCTCCTGCATTTCCTGAGAATGATTCCCGTTCCACCAGAAGCTCAATTCTTTTTAATCCGGGGATGTCTTTATCATAGTCCAGCGGCGGGGGAGATAATTCCACTACATTGAGTTCATAAGGCACCTCTAAAACAGGTGTCAACAGCAGTTGCTTTCCTTCCTGCCGGAGGATGACCCGATCCTTTTCAATCTTCACATCAGCCCGGGTGATCATTTGCCAGCTCAGGTTTTTTGTTTTGTCCGAAAAAATAAGTTCATCCCTGATCCGTAAAACCGATGCTGAGGGTCTGGCAAAGCTTCGTTCAGCCTTTTTCAGGGCTCCGCCGTAGAGGGGAGTCATCCCAAAGGTAAATTCAGGACATGCGGAACGGATATCCTTACCTACCAGAGCAACCCTGCCATCCACCCGGTGCATCTCTCCATTGACCGTAAGTGTACTATGGCCAAAGTTGTTCTTTGTGAGCAGGCTCCATCGCTTCGATTCCTGGCCATTGTTCCAGAGTTCCATCCCTAACAGTTGCTCAAGCTCGTTGTAATTCTGGTTCCCCGGATCCAGGGACCAACGCACCCCGTCTAATTCGAAAATAAATGAACCCGCATCCATATTTCCATGGTTATCGGCTGCCCTCCCCCCTTTGGCTGCCAGGAAAAAAGCATCCCGGTCATTTTCCCGGTCCCTGAATACCACAATGGGTTCCTCACCTCCGCCCGACCACACCTCCGGCCATCGATACTCCTGTGTTAACTCCGTGTTCTGAAGGGCACAATTCAGAAAATGGGTTGAGAAAAAGCGGGTAGCTTTCATGTACCGGGGATCCTTTAACTCTTCCTCCAGCAGTTTCTCATAAGCATGCCAGTCCACCGGATCCCCCGATCTGCCCGAAAACCACGCAAGCAAGCCAAAATGTGCCAGGCTGTGAAAGCCACCCAGGCTGGCATCAAAATAGTTGTAATACTTCCCGGAGGGTCCGGCAAGCACCTGACTGAATACAGCGCTTTCCATAATCCCCGGAGCAGCACTTGGGTCAAAATCTCTACCCAGGGCCGTTTCATAGGCTGAGATAGCCAGGGTCAGGTATTTGGTGGCATAAAACCAATAAGAAGCCCCTTCCGGATAGATCCCGCCCGGAGCATAGGGTTCCAGAGCCAGGGGGATGGTCATTACAGCCTGATTCAGTACAGCTGATGCCAGTTCAGGCTCCTCCTCAAAAACAGCAAGGGCAGCCAGAGATAATCCCCCGTTGCAAACCAGGTTCCAGTTGTGATGCACATGGATAAAGAAATTATTGTCTGAAGAAGCAATCCCAGGTTTAAGGGCCTTCTCCACCAGGGACAAACGTGCCAGCTCTTTCACTTCAGGGGACAGCCACTCCCCTGCCCAGTCCAGCGCCAGGGCAATGCCTGCAGCCATTTCTGCCACATCCAGAAAGTGGGAGGGATTCCAGTCCCCGAAAGAGCAAACAGCCTTTAGTTCCTGCTCCAGTTTCTGCAGGTAGCGATCCTCGGGTTCAAAACGATACACCAGTGCCAGGGTAGTAAGCCGTCGGATGGCCTCCCTGGATACTCCAAGCAATCTCCTGCCCTGCTTATTATACACCAGGGGATCAAGTGACAGGATGGACTCTGCCTGCTGCCTGAGCAATTCAAAACCCATGGTGGTCAAGCGATCTCCGGCATCCAGTTTTTTCTGAACCACCGCCTCTGCCTCCGGGGTAAGAATAAGCCGGGGACTGGATTTCTGAAGATTTTCGCTTATCCATTCCATGGTCACAGGGTTCCTGTCTGACTGTCCGCTTGCCTGGGGCAAATGCTTATCAGCAAAGTCAAGGAACTGCTCCCAGTCGTAGCTTGTCAGCTCATGTTTCCCGGTCCGCATATGATATCCCAGGCTTTCCTTCCATCTGGGTTGATTCACTTCCGGCAGCCGATCATTCTCCAGGGAAGACAAACCATACAATTCATACACCGGACTGCTGTAATAAAGTGAAAGATATTCGCCATGCTGATCTGCCCAGTTATCCTCCTCTGCGCTGGCCACATAAAGGGGGCGGGGAGCCATCAGCGCCATCAGCATATGCTGATCCACCGGAAGTGCTGCTTCATTGTCGTTATAGGCTTTGAATTTCTCTGCGAACCAGTGTGGGAAAGCCGTATTGATGTTGCTTACCCTTTCGCCGTAAGCACGCCTGGAAAGTGCGGCTCCCCCGCAGCCTGAATTATTGGAGATTACAAGCGCAAAGCGCTCATCCTGTGCCCCGGCCCACAGGGAAGTTTTTCCCAGCCTGGAATGCCCTATCACAGCCACCCGGCCGGCATCAATTTCCAGGTCCTCTTCAAAATAATCCATGGCCCTTGACAGACCCCAGGCCCAGGCTGCAATAGAACCCCAGGAATTTTCACTGCGTTCTGCCCCACTCTCCCCCTCTAAACCATGGATCCCGTTTTTAAAGCCATCGTCAAAATCCGGATCAATATCCCCATAGTAAATAGTGGCCAGTCCATATCCCCTGGACAGGATCAGCTCCACGGGCCAGCGATGACTTCTCATTCCTCTTGAAAGCGCATTCACCTGGTTGTCTGTGATCCCAAATTCTTCATTGTTTTGAACCCAGCTGTCATGAATACCGATTTGCTGATCGGGATGAATGGTATGATTCCCATAGAAATTAAGACCCACAAAAATAGGGACAGGTCCGGTGTGTTCCCTGGGTAGGTAAACCAGGACAGAAATATCCAGACTGTCGCTGCCATTGCTGAAGAGCAATTCCACTTCCTTTTGCACCGCTCTGCCTTCCAAAGCTTCCCGGTCCATGAATTTTACCTGGTGACTTATGGAAAATTCTGTATCAGGGATCCTTCCGTACATATGATCCCTGAAGAGCTCCAGGACCTCTTCCCTCCTGAACTCCTCCCATTCCGAAGCAGAGCTTATTGCTCTCCCATCTTCACTCACAAGAAGTTCAGGTAAGGGTGCCAACAAAAGCCCACTTTCATTTGTTTCATCCTGTGCAAATGCTCCCATGTGAAAGAGGAAGGGAAAAAACAGGGCCAGAAATAGTTCTTTCATGATTAATCGGATTTTCTTATGCGTTTAAAATTACAATCCTTAATTTCATTGGAAAGCAATTATAGCGATTATTTAACCTAAAGTATGAGATCATTCCTGATAGTCACAGCTTTCACCCTCTTTATGCTAGCCATGGACCTCTATGCCATCAGGGGGATTCAACATATGGTATCTCCTGATTTTGCAGGAAGCAGGGCATTTTTGATGGTTTACTGGGGGCTGAGTGCCGCAATGCTGATCCTTCTTATCAGGGCAGGGTCACAATTTCAGCAAATGCGGGATCCCTCCAGATTCTTCGGGGTAATGTTAATAATGGGGATCTTTCTGATGCTGTATGTGCCCAAGCTTGTTTTTAACGCAAGTCAGCTATTGAGTGACATGACATTAGTGCTGTCAAAACTATTCAAACTGGAAGCCTACTCATTTCGCAGATATCTGTTAATTACAGGCACTGTAGCAGGTGTTTTCCTGTTTATTAGCTTTGCCATGGGTATGATCAGGGGCCGGACTAATGTGAAGATATTTGCTGAATCCATAGCGATACCAGGACTTCCCGAATCTTTCCGGGATTTTAAGATTGTTCAGCTCTCTGACATGCACCTTGCTGGCTTTTATAAGCATCCCGGTTACATCAGCGAAGTGGTGAAAAAGGTCAATCAGCTTGAACCTGATCTCCTCCTGTTTACGGGAGATCTGGTTCATAATTTTTCAGAAGAGGTAGATCCCTTTGTGGAAATTCTGAATGGATTAAAGGCCCCGCTGGGAAAATATGCAGTACTGGGAAACCATGACTACGGGCACTACTTCGACTGGGACTCTGAAGCTGAAGAAGCAGCCAATCTGGAGCGGGTGAAAGCTCAGTTCAGAGCCTCCGGATTCGATCTCCTGCTGAACGAGCACCGTACTCTTTCGCGCAACGGCCATTCCCTCGAAATTATTGGCGTTGAAAACTGGGGGAAACCTCCCTTCCCTCAACTTGGTGATCTAAGTGAAGCCATGCGGGGAAGCAATCCGGAACTGGTTAAAATTCTCTTATCCCATGACCCCTCCCATTGGGACCTTCAGGTCAGGGATAAAGAAAACATACAGCTCACCCTGTCGGGACACACCCATGGGATGCAACTTGGCCTGGAGATCGGCAAGTTCCGGTGGAGCCCATCTCGCTGGACCTACAAACACTGGGCCGGACTATACCGTGAAAACGGACAGCACCTGTATGTGAACAGGGGCCTGGGTTACACGGGCTTCCCCGGCCGGGTGGGGATCCGGCCCGAGATCACCCTGATCACGCTTGCAGGGGATCAGTAAACCCAATGCCTATTTCATCATTTAAGCGGATTCAGCTTCCAGGATCCCGGAGCACTTCCAGTAGCATCTCCGGTGCCCTGACCGGCCGGTTGGTTTCAGTATTCAGGAAAACCAGTACCACTTTCGCCTCATGGGCCAGTACCCCCTCCTCATTAAAGATCCGGTAGAAAAACTCGATCCTGGATGCAGGAAGTTCCTTCAGGGTAGTCTCTATGCTTACCAACTCATCGTACTTAAGCACGTTCCTGTACCTTGATTCTACCGAGTATACCGGCATGACTATCCCGCTTTCCTCCATCTTCGCATATGGGAAACCCATCTCCCGGATCATCTCGGTCCGGCCAATCTCCAGAAGCCTGCCGTAATTTCCATAATAAACCACACCCATCTGATCCGTATCGGCATAGGTCACCCGGTATTTTGTAATTGTCGTTATTGGTAGCATGTCTTGTTCTCCCGTCACTTGTCACTTGTCACTATTTATGAATCCCCGCCAATTTCAGCAGAAATGCATATTCCATGGCCGTCTCCTTATATACCTCGAAACGGCCCGAAGCCCCACCGTGCCCGGTATCCATATTACAGTACATGAGCAAAAGATTGTTATCTGTTTTCATATCCCTGAGCTTGGCCACCCACTTGGCAGGTTCCCAGTACTGAACCTGGCTGTCATGGAGACCGGTGGTTACAAGCATGTTGGGATATGCTTTAGCCTCCACCTGGTCATAAGGAGAATATGAGAGCATGTATTCGTAGGACGTTTTCTCATTGGGATTCCCCCACTCATCGTATTCGCTGGTAGTCAGAGGGATGTCTTCATCCAGCATGGTGGTCACCACGTCCACAAAAGGTACAGCTGCGATCACTCCCTTATACAACTCCGGCTGAAGATTGATCACTGCACCCATCAGCAGGCCACCCGCACTTCCCCCCATGGCATAGAGATGTTCCGAACTGGTGTAGCTCTCTTTGATCAGGTGTTCTGCACAATCGTTAAAGTCGGTGAAGGTGTTCATCTTTTTCAGCAACTTCCCATCGTCATACCAGGGTCGTCCGTAGATCTGGCTGCCCCGGATATGGGCTATGGCATACACAAAACCACGATCCAGCAAGGAAAGCCGGTAGGAACGGAAACCCGGATCCATGGTAATTCCATAGGATCCGTATCCATACAGGAGGGTTGGATTCTTTCTATTAAGTTCAAGGCCTTTGCGGTATACAATGCTCATGGGGATTTGCTTCCCGTCATCAGCCCTGGCATAGATTCGTCTGGCTTCGTAATTAAGCGGATCAAAGTTGCCCCCCAGTACTTCTTCCTGTTTTAAAAGCGTCTTCTCCCTGGTTTCCAGGTGGTAATCGAAGGTTGTGTTGGGTGTGGTCAATGAGGAATAATTATACCTCAGCAACTTGCTGTCAAAATCCGGATTAATGGAGATCCAGGCCGTATATACTTCCTCTCCCATTTCAATATAATGTTCCTGGCCCTTATCCCATGGAATTACTCTTAGATGGCTGAGCCCCTCTTTCCGTTCTTCCACCACCAGGAAATCTTCAAAGATCTCAATGCTCTCCAGGAACACATCCTTCCTGTGGGCAATAACCTCTTCCCAGTGCTCCTTCTCTGTCTGCTTTACAGGAGTTCTCATCAGTCTGAAATTGGTGGCTTCCAGGTTGGTAATAATGTAGAAATAATCTCCATAATGGGCCACATTGTATTCAAGTCCGCGAACACGTGGCTGCACCACAGTGAATGCCCCCAGGGGATCATCAGCCGAAAGAACCCTATATTCATTGGTCAGGGTGCTCGAACTTCCGATTATGAGGTACTTATTGGATTTGGCCTTAAATACAAAGGTGCCGAAGGTTTCGTCTTCCTCTTCATAAACCAGGACATCGTCTGCTGCCGATGATCCCTTAATGTGCCTGAATATGGCTTTGCTCCTGAGGGTTTCCTCATCCTTCAGGGTATAGAACAGGGTTTTACTGTCGTTTGCCCAGGTGGCTCCCCCGGTGGTTACCGGGATTTCATCTTCCAGCATGTTCCCTGTCTCCAGGTCCTTAATATAGATGGTATATTTCCTGCGGCTCACCGTATCGATGCCAATGGCCAGGTAACGATTGTCAGGACTGACACTCATCCCTCCCACCTGGAAGTAAGTGTAGCCTTCAGCCATCTCGTTCACATTGGCCAGGATCTCTTCTTCCGCTTCCAGGCTTCCTTTCTTCCTGCAATAGACCGGATATTCCTTTCCTTCCTCATACCTGGAATAATAGTAATACCCGTTCTTCCGGTAAGGCACGCTTTCATCTTTCTGTTTGATCCTGCCCACTATCTCATCGAAAAGTTCCTTCTGGAAATCCTCCGAATCTTTCATTACAGATTCCCTGTAGGAGTTTTCAGCCTCCAGGTAGGAAATGACCTCAGGATTTTCCCGCTCCCTGAGCCAGTAATAGGCATCGATCCTGGTATCTCCGTGAATAGTGAGTTCTTTTGGCTTCTTTGCAGCAAGCGGTGCTTTCATATCTGATATTTTGCAAGATTGTATAGTCGTTACCGCCACAAGAGTCAGTACGACCATGCTTGAGATCTTCATTGGTTTTATTGTTTTAAGGTTTCATACCCTTCATGGAAAGCTGGATTCTCTTCCTGGGAACATCCACCTCCAGCACCCTGACTTTTACGTGCTGGTGTATTTTTACGATGTCGTTGGGATCTTTTATGAAACGGTCGGCCAGCTGAGATATATGTACCAGGCCGTCCTGCTTTACTCCCACATCCACAAAGGCTCCAAACTTGGTAATATTGGTTACGATCCCGGGCAATTCCATACCGGTTTTCAGATCATCGATGCTGAATACACCCTGGTCAAACTCGAATACCTCTATCTGCTCCCTGGGATCCCTGCCCGGTTTCTCCAGTTCATCCCTGATGTCCTTTAAAGTGGGAAGTCCGATATCGCCGCCCGCATATTTTTTAAGGTCTATCCTTTTCACCAGGGATTCATCGCTTACAAGCTGCTTCAGATCCACATCCAGGTCACCGGCCATTTTCTCCACAATGTGGTAGCTTTCTGGATGTACAGCAGAGTTATCCAGGGGATTTTCTGCACCTTCAATCCGTAAAAAACCAGCGCATTGCTCAAAGGCCTTCTCTCCCATTCTGGCGACATTCTTTAATTGTTTTCTGGAAGTGAAACCCCCGATCTCCTGCCTGTAGTCCACCACATTCTGAGCAAGAACCGGTCCCAGTCCGGACACATAGGTTAAAAGGTGCTTGCTGGCCGTATTCACATTTACACCCACCAGGTTCACGCAGCTTTCCACCACCTCATCCAGGCTTTTTTTCAGATTGCCCTGGTCCACATCGTGCTGGTACTGCCCCACTCCGATGGATTTGGGATCAATCTTCACCAGTTCGGCCAGTGGATCCATCAATCGCCGGCCAATGGATACCGATCCCCGTACGGTTACATCATAATCCGGGAACTCCTCTCTGGCGATTTTTGATGCCGAATAGATGGAAGCCCCTGATTCATTTACCACATAAACCTCAAGGTCATGCGGAAACCTGATCATCCGGATAAACCTTTCGGTCTCCCTGCTGGCCGTTCCATTCCCAATAGCAATGGCTTCAGTTTTATATTGCTGCACCAGGGATGATACTTTCCTGGTGGAACCTGCCCTGTCCGATTGCGGAGGATGTGGATAAATAGTCTCATTATGAAGCAGGTTTCCATGTTCATCGAGGCAAACCAGCTTACACCCGGTTCTGAAGCCCGGATCCAGTGCCATGACCCTTTTTTGCCCCAGGGGAGAAGCCAGCAGAAGCTGACGCAGGTTATCGGCAAATACTCTGATGGCCTCCTGATCGGCCTTTTCCTTATACAGTCCCTTATATTCATTTTCGATGGAAGGGTGCATCAGTCTTTTATAGGCATCGCGCACGGCTTCGGCCACCTGCTGCCCTACTTCATAAGGACTTTTCACAAACTGGTCTTCCAGCGCATCAAGTACCCTGCTGTTGTCCGGCTCGACTGAAAGTTTTAAAAAACCTTCCTGTTCCCCCCTTCGCATGGCCAGGATCCGGTGGCCCGGACACTTTTTTAAAGGTTCACTGAATTCAAAATAATCCTTGAACTTCTCTCCTTCTTCTTCCTTGCCTTTAACCAGTTTGGAAGAAATCACCGCATTCCTGTCAAAATGATACCTGACCGTTTTTCTGGCCCTTTGGTTCTCATTCACCCATTCTGCAATAATATCCCTGGCTCCCTGCAGAGCATCCTCAACAGATTCTACCTCCTCATTCAGAAAAGAAGAAGCAGCCTGTTCCACATGCATTTCCTGCTGCTTCATCAGGATCTTGGCCAGAGGTTCCAGTCCCTTCTCACGGGCCACGGTGGCACGTGTCTTCCGCTTGGTTTTATAAGGCAGGTAGATATCTTCCAGTAAGACCGGGTCAAGGCATTCTTCGATCCTGGCTTTTAACTCCGGAGTAAGTTTATCCTGATCTTCGATGGTCTTCAGGATGTATTCCTTCCTCTTTTGCAGCTCTTTCAGTTTATTCAGCTCATCCCTGATCTGAGTGATTTGCACTTCATCCAGGCTCCCTGTATGTTCCTTCCGGTATCGGCTGATAAAGGGAATGGTAGCTCCTTCATCCAGAAGTTCAACTGTGTTTTTGACCTGCCTGACAGGAATTCCGGTCCGTTGCGAAATAAGGTCTTCAAAAACAATCATTACTCGAACATATAATATCCATAATCATAAAAATATTCGGGGACAAAGGTAGTGATTGTATGCAAATCCGAGGAATACCCTCCTAAGAAACCCGTGCCGCCTTCCACATTTGAAAACACAATCACCGGAACCGCAAGATAATCATCTATTGATTCATAATGCTTCTGACGCGATTTCAGGTATTTGTAATAGGACTCAGAGATAGAATGCAGAGTTTATTAGTGTAAGAGGGGCTTAGAACTTGTTTAGTTGCGCATAATTAGTGACAAATTTGGCTCATTGTGCCATAAAAGTTTAATTTTACCGGAAAGACAGCTACATGAGTAAACATTTGATTTTCCCCTCTATTCTGACCGCTGATTTCCTGCATCTGGAAGCCGAGATCGAAATGGTAAACCAATCCGAAGCAGATCTCCTGCACCTGGATATTATGGACGGAGTATTTGTCCCCAACCTTACCTTCGGATTCCCTGTGATCAGGCAGATTAAGAAGGTGGCCAAAAAGCCCCTGGACGTGCACCTGATGACCGTAGATCCGAATCGCTACCTGGAAGCCTACAGGGATGCAGGTGCTGACTGGCTCACAGTGCATTACGAAACCTGCACCCACCTGCATAGTACCATCCATAAAATCCGCGAACTGGGCATGAAACCGGCTGTATCTGTGAATCCGCATACCGATGTTTCACTGCTTGAACCCATACTCAAGGATCTGAATATGGTACTTATCATGACTGTGAATCCCGGATTCGGGGGACAGAAATTTATAGAAGGTTCCTGGGATAAGATCAGGAAGCTCAAGAAAATGATTAGCGAGGCTGGAGCGGAAACCCTGATTCAGGTGGATGGAGGTGTTACAGAAGAAAATATCTCAGCTCTGATCCAGGCAGGAGTGGATGTATTTGTGGTGGGAAATACTATTTTTTCAGCAGAAGATCCCCTGCAGGTTACTTCAAACCTTAAAAATTCTTCCTGACCCATGTACCAGCAAAAGAAACCACGTGATTACAGAAGCCTGTGGCTTATTAGCATTCTCCTGATAGCCATTGGCATTATTCTTACCATCAACCTGGCCATCATACGACCGGTGGGCTTCGTATTGCTGGGTGTCGGGGGAATCGGCCTTATCTGGAGCCTTACAAATATGGATAAGTGGAAGGACAAAAAAGACAAAGACGACCAAAGGCACTTCAATTAAATGACTTCCGTATACAGCAATGCATGGATCGGTATTGATCTGGGTGGCACAAAAGTGGCTGCAGGTATAATTACTGATGGTGAGCTCGGGAAGGAGTTAAGGGAAAATATCGATCAAAACTTAGAGGATCCTCAGGTAGTAGTTGAGCAGATGACCGGTCTGGTGAAGGAGATGTTCAGTCCTAAGGTATCAGGCATCGGTATTGGGGTGCCCGGACTGGTGGATCGCCGTCAGGGCATTGCCTATGATGTGCTAAATATTCCCAACTGGAAAGAGCTTCCCCTGAAATCCATCTTCGAAAGAGAGTTCAGTGTACCGGTTTATGTGGATAACGATGCAAACTGTTTCACCATGGGTGAATACCGATATGGCAAGTTTGCAGGAAGCACTGATTTTGTGGGGATTACCCTTGGTACCGGGATGGGATCAGGAATTATCAAAAATGGCGCTTTGCTGGACGATGCCCACGGGTGCTCGGGAGAGTTCGGCACCATGCCCTACCTGGACGGGATCTATGAGAACTACACCAGCGGGATGTTTTTTCTTAAGAAGCATGGCATGAACGGAGAGGAAGCTGCTGAAAAGGCTTTAAGTGGGGATTCCCGGGCCATACAGGCCTTCAGGGAAATGGGGATGCACCTTGGAAATGCCATAAAAACCATAATCATGGCCGTGGACCCTCCCCTGATCATTATCGGAGGATCGATATCCAGGGCCAGACAGCTTTTTGAAGATGCTATGTGGGAATCGGTTTCGGATATCGCGTTTCCATCGGTACTGAAGAGCTTCAGAATTGAGTTTTCCGAAACAGAACACATAAGTATCAAGGGGGCGGCGGCATTATGTCAGTGAATGGTGAATGGTGGATGGTGAATGGTGGACAGGAAAAAAAGACTATAATATTCTAACATTTAACCCATTAACATGAAAAAAGTCGGAGTAGGGCTGATTGGATCGCAATTTATTTGTTCCATTCATGCCGATTCGCTGAAAAAGATCAGGGATGCAGAAATGGTAGCGGTCATGTCACCCACCCCGGGGCATGCACAGAGATTTGCGGAACAACAACAGATCCCGAATCACTTTACCAGGCTGGATGAGATGCTGGCACTGGATGAGATCCACATGGTAGTCATCGGTGCTCCCAATTACCTGCATTGCGAGATCACTTTAAAGGCTGCTGCCGCCGGCAAACATATCGTGGTTGAAAAGCCCTTCTGCATGAACATGGCTGAAGCGGATCGCATGATTGATGCATGTAAGGATGCCGGTGTGAAGCTTATGTACGCAGAGGAATTATGCTTCACCCCCAAGTATGTCAGGTTGAAAAGCCTCCTGGACGAAGGTGCCCTGGGTAAACCCTTGCTCCTGAAGCAGTCGGAAAAACACGACGGTCCGCATGCACCTCATTTCTGGGATGTGGAACGCTCAGGCGGAGGCGTATCCATGGATATGGGCTGTCATGCCTTCCAGTTTTTCCGATGGATGAATAACAACAATCCGGTGAAATCGGTCTATGCCCAGATGAGCACCACGGTTCATAATGAGAAGACCAGAGGGGATGACAATGGCATTATCATCCTGGAATTTGAAAATGGGGTAACTGCCATGGCAGAGGAGAGCTGGACCAAACCTGGAGGCATGGATGACCGTGCCGAGGTCCATGGTACCGAAGGTGTGGCCTATGCCGATGTACTGCAGGGCAATTCCATCCAGACTTACAGCACCAAAGGTGTGGGCTATGCCGTGGAAAAAGCGGGGGATACCCGGGGATGGAGCTTTACCATGTATGAGGAAAACTGGAACTATGGCTTTCCCCAGGAAATGGAACATTTTGTGAATTGTGTAAAGAATGACAAGGCACCCATGGTTACGGGAGAAGATGGAAAAGCTGTGATGGAAATAATATTTGCAGCCTATGAGTCGGCTGGTACCGGTAAGAAAGTCATGCTACCCTTTAAAACAGATGCTGCCAAACCCTTTGACCTCTGGAAGAAAACGGATTCCTGATTGACCAGTCCTGTCTGGGCTGATCATTCCTTCCCATCCAGGTAATCCTGTAAATACCTGTACGGTTCTGTTAGAGCTCTGCCGGAAGTAATGGAGGCACGATCAAGCATTCCTGTGTTTTTCAATCCAAGCAATTCAGGGATCACATGCTCCATGAGTGCATTCCCAAAGTCTGCGGATGCATCCCTGGGGAGCTCTCCCGGCAGGTTATCCACCGCCATTACAGTAATGCCCTGGCCTGTGAAAGGCTCCGTTTCCTTCCCGGTAAGCGGATCGTAACCATAAAAAGGATCTGCAATGGTGGAAGCACGGATGGTGGATGCGATGGGCCCATCGATATCACAACTGATATCCGCTATAAGCGAAATGGTTACATCACTACGCAACAGGTCCTTTCTGGTTAGCATCAAAGGGGATCGGGGATCCCAGAAGTGACAGGCAATAAAAAGGTCGGTCCGTTTGGCGAAAGGCAGAAAGCTGCTTTCATACAGATCCGGATGAGCCATGAAATGAGGAAAATCAAAACCACTACTGTCTTCTCGTTTTGCATAATGCCAGGGATCCAGCCTGGTATACACCGCATGTTCAAAATCACTTGCAAGGTATTCCTCCGGTGTTTTGAAAGAAATCCCGGCTGATTCCAAGATCTCAACTGCCCCGCCAGCTACCCTGCCTCCACCGGAAAGCAGCATCCTGGTACTTCCCGGATCCACCTTTTCCAGTTCCTGTTTAAGCTCCTCCTGATCGTAACATTCATGTGCCGGTTTCAAGCTGAATTTACCTGTGCTTATTCCCAGGGCACGCAGGCCATTGTATGCGCCTACCACTCCTGCCCAGTGTCCAAAAGCCACTACCCGTTGCATGTCCCTGCCTGTCAGGTATTCGTAATCTACCATTCTGTTTCCCCGCTCAACCAAGGTCGCGAGAAGCTCTCTGTTATAGGGCTGCTTCTTGGCAGTATGCGAAAAGAAGAAGTAGGTCTTATCCGCCAGCAGGGCATGGATCTTTACCTCCTTTACTCCCATCAGGACCTGGCAGGCCGAAAGATCTTCCGACAGGTTTAGCCCGGCTTCACGATATTCCTCATCCGTGTAGCAACGATACTCCGAAGGCTGTACAACGATTTTGAGTCCCTGGTATGTATCCAGCAACTCCCTGCACTGTACGGGAGTAAGGGCTACCCGTTTATCGGGAGGGATTTTGGTTTCACGAAGAATTCCAAGGCAAATCGGGTCCATGGTACCAGGCATTTGATGAATGAACCCACTAAGATAACATATAATCACCGATCACATTGACACACCGATCACATTGACACACCGATCACATTGACACACCGATCACTGACCACCAACCACCGGCCACAGGCCCTCTCACCTACCCTCAATCCACCCCTCCATGGTCTGACCAAGAGTTATAAGCGACGAATAACCCTGTTCCATGGGTAATTCGGATGACTGGATTCCATGTTGTTTCAGATAGGCCACAAATCCTTCATTCATCATACGGCCTGCCCTCAGGGGAAACTCAAACAGGTCGGAGAAGACCCGTTCATTGGTGGGTTCATCAAATTCCCTTTTGCAGGCCCTTACCGAGGAGGAGAGGTAAATCCTGCAGGCCATGGGCCTGACCTGGTAAATGCTGCACTTTCCCAAGTCCAGGAAGGGACATGGGATCTTTAGCAATGCCTGTTCCTTCATGGACTTATTCATGGTTTGCATGACTTTATCGCGCGCTTTCTCCAGAATACGCTGACCTTTCTCCCTGGATAAATTATTCTGTACGAAATGGGAGATATACAGAAATTCATGGGTGACCGCATATACCATCTGGTGACAGCACCAGCTACATCCCTTTTTACACTCTGAAGCTTTGCCTTCGGCAGCTGAACGGTTCAGGAATGCTTCCAGCAGATCGTTCACCCCCTGGTAGAGCTGTTCTATTCCTGAGCTAAGCGTACTGGGACTTATCTCTTTTTCCAGGTACTGATGGGCAATGCGGTATCCATCCCTGTAAAACAGGCGGTCTATCTCCTTATAATCCATGCTACTTCAAGGGAAAAGCAATGATTGTCTGCCATTTTGCCGGATCCGATTCGGTCATTATTCCGGTCACATAAAACTCAAATGCTTCCCCCGAAACCTCCAGGCCATTTTCTTGTATGTACGCATCCATCTTCTCATACGAATTGGTAAACTCTTCATAGGGTCCGGTATGAGTAGCCTTCACAATTTTCATCTCGGGATAGCTTACCGACTCCACGCCCCCGGCAGATTTGCCATTAGCTGCCACCTGGAAACCGGCCCGGTAATTGGAATGACCGGTGGCTTCATCATAATCCAGGTAATGCACAAAGGCAGGTCCGGTCACCTGCAGTTGTTGTTTTTCAATTTCTGTAAAAATAGCTCCATACAACTCTCCCAGCTGCTGTCCAATGGTCTCCATGGTCCCTGCCCCGTCAGCCACCATAGCCGTAATTGCAGCCTGTGATTCAACAGATATGGAGCTCAGTGAGCTTTTGGGCCGGGGCAATGCTTCCAGGTATTCTTTCAGATTGGTCAGCCCCGTTTCAAAACTCTGTTTCAGGAAAACCTTTCCAAACATCATTCCCAGTCGACCGATGGGGTATTTTGTCTTCTGTGAAAAGGACCACACCACATGTGTTCCACCGTCTGATGGTGTGAACTCCCACTCCACCAGGGAAGGTTCAGTCACCTCCCCAAACCATAGAGAGGATTCAATGTACTGGTTCTCTTTCACAGAAATGACTTCCATTCTTCCGGTTCCCACTTGCTCACCCTGCCAGGAATAGGTAGATCCAACAAATCCTGATTTTGGCTCAATTTCCGCATCAGCGGTGGAATCCATCGTCATCCATGGATCCCATAGATGCCGGTTCTTAAAGGAAGCCACAGCAGGAAATACCTGGGATGGATCCAGTGCAATCTCAGTTTCAGCACTTACTTCGGCTGTTGCAGGTGCGAAGAGTGGAATAATCAGGATGGCTGCTAATAGAATCCCGATAATGATCAAAATGATTTTCAGTGCTTTCATGGTTTTTCTCTCCTAAAGTATTTAGATTCTTTAAAAATAAGAAACCAAACGATACAAGTCAATGACCGGGAAGAAACTTTTGCGCTGCCAGGCGGTCCATTTTCATGGAGGAATTCCTGGGAATTTCAGGGGTGGTATAAATGTGTTTAGGATGCTCATAGGCAGGCAGGATGGCTCTTAAGCCTGGTGGTTGTAATACCAATCCATGAATCTGCATATCTGAGTGGTATCCGATATAGTATTCTTTCTTATGCATTATGTATTTAGCCAGCTGGTACCCGTCAGGAACATAGGATTCCGGGTCGGCATGGATTGGAACAAACTGGTTTATCCACGTCACCTCCTGATAGCTAAAACGATCCCTGCCCGAAAATGTCTAATCTTATCCCATTTCATAAAATTTCTCATAACATGGTTATTTATTATCTTGTTTGTATGTGTTTTAGGTGCTTTGAAGATAATATTTAACCCCCGAGGGTTATTTATTATCGTCAATGACATCGATTTAGTGGTCTGATGGATAATAAATAGCCATACCGCATTCGTACGGGACGTTTTTTTACAGGATTGTGCTTATTATAGCAATCAGGGTCTATATAAGCTTGTAGAGATCGACATAGAAATTTGGGTCTGGAGCGAAATAGAAACTTGGATCTGGATCGATAAAAACGTTCTGCAAATCAGAGAGAAAATGACCTCTTCTCCGGGACGCTTGGGAAAATTGAATTACGCTCGCGCATTGACTGCGTCGAGCTTCGCTTCGCTACGGTTAGCTCCGCTGAGCTCGTAAACTCGGTTCTCCGAATTCTACTTCGGGGTTAGCGAGCACAAATAAAATAAAAAATTAATCGATGATTGGCTAACCGATCTTTGCTTCCTCGCGGCAAGCCAAGGAGAGTCAAAAGTTGACGGCCATGAAAACCGAACTTCATCTTAATGCCAACGGTAAAGAGCGGCAAAACACGCAGAAATCCATACGGAAAACACTACAGCAAACGATACAAGTCAATGACCGGGAAGAAACTTTTGCGCTGCCAGGCGGTCCATTTTCATGGAGGAATTCCTGGGAATTTCAGGGGTGGTATAAATGTGTTTAGGAAGCTCATAGGCAGGCAGGATGGCTTTCATTGCCTCAAACCATTCTTCCAGGGGAGGATTCTCCTCTGTTGTCTCCACCAACAGTACCAAACGGCTTCCCAGCCGGTCATCGGGTTCGGGGAGAACCAGGCTGTTTTGCCTGATGACAAGCCTGATTTGCTGTTCCAGCATCTCGGGAATGATTTTAATCCCCCCCGAATTAATCACGTGATCATACCTGCCCAGCCATTTAAACATCTGTCCCGATGGATCAATCTCCACCAGGTCGTTTGTTGTAACCGGTCCCTCGGTAATTCCCTGCACATCTACCACCAGGCAATTTCGCTGGTCCTGACTGATCTCAACTCCTTCAAACACTCTGAATCCCCTGTCGGGATTGGGTCCGCTTATTCTTTTCAATGCAAAATGGGTATAGGTTTCGCTCATGCCAAAGGACTCATAGACTGCAGTTTGCTCAAGCCGGGACAAGTGCTTTAAGGAAGCATATTGAAGTTTTCCACCTCCTATAAGAAGGGTCGAAATGTTTGCGAAATCATCCCCATGAACCAGGGATTCGTGTACCTGCAGGGGTACCATGGCTGCAAATGCAAGCGCCTCTTTCAGATCCCTGGCCGGTCTGCCTGAGGGCTCCGTTAATACAAGATCAAGTCCACCCACCAGTGCCCTGACCACCATAAGCTTGCCAGCCACATACCTCATGGGCAAACAGTGAAGCACCCTGTCGCCGGGAGCCAGTTTAAAAAAGTCCAGGGTTTTCCTGGCGCTGCGGATCAGGGATTGCCTATGGAGAATATGTATACGGGGATCACCCGTAGTTCCACTGGTTTTCTGGATAACTTCTCCGCGGGAGGGATCAAGAAACAGGTCGATAAATGCAAGCACTTCCTTCTTCCATTCCGGATACTCCTTATCCCCTGCTCCGCGATGGCAATACTCAAGCAGCTGATCACGGTCAAATGATCTTCCATCCAGCTGAAAATCTTTGTTCACATCAATCATGTCCTTACATTCCGGGGATCAGATCATAATCCCATTGTTTTTCGGGCCGGTACCAGAGCCGGTCCTTCCTCATTTCCAAAGGAGAAGGGATGTTATTGGAGTAAAGTGTCCCCAGTCCAAGGCCCTGGGGAATGGAAACATCCAGACTGTAGGTCCATTGCGCAATGGCATTCAAACCCACCGCAGATTCAAGGGCGGAGGTAATCCACCACCCGGTATTAAAATCTCCCGCCAGCCTGATCCATTCCTGCGCTATGCGAAAACCGCCCAGCAGTCCCGGCTTTAAAATGATGTAGGCAGGCCTGATAGAACCAAGCAGCTCGGCCCGCTGGTGGCTGGAGCTGATCCCGATCAGTTCCTCATCCAGCGCAATGGGAATAATCTCACTGGTACATAATTCTGCCATGGTCTCGTTCTGTCCCGGGGCGATGGGTTGTTCAATGGAATGAATTCCAAAGGAAGCAAATTTTTCCAATTTCCCGAAGGCCTCTTCAGCACTCCAGGCACCATTGGCATCCAGGCGGATCTCCAGTTCCCCCGGATCGTGTTCCTCCCTGATGTCATGAAGAATCTTCAGCTCCGTCTCCAGTTCCAGGGCTCCCACTTTCATTTTCAGGACCCGGAATCCCTGCTCCAGTTTCTCTCCGATCTGCCGCTTCATATGGGCCGGATCACCCATCCAGATCAATCCATTGGTGGAGATACCCGCCATTCCTCTCGTAAAATCCGAGGGAAAGAGCAGCCCGGATCCTCCCTGTTTCAAATCCAGCAATGCGGTCTCCAGGGCGAACTGCAGCCCGGGCAAAGCTGGCAATTTACCTCCCGGGTCCATTTCACCCCGGTTTATGAGTTTACAGACATGATCTATCTGAATTTCGATTTCATCTGCATCCTCCACGCTGAGTCCGGGTATGAATGAAACCTCTCCCAATCCGCTGCGGCCATCTTCCCCTTTCAGCAGGATGTACCAGCAGGCTTTCTGATGAAGGATGCCACGGGAAGTTCCGGCGGACCGGAAGAAAACCAGGGGGTGAGAAACATATGTGGCAGAGATTTTCAAAGCACCAGTCCGATTCCAAAGGCAAGCGAAAACAGCAGGGTAGCCATGGCCAGTCTCTTCAGCTCCCGGTTGAGTTCCACAGGAACCGTGTTGGTGATTACCTGCTGAATATCGATAATCAACAGGGGCACCGGGAGCAGGAAAATCAGCTGGTAATAGGATTCAAAATACAGCACCGTATAGACCACAGCCAGTACCAGGGCCGTAAAGAGCAGGACCACATGATAGGCCTTGGCCCAGGTCACTCCCATGCGAACCACCAGGGTGTTCTTCCCGCTGAGGGCATCATTTTCATGGTCTCTCAGGTTATTCAGGTTCAGCACCCCTGCACTGAATAGTCCCACCGAGGAGGCAGGCAGCAGGATGCTGGGATGAAAGGACTGGGTATGAAGAAAATAGGTGCCTGCTACGCCCAGGATCCCGAAATAGATAAAAACCATAATATCGCCGAAGCCCACATAGCCATAGGGCCGTTTACCGATTGTATATTTGATGGCCGCATAAATGGCCGAAATACCCAGCAGGAAAAACAACACAATAAGGAAGGTGTTACGGCCTTGCAACCCGGACCTGATTAGCAGGGATCCTGAAAGCAGGCTCAGCAGTACAAATACCCCGATCATCCAGCGCATCTGTCCCTGGCTCACCAGTCCGCTCTGGGTCACCCTCAGGGGCCCCAGCCGCTTCTTGTTATCGGTTCCCTTCCTGGCATCCCCGTAATCATTGGCCAGGTTAGAAAGGATCTGCAGGAAGAGGGTAGTCAGGCTGGCGAAGATAAAAACCCCCCATTTAAACCGGTTTTCGGCATATCCCAGGAAACTGCCCAGTATAGTTGCAGAGAGTGCCAGCGGAAGGGTCCGCAGGCGAAAGGCTTTAATCCATATTCGGGCTGAATTCATACTAAGACAAAACTAAGAATTTTCTTTCAAGTGGCACCCTTATGGCAATTTAGGAAACTGATCCCAATCGGGATCCCTTTTCTCCAGGAATGCATTCTTTCCTTCCTGTGCCTCATCGGTCATATAGTACAACATGGTTGCATTCCCCGCCAGTTCCTGGATCCCGGCCTGTCCATCCAGCTCGGCATTCAGTCCGGCCTTGATCATTCTCAGGGCAATGGGACTGTGCTTCATTACTTTATTGCACCATTCCACGGTGGTATCTTCCAGTTTATCCAGGGGCACCACCTTATTCACCAATCCCATCTCCAGGGCTTCTGCTGCACTGTACTGTTCACATAGGAACCAGATTTCCCGGGCCTTCTTCTGGCCCACATGCCTGGCCAGGAAAGAAGAACCGAATCCGGCATCAAAGCTTCCCACTTTGGGTCCCGTCTGTCCAAAACGTGCATTCTCCGAAGCAATGGAAAGATCGCATACCACATGCAGGACATGCCCTCCTCCTATGGCAAAGCCATTGACCATGGCGATCACCGGTTTGGGAAGGCTGCGGATCTGGCGCTGTACATCAAGCACATTCAACCTGGGAACTCCGTCTTTTCCCACATAACCAGCAAAACTTTTCACATTCTGGTCCCCGCCGCTGCAAAAGGCCTTATCCCCTTCACCGGTAAGGACCACAACCCTGATTTCCGGCATTTCCCTGCACAGCACAAGCGCTTCGCTCATTTCCCTTGTGGTATCGGGTGTGAAGGCGTTATAATAGCGGGGACGGTTGATGGTAATTTTTGCTATTCCTTCAAAAAACTCAAACCTGATCTCCTCAAATTCTTTGAGGATTTTCCATTCTCTTAACGGCATGTATGCTACTGATTTTGATTGAAAAACTCCTTAAAGGTACGACTATTTTCACTCTTGGTGGTATCCACCTCCAGGATGCTCAGGGAGGAATCGGGATGAAACAGTGCCATGGCATCCCTGGTCACTTCGTCCATGCTTACAGCCCTTCGAAACTCCCTGCCGAAGGATTGTGAAAGTAATTCCAGGGAAACAGGGTGATGAGTCACCGAAAATTCCTCAAAAAACTCCATGCGCTCGGGTCCTTCCAACAGCCGGAATATGCCTCCTCCCCCGTCATTGATCACCACGATCTTCAGGTTCGGAGGGAAATTTTTATTCCACAGCGCATTAGAGTCATAAACAAAACTCAGGTCCCCCAGCAGCAAAAGATGCAGCTCATCTGAAACCATGGCCGCTCCAACTGCAGTTGAAAGGGATCCGTCTATGCCTGAGGTACCCCGGTTCGAATAATAGCTCAGATCGTCACGTCCCGGAAAAAGCTGGGAATAGCGAATAACTGAGCTGTTACCAAGATGCACGGTGCTATGAGCCGGAACCAGTGAAAGCACCTTATGGATCACGGACAGGTTACTGAACGGGGCACCCTGAATGTAAGAGACTGCCCTCTGTGCTTCCCTGGATTCAATCCTTTTCCAGGTTTCCTGTAAGTGATTCTGAATGATCCTGTCCCCTTCATCTCCGGATGCAAACATCCTTTTCAATGATTCGCGTATGTTTTCTTTTATTTCAATATGCTCCAGTTCCTGCAGTGATTCCAGAAAGAGCCTGAGACGCTTGGAAACAACCTGTCCCCCAAAGGATATAAGCACATCAGGCGCCAGCTGATCCCTTTCTGCTTCACCGGATCCGGCCAGCACCAGCTCAGGATTTACAACAAACTGCCCTGAGGCCAGGTTGGCAATATTCTCAGCGACCACAAGCAGTTCGTAGCGGGAGCTCAGATCCCTGAGCAAGGGCTCAATTTCCTTTCCGTAGTTCCCCATTCCTGCCAGTAACATAATTTTCTTTGTGGCAAGTCCCTTGTCAAATACCGGAAACTCTACATTCTGTGTACCTGGATTTACGGAAACCGACACCTGTTTCAGAGCTGATGGAAGCGGTTCATAAAGAGGCTCCAGCAGGGGAATGTTCACATGTACTGGTCCGGTCTCAGGCACAAGTGCTTCATCCAGGAGCTGTCCCACGGATAGAAAAGCCTGCTTTAATTCGCTTTCCGTCCTGAACTCAAAAGGCAATTCAAGAAATCCCCTGGAATGGTTGAAATAGGGAGCCGTCTGGTTGATCACCTGGTTATTGAAGCGGGAAATCTTTTCAAGAGGCCTGTCAGCTGTCAAAACCACTAGTGGAATATGCTGATGGAAGGCTTCTGCCACAGCAGGTGACAGGTTCAGGACTGCAGTACCCGAAGTGGTCACAAGTACTACCGGTTCTTTCAGCTCCCGGGCCATACCCAGGGCCACATATCCTGCCGAGCGCTCATCCACAATGCTGTGGGAGATAAAAGCTTTATTGCCTGTGAATAACTGGATCAATGGAGCATTTCTGCTGCCCGGTGCAATAATTGCATGCCTGATTCCCCTGCTTTCAAGCAATATGCCCAGCTCAGCTATATGTTGATTGTGCTGCATCTGATGGTGAGAGATCTTTGATATAGGTACGGAGTATTTTGAGCAGGGACTCCGCCTTCCACCTGGTTTCATTCCATTCATCGGCCGGATCAGAATCAAGTGTAATGCCTCCTCCCACATACAGCGACAGGTAATCCGGCATGATCTTCAGACAGCGGAGGTTTACAAAAAGATCGATCTCTCCGTTCCCCGGGCCTACCGGTCCCAGGAATCCGGTGTAATAGTCCCTGTCATGCGGCTCCAGTTCCTTAATATATTGAATGGCGTCTTCCTTGGGCTGACCTGCCACTGCCGGGGTAGGATGCATGGCATCCACAAAATCCCAAAGCCTCTGTGATATTTTTTCGAAATCAAGGAAGAAATCCGTGCGAAGATGTACCAGATTTCCTGCCTTCTTCACATAGGGTGAACTTACCCTGTAATCTTTCACCTTAAATGCACGTATTACATCGTGTATATAGCGGGTCACATATTCCTGCTCAAGGACTTCCTTAACTGTCCACCTGTTAATGTCCATGTGCCGCTCGGCAAAAGGCCTGGTACCCGCCAGTGAAACCGTGGACACCCTTCCGTCACGAAGCCTTAACAAGGGTTCAGGGGAAGCGCCCATCCAGAAATGGTCATCACTTTTGAACAGGTACACAAATGCATTCGGATGCATTCTGCATAAGCGCTGGAAGAGTTTGGGCACAATGGCCATATGCTTGCCCTTAATTACCCTGATCCGGGAAAGTACTGCTTTCTGAAAAGCTCCTGTGGATATGGATGACTTGATGGCCTTTACCTGTTCCATGTAGGTTTCCCGTTCCGTAACCACCGGAGTTTCTCCGTTCCAGTCAGGACCAGGCCTCTGGCCCAGTTCAGAAATGAATCGAATTTGCTCTCCCGATATATTATCTCCATGCACGACCACATCAGGTCTAATAAGGATGTATTTATGCCCGTTACGTGTGTCGAAGGGAGCCATCATAAAACCTGTTTCACTGGAAATATCCCGGATCGATTTCCACTGCACATGGCCGGGAGTAGTCTGAATGTAGGTGGTGGAATGCTCCTGCTGTGGCAGGCGATAGCTTACAACCGGCAGGTTCTTTGAGATACAGGCTTTATGTATTTTAATGAGACCTTGGTTCATAGGGTTCGTTCAGCGTGCAGCTTAAGTTTTTTTGGGTTTGACACTATTAGTAACGCGACTTATGGAAATAAGTTTGCCGGCATCATCTTTTATTTCCACATCCCATATATGTTTAAAATCAGTAAGGTGCACCAGCTCTGCCCTGGCATGCAGGAGCCCTTCCCTGGCAGGAGCCAGATGCTGCCCGTTCACCGCCGAACCCAGCACATCAAAGTGCCGGGGATCCACCAGGAGAAATGAACCTGCACTTCCCACCGTTTCAGCAAGGGCCAGCAGGGCTCCTCCATGTACGATTCCCACGGGTTGATACAGCCTGGGTGTAATCTCCATTCTGGCTTCAACTGCTGTATCCGAATATGTTGTGAACTCAATATCCAGCAGGTCGATCAAAGTACCTTTGCAAATCCTGTTTAGTTCTTTGATATCCATATGCTACTGATTTGCTTCAAATATACACATTCCGCCTATTTCTTCCCTGCTATCACCAGCATCACTGATCCCAGAAATAAAGGCTCGCCCATCCTGAGCTCAAAGCCGGCTTTTTCCAGGATGGCACCCATCTCCTTAATGGAGTAATAATTCTTTGAAGATCTGGCCAGGTACCTGTAAGCTTTCAGGTTCCCCGAGATGATTCCCCCCAGGTAAGGAAGGATCAGTTGAAGATAAATTGAATTAATAATACGCCAGAGGAGGCTGTCAGGCCTGCTGCTTTCAAGAATGACCAGTTGACCTCCCGGTCGCAACACCCTTCCGATTTCCGACAGGTGCCTGTCAGCCTTTGAATTTTCATACACCAGGTTCCTGATGCCAAAGGTGATCCCAATGGCATCAAAAGATCCGTCATCAAAGGGCATGTTGCCCACATCACCTTCCAAAAACTCAAGGGGTGCAAGTTTCTGATATTTTCCTAATTCATCGTACTTTTTTTGAGCAAGCTCCAGCATGGCCGGAGTAAAGTCGTATCCTGTAAGTGAAATATCCTGCTTTGCCAATGCAGCCAGTTCCAGTACAAAATCACCGGTTCCGGTACACAGGTCAAGTACATTCTGCGGCCCGGAAGCAAGGCATTCGGCAGCTGCTTTTTTTCTCCAGGCCCGGTCCCTTCCAAAAGTAAAGACCCGGTTTACCCGGTCGTAAGATTGATAAATATCCTTATAATATTCCTGAAGCGGGAAATCTTCCCTCTTATTCCCCATATGGATTGTTTCAGGCCCCAAAGTTATTAATTTTCGCCGAGCATTATTCCACAGAAAACAGGGAGCTTGCCGACCAGAGTTCCCCGTCCGGAGCCACGGCTCTTACCAGGATCACATATTCACCAGGAGTGGAAGGGGCTGTAAACTTAAGTTCGCCGGGACGATCCTTTCTGACTGGCAGATCCTCTTTCCATAAAATGGTGTTTCGCATATCCGGAATGCGGTCCCCAGGTGAGGGTGAGGCTACATAAGCCTCCGGTTCTTCATAAAAGGACTGAAAATCAAAAAAGTAAGATCCGGGGGCAAGATCAATACCAGCCAAATCTCCGTCTTTGGAGTAGATGGCAATAAGTCCCCCGAATGACATGCTTCCCTTCAGGTATACCTCATTGATCAAATCAATTCTGTCAATCTTCTCAGGGGGTAATGCCAGCACAGCATCATGGTCAAAAACTGAAATATTATCGATCAGGATCAGGGGAGAGTAAATCCCGATCACCCTGTTGTCGCTGTGAATCCTTATCGAGTTCTTACCCTTCTTTCGCACCACATCCACATTGGGTACCAGGTTAATAAATACTTCTTCAAGGGTGGGCAGGTTCACATAGTCATCCATTTGAAGCCTCTGGACCCGGTTCCCGTAAAAAGCATTGAATCCGGCCACCAAAGAATCTCTGACAGGCTGCACAGGGATTCCGTACACCCTGGAGAACTGCATGGCCAGAGACATACGTGTGGCCACTTTCCGTTCCCAATCGGAAAGGCTGAATTTAACTGCGGGCAACTGAAAGGGTGAAGCATCAAAATCCTGGTCAATCCGGACCTCATGCATAGCATCGTCACGTGAATCCGTGCTCACATAAAACTCCTGCGTACCGCTTAGATCCGGAGTAGACACTGCAAACCTTCCGCTGGCATCAGTAACCGTGGCAAAAAATCCGGGATTCCGCCCAAGAATAGAAAAATGGAGGCCTGTGAATGCAGCAGGTGAATTGTCAGGATGAACCACTAAACCGGACAGGGAGGGTCCGTGTCCCACATCAGGCAGGTATGCAATGCTGAAATCAGCCTTGTTAAGCTCTCCAGATGATAAAAGCAGCTGGCCGGACACTGTATCAATTGCTCCGGCCGGCACCACGGAAACACAACAGTTTATGTGTTCAACATAGGCATTACAGGGGCCCTCTATTGTCAGGCTGACCTCTTTGCCCTTGCCGTATACGGATGCATCTGAAGAACAGCCTATCTCACCCTGCAGGTAGGCCAGGCTTGTGAGCCTGGACTGGTATCCGTTCCCGCTGTTGCCATTGGCCACTTCCAACCGGTTCGGATTAATGATCTTCAAGGGGGTGTATGAATAGCATCCGGGGCCTGCATTCCTCATCCAGCGCGTATAACATTTTAAATAATAATTCCCGGTAAGTATACCCGAGGGAATATGCAGGCTCCCTGTACTTACTCCATTGCTCAGGGGGAACTTTCCCTGAACCACTTCCATTCCTGCTGAAGTGACCAATTCTGCATACAGGACCGTACTCCAGCCCCCGGGCACATCGGTACTCACTGAATAGTCTGCTCTGAATCGAAGCGTTTCCCCGACAGCATAGATGGATCGGTCTGTAAACACGTTCACTTGCTCCCTGAACTTCAGAGCTACTGAATGATATGCGGGATCAAAAGGGGATTGTCCCTGCAGGTGCAGAAGGCTGCTGCCAAAGCTGAAAGCCGTCAGTAAACAAATATATGTGAACCTGCCTATTTTCATCTTACCAGAAATCGGGTTTGGTTATTGTACCTCCATACCTGCGACAGTCGAAACAATATTGCTCCCCGTAAAGCCACGGAGGGCCCGGGGGCAATTGTCCGATGGATCTCATGTAGTGGGGGTACCTGTCATTATATTCATCCAGGGAATAGATGGTATCCAGATTGCACCTGTAGCGTTCCACTTCAAATTCAAATTCATTTCTTACGTTAATCCGTTTTTCCTGAATCTGAGTGGCATAAAAACATCCAAGTACTTTTTCCTCCGGCCTGTGTGTGTTGTATATGTTACCAATGGTACTGGAAGGCTGGGTTTCGTAAAGGCCTCCCCCTGCACTGGCACTGGTCTTCATCTGGTCCCAGTAAGCAAAGGCCCCGGTGCTGAGAGATTGCTGCTCCACCAGCAGGCTGTATTTAAAAGAGAGCCTGGGACTTCGATTGGACACATAGTTAAGCGCATTCTTATTTATACGGTTTTCAGTCAGCCCATGGGTGGATGCGGTATAGAGGTCTCTGACGCGGGTGGTCATATAGCATGTGCCGAAGGGAGTTCCGTCAAATCCACGAAAGCCTTCCTCATCATAAATAGCATCTGCCGTGTTAGGGGAAATATACTCCCAGGTTTCCTCAAGCCTCCACCTGAAGCTTCTGGCAACATCCCCATTTCCCACCAGGTCGTTATAAAACTGAAGCCCGTAATAGGTGATCTCAGGATCGGAAGTAGCCTTACTCTTCAACTCATAGTATAAAGAGTCGATGGGAGGACAGGCCAGCAGTGTATCATAATCTGAACGGTATTCACTCCCTGCGGGTGTAAGTACAGAAAGAGAATAGGATTTTCCGACAACCAGGAAATCAGGTTCCAGGACAATTTCATATAATCCGGGGATTTGTTCGTGGTATACCCTCAGATCTCCGGTTTCATCCTCCACTGACACAATACATCCGGTCACAGGTTTTACTTCAGGTTCGTTATAGGGAGCTGACAGGGAAATTGTTACATAATGAAGCCCGGATTTGTCGGTGATTACTCCACTGATGACAAGTACCTCCTGAGATTCATATAATTCAGGCTCAAAGGGAACAATGCAAGATGCACAGGCCAGCAACAGAACCATCAGGATGTGGTATTTATTCACTGGCATAATTCCCAAGTTTAAAGTTCCAGGACAGTGTGATAATGGTCTGACCGAAGATGGAGAGCTTATATCCCTTTACTATGCCTTCTTCATTCTGAAAATAAACCGAATAGGCATTTTGTCTTCCGGTGACGTTATAGAAATTCAACATCCAGAAGCTGTGAAAGAGTTTCCTTTTTTTCAGGTTTCCTTCCAGGTTAATGGATATATCCAACCTGAAATAGTCAGGAATCCGGTAGCTGTTCCGGTCCGAATAATCTATGTACTGCATTCCCTCCACATAGTAAATGGAAATGGGGTAAGTGACAGGCCTTCCCGTCATATACACCACATTGGAAGAAAGGCTGAGACGACGGTTCAGTTTGAAACTGGAGACCACATTCAGACTGTGTGGCCGGTCATAATTGGAGGGGTAGCGATTCCCTTCATTAATACTTTCACCAGGGAAGGGAGATACCACATGCATAAAGGACCTGGAATAACTGTAGGCCATCCATCCGCTTACCTTGCCTGCATTTTTCCTGATCATGGCTTCCACCCCGTAGGCTTCCTGATTTCCACGCAATGTGAGTGTTTCGATGTGTGGAGTACTGATGAAGTTAGCCCCATCCTTATAATCGATCACATCTGAAATGGTCTTGTAATAGAGCTCTAATGAGGTGCTTACACTTCCTTTAGGAATATCCAGGTAATAACCCATGGAGTATTGATCTACAAAGGGGGGCTTCATGTGATAATCGCATAGCTTCCACTGGTCGGTGGGAGAAATGGCAATGGTATTGCTCATCATAAACATAAACTGCCTGACCCGGTTGTAGGAGAATTTCAGAGAATTATTGGGCCCCATCATTAAATTAAGAGCTGCACGGGGCTCCAGGCTCGTATAGGTGCTCGACACCTCGAATTTTTCAAAGCTGAGGGTATCCACCACATTGCCAGGGATTAAGGCTTGATTATCCCCATAGATCATTACTTCATCCGGACCAAGAGACTTATATCCCGCAAACCTGAGTCCCCCGTAAAGAGTTAACCATGGAAACAGCGAAATTTCGTCAGCGATGTAAACAGCACCCTCTGCTCCATACTCAATGCCAAGCTCAAGGGGAGCCCGAAGGGAGAGGTCTCCATATGGTTTTATGGTTCCCCGGTCCAGGTCATAAAAAATACCATTTGCACCATAAGTGATTTTGTGCTTCCCCAGTGACAACCAGCTTAAATCTGCCTTTAATTCATAATGGCTGATCCGGTAATCCTGGGTATAGGCCTCTGAAGCCACCTGCTGATCTGTGGTGCTGAATTGATATTCCCCAAATACAAGACCCAGTTCACCATTCATCCTGGAACCAAACCTGCGCCGGATATTCAGGGAAGCACCCGCATTTGAGTATGCATAATCATTTGTTGTACCCAGGGAGAACTGATCCTTACTCAAGTATCCGAAAGCCTTAATCAGTGTTTTTTCGCCGGTTTCCCAGGTTATGGCACCGGCCAGATCGTTGAATTTAGCCTGACTGTCCCTCAGGGTCGGATCCTCCAGTTGCTTCAGCATCCAGTCCGAATAGGTAGAACGTCCGCTAAGAATAATTGCGGCCTTATCCTTAACGATAGGCCCTTCCAGCGACAGGTGGCCTGTAACAGGACTGATCCCTCCCCGGGCTGTATATTTATTCATGTTACCCTGACGGGTGGATATATCAAAGAATGATGCCAGCCTTCCGCCATAGGAAGCAGGCAGGTTGCTCTTATACAGGGTGAAATCCTTAACAATATCGGGGCTGAAAGATGTAAAAAAACCAAAAAGGTGAGAACTGTTGTATACCGGAACCTTATTGATATAAATCATGTTCTGGTCGGCACCACTGCCCCTTACATTAAATCCGGCCGCTCCTTCTCCCACACTCTGCACACCGGGGAGCATCTGAACCACTTTCAACACATCCTTTTCCCCCATAAGCACCGGCACCTCCTTCAATACCTTGTAGTTCAAGCGGTCAAATCCCATTTGTGTTCCCCGTACATTGTGGTAACGGTTGGCATGAACCACCACTTCGGTAAGGGAGATCACACTTCTCTCAAGACCCATGGAAAGGTTAGCTCCTGACAGTACATCCATGTAACATGTTTTTTCCTCCATGCCCATGCATTTAAACTCCGTAGTGTACTTGCCCGGAGGGACCACTATGCTGAAACGGCCGTCCATATCGGTGGCAGCACCCATGCGCAATTCTTCGAAATAAATGGTTGCTCCAATCAGGGGTTCATCCGATTCCACATCCGTCATCTTCCCGTGAATCACCACACTGGTCAGTCCCTCCCCTTTCCCGGCCGTACCTAAAGTGATTGTTTCAAGCGAACCGGCTTTTCGGCCGTCAATATACTTGCGTTCCGTACTTGTTAACCCAGCCAGCTCGTCCGGATCTGAGCTTAGAGGGTCCTCCTTAGCAGGTTCCGAATAGTCAGGCAAGCTTGCCACAAAGGGAGCCTGATCCGTTAAATATACCTGGTTCCCGTTTGCAATCACATAGTTCAGCCCGGCGGGCAGCAAGGTCCGGTCCAGGGTCCTTCTGAGTGATATCTCTTCGCCCGGGGCTGTTACCCTGATCCCTTTGATCCACTTCTTAAGAAAATAAAATGATACTCCCGTTTGCTCTTCCACCTTTTCGACAAATTCCAGGAAAGGAACATCAATGAAATCTCCGCTTATCTGTAGATCGGAATCCTGGCCGGCCAGATCTGCCATCGTAGAAAGGCAAAGAAAGAGAGATATGAAAAACAGCCTGGTCATAAATTGGCTTTCTCCTTCAGAAGATTGCACACAGCCTCTACATTCCGGATAATCTCATCTACCGATGCTGTGCGGAATTTAAACTGGTTTTTTGAAAGGAAGCGTTTGATTTCTTTGTGGTATTCTTCCGGAAATAATCCTGAAAAGTCCTTTCTGCTGTGAAATGCATGGAGTTCTCCATTCAGATCAAGCCATAAGCTACGCTTCGCCGTACTGAACTGTTCAATATAAGTGAAGCTGCCGTTCAGGGGAAGCAAATCCTTCTTCCAAAGGATGTAACAGGTAAAACAATCGGTGCTCAGTACCTGGTAAAACTTCTCAGGACCATGTTCCAGCTCCAGTTTCCTGAACTGATACTTGCCAATGGTGAATGCATCGACGTTATCTGCCACAGTAATGATCTGGTTGTCTCCCCCTGAAAAATTCCTGTATTGCAGCTCCACATGCTGGGAATGAATATCGAATCTCAGGCCTAGCTCCTCATACACACGCCCTTCCAGGGTGAGGGAACCGGTCCGGTACCTTTCATCAAGAAAATAGGGATGGCCTTTGGTCCGGCTGTAGCGATTATAATACTGTTCCCCATTGATCAGTTCGTGGTTCAAACCATATTCCTTTCTGATCAGATTTGCATAGGCAACACGATCATCTGAGGAGGTCTGACCATAAGTGGGCAAACTAAAGAAAGTAAAGCATATGACAATTGCCGTGGCAATCTTCCGCATATAAAAAATCATTTGCCAAAGGTTACATTCAGTTTCATTATGCTGTCTAGCGAAGTGAGTGCAGGTAATCAGCTACCTGTTGATGTCCCGCCTGCCGGGCAAAAGACTCCGCATCGTCCCCATCCACGTCCTTAAGAGAAAGGTCGGCTCCATATTCGACAAGCACCTTCACCACAGCGAGGTTACCTTCTGCAGCAGCATGCATCAGGGGTGAAAAATGTTCATCCGAATCCACTACATTGGGTTTTGCACCCTTATCCAGAAGGATCTTTACGGTTTCAGGGAAGGGTCCGGTGGAGGCGTACAGGAGGGCCGTGCGGCCCATCATATCCCGGCGATCGAGTGCTGCACCCTGATCCAGAAGCATAAGAACAACCTCCGAATGTCCGTTAAATGCAGCAAACATCAGTGCTGTGTGTCCATCCACATCAGGGGCATCCACCTTGGTGCCGGCTTCCAGCAGGCTTTTCACCTCTTCCTTCATTCCATCCAGGGCAGACTGCCTGAGCGCTTCCTCTGTCGCCGGCTCAGATGTGGTGGTCGCGGCCGGTGTAACTTGATCTTCCCGGTTTTCCTCTTTCCCTGCATCTGCTGAACCGGCAGGGGACCGCATGCATCCTGTTATCGCAAACAGGATAAGGGATAAGATTGTTATACTAAATAGTCTTATAATCTTCATAATTGCTGGGTTTACCGAGCAGGTGAAGGTACAAAAGAATTTCATGGAAATTTGACCTGAACATGCAACTTTCCTTTGAGGAATTACTCTTTAAAAGAAAACAGAATGATGAAAACAATTAAATTACTTATTCTGATCCTTAGCACAGGGCTTCTGGCTACCTCATGTGACTGGCATCGAACAAGCAATGTCATAGGCAGTGGTGAAGTTGAATCCATGGAAGTAACAGTTCCCGAATTTACCGGAGTTAGCGTTATTGGTGAATGCAATGTGGATATTCTTACAGGAGAAACTCAGCGCTTAGAATTAAGCGCACAAGCTGAAATTCTTGACGTGATGACCTATGAAGTACATAATAAGATCCTGCAGATCGGATTTAAGAAAGGATATAATGTAAACAGCACCCGGGAAATTTCAGCCGATATTATAATACCTGAAGTTTCCTACCTGGCTGTTACAGGAGCAGGAGATTTCCACCTTGAAGGTGCCAAACAGGAATACCTGCATATTTATATCACCGGAGCGGGGAATGTATCGGCCTTCGACATGGAAGTGGATGATTGCCTGATCCAGATTACCGGTACCGGAAACTGCATGGTGAATGTAAACAAGAGCCTGGACGTTCAGGTTAGTGGAGTGGGGAATGTATTTTACAAGGGCAGCCCGACCATCTCTTCCGACATTAGCGGGGTGGGAAATGTCACAGCCGTACCTGACTAGAAGAGCTTTAATTTTATCCTGATCAGGCATCCAGGCATAAAGCCTGGTTGAGTGCAATGATGGCCTTCTTATAATCCTTTCTCCCAATCACAAATTGCATGTTCACCTGCATCAGGGATTGGGAAACCGCTTCCACATTTATTCCGGCCTCGAACAGGGCTGTTGCTGCCATTGAAAGGGAACCCGGATAGGTAATGTTGGTACCCATGGCGCATACCATGGCTGCACTCTTAAAGGTGACTTTATGATAGAGTCCCCTGAGCTCCGTCACCAGCCCGTCCACCAGGTCCCGGTCCCAAATGACCATGGTGATGCTGTTGGCGTTGGTGGCCTTCAGAATGTAGGAAATGTGGTAGCGCTGCATCACCTTCATCAGGTTCATATCATAGCCCACCTGTCCCACCATAAAGGGATCATGAACCTCCATGGCCGTCACCTTGTCAGTCCCTGAAATAATTTCCACCCTGGATACTTCTCCCCTGTAATCCTTGGAAATAAGTGTACCCGGATGATCGGGTTCAAAGGTATTCTTGATTCGTATGTTAATCCCTGCTACTTCAAGGGGTTTGGATGCCTTGGGATGTATGGCCTCCATTCCGATATCAGCCAGCTGATCGGCCACATTGAAATTGGTGGCACCTACCGGTTTGGAGTTTTCCACACCTACCACAGCCGGATCGGCACTGGACAGGTGATACTCCTTGTGTATGACCGCCTCGGAAGCTTTAACCTCTACTGCAATCTTGCTAAAGGTTACTTCCGAATATCCCCGGTCAAATTCCCTCATGATACCTTCTGTCCCCTTGGTATACCCGGTGGCCACAGGTATGGAGGAAGAAAAGTCCAGACTCCTGAAAGCCTTTTTAATACGCTCATCGATGCTAAGGTATTCCGCATCATGGAATCCGCATAAATCCACAAAGGTAGCATGGATGCCATTATTCTGCAGGATATTGACCGAATTAAAGGCCGAGTGTGCTTCCCCGATGGAAGCCAGGATCTCCCTGGCTGCCAGCAGAATATTCTGCTTGTTCACATAGCCCGATGCCAGCACTTCTTCCAGGCTCACCAGGTAATTTTTGCACTGCTCCACCCTGTCCCGGATAAACGCATCGGCCACGTCCAGGTCAAGCCTGATCCCTTCCAGCTGATGATTAATAAGGATCAGTTTCTCAAGCAGGTCCTGAAGAGCCGACTGATAATCCAGATTCTTAACAAATAAATCATAAACCCCGGGTTCGCCGCTCTTTTTATGCTCCAGCAACCAGTTGGTCACATTGTTGTAAGCCGATACAACAAAAATGCGCTTGTAATAGTCCCCTTCCCTGGCCTGCCCCATAATAATGTTTTGTAGTACATCTTCAAATTTGGACATGGAGGTGCCGCCTATCTTATGAACTGAAAGCATTTCATCTGGTTTTATTAACAGTCTGGCAAAAATAATACATTAAATATGAAGACCTAACATAAGAACCTTATCTTACCAGGAAAGTTCTAACTTTATAACAAGCACATCGTTCCTATGCAGCATCCACAAGGCCATTTCATAAAGACATCGGGAATCCTTCTGGCAGTTTCCAGTATCATGCTGCTTGCGATCTCCTGTCTCAAAGAAATGCCCGAAACGCTACCGGATAAACTGGAATGGAATCCTGAATTCGCCCTCCCCCTGGGAGATGACAGCTTTGGTTTGAATGCAGAAAGCGGATTCGACACCAGCCTGCTGGAATATGATACCATATCCGGTCTGCCAGGCTGGGTAGAGGAGGATACCATAGTCCTGGAAGGAATCATGGATTTTGGCATGTCTTCCATTCTTGAGAACCAGGAAGATATCAACCGGATCTTATTAAGGATCAATATTTACAACGGGTTTCCGCATGAGGTGTATAGCCAGGCTTATTTCAGGGATGCGGGAATGAATATTCTTGATTCGCTGTTCGAGAAAGGCCCTGTTACAAGCGGACCAGGGAGAATAAGAGAAGACGGATCTTTAAGAAACTACGGGTATGTAAGGAAAGATGCCCTTTTTGATAAGGAAAGGCTGCTTGCCTTGCAAAATTCGAATGCCATGTTTTTCAAAGCAGGGTTCTATGTGTCTGATGTGGACTCTACCCTGATTCCCTATTATCGTCATTTTGAATATGTGGTCGATGTGGGGGCCATGGTGGAATTAAAAACTGAGTATTGATAACCTGTTTCTGTCACCGGACCAGAGAAGCATTTTCCACAATGCTTTTAATCCTTGGATTAACGGCATTCGGACAGCAGAGCAATACACTCTACCTTTTACACGACATTCCCCAATCGAACCTGATGAATCCTGCGGTTCAACTGGAATGCAAATGGTTTGTGGGGATCCCTGTACTCTCCTCCGTTCACGCCTCCTACAGCAATACTGCATTTACATACCATGATCTGGCCAATGGAGAATACTGGGATCTGGAACAGGTCCTGGATCAGATGCACCGCGTAGATCTCTTTGGGGGTGAAAGCATGTTGCAAGCTGTCTCGGTGGGCTACAAACACAAGTCCTACTACTTTAGCTTCCATATTTCAGAAAGGGCTTACATGTATCAAAGAATACCCAGATCTTCTGCAGAACTGGTAATCAGGGGGAACAGCTCCTATGTGGGGGAAACTGCCCGGTTCAATGCATTCAGGTCTTCGGGATACTACAACAGGGAATATGCATTTGGCGTATCTAAGGCAGTGGATCAATTTTTTACCCTGGGACTGAGAGCCAAACTCCTTTTTGGGAAAGCCAATGTTTCAACCGGCCGCTCAAATATGAACCTGATCACCGGTCCCAACACCTTTGAGTTGCAGATGGAAGGAGATTACACCCTGAATAGTTCCCTGCCCATAACCATCGTCCAGGACCCTGACGGAGATATCACCAACATCCTGCTGGATGAGATAAATTATGCCGAGTTGCTGATGAACAGGCGCAATCCCGGCATATCCTTTGACCTGGGGGTCATCTACAGCTACGATGAAAAACTTACACTCTCAGCCAGTCTCCTGGACCTGGGCATAATGAGATGGTCCACCCAGCTGAATAAGGTATCTGCCTCAGGTGTTTTTAATTATGATGAACTCGATACGGGAACCACAACTGTTTCCTGGGATTTTTTTAATGAATTTATGGATTCGGTATATAATTCTTTCGACATCACTGTAAGCCAGGAACCCTATGTGTCCTTTCTGCCGGCTCAGCTTTTCCTGGGAGCAAACTACCAGCTCAATGATAAGCTGTCCCTGGGTACAGTAAACAGAAATGTACTTTTCAGGGGAAAGCTGCATTCATCACTTACGTTTCAGGCCACCACTCAGCTCGCAGATAAATTTCTGGCCACTCTGAGCTGGTCCTACCTGAACCACAGCATCAAGAACCTGGGTGCCGGGATTGCTTATTACGGGAAGGGACTGCAATTCCACCTGGTCACCGACAATTTTCTGGGCTTCTTCTACCCTTTCGATACGCGTACCATAAATCTGCGTATGGGGGTGAATCTAATGCTTGGTTGCCCCAGGGATAAAAAATCGAAATTGCAGAACGAATCCTATGGAAGAATGCCCGGGGGAGGTAAGTGCTCATGGACCGAACGCCCCGGAAAACGTGACAGGAAGATGCACAGGGCCGCAAGAAAGCAAAATTAACGACAGCTTGTTTGTAAACCTGAACGGATGAAGCCCGGTCTGGAGGCACTGTCAAAATAAGCTTCCAGGTATCTAATCATTTCCTTCTTATGTTTTGGAGCCAGGTAGGGGAAATCCTCCACCAGTTCCAGGATCTCATCCCTGTGGCTCTGGATGTGATCGATGGCTTTCTGAAACTCCTGGTCCTCCCTGCAGGGACCCAGGTAATAACGTTGCCGTACTGAGGATATGCCCAGGTTTTCACCAGGTACGGCGTAGTGTGAATTCACAATTCCCGAATAGTCAAAATCATAGGGTACCGGTGTATATCCTTTAGATCCATAGTCTGGCAGGCCAAGAATTTTCATGTTATGCCTTCCGACAATGGAATAGTCCGAATTTCCAATCATATAAAGAAAAAGGGCAGCCACATCCATCTGTTCGGTGCGCATAAAATGCATGGATAGCTCATCCTTTTTAATGGCTATGCCCCCGTTGCGCTCGGCCAGCATCTCCTCCGGTTCAATCAGGAAGGCCCAGTTTTCGGTGACCTTGTTTTTCCTGCCCGTATCAATGTAGGTCATATGAATGAGCCTAACCCTGAAGCTCACCGGGGAAAGCATGTTATAGATCTTATAGGCCAGGTATTCCTTTAACACATATTCCGAATAGGCCTTCCCCCCTTTGCATTGGGTAACCACCTTCATCTTCTTTACATCCTGAAGGTGCTCATTGGTCACATTTGCCTTCCTGATATTTAACCAGAATGGAGCAAAAGTACAATATTCCCGCCTGAATTTTCCCCTGGCTTTAATCCTCATCGACTTCTCGATACGCACAGAATCACCAAACTCATAGAGAAAATGGACCGGTATGTATTCCCCCTCAAACTTTTCACGCTGGTAGGTTTTCAAATCGAGTGTCAGAGTGATCTCCATGGGACGGGGATCCTCAAAAATATCCAGGGTAGTGGAAATGGTATGAATGATCAGGGAGTCACTCTTCTCCTGGGCCGAAAGCCAGAACTGAAAGATTGTACTTAAAACCAATGCCAGAATCAGTTTTTTGCCTTGTAAATGTTTCATCATTCTGTTACATCAGATTGTTTGCTCAAAAATAGGCAATATCTAACTATAATTTTATACCATCTTCCGGATAGATTCATTTTACCCCGGATTCGCGTTAAATTGTCATATTTAGCAGGGCTTTTCTTATCAGATTGTAGCAGAAGTTTCTTACATTTGCCGCTTACATAAAAGTACAATAAACGTGGCAGGAAAAACACTATTTGATAAGATCTGGGATGCCCATGTGGTGGAAAAGATCAGTGGAGGACCCTCGGTGCTATACATAGATAAGCACCTGATTCATGAAGTTACCAGTCCACAGGCCTTTGCCGGAATTGACAGCCGGGGCATCAGGGTATTCCGTCCGGAACAGACAGTGGCCACTCCGGACCACAATGTTCCCACAGTCGACCAGCATTTACCCATCAAGGACGAGCTCTCCAGGTTTCAGGTAGATAAGCTAAGCGAAAACTGTGAGAAACACGGTGTGACTATCTACGGACTGAATCACCCCTTCCAGGGAATAGTCCATGTGATCGGTCCCGAGCTTGGAATTACACAACCCGGCATGACCATGGTATGCGGGGACAGCCATACCTCAACCCATGGTGCATTTGGAAGCGTGGCCTTTGGAATCGGTACCAGCGAGGTGGAAATGGTACTTGCCACCCAGTGCATTCTTCAGCCCAAACCAAAAAAAATGAGAATTTCAGTGGAAGGCGAGCTTGCTGAAGGAGTCACTGCCAAAGATGTGATCCTTTACATTATTTCCCGGATCACAACCAGCGGGGGAACCGGATATTTCATAGAATATGCCGGATCGGCCATCAGGGGATTGTCCATGGAGGGAAGAATGACCGTATGCAACATGAGTATTGAAAGTGGGGCACGGGGAGGTCTTATCGCTCCTGATCAGACCACCTTTGACTACCTCAAAGGCCGGGAGTTCGCTCCCATGGGTGAGGATTTCGACCTTGCAGTTGACAAATGGAAGGAACTGAAGACGGATGATGACGCTGTATTTGACAAGGAACTTATTTTTGATGCTGCCGATATTGAACCCATGATTACTTATGGGACCAACCCGGGAATGGGTGCCAGGATTAAAGATCACATTCCTGCTGTAGAGGAAATTGATCCGGCTGCCAGGGAATCATACAGGAAATCCCTCGCATATATGGGATTTGAGCCTGGTTCCCCCATCGAAGGCAGGGAAGTGGATTATGTTTTTGTGGGCTCCTGCACCAATGGCAGAATCGAAGACCTCAGGGAAGTGGCCGATTTTGTGAAAGGGCATCGCAAAGCCGATCATGTTACCGCATGGATTGTTCCCGGATCCAGGCAGGTGGAGAAGCAAGCCCATGAGGAAGGCATCACCGAAATCCTGGAAGCCTCCGGTTTTAAGCTGAGACAACCCGGGTGTTCCGCGTGCCTGGCCATGAACGATGATAAAATACCGGAAGGGAAACTGGCTGTGGCCACTTCGAACCGGAATTTTGAAGGCAGGCAGGGCCCCGGAGCCAGAACCATGCTGGCCAGTCCCCGAGCCGCAGCTGCAGCAGCCATCACAGGTCGCATTACCGATCCCCGTAATCTGATAAATACAAAAATCTGAAGCTATGTCAATTGAGAAATTTCAAACCATAGAATCCCCTGCTGTACCCCTGCCCATTGAAAACGTGGATACCGACCAGATCATTCCTGCCCGCTTCCTGAAAGCGACCACCAGGGATGGATTCGGTGAAAACCTCTTCAGGGACTGGAGGTTTGAAAACAGCGGACAGCCCAGAGCTGAATTTGTGCTGAATAATCCGGATTATTCCGGTTCGATTCTGATAGGCGGAAAGAATTTCGGCAGTGGTTCCAGCAGGGAACATGCAGCCTGGGCCATCCACGACTATGGATTTAAAGTGGTGGTGTCCAGTTTCTTTGCCGACATATTCAAGAACAATGCTTTAAATAACGGATTGCTGCCTGTACAGGTATCCGAAACTTTCCTTGCCAATATATTCTCGGCCATCCAAAAGGATGCAGCCACCCTGATCAGGGTGGACCTTGAGAAACAGGAAATCACCCTGACAGCCACCGGTGAATCTGAAAGCTTTCAGATTAATCCCTATAAGAAAGAATGCCTGCTTAATGGCTATGACGACATCGACTACCTGCTGAATATCAAGGAAAAAATCGCGCAATTTGAAGCCTCCGGAATCTAAAAATACCCGATCATGAAAATCACCATCATGGACACCACACTCCGGGACGGGGAACAGACCTCCGGAGTAACGTTCACAGCTACAGAGAAATTAAACATAGCAAAATTGCTTCTGGGAGAGTTGAACGTGGATCGAATCGAAGTGGCTTCTGCGCGGGTTTCTGAGGGCGAATACGAAGGTGCCAGGAAGATCTTCACCTGGGCCAAGGAACACGGTCATATTGAAAAAGTAGAGGTCCTTGGATTCGTAGACGGTGACATCTCCCTGAAGTGGATCAAGGATGCCGGTGGCAGGGTTGTGAATCTTCTGACAAAAGGCTCACTGAAGCATTGCCGCCACCAGCTGAAAAAAAAGCCTGAAGAGCACATTGCTGATATTAAAAAAGTGCTGGCACATGCCAGGGAGAAGGGCATCAGGGTCAATATCTATTTCGAGGACTGGTCCAATGGAATGCGCAACTCGCCCGAATACATGTACCAGTTGCTGGATGCACTTAAAGAGGAGAGCATCGACAGGTTTATGCTCCCCGATACACTGGGGATCCTGAACCCCCAGGAAACCTATGAATTCTGTCTGGATATAAAGACACGCTACCCTGAGCTTGATTTCGATTTCCATGCACATAACGATTACGATCTGGCCACTGCCAATACATGTTCGGCTATCAGGGCGGGGATTACCGGGATTCATACCACAGTGAACGGATTGGGAGAAAGGGCCGGAAACGTACCCATCTCCAGCGTAATCGGAGTGGTGAAAGACCACTACAAGTATGACATGTCCATCCGGGAAGAGCGGCTCTACCATGCCAGTAAGCTGGTCGAATCCTTCTCGGGGATCAGGATCCCCCCAAACAAACCTCTGATCGGTGAAAATGTATTTACCCAGACCAGCGGAATCCATGCAGACGGGGACCAGAAGGACGATCTTTACTTCAACGACCTGCTGCCTGAACGATTTGGAAGGAAAAGGACCTATGCCCTGGGGAAGATGTCAGGGAAGGCCAGCATCCAGAAGAACCTGGAAGAGCTTGGGATCGAACTAAGTAAACAGGACATGAAACTGGTCACCGAAAGGGTCATTGAACTGGGAGACAAGAAAGAGATCATTACCAAAGAGGACCTCCCCTACATCATTTCTGATGTACTTCGAAGCAAGCGAGTGGAGGAGCGGATCCGGATCAGGAACTTCCAGTTATCGGTGGCACGTGGACTAAGGTCTGTAGCCACCCTCTCCATTGAAATAGACAGCCAGATCTATGAAGAAACAGCTTCGGGCGATGGACAGTATGATGCCTTTATGAAGGCCCTGTGGAAAATATACGACAAGCTGGAAAGGAAACACCCCTTTCTTACCGACTATGTGGTGACCATTCCTCCGGGAGGAAAAACAGATGCCCTGGTAGAATGTATGATCACATGGAATTATGAAGGGAACCTCATTAAAACCCGTGCACTGGATTCCGATCAGACCGTGGCGGCCATTAAATGCACAACCAGAATGTTGAATGTTATTGAAAGCTATGGCTAACAGCCACAGCTTTCAATGTTAGAAATTTAAAAAATATCAGGACGAAATGGATTATAAGATTGCAGTATTAAAAGGAGACGGGATCGGACCGGAGATTGTTGACCAGGCCATTAAGGTCATGAAAGCCGTTGGAAACAAATTTGGTCATAATTTCATTTTTACCGAAGCACTTACCGGTGCCACAGCCATCGATCAGGTAGGGGATCCCTTTCCCGAGGACACCTTTCAGCTGTGTATGGAGTCTGATGCGGTATTGTTTGGTGCCATCGGAGATCCGAAATACGATAACGATCCCAAAGCGAAAGTCAGGCCCGAACAGGGCTTGCTGGCCATGAGAAAGAAGCTTGGCCTGTATGCCAATATTCGTCCTGTGACCACTTTCCCGTCCCTGATCCATAAGTCACCCCTGCGAAAAGACCTGGTGGAAGGTGCCGATTTTGTGGTGGTTCGGGAACTTACCGGAGGGATCTATTTTGGTGAGAAAGGCCGCTCCGAAGACCTGAGCAGGGCATTTGATCATTGCGTGTACAATAAATTTGAGGTGGAACGCATTCTGGACCTGGCCTTTGATTATGCAGCAAAAAGAAATAAAAGGCTGACCGTAGTCGACAAGGCCAATGTACTGGCCACCTCCAGGCTATGGAGAGAGACCGCCCAGGAAATGAGTCCCTCCCGCCCCGATATTGAGGTGGATTATATGTTTGTGGACAATGCAGCCATGCAGATCATCCAGTGGCCAAAGAAATTCGATGTGATGGTGACCGAAAATATGTTCGGGGATATACTTTCGGATGAAGCCAGCGTGATCACCGGTTCACTGGGTCTTTTACCCTCTGCTTCTGTGGGGATCCATACTTCTGTATTCGAGCCCATTCACGGCTCCTACCCCCAGGCAACCGGAAAAGACATTGCCAATCCCCTGGCCACCGTGCTTTCTGCAGCCATGCTGCTGGAAATTGCCCTGGACCTCACCGAAGAAGCAAAGGCCATAAGGGATGCTGTGGACCGTTCCATGAGTGAAGGAATTGTTACCGAGGATATAGCTGAAGGAAAAGCCTATAAGACCTCTGAAGTGGGCGACTGGCTGGCAGCTCAGGTCTGATCTGAGCTTTTTAGTTTCCGCTCCAGGAACCATACATTTATACCGGCCTCCTGGTCATACCATTGATGGTATTCTTCGAATCCCACATAGCGGTAAAGCTTAAGGACCTTTTCAACTGTGGTTTCTATCAATATGGGCAGCTGAAGCTTTTCTGAAAGCCCGAATAAGTGATCCCTGATATCAGCCAGTCCCTTCAGGCTTCTGTTATTGGGTACACTGCCCAGCACCCACACATAGATATAATCTTTATAATCCGGGCGAAGACTTGCTATATACTTTTCCCGTTTCATGGTTGGAAAGAGTTGAGAGGGCTTTATGGCTTTCATAAACATAATGCCATACTTTATATAGTCGGTAAAGGTCCTCTTATACTGGCTTTTCAGGTAGTAAAAAAGAACTGTGCTTTTATCTTCAGAAAGGTAAATTCCATCCATTTTATCCACCAGCATATACGCATATTCGGTCATATGACGAACGCTACGGGTGGGATTCTTTTGTTTCATCATGGCTTGCGCCCTTGGATTTTGCTCGAAAGCATTAGTCACAATACCAATGATTATGTCACGATCTGACTCAGTCATAAATTAAGAGAAAGGGTGGAAAATCACTTATCTACTCAGCTACAATCAGTGCCACTAATTTGTGAAAAATTTCAGTATTCTCATAAATTCCTGTGAAATTTTCTGCTCCAGGACCATAAGCCAGCACCGGAACCAGCGTGGCCGAATGATTGGTAGAGGCAAAGGTGGGATTGATGATGGTATAATCTGCACCGTAGCTGTTCTCCCCGGCAGCACCCAGGGTAAATCCTCCGGTTTCATGATCGGCTGTCACAATGACCAGGGTTTCTCCATCGGCCTCCGCATAGTCCAGCACAGCATTTACAACCTGCTCGAAATCATTCATCTCTGTAATCATATACCCCACCTGGTTTCCGTGACCGGCCCAGTCAATCTGTGATCCTTCAATCATCAGGAAATATCCTTTCTCCCCGGTGGAAAGAAAATCGATGGCGATGGACGAAGATTTTTCCAGGAAATCCTTCCTTCCCTCCAGCATGGCCGGCAGCCTGTCCGATCCCAGAAGGAATCCATACCTCTCACCTTTTTGTGGCTTCCTGATTTTTTTGAGTTTTGAAAAATTAACCGTAATGCCATTTTCCTTAAATACATCGGTTCCCGTAGTATCCAGGAAGTACTTTATCCCCCCGCCGGCAAAGAAATCAATCTCTGATTTTACCA
>JBDLIM010000002.1:0-117721 GCA_039714915.1 Bacteroidota bacterium
CCTCTTGCTGGCTCCTCCCTAAAAATGTCCACCGGACATTTTATTAACGGTCGGCCCTGCCACCTGGGCATTCTATATTTACTTCTAAAGAACTTCTTGCCAAATCTGCCTGCCTTCATCTATTCAAGGATGGCGGAATTGGCCTGCCCTCTTGCTGGCTCCTCCCTAAAAATGTCCACCGGACATTTTATTAACGGTCGGCCCTGCCACCTGGGCATTCTATATTTACTTCTAAAGAACTTCTTGAAAGTCCCGCCGGACTTTCGGGCTGCAAATATATCAACTTACTGCATTTTTACCAAATGAAAAAAAAGAGACGGTCTTTTGAGGAAGAGTTTAATTGATTAATTTGCGAAGATGAAGATGGAAATTACGAAAGATATCACTATTGAAGACCTTGTTGACCTGAAAACAGCCGCAGTAAGATATCTCAGCGAAAAAGGGATCAAGTGCATTGCCTGCGGGGAACCAATATGGGACACACTGGAAGCAGCAGCTAAAAAGAAAGGATTTGGAAATCAGGATATTGCAGAATTTATCAGGGAGCTGAAAGCGTTATAATCAAAACCAAATTTATGAAAGGTATAAGACTGGAAAACTTGTGGAAACCCGTCATTTGGATCCTGATGGCCGCTATGGCATTCCTTTGGGTAGCCTGTAAAGGGATTCCTGAAGAAACAGATCACCAACCACATCAATCAGAAGGCACAGTGACCACAAATCGATCCTGGTGGAATACGACCACCATATACCAAATTTATCCACGTTCCTTTGCCGATTCGGATGATGACGGTATCGGGGATCTTACTGGAATTATTTCGAAACTGGACTATATAAAGAGCCTGGGATTCGAGACCATATGGATCTCCCCCTTTTTTAAAAGCCCTCAACAGGATTTCGGTTACGATATCAGCGATTATTGCGATATTGCTCCGGAATATGGAACTCTGGCTGATGCTGAAAGGCTGATCCAGGAGATTCATGCAAGAGGAATGAAGGTGCTTTTCGACCTGGTGTTGAACCATACCTCCATCCAGCATCCATGGTTCCAGGAATCGCGTAACAGCCGCAGCAATCCTAAACGGGATTGGTATATATGGCAAAATGGGCGTGGCAAACGTCCTCCCAATAACTGGAAGGCGATTCCCGGCGGATCGGGTTGGCACTACGACGAAGGCAGCGACCAGTGGTTCTATGCCAGCTTTTTACCCTTTCAACCTGATCTGAACTGGCGAAACCCGGAAGTAAAACAGATCATGTTCGATGCAATGCAATTCTGGTTGGATAAAGGGGTGGACGGATTTCGACTCGATATTTTCCAGTCAGTTTATAAAGATGTTGAATTTCGGAACAATCCCTTTGCACTAAAGTTGCTCTCTTTGGAGGAAGGTGCAGGTTACTTCCAGAAGTGGATATACACACTGAACCAGCCCGAAGTTTTTGAATTGGCGAAAGAACTACGTAGTCTGGCTGAGTCGTATACCCCCGAGCGGATGCTGATTGGGGAGGTGTTTGGCAGCATTGCGGACCAGAAACGTTTCCTGGGAGAGAACCAGGACGGACTGAACCTGGCATTCCTGTGGGAACTGCTCAACCTGAAAGGTACAGCCGACTTCCTGCGCAATGCAATCCAGCATTACGAACAACACTATCCAGCTCCTTATACACCTGTATATGTGTACGGTAATCATGACCGCAAACGGTATATTTCACATGTTAGTGGTGATCTGCGTATTGCAAAATTGCTTGCCTTGATGCAGTTCACTGTCAGGGGAGTCCCAGTGACCTATTACGGCGAAGAAATTGGTATGCCAGACGGGGAGTTTCCTGCCAAAACGGCCCTGGATCCGATTGCTCAAAACTTCGCATGGATGCCTGCTTTCCTGACCAATATGATGGGACTCTATATCAACCGTGATGGTTGTCGTACCCCGATGCAGTGGGATAACGGGCCCAATGCCGGATTTTGCAGTATGGAGGTCGATCCATGGCTGCCGGTACCTGAGGGGCAACAGGCTGTCAGTGTGGCTGAACAGACAGCTGATGAAAGCTCTCTGCTAAACCTCTACCGGAACCTTTTGCGGTTGCGAGGGGATCATGCCACGCTTCAAACAGGCAGCCTCGAAATGGTCAGTGAAGAAAACCAGGAGAAGGATGTCTTGGCCTATACGCGCAGCAGCGGGGATCAGACCCTGCTTATTCTGCTCAATTTTGGAGAAAAACCCATATCCCTGAAAAAACCAACCAGCTTTAATAAGTTACTTTTCTCTGTGGGTCCGGACCACACCGGAATTTCTGAAATTTCCCAATTACCACCCTTTGGCGGAGTGGTTTTGGAAATTGAATAAGAGGGTTTACAGTTGTGATGGTGCCCAGAACAGGACTCGAACCTGCGCATATTTGTGTACACTAGTCCCTGAAACTAGCGTGTCTATATTTACTTCTAAAGAATTTCTTAATGATCTCTCACTTCATTTTGAAATAGACACTGTATAGTTTTATATGCTAAATATTATGCCAATAACAATTTAATAATTATCCCTCCCAAGTCAATTATTAATTCTTTAAACGCTTAATAATACCTACATAAACTTAATAATTATCCATAATAAGAAATACACACTAAGGAACGGTCCCCATGGTGTCCATTTCTTGTCAAATTCCATAATTATTAGAGAATGCCATAAAATGAACACCCCTTTATGATCATGGGACACCCAAGAACGTTAAAGCAACTGAATGCCTCCCTAAACTAAATTACTTAACTTACATCCCATAATCCCATCAATGTTCGGCATATATGCTAGATCCAACAGAACAAAATGCTAAAAAAGAACTTCGTTTAGTTGGGCAATAAAGCCCGGATATTTTAAATCATACAGGCTTTGAAAATCTTACTAATATCACCTATAAGAGACCAACACCAATTGACCAGCAGAGGCATATTGATACCCCAACTGGCCTTGTTTATACTTCAGGGGCTTACCCCGGATCAACATGAAGTAAAAATAGTTGAGGAGGAATACATGCAACTGGACCTGGATGAGGAATGCGATCTGGTAGGCATCAGCTGCATGACCTCGAATGTATATCGTGGATACAGAATAGCCGATGCATTTCGGAAGAAAGGCAAAATAGTAGTGATGGGAGGTATTCATCCGTCAATTATGCCCGATGAGGCACTTTTACATGCCAATACAGTCGTGATTGGAGAAGCTGAAGGAGTGTGGGAAAAAATACTGGAAGATATTGAAACTAACAAGCTGCAACAGAGATATCACGAAGCCAATCCGAATTTAGACCGCTATATCCCTAAAGATTTTTCAAGGCTATCAAAGAAAAGAGCTTTTAATTTAACTCCGATACAAACCTCCCGGGGATGTCCCTATAATTGCGATTTTTGTTGTGTGACAGATATTTTTGGTAAAAAAATCAAGCTTATTCCGGTAGAACATGTGGTGAAGGATATTGAGTCATCGGGGAACCGGAACTTCATTTTCCTCGATGACAATATTATTGGTAATCCGAAGTATGCCAGAGAACTTTTTAAGGCCTTAATACCCCTGAAAATAAGATGGATCGGGCAATCATCTATTTCGTTTGCACGGGATATAGAACTGATGAAATTAGCTAAAAAGAGTGGGTGTAGAGGACTTTTTATCGGTCTGGAAAGTGTGGTGGATTCCAGTATTCAAAAATTCAAGAAATTGAAAAGCCTGGAAGATACCGAAGTAAGTCTTAGAAGAATATTGAGAATAGGTATAATAATACAGGCTTCCGTGATTTTCGGCTTTGATGAAGATACACATGAAACATTTGGACAAACAGTGAAATTTTTAAGAAGAAACCGAATAAGCCTTGCATCAATCAATATGTTAACACCCTATCCAGGTACTCGTCTGTATGAAGAATTTAAGGCTGGAGGGAGGCTTCTACATGAAAAATGGGAATATTATGACCACCATACTGTCGTGTTTCAACCTAAAAATCTAACACCACTAGAACTACAAATCGGGAAAATCAAAGCCAAGGCTGCTTTCAGCAGCATACCTAGTATTATTGAAAGAATTCCTGGAAACCTACGTGCCCCTGGCATTTTTCTGATGGCCAATATGGGTTACCGAAAAAGTGCACGGGCCGAGAGTAAGAAGCTTCAACAGTTTAAATCACAAATGCAATCGAATAATAGTTTTAATATGGGCTTGGAAAAATTCCTGAGAATTATGAAGGATGCCTGACTAATATTATTGACTAAAAACAAAACCCCTGTAAGTTATATATTTACAGAGGTTTTCAGTTTTGATGGTGCCCAGAACAGGACTCGAACCTGCACGTACTTGCGTACACTAGTCCCTGAAACTAGCGCGTCTACCAATTCCGCCATCTGGGCATAATACAATAAAACTTTTAAGAACTTCTTGCCAAATCTGCCTTCCTTCATCTATTCAAGGATGGCGGAATTGGCCTGCCCTCTTGCTGGCTCCTCCCTAAAAATGTCCACCGGACATTTTCTTAACGGTCGGCCCTGCCATCTGGGCATAATACAATAAAACTTTTAAGAACTATCTGCCAGATCTGCCTTCCTTTCAACTAAAAGCCCGAAAACCTTTCGGCTTTCGGGCTGCAAATATAGTATTTTTTCGTTTTTCCCGGAGCAGAATTTCTGTTTTTTTCAATTCCGGGGCAGAGATCCGGGAATATTATTTCCTGGGCTTGCTGATCTTGTTGATCATTAGATCCCTCTTCTGGGCAGGAGCAGCATCCTCAAGCTTACGCAATTGCCCTTCCGGCCTGGAGGTGGACTTCATGGTAAACTCCACCGGATCAACGAACGCAATGAATGTCTGGTAGTAAGCACCTTCCAGCATCTGGGTCTCGATCCAGCCCACATCTTCAAAGGCCAGGGGTTCATTGCTCCAGTTCTGGTGCCACACATCCACATAGTAACTCTGGTAGCTCAGGTCATCAAAAACAACCTTGCCTATGGAATTGGTGAATAATTCAGTAACTGCAACTCCATCAATGTATTGAACTACCGGATTGGTGAAGTTTTCCCAATCACTCAGTGTGGGATACAACATGACGCTGGCTCCCGGGATCAGGGCCCCTTCCGGAGCACCAATATCATAATACTCCTGGACGATGATCTCTAGTTCAGCACCCCATACTTCCACCACATGAGAGGCTACATTTACCCCACCTTTATCCCTGAAGGCCCTCTGGGTTACAGTATAAGTTCCTGGATCAATATAATAGTGTTTCAGATTATAGGCTGTAGAGGATGTGCCGTCGCCCATATCCCATTCCACATAATCCGTATTAATGGAAATGTTGTCAAACTTGATATCTTCCCCCACATAAGCAGGATTAGGAGTAATAAATGCATCGGCATAAGGCTCTCTATGGCAAGCTGTCGCGATTAAGGACAGTGCAGATAGTATGGTAAATAAACGTTTCATGACAAATGGTTTTCTGGTTACTTGTGATATAAATTTCAAATAGCATGCCAAACTTTTACATTGGATATCATGCTTGTTTTTCCTTCCTTTGGCGAAAATAATTAAAACGCATGATCATGAACAGCCTGCCCCGTACTATTTATTCACTTTCTCTGTTAGTTATTTTGCTGAGTGCAAGTCTTGCACAGGAGACCACTTCCATAAGCCTTGATGATATCTATAAATCCAGGAAATTTACACCGGGCATGCTCTTTGGATTAAGGTCCATGAACGATGGTCTGCACTATACCATTCAACACAGAACTGTCGTTGAAAAATACAGCTACAAAACAGGTGAAAAAATTGAAAAACTATTTGATGCTGCCGATTTTAAGGAGATAGAAGCCTTCAGTGGATATAGTTTTAATAATGCTGAAAATAAGATCCTTATTGAAACAGGACAAGAACGGATTTACCGTCACTCCTACCTGGCCAACAATTATGTGTATGACATGGAAATGGCTACGCTTATTCCGGTTTCAAAGAACGGGAGCCAGCAGCTGGCTACTTTCTCCCCCGACGGTTCTCAGGTGGCTTTTGTCCGGGATAATAACCTGTTTATAAGGGATCTGTCAAAAGAGGCTGAACGCCAGATAACATTTGATGGACTTAGAAATGAGCTAATCAATGGAGCTCCCGACTGGGTCTATGAGGAAGAATTTGGGTTTTCTCAGGGTTTTCACTGGTCGCCCGATGGAAAAAAGATTGCATTCTACCGCTTTGATGAAAGACGCGTGCAAGAATTCCATATGACCATGTTCGGCCCTCTCTACCCTGAAAGCTACAAGTTTAAATATCCCAAAGCAGGAGAACAGAATTCCCTGGTAAGCATCCATGTGTATGACCTGGAATCGGGCCGTACGACTGCTATGAATACAGGGGAAGAAAGCGACCAGTACATTCCCAGGATTAAATGGACCAGGAATCCCGAAATGCTTAGTATCCTGAGGCTGAACCGCCTTCAGAACCAGCTGGACATCTTTCATGCCGATGCAGCTACAGGCAATGCCAATGTGGTTTATTCCGAAACCAACAAATACTATATTTCTGAAGCCTCCGACAACACAGTTACTTACCTGCCCGATGGAGAGAGCTTTATTCTGAACAGTGAAAAAGACGGCTACTTTCACCTCTATCACTATAATTTTACCACTGGTGAAATGCAGCCCATCACCTCCGGGGATTTTGATATATCCTCCTTTATGGGTTATGATGAGAAGAAGGACATGCTTTACTATTCTTCCTATGAAGAATCTTCGATCCAGCGTCACATCTACTCCATCAAACTTGATGGTACAAAAAAAGAAAAGCTCAGCACCCGTGCCGGAACCAACCGGGCCAGCTTCAGCACCACCTACAAATATTACATCCTCACACATTCTTCTGCCGCCACACCCCCCTATATCACTCTGCATAACCAGAAAGGAAAACTGATCAGGGTGCTTGAGGATAACGAAAGACTTAAAGAAACAGTAAAAGAATATGGATATGCAAAAACCGAGTTTCTTACTGTTCCCACTTCCAGTGGCCAGAAGCTAAATGCATGGATGATCAAACCGGCAGATTTTGATCCCTCGAAACAGTATCCGCTCTTCATGTACGTATATGGCGGTCCCGAGTCCCAGAATGTGACCGATTCCTGGGGACGAAGAGGTGCCTGGTTTCAGATGCTTGTACAGCAGGGTTATATTGTTGCCTGCGTGGATAACAGGGGGACTAATGGTCGTGGAGAAGAATTCAGAAAAGCAACTTACATGAAACTGGGAGAGCTGGAAACCATCGACCAGGTGGAATCCGCCCGGTGGTTTGGTTCCCATGATTATATAGACGAAGATCGAATTGGCATTTTTGGCTGGAGCTATGGGGGTTACATGACAAGCCTGGTGATGACCAAAGGGAAAGGTACCTTTAAGATGGGCATTGCAGTGGCTCCGGTAACCACCTGGAGGTACTACGATACGGTTTATACAGAAAGATTTATGCGTACGCCCCGGGAAAATCCCAAAGGCTATGATGACAATTCACCCATTAATTTTGCAGACGGACTGGAGGGTAAACTTCTGCTGATCCATGGAAGTGGCGATGACAACGTACATTATCAGAATTCCATGGATTTTGTGGAAGCGCTGGTGCAGGCCGACAAACAGTTCGAGATGCAGTTCTACCCCAACAAGAATCATGGAATTTACGGAGGGAACACCTCCTACCATCTCTATGCCCGAATGACCGAATTTATCCTGGAGAATCTATAGGATCCCTTTAGTTTTAGTATCTTTGCGAGGTTTTTTAAAATGTACATATAAATGATCAGTATAACTTTCCCTGATGGTTCTGTCAGACAGTTTGAAAAGGGCATCTCCGGAATTGAGATTGCAAAGAGCCTGAGCAACAGTCTGGCCCGTGAGGTTCTGTCCATCAATGTGAATGATGAATTGTGGGACCTGACGCGCCCCATTCAGGAGGATGCAACCATCAAACTCAACAAATGGAATGATCCCGATGGCAAACATGCCTTCTGGCACTCCTCCGCCCATTTAATGGCCGAAGCCATTGAAGCTCTATATCCAGGTACTAAATTCGGAATTGGACCCGCCATCGAAAATGGATTCTATTACGATGTGGATCCGGGCGACGATGTGGTGATTAGCGATGCCGATTTGCCAGGGATTGAAAAGAAAATGAAGGAGCTTGCTTCTCAGAAGAACGGATATGAGCGCAGAGAAGTCAGCAAGGATGAAGCCTTGAGTTTTTTTGGTGATAAGGGCGATACCTATAAAACTGAACTGATTGGGGAACTGGAAGATGGCACCATCTCATTTTACCAGCAGGGCAATTTTACCGATCTCTGCAGGGGACCCCATCTGGCCGACACCTCTCCCATTAAGGCCATAAAGCTGCTCAGTGTGGCCGGGGCCTATTGGCGTGGCGATGAAACCCGTAAACAGCTCACACGGGTTTATGGAGTTACCTTCCCTAAGGCAAAGATGCTGGAAGAGCACCTGGAGCTATTGGAACAGGCCAAACTGCGTGATCACCGTAAACTGGGGAAAGAACTGGAGTTGTTCACATTTTCCCAACGGGTGGGACCTGGTCTTCCCTTATGGCTGCCCAAAGGAGCTCAATTACGGGAACGCCTGGAGAACTTTCTGAAAAAGGTACAGCGGGATACCGGGTATGAACCGGTCATCACTCCCCATATCGGTCAGAAGGAGCTCTGGGTAACATCGGGACACTATGCCAAGTATGGAAAAGACAGTTTTCAGCCCATCAATACACCCCAGGAAGGTGAAGAGTTCTTGCTGAAACCCATGAATTGTCCGGCCCACTGTGAAATATATAAATCCAAACCACGCTCCTATAAGGACCTGCCGGTTCGATTGGCTGAATTTGGTACTGTGTATCGCTATGAACAGAGTGGAGAACTGCACGGGCTTACCAGGGTAAGGGGATTTACCCAGGATGATGCGCATATCTTCTGCCGCCCGGACCAGTTGAAAGAGGAGTTCATGAAGGTGATTGACATCATACTCTATATCTTTAAGACTTTAGACTTTAACGACTTCACGACTCAGGTATCGCTCAGGGATCCTGAGGATACGGAAAAGTACATCGGATCAGATGAAAACTGGGATAAAGCTGAAAGTGCCATTGTAGAAGCGGTTGAGGCTAAAGGCATGGACAATGTGGTGGTGGAATACGGAGAAGCTGCTTTTTACGGTCCCAAACTGGACTTTATGGTGAAGGATGCACTGGGAAGGAAATGGCAGCTGGGAACCATACAGGTGGATTACAACCTACCGGAACGATTCGAACTGGAGTATATTGGAGCCGATAACCAGAAACACCAGCCCGCTATGATCCATCGTGCACCCTTCGGATCCATGGAACGGTTTGTGGCTGTTCTGATCGAACATACCGCAGGAAAATTCCCCCTCTGGCTTACTCCCGATCAGGCTATTATACTGCCTATCAGTGAAAAATATCACGATTATGCAGAAAAAGTTTCAAATTTCCTGAAAAATTACGATATTCGCACCCTGATTGACAAAAGGAGTGAAAAGATCGGTAAGAAGATCAGGGATAGCGAGTTAAAGCGAATTCCATATCTGCTTATCATCGGCGAAAAGGAGCAGGAAAGCAATACTGTTTCCGTTCGCAGGCAGGGAGAAGGTGATAAAGGAGTGATGAGCATGAAAGATTTTGCACATTTTTTGCAATCTGAAGTTCAAAGCCAGCTGAAAGCAAATGAAACAGATGTTTAACTAAAGTATAGGAGGAAGAGTCATAGCAGGACCAGGCCATTATCGCAGAAGACAAAACGATCGCAACAAAGACCGGATCTTTTTCAGGACCAATGAATCAATCCGTGCCACTTCAGTTCGCCTTGTTGGAGAGAACATTGAAAACCCGGGAGTGGTTTCTATTGCAGAAGCCCTTAAAATTGCCGATTCACTGGATCTCGACCTCGTGGAAATTTCACCCAAGGCCGATCCACCCGTGTGCAGGGCAATTGATTACCAGAAATTTCTCTACCAGCAGAAAAAGAAACAGAAGGAGATGAAGTCCAAAGCCACTAAAATAGTGGTAAAGGAGATTAGATTCGGGCCCAATACGGATGAGCATGACTATAGTTTTAAACTAAAGCATGCATTGAAGTTCCTCGAAGATGGAGCCAAACTTAAGGCCTTTGTCTTTTTCAAAGGCAGGTCTATTTTATATAAAGAGAAAGGTGAGATCCTTTTGCTCCGCCTGGCCCAGGACCTGGAAGAGGTTGGCAAGGTGGAACAGCTTCCGAAACTGGAAGGAAAACGGATGACCATGTTTATGGCACCTAAAGTGAAGAAAAAATAAGTTGTATAGTTAAATAGTTGGAATAATGCCAAAAATGAAAACAAATCCGGGAGCGAAGAAGAGATTTACACTCACCGGAACTGGTAAAATCAAAAGAAAGCACGCTTTTAAAAGCCATATTCTTACCAAAAAATCGAAGAAGCGCAAGCGGAACCTTACCTATTTTGGTGAAGTTCACAAAGCAGATGAAGATAATATCAAGCGTCTTCTCTCCATGAAGTAAGAATCAGATTCTTTTGAAAAACAGGTAAACGAGTTATTGACCAGGATGTAGCGCATAAAAGTGCCGGAACGGCCGCCTGCACCCAAAAAATGAAAAAAAATGCCAAAAGCAACAAATGCTGTCGCATCAAGACAGAGAAGAAAAAAAGTAATGAAGCAGACCAAAGGATACTTTGGTCGCAGGAAGAATGTTTGGACGGTTTCTAAGAACGCCTACGAAAAAGGCCTCACTTATGCTTATCGCGACCGTCGTAAGAAAAAGGCCAGTTTCAGGGCACTGTGGATCCAGCGGATCAATGCAGCAGTTCGTGAGCACGGAATGTCCTACTCCGAATTTATGGGAAAACTCAGCAAATCAGGCATTGAGATCAACCGCAAGGTCCTTGCCGATCTGGCCATGAATGATCCACAAGCTTTTGAAGCCATCGTTAAGAAACTGAAGTAAATCAGAAGCTGAACCACATCAAGAGGCTGTACCTCCATAAGGGGTTCAGCCTTTTTTTATTGCCTCGCAAGGTTAATTTTTAGTAGTGATTAGTTAGTACCTTTGGAATATGAACATAGCACTGATCGGATACGGAAAGATGGGTAAAACCATTGAGAAACTAGGTTTGGAACAGGGATTAAGTTTCCCATTAATCATAGATGAGAACAATCCCGGCGATTTGAATGCCACCAGGCTGAAAGAGATCGACGTGGCTGTTGAATTTACTGTTCCGGAAGCGGCTCCTGAGAATATTCTAAGCTGCCTTGAATATGGAATTCCGGTGGTTTCAGGGACCACAGGATGGAATGATCGCTTCGGTGAGATTGAAGCCTTCTGTAATCAAAGGGGAGGCAGCTTATTTTATGCAAGTAACTTCAGCATCGGGGTCAATATTCTATTTGCTATGAATCAGCAACTTGCCCGGATTATGAATCAGTTTCCCGCGTACCGGGCATCCATGAAGGAGACACATCACATTCACAAACTGGATGCTCCCAGCGGAACTGCCATATCCCTGGCTCAGCAAATCATTAAAGAGAATGATCGCATTGAAGAGTGGGAATTAATGGGATCAGACTCAGGAAGTGATTCCCTGAAAATAGAGGCAATTCGCGAAGGAGAGGTAAAGGGAATACATACCATAAGCTATGAGTCTGATGTGGATTTCATTTCACTTGGTCACCATGCCAAATCAAGGGATGCCTTTGTGGCAGGGGCCCTTCTGGCGGTTCAATTCATCCGGAAAAAAAAGGGGGTATACGGAATGGAGGATCTCCTTAATCTTTAGATAATTACTAATGAGCAAATTGGCATGGAAATACCTGGGCTTTGCACTTACAGGGCTTATTTGGTCCCTGCTGAGTATCTGGACCCAGCTCTGGTACCTGCTGGCACTAAACCTGGTATTCTATGATCTTTTTGTAAGCAAAAAGGTGGACTGGACGCTGCGCAAGTACGGATTGCCACGTCACCTTCAATCCTTTATCGAATGGTTTGCCATCCTGATCCTTGCCATCATATGTTCCTTTTCCATCAAAGTATTATTTGTTGAAGCCTATAAGATCCCCACTCCCTCCATGGAAGAGACCCTGCTCGCAGGAGATTATATCTTTGTAAGCAAACTGGCTTACGGGCCCAGACTGCCGGAAACACCCCTCGCCTTCCCCTTCTATCACAATAAGCTTCCTTCAGGGAAAAAATCCTATTCGGAACGCATCCAAATGCCCTATAAACGACTACATGGCTTTTCCAGGGTGAAACGAAACGACGTCATTGTCTTCAATTTCCCTGAAGGCGACACCATGGTTGTACAATACCCCGGACAAAACTATTATTCCCTGGTGAGGCAATATGGCCGGGAATACATTCTTTCCGAATTTGATGTGGTCACCCACCCCGTGGATAAACGCGAAAATTATGTGAAACGATGCATAGGTATGCCCGGCGACACGGTCCGGATCTATAATGGAGAGATCAGGGTGAATGGCGGGATCAAGTCTCCTTTGCCCTTGCAGAAGTTCAAATATTATGTAAGCACTACAGGTGATCCCCTGCCCGATGAACTCCTTGATTCGTTAAAAATCCTTAAATCTTCTGTCACCTACAATCCTGTCAATTCCCTCCACGTTTTATACCTGGCAGCCGAAAATGTAAAATCTTTGAAATCCTATCCCACGGTGAGAAGCATAAAAAAATATGCGGAACCCACCCTATCCTTTCAGAACCAGGAAATCTTTCCCCATAGCAACAATTACCGGTGGACAGGGGATAATTTTGGCCCTGTGAAAGTACCTGCCCGCGGTGATTCCATTGCTGTCAGCATCTTAAATCTACCTTTATATCAGCGGATTATTGATGTATATGAGCAAAATGACCTTGAAGTAGCTGATGGGGATGTATACATTAACGGCCTGGTGGCGGACACCTATGTATTTAAGATGGATTATTTCTTTGTGATGGGAGATAACCATCACAATTCGGCCGATTCCAGGTATTGGGGTTTTGTACCCGAAGATCACCTTCTGGGGAAGGCTGTGAATGTCTGGTTCTCTCTTGAACCTGATAAATCCTTCCTTGAAGGTTTAAGAAAAGAACGTATCTTTAGCTCCATTAAATAATCTTGAAGATGAATTACCGCAACTTATTGAAAAACAAATATTTCAGATTCGGTGTAGCTGTATTTATATATATTCTTTTCGTAATCTGGCTTAAAAACTTCTGGTTTCTTCTGGGAATCCCGGTGGTATATGATATATACGTCACCAAGAAAGTGAACTGGTCCTTCTGGAAAAGCAGAAAAAAGAAAAACAACGTACTGATCGAATGGCTGGATGCCCTGATCTTTGCGGTAGTGGCTGTCTCTCTGATTAACATATTCCTGTTCCAGAATTACAAGATCCCGACTCCTTCCATGGAAGGAAGCCTTCTTGTGGGTGACCATCTCTATGTAAGCAAAACCGCTTACGGCCCCCGCACACCAAATACCCCCCTGGCCATTCCCTTCCTGCCAAATACCGTACTTGGCGGAAAATCATACCTGGAATGGATCCATCGCCCCTACAAACGTTTGAAGGGATTCAATAATGTTAAAAAAGACGATATAGCAGTATTTAATTTTCCGGCATCCGATACAGTTGCACTGGAAAAATCAGATCACAAGTTATACGCTAAAGGCAATTTTGATTATTATGACCTGATCAGGGATGAAGCCTATACCCTGATGATGACCGATCAGGAACGAAATAACAGAACCCGGCCCTATAAGGTATATGAAAGCTATGTCAGGAAACAAATTGCTGAGAAATTTGATGTGGAAACCCGGCCGGTGGACCGGCGTGACAATTATATCAAGCGATGTGTGGCCACCCCTGGCCAAACCCTGGAGGTAATCAATAATGAGGTGTATGTGAACGGGGAAAAACAGAAGGAATTTGAAGGCATACAGCGCTGGTATAATGTAAAAACCAATGGAACCCCCATCAATCCCAGGTCGCTTGAGCCCTATGGCATCAGCAAGAGCCTGGCCGATGTGAGGAATAATCCGAATTACACCTTTCCCATCACAAGCAAGATTGCCGAACAGATCAGGGTCTTGCCGGGCATTGTAAGCGTGGAAGCCATAAACCTGTTTACGATTGGACAATACGATCGGGATATCTTCCCTCATTCTGAAGCTTACCCCTGGAACCTGGAATTTTTTGGACCACTGACCATACCGGCTAAGGGTTCAAGCGTAGAGATCAATACCACCAACCTGCCCCTGTACAGGAGGATCATTGAAGCCTATGAACAAAATGATCTGGAGATCAGTGACGATGTAATCTATATTAACGGGGAAGCAGTTAACTCTTACACATTTCAGATGGATTACTTCTTTATGATGGGTGACAACCGCCACAACTCGGCCGATTCAAGATTCTGGGGCTTTGTTCCGGAAGACCACATCATTGGAAAACCTCGCCTGATCTGGCTGAGCGTGAATAAGGAATATGGCAAGATCAGGTGGAATCGCATGTTCCGCATTGTCAGAGCAAGCAGGTAAGGACCTGTATATTATAATCCCGGGCTCATTGATCTATCCTGCGCTCTATAACGGACCTTTGAATTATTTTGCCCGTCTGGTAAGGGAGAAAGAAATCCATCTGGAACAATTTGACCATTACACCAAACAGACCTACCGGAACCGATGTAATATCCTGGGTCCCAATGGAGTTATATCCCTTTCCATTCCTGTAAAAAAAAAGCATGGAACAAAGAGTTTAGTACGGGATATCAGGATCGATTACGACATGGCCTGGAACAGGAGTCACTGGCGAAGCCTGGTGGCTTCCTATGCATCCTCGCCGTTCTTTGAATACATATCCGACGATCTGACCTGGTTCTATACAAACAAATTCGATTTCCTGATTGACTTTAATCTGCAGATGCTTGAAAGCATCATGGGATGGATGGGGCTCCATATTCCAGTCTCCTGCACGGTCTCTTTCATGGAGATCCTGAATGAATCTGATCCCAGGCATTTCATCCACCCCAAAATAGACGAAACGATCGCAGATCCTGATTTTCAAAAAGTTGAATATCACCAGGTCTTTTCCGATCGTTTCGGTTTCCAGCCCAACCTGAGCGTTCTCGATTTGCTATTCAACGAGGGCCCGGGGGCACATGGCATCCTTCTTAAAAGTCTCAGAACTTATAGCCCAGGGTGAACATCAGATTGTGGTTCCTGATGTCATTGATGGAAACTTCATTAGTTCCGGGTTCAAAAGCATACAATCCCTGTACCTCTGTCCTGTCAGAGTAGCTATAACTTACATCAAAAAATATTTGCCTGGATCTGAATCCAATCCCTCCGGTATACACAAAGGCTTCTGCATTGTTCCTGTCGTCCGAAAAGGGACTCATCAGGTATTTTGCTCCGGCCCGTAGATAGATTGGCTCGATGCGAAGCTCGGCACCTGCATTTATATTATGTGTCGCGTGCAAATCCTGCCTGATCTGGTCATTCTCCTCGATAAATTTATAATCATAAGCATCCAGCCTGGAGGATGAATAATCCACATATTCATATCCTGCTGAAAAAGTGGCTATCCTGAACAGAATAAGCGAAGCATTGGCATTGGCCCTGAAGGGGGATTGTAGTCTGTAATCGTAGATCCCGTTGGGAGATGTTGCCGTGGTATCGGGTATACCTGAACCATTGTCCCAGGTAGAACTCATATCCGTATATTTCTCATCAGTCAGCCTGTAATAGGTGGGTAAATGTAAGGTAGCACCCACTCGCAACATCTGAAACGGCCTGAGTATCATTCCGATCCGGCCTGTATACCCCCAGCCCCTGGTGCTGTTAAACTCCCTGAAACTAAAACTGTTAAAATCCAGTACCTGGTCCTCCACATCAGATTCCGTATGGTATATTTCTTCATTAAATCTGACTGCATGAATACCAAAGGTTGCTCCCAGGTAGAGCAGGTTACTGACATTAACAGCCCCTGAAAGTGAATACTCACCAATGTAACCCGATTGTTCCGACAGGCGATACACATCCTGTCCATAGCCATCAAGCTGCATGTCATGCCAGTAGGCTTCTGCAGTGGCATCATAGGGCATAAGGTAGCTGTCAAAGGCCAGCTGCTCATAGTAAGCATTCAGGTCATCCGGACTCTCATTGGCATGCCAGGTAAAATCGTCAAGCAGGGAAGAATTGTCATTGACACCCCGTATGGTAGTCCGGTTATTGAAGTTTGCCAGGGTATTATAACCCACCGCAAATGCAAAACCCGCAATTCCACTGTTATCCGTTGATATTCCCCGGGCGAACCCGGCACTACCCACATTTAACCTCATCTGGGAATCATCAAAGCCACTTCCCATGAAATTTGAAGCAGTCCTGGTCCAGTAAAAGGAGGGTGAAAATGAAAGCTCGGAGGATCGGTAAAACCCCAGTCCGGCCGGATTTGTAACAAGAGATGAAAGGTCGCTTCCCAGAGCACCGATGGCCCCACCCTGTGCGGCATACCTTGCGGTACCAAAGAGATTATACTGGGAATATCTGAGAGCCTGCATGGCGTTCTGTGCTTCCAGGGACATGAAAGAACATACAAATAGCAGGGCTATAAAGGAATACTTTTTCATAGCAATATGTTTTGGTTCTTTGGAAAACCGGGATCCTTTTAAGATCCCGGGTTGAATGACAGTTTAACGTCTTGATCCTGATGAACTGGACCTGGATGATCCTCCGGAGCTGCGACTTGATGAACCCCCGCTTGAACGGCTCGTGGAACCACTGCTCCTGCTCGAGCCCCCGCTGCTGCGACTGTAAGAACTACTGCTCCGGCTTGGTGAGCTGCTGCGGCTGTATGAGCTGCTGCTTCGGCTCGGAGAACTGCTGGAACGGTTGTAGGAGCTACTGCGACTTGAAGAACTCGGACGGCTGTATGAGCTGCTGCTTCGGCCCGAGCTGCTTGGACGGCTGTAGGAGCTGCTGCTTCGTCTTGGAGTACTTGAGCGATTATATGTTGTGCTGGTCCGGCTTGGTGTGCTGGATCGGCTGTAACTGGAACTGCTTCGACTGGCTGGATTCTGACTTTGGGTATAAGTCCTTCTCTGGGTAGATGCATTCCGGTTATAGGCCGGGGACGAACTTGTTCTGGGTTTGTTGTAATTCGGAGTATAGGTATTCCTTGAACTGGCAGCTGTCCTTTGCTGAACATTCGCCGACCTGGTTCGTGTGGTCTTTACTGCTGCATTGCTTCGTGTAGCAGTACGCTGGGTGGTGCTGTTCTGCCTTATTGAAGCATCCTGTCTGGTAGCCCTGCTGGCAGTCTGAGTATAGGCTGCACGGCTCCTGTATCGGGGATCGTTATAGACAGATCCTTTTGATCCGCCATAAGTGGAGTTGCTGGGTGATGCATACCCGTAATAATGCCTGTTATCCAGGTGACCGTAACTATAGGATCTTCCATAGCCATAACGGTCATAGTATCCATTGTAGTAACCGTGATGGTAACCACTCCAGTATGAACCGCCATAATAAGGATTGTATCCTCCATAGTAACCATAGGAACACCAGGGATCGTAAAAGCCCCCATAGCCCCAACCTCCGTAGTAAGACGGGCGATAACCGTATCCGTATCCGGGATATCCGAAGGAAAAACCAAGTCCCCAACCCGGATAGCCCCAGTTCATACCCACACCCCAGTGCATGGCTCTGCCGGTGTACCAGTAAAGATCGGTATAATAAGGATCATAATAGTTCCATCCATAGTATTGATCAGAGAATCGCCTCAGGTTGGAAGAATAATGATAATCGTTTGGATCGCTGTAATAATTATAATTGTTTACAATAACCGGAGCCTGAGCCTGATCAGTCGCCTGGAGGCTATCATACTCCTGGTATTGCTCTACATAAAGTGCTTCACTTCCCTCCGGGGCATAGGATTCTCCAAGCATTTCTGCTTCCCTTTGCAAGCGGTATCTTTCATAATCACTCAGGTTCTCCTCATTTATAGTCTGGTATTCAGCATACACAGGTTCCTGGGTGACAGGCTGAATAAACTCTGCCTGCTGAGGAACCACGATTGCCTCTTCGGCTGCTTTGGCCGCTGGTGCCTCCTGCCTCTGCACTTTATTCGGATTATAATATACATCATCATACTCCGAGGCTGCTGTATTCTTGGTGGAACTACAGGATGCCAGGACTATGGCTGCGCTGATTAATGCAAGTGATAAAGTTTTCATGACATTTCCTCCCGGTTATTTTGCATCATTGATTTGACATAAAAGAAACAAAGTTCGTGCCAAAACAATATTTAGCATCGTGCAAGTTCTCGCAATATAACAAAATATTTACCATCCGGGATACGAATGATTCATATGATACAAAGAGTAATTATAAAGTGGGTTTCGGCTTGGAGAATAGGTATTTCCCATCCTGGGATTATCATCCTGGGTATAGATCCATAACTGCTCCTGGCCCCAGACAAGCAATTCATCACGTGCGTCCCCGGTCAGGTCCTGCACTAAATAGTAAGACACCGGATGTCCGTCCGACGGAAAGGATACAGCCAGTTGACCCCACTTGTCAACAAGCCCGCCAGCGACGGAGTCTGCAGACATCAGCAGGAACTCTTCCCCATCCCCTTTCCAATTTACAGGCTGACAACGGTTAATACCGGCCACCGGCAAATATTTATGGATTACACTTCCGGAAGTTTCCATTATGTGAACAAGTCCGTCACTTCCCCACATGTTGGAAGCTGCTACCTCCAATCCGGGGATCTCCAGATCGTAATCCGCAACACTTATATAACCCACATGACCCATAATGTTTTGCCGGATCAGCTTACCTGCAAAATCAAAAAAAAGCAGGCCCCAGTCTCCTGCAGCATAAACAAGACAAGGGATTTCCCTGCCTCCGTCTTCCATTTGATATGCAAGTACCCCATTGCATCTGTCACCAATGTATTCTCCTACATCGTAGAGCAGTGTTCCTTCCGGATCAAAAACCGAATATCCCATAATCACTTCATGCCGTCCATCCCCGTTCATATCATAAAGCAGGGGCTGTGAACTACTCTGGGTATGTTGAGTCCATAAAACTTCAAATTGATCACTCAATGCCAGCAGCTTGTTTCTGCGGTCTGAAAGAAGCATGCAATTATCTCTGCCAATACCCTGCAAATCAGCGAACATTAATGTACGAACCGACATGGCCCGGGGAAGCTTTTTCCGCTGGATTAATTCACCGTTTCTACCATCCAGTACATATATCCTTCCCTGACTGATAAAAATGACTTCGCGGGCACCGTCCCCGTCCAGATCATGGATCTGAACGGGTAATTCTTCACCCGATCCTGGTACCATGGATCGTGATTTCCCGTATTGCCACAACAACTCACCATCCAGATCAAGAACAGCGATGCTGCCAATGGACAAGGGGGATCTGCCCGCCTGAATAAAGGCAATTTCTTTATTGCCATCCCCGGTCAGATCTCCAAGCCTTACATTTTGATTGGATGCAAAATCCCCTATGTCAAAATTTTTCCACCTGACCATTTTCGGATGCCCACTCAAATTCAGGTCAATCCTCCTGTTTAATTGCCTTTTCTTCCTGGCAAGTTTTCTTTGTTCTCCCTTAAGCAATTTGACTTCCACCTTATGAAATTTTGCAGGAAGATCAGAGATCAATCCAATTTTTCCCGAGTGGATGGGCAGATCTTCAGCATACATCCGGATCGAATCATTCAGGATGGTGGAAACCTTATTTCGCCTCAGGGTAACGGTGGCATGAATCCGCTCTCCCGGAGTATACACCAGGGGCCTTATATCAAGGATCCTTTCAATTGGCCTTAAAGGAGTAACCGCCTGCTGAATATGTTTCAGGGTGACGGTGTTACCCTCGATACCAAAAAAGAAGAAATCAGCCGGATTCCGGTATTTAAATACCACCCCGCATTTATCGAACTTGGCCATGGGGGTAAACTCCACATCAATCGTACAATCACTCCACATGGAATCTCCTGCCACAATAAGCGGATGACTAATCAGGCTCAGTGGAGTATTGCTGCTGTTCAAATTAGTGAAGGTCTGAGCCAGGAAATTTTCCCCACCTGCACTTTTTACTTCCCATGCCTCACTAAATCCAGACTGTCTCAGGCTGGTAGCTACGCTCCAATCTCCAATTTTCCCTCGGTTTGGATTAAAATAGATGGCAGGATTAGCAGAACCTGAGTAAGGACTCGTTCCCGGTTCAAGCACCTGAAACCCATCTGTAAATACAGTGGTTTGCATTACATTGCCTGAACATGACCACATTAATACGAGTAAACTTATAAGAAAAAACCTCATTTTCATAAGGCCTGAATAATTGTTTAAGGCTTAACTTTTTGTAAATATACACTTTAATCATAGTGACACATAATATGGCCTCTGTTTAAAAGAATCTTTAATATATTTACAATCAGAAGGAAGAAACCGGAATGCGCATATTACTAACCCTAATAGTTATGGTCCTCTGTCAATCATTGATTGCTCAGAAGCCTGTAATTCTCTCCGATTTTGTGCAGGAAGTCCACATTTCCGACCTTCAACTTCACTACCTCAGTGATCCGGGATGCAGCACCCAGCCTTCAGACCTGTTTTCCGGACAGATGGACCATCAGTTCAGAATCGTAGACTTCAGCAATCCCGATCCCGATTTAATCAATTCACGTGCCGGCAGTTGCTTCTGGTTCCGCTTCTACTTTGTGAATCGTTCCACCCGGCAGTTTTCCTTTCATCTTCAGCGGAACGACATCTCTGAATTTGACGAATACAGGTTGTACCAGTTATTTGATAACGGAATGATCACCGTCAGGAAATCTGGAAATAAACTTCATCCCAAAAATAAGGATGTGAACATCAGTGGTTCGGATGATTTGCGGATTTTCCTTCCTCCTGGTGAGGCCGACACCCTTTACCTGAGGGTATCCCTGGGAGCAGAATCAGTCATTTCGGACCTTCTTTTTACCATTTCCACGCACCAGAGCGTACTGGCCAAGGATCGATCCAAACGAATTACATTTGGAGTTTTTGTAGGGATCATGTTAATTATGATCCTCTACCACATTCCCCTGTTTGTAAAAGGCCGCGAAACCAGTTATCTCTATTACATTCTCTACATCCTGGCCTTCCTGTTCTTCTTTATTAACAAGGAGGGCTACATCTACGAAATCATGCCGCGCCTTACCACGGCGCCCATCTCTGTCTTCCTGCTGGAAATTTTCCTGCTTTTTTTCCTTCTCTTTGGAAGAGCTTACCTGGATACCAGGAATACGGTTCAGTCCTGGGATACCATCCTTTTGCTGGCTGTGTGGTTTACGGTGGGGGGACTCACCCTGCAGTTGGCCATAATGATACTCCAGGGTCTGGGGGTGTATGTCCCTGTATTTATTCAGCTGGGGGGGCTGGCAATAAATATTGTTTCGGCCATTGGTTCCCTGTTCCTGGCCATTGTGCCTGCCATGATCCTCACCAGGGAGAATTATCAACCAGCCAGGTATTTTCTTTTTGCCAACCTCTTCCTGATCCTGGGCATCGCCATGAATTTTGCCCTCAAAGACTACCGGGTTGGAAAACATAGCCTGGAATTTGGCGTCACCCTTCAGATTCTTGCTTTCTCTATCGGATTGAGCGAACGCATCAATATGCTTAAAAAAAGCAAGGAAGTCGCCCAGCGCAGGATCATTGACCAGCTGAAAGAAAATGCCGCCCTGAAGGATAAGGTAAACCGCGAGTTGGAAGATAAGGTACAGGAACGTACTTTTGAGATACAGGCCCAGAAGGAACAGATTGAAAAGCAGAACAAGGAGATCAAATACAGCTTCGATTATGCGAAGAAAATCCAGAATACGGTTCTGCCCGGGAACGAGGTATTTGAGACCCTATTCGGAGAACATTTTATATTTTTCAAGCCCAGGGATATTGTGAGTGGTGATTTTTACTGGATCTCCCAGAATGGACATAAAATTGTTCTTACCGCTGCAGACTGTACCGGGCACGGGGTACCGGGATCCTTAATGAGCATGCTGGGGATCACCATGTTGCATGAAATAGTCAATGAAAAAAATATTGGACATACAGAAGATATACTGAGCCAGCTTCGAATGAGCATTGCCCGGACCCTGAAGCAGGAAGGGAAAATCGGGGAGCAGAAAGACGGTATTGACATGGCTCTGGTTATTTATGATACAAGGACCCGGAAACTGGAGTTTTCAGGAGCAAATAATCCCATCTACATAATCAGAAACGGAGAAATGCTGGAATATAAGGGCAACAACATGCCGGTGGCCTACTATGAAAAGATGTCAGACTTCACGCGGTTTACCATCGATATGAAGCAAGGTGACCGGGTGTACATGTTTACGGATGGTTTCCCGGATCAGTTTGGAGGTCCCCAGGGAAAGAAATTCAAATACCGCCCCTTCAAGGATCTCCTGCTGGAAGTGCATGAACGGCCCATGGAGGAGCAACATAAGATCCTGAACCTGATCTTCGATGAATGGAAAGGGGATCTGAGCCAGATCGATGATGTTCTTGTGATTGGTTTGCGGCTCTAGCACTTCAACACTTCCCCTTTTTTTTCTTTCTTTGTAGGGCAATTGAGGGACTCACTTTTGACTCCCTGATTCTAATCATATAATTTTAAGTGAATGGCCAAAGTTTTAACCAGCAAAGAAGAAAATTATGCCCAGTGGTACAACGACCTGGTATTGAAATCAGGATTAGCCGAGAATTCGGCTGTGAGGGGATGCATGGTAATTAAACCTTATGGGTATGCCATCTGGGAAAAAATGAAAGAGGAACTGGATCGCATGTTTAAAGCCACCGGTCATGAAAATGCCTATTTCCCCTTGTTCATCCCTAAATCCTTCTTTAGCAGGGAAGCAGAACATGTGGAGGGATTTGCCAAAGAATGCGCAGTGGTCACACACTACCGCCTGAAAACTGATGAAAAGAATGGGGGACTTGAAGTTGATCCGGAGGCCAAACTTGAAGAAGAACTGATCGTCCGCCCCACCTCTGAAACCATCATCTGGAACACCTACAGGAACTGGGTGCAATCCTACCGGGATCTGCCCATTCTTGTGAATCAGTGGGCCAATGTGGTCAGGTGGGAAATGAGAACCAGGCTCTTCCTTCGTACAACCGAATTTTTGTGGCAGGAAGGGCACACGGCACATGCCACCCGTAAGGAAGCAGAGGAGGAAACCATGCAGATGCTCCGAATCTACGCCGAATTTGCCGAGAATTTCCTGGGCATTCCTGTCCTGGTAGGAAACAAGACCGAGTCCGAGAAATTTGCCGGGGCTGTGGAAACCCTGACCATTGAAGCCCTGATGCAGGACGGGAAAGCGCTTCAGGCGGGCACCTCCCATTTTCTGGGTCAGAATTTTGCCAAAGCTTTTGATGTACAATTCACCAATAGAGAAGGACAGCTGGATCACGTCTGGGCCACCTCCTGGGGAATGACCACCCGGATGATCGGTGCGCTGATAATGGCACATTCCGATAACCACGGATTGATTCTCCCTCCCAGGGTCGCACCCATTCAGGTGGTAATCGTACCCATATACCGTGGAAATGATGAATTCCCTCCCATCGCCGAGGCCGCAAATAAAATCAAAGCCCAGCTGACTGCTCTGGGCATATCCGTAAAATTCGACGACAGGGATACCCAGAAACCCGGCTGGAAATTTGCTGAATATGAGCTTAAGGGAGTTCCCGTCAGGCTGGCCATTGGTCCCCGCGACATACAAAACGGTACCGTGGAACTGGCGCGCAGGGATACCCTGGAGAAAAAGAATATGCCACAGGAAGGGATTGCCGGCTACATCGAAACTCTTTTGGAAGAGATCCAGCAGGAGATCTATCAAAAAGCCCTGGACTTCAAAAACAAGAATACCCACCGGGTAGATACCTGGGATGAACTGGTGGACGTCCTGGACAACAAAGGGGGATTTGCACTGGCACACTGGGACGGAACCCGTGAATCGGAGGACAGGATCAAGGAAACCAAAGCTACCATTCGTTGCCTCCCTATGGATGCAGAACAGGAAGAGGGCAAATGTGTGGTTAGTGGCTTACCCAGCAAACAAAGGGTGGTAATCGCCAAAGCATATTAGAATTCCTGTTGCAACAATCCGAATCATTAAAAATATTTTGATTTGGGGTGAACCACTAGCAACTTCAGTTGTTTATTGTGCATATTAACCCTTAATCAAATAAATAATGGCAGTATTAGTTGGAAAAAAAGCACCCTCATTCAGTGCAGATGCAGTAGTAAACGGCGGGGAATTCGTGGAAGGATTTTCTCTGGACCAGTATATCGGGAAAAAGTACGTTCTCTTTTTCTTTTACCCGGCCGACTTCACCTTCGTATGTCCCACCGAAATCATTTCGTTCCAGGAGAATATCGAGGAGTTTGAAAAGCGTGATGTAGCCGTGGTAGGATGTTCGGTAGATTCGAAATTCTCTCACTGGAAGTGGCTGACCACCGAACAGAAGGATGGCGGAATCAAAGGAGTAAAATATCCCTTGGTTGCAGACAATGCCCTGACCATTGCCGAGAACTACGACGTATTAATCGGTTCCTATGAATATACCGATGAAGGCGAAGTAAGCTTCAACGGCGTCCCGGAAGCCTACCGCGGCCTTTTCCTGATCGATAAAGAAGGAGTAGTAAGGCACCAGCTTGTGAACGATAAGCCCCTGGGCAGAAGCGTGGAAGAAGCCATCCGCCTGGTGGACGCCCTTCAGTACAGCGAAGAGTACGGGGAAGTTTGCCCGGCCAACTGGCGCAAGGGAGACAAAGCCCTGAAGGAGACCCAGGACTCGGTTGCCTCGTACCTTGGCAGTCGGTAGTCGGTAGTCGACTTTCGACTTTCGACTTTCGACTAAAAAATGGAGGCAAAATTATGCCTCCATTTTTTGTACCTTGCTCTTATGTTGGAGCAGTTTAAAAGTTACCTGGCCGAACAGGGTATTTCAAGCTTCGAAAACAGCCTCATTCTGGCTGTAAGCGGAGGCATTGATTCGGTAACTATGGCCCACCTCTTCCACATATCGGGCTACAACTGTGCCATTGCGCACTGCAACTTCCAACTTCGCGGATCCGATTCCGATGCAGATGAAGCCTTTGTGAGCTCACTGGCCGCCTACCTTGAAATGCCCTTGTTTGTAAAGAAGTTTGATGTGGAAGAGAGGGTGAAGGAAAAGGGAATATCCGTCCAGATGGCCGCCCGGGAATTGCGCTACTCCTGGTTTGAAACCCTGATCAAAGAAAACTCATATGAGTATCTGGCTACCGCTCATAATAAGAACGACTCGGTAGAAACCTTTTTTCTCAACCTGTCCAGGGGTACCGGGATCAGGGGACTCACAGGAATCCCGGCAAGAACAGGCTATATATTGAGACCCCTCCAATTTGCTTCCAGGCAGGACATTCTTGCTTTCAGTAAACAGCACAGAATTGACTTTCGTGAAGATGCCAGCAACCTGGAAACCAAATACCGCAGAAATAAAATCCGGCATGATATAATTCCGGTGATGGAACAGGTCAATCCCGGCTTTATTGAAACCATGTGGGATAACATGAATCGCCTGGCTGAAATCCATGACATATTCCTTTATGCAGTGGAGCAGGCAAGAAAGACCATATTCCATAAAGATCAGGGGCATACCAGCATTGAAATCAAGAAGCTTAAATCACTCTCCCCTCTCAGAACATGGCTTTATGAGCTATTTTCTCCATATGGATTTACCCGGTCCCAGTGTGAGGGGATTAAAAAGATCCTGGATGCTGAATCCGGCCGGCGATCCATCTCCACTTCTCACATGCTGTTTAAGGACCGGGATAAACTCATTCTGGTGGAATCGGGACAAAGGAAATTTGACAGGTATTACCTGGATAGCCCCGAGAAGCGCTCCTCCCTTCCCTTTCCCATGGACATTGAAGTCCTGAACCGATCTGAATTGCAAGAGATCCCAAGTGATCCGGATATTGCCTGCCTGGATTTCGATGAGATCCAGTTCCCCCTGACCATCCGTCACTGGCAGCACGGGGATTACTTCTTTCCACTGGGCATGAACCAGATTAAGAAGCTAAGCGATTTTTTCGTGGACAATAAGATCCCGGTTCCCGAAAAACAGCAAACCTGGATCATGGCATCAGGCAAGAAAATTGTATGGATCATGGGCCACCGGATCGATCACCGGTTCAGGATCACCGAAAAAACCTCCCGGGTTCTCAAGTTATGTTTTCAGTCCAATGTTATTCCTTAGCATTCCAAAGAACTGCTTGAGCTGATCCTTGTCGCGAGCTTTGATCATGCCTTTAAGAGCCTCCATTTGCTCACTGATTCGTTCCACCTGTCCTAAACTATAAGGACTCAGTAAAATCTCGGAAAGCAGGTAGTCATCTTCCGACAACAAGCCGTCTGCAATTCTGTAGTGTTTCTTAAAGGTGGTACCGGGTGCCTCCTGTTCCTTCATACAGGCAGCAAAAACCATAGTCGATGCAAAAGGAATGGAAAGGGAGTAGGCAATGGTCTTGTCGTGTTCCTGAAAGGAGTAATCATGGATGTTGATCTTCAATTTACTGTAGAATTCCCTGAAGAATGCTTTACCTTCCTCATCCGATTCTGAAATAATCACCGCATGTTGGTTGCTCAGATCCTTCAGGTTAGCAAAAGTGGGCCCGAACATGGGATGGGTGGAAACAAAGCGCCTGCCCAGCTTTTTATAGTATTCCGAAAGTCCGCTTTTCACTGAGGTGATGTCCGCCAGAATGCAGGTTTCAGGCAGGTAAGATATGATTTCATCAAAGAGTTCGATGGTCCGGTCCAGGCTGACTGCATTAATCAGAATATCAGGAGAAAAATCCGTAATCTCCTCATAATACAGAAATTTCCTTGAATTAAAAAAATACTTCAGTTTTGTACGGTCCACATCAAACACCCCCACTTCATAGTCAAGGCAGAGTGACTCCACCAGCCATGAGCCCATGTTTCCGGCTCCAATGATTGCAATTCGCATTTTACTTTATTCTGTGTTAAGTTTATAAATCCGGTTCACCTGCTGTGACTGAAGCAGGAAATCGGCCATCACAATGGCAGCTGCCGCCTCCACAACCACCGGAACCCTGAGGGCGATGCATGTGTCATGTCTGCCTTCAATACTCAAATCTTCCATCAATCCTGAATTCAGGTTGATGGTTCGTTGGGTCTGGTGGGTACTGGATGTTGGTTTTACTGCTACCCTGAAGATGATATCATTTCCACTTGTTATTCCCCCGTTAATACCCCCGGCATGATTGGACTCCGTGGTGCCATCTCTGTCAATGATGTTATCATTGTGCTCACTTCCGGTCATTTTTGCAGCTGCAAAGCCGGATCCAAATTCAACACCCTTAATGGCCGGGATTGAAAAGATCATATGGCTTATTACTGCTTCAACCGAATCAAAGAATGGCTCGCCCAGTGCAGAAGGGACGTGATCGATGTGGCATTCGATAATTCCTCCAATGGAATCTTTCTGCTCCACGGCCCGGTCTATGGCCATTTGTATATCTGCACTGCCTCCAAGCTCCAGAATGCGGGCGACGACATTCATGGGATCGATAATCTTTTTGGCTATCACCCCGGCAGCAACCAGGCCCAGGGTTAATCGTCCCGAAAAATGTCCCCCTCCCCTGTAATCCTGGTAGCCCCCGAACTTTTGCTGAGCCGTATAATCAGCATGACCCGGCCTGGGTATATCCTTCAACTTGCTGTAATCCTTTGAACGGGTATTGGTATTTTCAAACAGGATCGTCAGGGGGGCTCCCGTGGTGTGTTCGTTAAAAACCCCGCTCATGATCCTGGGAACATCAGCCTCCCTTCGGGGGGTAGTGCCTTTGGCTCCGCTCTTACGTCTTGAAAAATCCGCAGAAAAATCGGATTGTTTCAAAGGCAGGCCTGCCGGACATCCATCCACAACGATGCCTACTGACTCTCCATGGGATTCCCCAAAAATACTGACTCTGAATAACTTGCCAAATGAGTTCATGATTCATCAATCACTTTATAAATACTTCTTAACTGATCGTAACTAAGCTGTCCCGGTGCAGTTTCGCCTCCTTTACCCGGTGCTGCAAAAGTGAACTCAGCTCCCAGATAAGGACCCATCACCCTGCTTATCCTGCCCAGTTTTCCCATACCTATAATTACTTTCTTGCCAGGGAGCCGGTACAGGTCCATCAACTTTCCTACATCCTCCCGGCTATGCACCTGTACAGCTATTTTTGCAAGGTCCCCTCCCCTTTCATAACAATTCTGGAGCAGGGTTTCCAGCTCCTCAGTTTCCGGAGTAAGCTCAAAGTTGTGATAGGAAACAATGAGTTTTGTACCCTGATCGCCTGCATGAGCAGCCAGCGCATTCAGGTAGGCATCCGTGGATTCCAGCTCCACATCCACATAGGTGGCACCCAGATCCATACTGCTTTTCAACAATCGCATTCTTTCCGCTTCATTGTAAACATCAGGGCGGCAGGTGACTATGGTTTTCACGTGTTCGGGCAGCAAACTGAAGACGTCTTCCGGGTCTTTACGGATCAGGTCCATCCTCAACTCCAGAAAGCCTGCCCCCGAGTCGAGTACCTGCTCCAACTGCTGCCACCGGGATATGCTAACACAGATCATTAATCAAGGATTTTAGCTCTGAAAGCCCGATGGGCCTTATGTGTGTATGGCCCAGCCCTTCCAGTAAAACAAAATGAATATGCTCCCCTCTTTTCTTTTTATCCTTTCTTATATTCTGAAAAATCGTCTCCGGATCCAGCTCCATTTGAACAGGCAATCCGGCTGATACCAGAAGGTCCCTGACCAGGCCCACTTCGGAATCACTGAGAAGTCCCAGCATATGAGAAAGCCGGGCCGCCATCAGCATCCCCAGGGAAACAGCCTGACCGTGAAGCACCTTCTTTTCGCGTTCAATGGCATGGCCGATGGTATGTCCGAAGTTCAGTATGCGGCGCAGATCCGATTCTTTTTCATCTTTTTGAACCACATCGGCCTTAATCTCTGCAGAAGTACTTACCACATGCTTCAACACCTCCATGTCGAGTTCTAACAATGCCTGCATATTCGTTTTCAGATAATCCAGGAAATCAACATCTCTGATGGCTCCGTATTTGATAACCTCAGCGATTCCCGAAATATATTCTTTCCGAGCAAGTGTTTTAAGCAGGGACAGATCACACCATACAAACAAGGGCTGCCTGATGCTGCCAATCATGTTTTTATATCCATCCAGATTTACCCCGTTCTTCCCTCCAATGCTGGCATCCACCTGCCCCAGCAGGGTGGAGCTGATAAAGCCGAAGGGAACACCCCTGAGGTAGGTTGAGGCCACATATCCGGCTACATCGGTAGCCAGTCCGCCTCCAACACCTACCAGCATGGAAGACCGGTCTGCTTCCATATGAACCAGTTCCCTGTAAATACTCTCCACGGTATTTAAATTCTTATACCTTTCCCCGGCAGGAACTGATATGTACCTGTGGCCCTGAAACAAATCCTGGTGTTCGCAAAGCACATGTTCATCCACCAGAAGGATTGGAGCAGGGTCAAGTGCTTCAAGTCCCCGGGACAGGTTTTCACCCACGATAATTTCGGTATTCCCGCCTGGCGTCTTTAAAGTAATCTGGTGCATGCGTACTAATCCTGGTTCATAACACTGGTCTGGTGATTGATGGACTCCTGGTGAATGGAACGGAACAATTTAATAATAAACTCTTCACTAAGTCCCTTTCTACTGCCTAATCTCAGGCGGTTTTTCAACATATCATCCCAGCGCTTGGTTTGCAGGATGGTAATGTTGTTTTCCTTTTTATGCGATCCTATCTTCTCAGATACCTGCATGCGCTCTTCCAGGAGGTTAATCATCCGGTCATCCAGCTTATCTATTTGGTCCCTGAGTTCGGCCAGGGTAAGCATCAGTTCCTCCTTCACCTCGGGATCCCTGAGAATCAGCCTGTCCAGTATTCCCTTCAGACCATCGGGTGTAACCTGCTGATTGGCATCACTTAAAGCTTTGTCGGGATTGCAATGGGTTTCAATGATCAGGCCATCAAAATTGAGGTCCATGGCCTTCTGCGAGATATCATACAGGAATTCCCGGTTCCCGCAAATATGACTAGGATCGGTAATAATGGGCATATGCGGAATCCGCCTTCTGAGTTCTATGGGAATCTGCCACTGGGGTATATTCCGGTACAGGGTCTTGTCGTAACTTGAAAAGCCCCTGTGAATGGCTGCCATTTGCCTGATCCCGGCATTGTTGATCCGTTCTATGGCACCAATCCAGAGGTCCACATCCGGATTGACGGGATTCTTTACCATTACCGGGATATTTACTCCCTTGAGCGAGTCGGCAATATCCTGAACTGCAAAAGGGTTGGCAGAGGTTCTGGCTCCGATCCAAATAATATCCACTCCGTATTTCAAAGCCTCATACACGTGTTTTACGTTGGCCACTTCCGTGGCAACCAGCAAGCCGGTTTCCTTTTTCACCCTCTGAAGCCATTTCAGACCCACCGAGCCCACTCCCTCAAAGGCATTGGGTCGGGTCCGGGGTTTCCAGATACCCGCACGAAAGATTTTTATCCCCATATCCGCCAGGGATTCTGCAGTATTCATCACCTGCTCTTCAGTCTCTGCACTGCAGGGCCCTGCCATAAATATGGGCTTGGTAAAAAGATTGCCTTCAAAAGACAGGGGTTCTAATTCTACATCTACTACCATTATTCTGATTTATTCGATTACTGATTCTCCCTTTCTGTATTCTCCAAGTATACCCAGGGAAGGTGTAAAGGGACTGATCGCATCAAGCGATTTCTTGTACATTTCATAATCCTTGATCTCCACATCCACATAGAACATATACTCCCAGTCTTTCCCTGGTATGGGCATGGACTGGATCTTTGCCAGGTTTATTTCATAGTATGAAAGAATGGAAAGTATCTTGGACAGGGAGCCGAATTTATGCGCCACTGTAAAAAAGATCGAAGCCTTATTGACTTCTTCCCTGGGAATCTTAATCCCGTTCTCTGCCAGTATCAGGAACCGGGTATAATTCTTCTTATTGGTTTCAATGCTTTCGGCAAGGATGTCAAGTCCGTATTTCCCAGCTGCCATGCGGCTGGATATGGCAGCCGTATCCATCAAACCTTTGGTCGCTATTTCCTCTGCACTCAGGGCCGTATCTATGCTCTCAATCAAGCGAATTTCCGGGTATGCATCGAAGAAATTCTGGCACTGAAGAATGGCCATGGGATGCGAGTACACCTCTTTCAGATCGGAAATCTTCACACCGGGCATGGCAACCAGGTTCTGTTTGATCCTCAGGTAGATTTCCCCGGTAATATGCATGCTTGTATTAATAATCAGGTTGTAATTGGGTATAATGCTTCCTGCCAGTGAATTCTCTATGGCCATAATGCCAAAATCACAGCGACGGTCCTTTAAGGTAAGAACCATATCCCTGAAGGTGTTTCTGGGAAGAATGCGGATCTCTTCATTCTTAAAGAAATGGTGTGCTGCAATTTCATGAAATGCACCATACCCTCCCTGTATTGCGATTGTTTTTGCCATGGGTCTAAAACAAAAAACCCGACTATCAGCCGGGTATATCATGCATAAAGTAGTCCCGACCAGCTATCTGCCAGTGAAAAAATAAAAATAATATACGCTGCTACTTAATGCCATCATTAAAATTTTCCGGTGTAAACCTAAACATTTATAAGCAGAATACCAAAGATCGTGACAAATTGAAAGATCACATCCCAGACCTGCTAAACTTTTATTATCATTGTTTTCATGAAGAAAAAAGAGCGCTTCGAAAAGATTATAGAATACTTCTCAAAGGAAATGCCCGTGGCAGAAACCGAGCTGGAGTACACAAATCCTTATGAACTAATAGTAGCTGTGATCCTTTCGGCCCAGTGCACAGATAAAAGGGTTAATGTGATCACGCCTCCTTTCTTCCAGCAATTCCCCGATGTGCATTCCCTGGCATCTGCCACTCAGGAGGATGTATTTGAGCTAATAAAAAGTTGTTCCTATCCCAATAACAAGGCCAGGCACCTTCAGGGCATGGCCCGTATGCTGGTAGAAAAATTCGAAGCTAAAGTGCCAGATACCATGGATGAGCTTCAAAAATTACCTGGTGTGGGAAGAAAAACAGCCAACGTTATTCTTTCTGTTGCTTACCGGAAACCTGCTATGGCAGTAGATACTCATGTATTCAGAGTAGCAGCGCGAATAGGCCTTAGTTCGGGAGCTAAGAATCCTTATGAAACTGAAATGCAACTTATCCGGTACATTCCTGAAGAGAAGATTCCCCTGGCTCATCACTGGCTTATTCTTCATGGAAGGTATGTATGCACAGCCCGAAATCCCGGATGCAAGAGCTGTGGCATTTCTCATCTGTGCAGCTATTTTGAAAAAAAAGAGAAACCCTGACCCTCCCTTTTACGTACATTTGACCAAGTATTAAACAGTGGTAATGCGGAATATCATTACAAAACTTATTTTGCTGCTGATCCTGGTTACAGCAAGCTCGGCATCGACCCCGGCATTTGATTTTGCCAATGGCCGGCATAATAATGTATGCAAGGACCTGAAAAATGACGCGCTGCTCTATTTCGTGTTTATTGACAGCCGGAGCACTTACCCCTGGACCGAGTTTGACATCCTTACTACCATCGACAGCATTCAGGTAGCAGCACAATGGCTCGAATCACAAGCTAAACAAAGCGGAATACCACTAAATATTAAGACAGATTACTACATAGGGGATGAGTTTACAACCATTGAAAGAAACCTGCCAGGGAAAAGCATTGAGGAAGTGATCGAAAAACAAAACCTGATCAAGGGAATGGAATCACTTAACAACTGGGGCGACTATGTTTCAAAGATCATTGGAGAATCTCTTTATATCAAAGAGAAAGATGGAATTCCCATGCTGAAACGTCCCAGTAACAAAGAAAGACTCATTGCCTTCCTCAGGGATGAATACCATGTGGAAAGTGTGGCCTTGCTATTTATGATAAATAATTATTTCAGGTCTGATATCTCGCTGGGAATCAACACCCTGCATAACGATGATGTGGAATTCTCAGTGGTGAGTTATAAATACCCTTCTGAAATCGCTCATAATTTCCTGCATCTTTACGGGGCTGCAGACCTGGGCAAATCGCATTTCAGAAGAAGTCCGGGGAAGATAAAGCTTGCCAAGGAGGCATTTCCGGATGACATCATGTCGGAGGTTTATGCAAGGCCGCTGAACGAACTTAATATTGATGAATTTACAGCCTATATGATTGGCTGGACTAATGAACTTGATGATAGCTATGAACCCTTGCTCAACGAAAGGTTTACTCTTTTTAAATAATTAAAAAAAGAAATGTTATTTTTACTCAGTAGGAAAGCTTCTAACATAGCCTAATTAACCCAGAAAATAAATTACTAACCCATGAACCGAAACCTAATATTATCCGGTAGATTATTCCTTCTTCTCTTTGTTTTTCTCGGCTTCCTGATGAGCGGATGTAACCGGGGTCCAAAGAGCGAAGGATCCGGGGAATTTGAAGCTACCGGAAACCTGGATGCAGAAACTCAGGAACAGCTCAATACCGCCAAGAGGATTTTCTACTCCCTCCCATCACCCCTTGAAACTGCCATGCTTATTAAAAATGCAGGTGCTCAATACGATGAAGGCTTAATGAATCACACCGGAAATACCTCGAAGTATATTACCTCAAAAAGTAAAGCGCTCAACCTGGGAATCTACTCTACCGATCTGAGCTACGCCAGTTTATTCGACCAGACACAGGCTACCCTGAATTACATTGAGGCAGCGAAAGCAATGGCCGACGGACTTAACATTCTGAATGCCATTAATGAGGAAACCATTCAACGCCTGGAGGAACATATCAACAACCGGGATGTGATTATCGATATCATCTCCGAAACACTGATGAATTCCAGTTCCTTCCTGAAAGAGAATGGCCTTGAAGCCACAGCATCGATTGTTCTTGTAGGGGGTTGGGTTGAAGGCTTATATATTGCCACAAACCTGGTAAATGAGAAATCCCTGAAAAACAACAAACTGGTTGAAAGGATTGTAGATCAGAAATTATCCCTTGATATTATGGTAAACCTCCTGGAAGAATCACCGGATGATGAGGATGCCATGGCTATTCTGGAAGATGTAAAATCCCTTAAAACCGTATTTGATAAAATTACCATCAAGCAGGGTGAAGTAAAAGCTGTTGAGGATCTTGAAACGAATATTACCACCCTGGAATCTAAATCATCCATCGACATCAGCCCGAATGTATTTAAAGAATTGAAATCAAAAGTTATAGAAATCAGAACTAGCTATATATCATAATACCATATACCATGACTAAGAAAGGCATACTCTTTATATCCCTGCTTGCCAGCGTGTTTATACTGCCTATGGCAATGAATGCGCAATGCAAACAATTCGCTAAAAACATTTGTAAAGCCGGATTGAATCCCTATCAGCACGATGGCAATTACCATGCTGCACTACTTATTGAAGGAGAGGAAGCTGAGCTTTACAAGACCTTTTATTCTGACAGAAATTACAGGATTGGGGTGTGTGGGGCGAACAACCTGAAACCCATTGAATTTAAAGTGCTTGACACCAGAGATGGCAAGGTTCTGTACGACAACAGCCTGAAGGACTTTGACTGGAAATGGGATTTTACACTGGAATCCAGTCAACAGCTTAAAATCATGGTCAAGGTACCCGTACCAGAAGGAAATATAGATGAACCGGAAGAGGGTTGTGTGGCCATTATGTTTGGCTCCAGAGACGATTAGAAGCATGATGGTATAATTAAGATTGAAACTATTTTAGCCTTATGGGTTGTTCGCTGTGCACGGACAACCCATTTTTATTTATATTTACCAATTGTTACTCGATTAACACTATGATATTATACGAATCGCTAACCTTTGATCACTGATCACAAGAAACCCATCCCCCACGAATGAATCCTAAACAGAACCACTACCACATCAGATTTTCCAGGTGTGTACCGATAAAAGTATATACCCCCATCTTTATAGTCAGATATTGGTACTGATTGTAGCACTTGTTTAAATGTCCATTTTGTTAGTGTTTTCTTTGTCATAATAAATAGAGAAAAAAATATATTACACGATTATCAATTCCAAAAAAATTAAAAAACTATGGATCACGGACCAGCAGTAAAACTCGGTGTAGATCATGCAGCGAAAAGAAAAACAAGGCTTGGCGTATGGCTGTTCGCTATGTATACTATCGTATATGGAGTATTTGTAGCCATTGGGGTAGCTAATTATGAGGCAATGAGCAATTTAGTTTTTGGAGATTTAAACCTTGCAGTAGCATACGGCTTTGGTTTGATTGTTCTAGCTATCATTTTAGGGCTGATATACAATTGGAGATGTACAAAGATTGAAAAAGAAATGAATAAGGAGGATTAAGACATGATTTACGGAGTATCATATTTAGCAATTGCATTGTTCGTCGTTTTTGTATTGATTGTACTGGGTTTGTCATTTTACTTTGGTTCAAAAACTAAATCTGCCAGCAGCTATTTTGCTGCTGGGGGTACAATTCACTGGGGTGTAAATGGAATAGCTTTCGCAGGTGATTATCTTTCCGCTGCTTCTTTTCTGGGTATTTGCGGGATGATTGCTTTTGTAGGCTATGATGGGTTCCTCTATTCTATTGGTTACCTGGCTGGCTGGATTGTAGCACTTTTCCTTGTTGCCGAACCCATGAAGCGCTTGGGAAAATATACGTTTACTGACGCGCTGGATTCAAAGTTTAATTCTAAAGCCATTCAGCTTACGGCAGCTATTAGTACACTGATTGTTTCCATATTCTACCTGATCCCCCAGATGGTAGGTGCCGGTACCCTCGTGGAACCACTACTTGGGCTTGACCACTGGGTTGGGGTTGTTATTGTAGGCGCAGTGGTGATTTTTATAGTTGCAACGGCTGGCATGACATCAACAACATACGTTCAGTTTATAAAAGGGGGATTACTGATCATTTTTTCTACAATTCTTACCATTTATATTCTTAACAACGGTTTAAACCTTAATCCCGATAATAAAAATCAGGAGTTTCATAAGCCTATAACATTAACAGCCGAAAACATGCAGGGCTTTACTGCTGTTTCCAGTATTGATGTTAAAGATGCTTCGTCGGTAGTAAAAATGGAAAAAGATGGCATTTATCGCTGGTTTACTAAAAACGGGGATACATTCGAGGAGGCATTGTCTATTACAAGAACAAGTGATGGAAGAAAACTATACAATGGTGCAGAAAAAGAGGAAGGAGAGTTCTTCCAGGTAGGTAACATGGTTAAAATTATCAAGGATGGAGAGGAAGTTGAATCAACCGGGAGAGTAAGCCCTTTCAAATTTTTAAGCATCATTAATTCAAGCGAAGTTGCACGATATGTAAAAGTAATATTTGATGATGGTGGTAATGAAGTAACTGCCTATGTTAAGAAAGTAACCCCCGGAAAAGAGATGCTAATTCCCGGGTTGAAATTTAAAATTGGGAAAGGTGCTACGCCCTTATCAAAATTGAATTTCATATCTCTTATGCTTGCTCTATTCCTTGGTACAGCTTCATTGCCCCATATCCTTATCCGTTATTATACGGTCCCCAGTCAACGCGATGCCAGGAAATCCACCATTGTTGCAATTGCTGCCATTGGGTTCTTCTATGTTCTGACCATGTTTATGGGATTGGGTGCTGCAACGAATGGTGTATTAAACATGGAAGACGGAAATATGTCAGCCCCACTCGTTGCCAAAGCTTTTGGTATTGGATTATTTGCTATTATATCAGCTATAGCTTTTGCAACCATCCTGGGAACAGTTAGTGGCCTTATTGTTGCTTCATCGGGTGCTATTGCCCACGATCTGGTTGACAGATATATGGGTAAAAAGCTTTCTGATAAAGACAAAGTGAAAGCGGGGAAGATAGCTGCATTTAGCGTGGGTGTTGTGGCTATTGTTCTGGGAATAATATTTAAAGGGATGAATGTTTCTTTCCTTGTTGGTTGGGCTTTTGCTGTTGCAGCGTCAGCAAACTTGCCGGCAATATTAATGTTGCTGTTCTGGAAAAAAACGACTGCAAAAGGTATTGCATGGTCAATTGTTGTTGGTATTGTAAGCGCCATTGGTATTATTATAACGGGCCCTTCAATAAGTAAACAATTTTTCAGGACTGAAGGATTGCACGGCCTGGATTCACCGGCAATAATTTCCTTTACACTGGCATTGCTTACACTTATTGTTGTTTCGTTAGCAACACAGAAAGATAACGATAAGATAGCCACAAAAGAAAGTGCTCGATAAAAGCGGTTCACCATTATGATAAAGCCCAGGCTTTGTGGGACCGGTACTAATGAACCAAAGAATTAAACAAAACATCATGAAACGAACGCTTATTGTGGCCCTGGGAATGGTCATAGCCCTGGCTGTAGATGCCCAGGAAGAATCAAAATTCGGAGTAAAGTTCTCCGGATTTGTAAAAAACGACTTTTTCTGGGATTCCAGGCAGACTGTTGCAGCAAGGGAGGGACATTTCCTGCTCTGGCCTTCTCCTGAACTCCTGGATGCAAACGGGGAAGATATCAACGCGGATGCCTCCTTTAACTTCCTGGCCATACAATCCAGATTAGGTGCATCCCTTAAGGGACCAGATGCATTTGGTGCCAAAACATCGGGATTGATAGAGGGAGACTTTTTTGCCCAGGCCAATGACAACATCAACCTGTTTCGTTTAAGGCATGCCTTTATTAAGCTCAACTGGACGCACCTGGAGGTGATGGCAGGACAGTTCTGGAATCCGCTGTTTGTTACGGGCTGCTTTCCCGGAACCGTATCCTTTAACACGGGAACACCCCTGCAATCTTTTGCCAGAAACCCTCAATTGAGGTTCACTTATAAAACAGGGGGATTCAGCATCCTTGCAGCTGCCCTTTCCCAGCGGGACTACTCCAATGTGGGTGAATCCGGGGGAAGCTCAAGTTACCTGAGAAACTCCTCTGTTCCTGATATGCACCTGCAATTACACTATGGCACAAGCAATGAATCCGGTATAAATGTACTGGCCGGAGCAGGCATGGCATATAAAACCATTGTACCGAGAACTTCAAGCACAATCACCGGAAACACATATAAAGTGAATGAAAAAGTAGGCGGCCTGACTGCCATTGCCTTTTCGAAACTGACCTCAGATCCTGTCACCGTGAAGTTGCAGGTCCGCTACGGCGAGAACATTTCTGATCTGTTGGCCATCAGCGGATTCGGAGTATCAGACATTGTTGATCTAAGTACAGGAGAGCGGGCATATACTCCCCTGAAGAGCATGACTTTCTGGGGAGAGATACATACCAACGGCAATCCCCAGGTAGGCATTTTTGGAGGATTGACCAGTAACAACGGCACCAAAGAAGCTCTGGCCATTCCGGGTACCTTTGTATTCGGACGGGCCACCACCATCAGGACCCTCTTCCGGATTTCTCCACGGATTCAATACAATGCGGGAAAAGTCAGGCTTGCCGCTGAAGTCGAATATACAAATGCAGATTATGGGTCTGGTTATGATGAGTTTTACATTCCCTCTGAAACCACTTCGGTGGCTAACCTGAGGGCCCTCTTTGCCATTTATTATTTCTTCTAAGCTATAGTTTGGCGACCAGATATTGTCCTGTATAAGATCCTTTAGACGGAATCTCTTCCGGGGTGCCCTGGAATACAATGTTCCCGCCTCTGTCTCCCCCTTCCGGGCCCAGGTCAATAATCCAGTCGGCGTACTTGATCACCTCCAGGTTGTGCTCAATTACCAGGACCGTATGCCCTTTTTCAAGAAGTGATTCCAGGGAGGCAAGCAACAAAGATATATCATGCATATGCAAGCCCGTGGTGGGTTCATCGAATATGAACAGGACTTTATCTTCGTCCGATTCCTTACTCAGGAAATAGGCCAGCTTAATACGCTGACTTTCTCCTCCGCTAAGGGTACTGGACGATTGTCCCAGCTTTACATAACCCAATCCAACCTGTTGAAGGGGCCTGAGTTTCTTCACAATTCTCTTCTCTGTGGAATTATCCAGCCCGCTAAAAAACTCGATGGCCTCATTGATAGTCATTTCCAGGACATCGAATATATTCTTTTCCCGGTAAGTGACGTTCAGGATCTCGTCCTTAAACCGTTTGCCATGACAGCTATCACAAATAAGCCTTACGTCAGCCATGAATTGCATTTCCACCTTAATCTCTCCTTCTCCCTGGCACTCATCGCAGCGTCCGCCATCTATGTTGAATGAGAAGTGGGAGGCCTTGTACCCATTAATCTTTGAAGCTTGCTGGGCAGCAAATAGCTTGCGGATCTCATCGAATGCCTTCAGATAGGTCACAGGATTGGATCTGGAAGATTTACCAATGGGATTCTGATCCACAAATTCCACCCGATCCACCAGGTGGATGTCCCCGGCCAGCAAATCGTGCTTCCCGGGTTTATCACCAGCTCCGTGCAAGTGCTTATTCAGGGCCGGATACAGGATGGAACTTACCAGGCTCGATTTACCCGATCCGCTTACCCCTGTCACCACCGTAAGAATACCCAGGGGGAACTTTACATTAATGCCTGCCAGGTTGTTCTCCCGCGCCCCGATTACTTCCAGGTAATTGTTCCATTTCCTTCTGTCCTGAGGGACCGGAATTTTATCAATCCCATTCATATACCTGGCTGTCAAGCTGTAAGCCTCATTCAACAGCTCCTGGTGCCCTCCCTGGAAGACCACTTCTCCCCCATGCCTTCCTGCCATGGGCCCCATGTCAATTACATGGCTGGCCGCTCTTATGATCTCTTCATCATGCTCCACGATAAGCACCGTATTTCCCAGTTGCTGCAATTCCTTCAGCACTGTGATAAGTTGATCCGTATCCCGAGAGTGCAATCCAATGCTGGGTTCATCCAGGATATACAGGGACCCAACCAGGCTGCTGCCCAGGGAGGTAGCCAGGTTGATCCTCTGACTCTCCCCCCCCGAAAGGGTGGATGACAACCTGTTCAGGGTAAGGTATCCGAGTCCGACACTGGTCATATAACCTAGCCTGCTGTAAATCTCTTTCAACAGGCGATCCGCCACTTCAAGCTCCTTTTTAGTAATTTTCAGTTTGCGGAAATATTTCTCCAGGGCTGAAATGGGCAGATCTACCAGATCACTGATGATCTTTCCTCCCACCTTCACAAATCCGGCTTCTTTCCTCAAGCGGCTCCCCCCACACTCGGGACAAATGGTTTTCCCCCGATAACGCGAAAGCATCACCCTGTACTGGATTTTGTATTTCTTTTCCTCTAAATGCGCAAAGAAACGGTTCAGGCCCCGGAAATACCTGTTTCCTTTCCAGAGCAAAGATAGTTGCTCTTCACTAAGCTGGGAATAGGGTGTATGAATGGGAAAATCCAGCTGCTCAGCCTTCATCACCAGTTTCTCCTTCCATTTCTTCATTTTTTCACCCTTCCAGCATACGATTGCATCGTCATATACCGACAAGCGCTTATCGGGTACCACCAGGTCCTCATCAATGCCCATTACCTTCCCGTAGCCTTCGCAAGCGGGACAGGCACCCAAAGGGTTATTAAAACTGAACAAATGCTCGGAAGGTTCGTCAAACTCCATTCCATCTGCCTCAAACCTGGTGGAAAACTCCTCTGCTGCATATGCTTCAGGATCCCAGATCGTGCAGTGACCGTGACCGATTTGAAGAGCTGTCTGCACGGAGTCCCCGAAGCGGCTTACCGATTCCTCATCCTTTTGTACTACCACCCTGTCGATCACCAGATGAAGAAGGTAGTTCTCTGTCCCCTTCTCATTTCCTTTCAGCTCTTCCAGTTCTACAATCTTCTTATCCACCAGTGCCCGTGTCATTCCCTGCTGGATAAAGATATCCAGTTGATAATCCAGGTCCTTTTCCGCATTCAGACAAACAGTGGAAAGCATGATTAAGCGCTTGCCCTCATCCTGACCCAGGATGTAATCCACCACATCGGTCACTGTATGGCGTTTCACCAGTTTCCCTGAAACGGGAGAATATGTTTTACCAATCCTGGCAAAAAGAAGTTTGATGTAATCATATATTTCAGTGGATGTACCCACTGTGGAACGCGGATTGCGGGTATTTACCTTTTGCTCAAGCGCCACAGCAGGAGGAATTCCGTGAATAAAGTCCACATCAGGCTTATCGATCCGGCCAAGGAACTGCCTGGCATAAGCCGACAGGCTTTCCACATAGCGTCTCTGACCCTCGGCATACAGGGTATCAAATGCGAGTGAGGATTTCCCTGAACCAGATAAGCCAGTAATGACCACCATTTCATCCCTGGGAATGCGCAATTCGACGTTTTTCAAATTATGCACACGGGCTCCTTTGATATGAATTTCCTGTTCTTTAATAGCTGGCATAGTTGTTGTGCCAAAAATACTATTATTTTGTAATAACAATTATTTTTCCTTAATTGCAACGTTTGCGAATTATTAACGTACACATAATTTAAACAACCTGCCTATCGGAAAAACCTTTACGCTTAACCAACAGGAAAGAGTGTAGTGAAAGAGATTGTAGTGAACGACCAGGATTTGGTTCAAGCATATATCAAAGGTGACCAGTCAGCCATTGAAGTCTTAATTAACAGGCATCGTAGCAAGGTGTATACATACATATTGCTTACAATTAAAAATCAACAACTGGCTGAAGATCTTTTCCAGGAGACCTTTATTAAAGTGATCCAGTCACTCCGCGGAGGAAAATACCGGGATAATGGCAGATTTTTGTCGTGGGTCATACGCATTGCCCACAACCTGATCATCGATCATTTCAGGAAAGAGAAGCAGATGAACTCGGTGTCCAATGATAATTCGGAAGTGGATCTGTTTAACTCTAAAAAGTTCTCGGATTCCAACATTGAGGAACTTATCGTCAACAGCCAGATTAAAGCAGAGATCCGAACCCTGATCAACGAATTACCGGACGATCAGCGTGAGGTTGTGCTGCTCAGACATTACGGGGGACTCAGTTTTAAAGAGATCGCCGATCAGACCGATGTAAGCATCAATACAGCGCTGGGGAGAATGCGATATGCACTGATCAATCTGCGGAAATTAATCAAGGAAAAGGACCTCTCTCTTACGGTCTATTAAGTTTTTTTCACATTTTTTCACAATAATCCATACACATAGGCGTTTTTATTACTGAAAACCTAAGTAATAATTGCCTATGGTAAAAGTTTCTACCCTATTCCACCGGGTGGATGGATTTGATAGTACAGAACAACCATCGGAAATCCCGGCCTTATCGGATCAAAACAATGAAGACAACTTCCTGCAAGCTTTGCTGGAACCCCTGATCTTCGATCCGGGAGACAAACTGGTACAAACCATTTTAAAAAGAATTTGAAAAAAGAGGCTCTAACGGGCCTCTTTTTTTGTGACATGATACCTGATAAAAAAGTTCCGCGAATTGGCTGATTTTTGACTGTTTCCTGACATAAACGGTTATTATCCCTCCTACTCCACAAGAATATGAATTGATCCGATTTCATGCCAGAAAACTAATGGCAGAACATATGTATACCCCTGCAGTTTCGGTTCTTAAACGGGAATCGCCCAAGGAGTAGGGAGTATAGTCAGCCTGAAGTGCCTGTTGAACTTCTTTTTCAGTGAAATCGCCTTCTGGGCCTACCAAAAAGGTGTAGGGAGATTGAAGGGATAGATCCGAAATGGCATTTCGTTCAGTTGATAAACAATGGGCGATCCCTTTGGTCCCCTCCCTGTCGGTCCCCAGGAAATCTCCCAGGGATTGAGCAGCATGCAGGATGGGTTTATAGGCCTTCAGGGATTGTTTCATGGCCGAAATCAGGATACGTTCCAGGCGTTCCGGCTTTACCTGTTTACGTTCGTTGCGGTGGCAGATCAGGGGGGTGATCTCAGATATTCCGATCTCGGTGGCCTTTTCCAGGAACCATTCAAAGCGGTCCATGTTCTTGGTGGGAGAAATTGCCAGGTGAAGATGGTAAGACAGGGGCTGAAAATCCGGGGTATGGGACCGGATCCTCAGGCTGCAGCGTTTGGGATGGTCATCTTCGATTAATGCTTCATACCAGCCACCCCTGCCATCGATAAGTACCACCTGATCGCCCTTTAGCAACCTGAGCACCCGAATGGCATGCTTGGATTCCTTCTCATCCAGAGTGAAAACATCCCCGTCAATATGAGGACTGTAAAAGAGATTCATTTGATGGATTTGAACTTAAAAATAGTAAATTACCCGCCAATTTTCAACGAAATGATCAGAATAGGGCTCCTCTCTGACACCCATGGTTTCTTCGATCCGCGCATTACAAAATATTTCTCTGAATGCGATGAAATATGGCATGCAGGAGATATCGGGGATTTCGAGGTGATAAAAATGCTTTCCCGGATTGCACCGGTGATTGCGGTATATGGAAATATCGATGGAACAGCCATTCGCTCCAGGTACCCCGGACATCAGCGCCTGGTAAGGGAAGGTGTAAACCTCTGGATGACCCATATCGGAGGCTACCCCGGCAATTACGACTACAGGGTTAAGCCCCTCATTCACAAGGAACCTCCGGGTTTATTCATATCTGGCCACTCACATATTCTGAAAGTGATGCCCGATAAGAAACTGGGATTTCTGCACATGAATCCCGGAGCTGCCGGCCGGAACGGCCTGCATAAAGTAAGAACCCTGATCAGGTTTGAAGTGGATGATGGAAGGATTGACCATGTGGATGTGATTGAACTGGGTCCCAGATCCTCCGGGTAGCAGCTGCTAAAATCCCTGTTCTGACCTCTCGTATTCCATGAACCGTTCGATAAACAGGTCAAGCCTGCGCCTGGCAGCCAGGCTATAAACATACTGGGCCTGACCTACTTTGCCTTTTACGCGCCTCTCCCCTGCTTTCAGGTTAAAGACAATGTTGTTGAATTCGCGGTTTGATGAGAGAACCTGGAGGCCGCCTGGCGAAAAGGCAATATAATACCAGGTTCGGTCGTCTACCCTCAGGTACATATCGAAAATATCACCGGATCCCTTCTCTACCATCTCTATATAAGCATGGACCTTTTTATTCACCTGGATATTCCCGATGTTGCCTATGCCTATTTTTCCATTATGCCGGAAGGAACGGGTTTCCTGGTTCCATTTCAGGGGAAATTCATTAAAAAACAGGGTATGATACCATGCTGAAGGAATTTCTCCGTAAGTACCGGTTAATCCCAATTGTCGTTCCAGGGTGCCGGCCAGCTCCCCGCCCAGCAAATCACGCATGGCCAACTGGTATCGCGGACTGCTCAAATCTACCGGTTCCAGGTCAGGCAGGCTGTCTATCTCCCTTCCCATCACCTGGAGGGCCTCAGGAGAAAAATAAAAATCAAGACCCAGACTCAGATTGGTGCTAAACTCATCATCGCTTACCTTGTGCAGGGCATTTCCGGCAGAAGTGATCTTCACCTGTCCATACTCAAGTGTAAGGTCTATGGGGCCTTCTCCGTACACCTGGCAAGTGGCAGGTTCCAGGGAAAGATAATTCCCAGGTAAAACAGGAGACGCAATCTTCTCCGGGCCGGAAATGATATAACGCCTCTGATCGGGATCATATAGCAATACTCCCGAGGCATCTGTGATATTCTTATCAAAATAATCTGTCCGACCTGAAAGGAAGGCAGTATAAATGTGAGTGGAATCCCTGGTAATCATGGATCCGGCAAAGATCTTGTTCAGGGCTACATTTTGCATGGATTCCGGGACTGGAATCTGAATATGGGCCGGGTCAATGGCTGATGTGAAACGCAACCAATCCCTTCTGATGTTACAATCATGTACGATCCTGGTGCCTCCATCAAACAGAAGAGTCGGGCTGGAAGCAGCGAGCGTAACCTCACCCCTGAAATCAAAGTAGGGACTAAGCATAAACACATCATCCTCCATGATTTCACCTTTCGACTGACTTTGAATGGTGGTATCGACCCAGATGCGGTTAAAGAATATTTTATAGGCATTATCAAATGCATCGGTATAGATGTAGTATCCTGATCCCAAATAGTCCATGGCTCCATTAACCGTAATGGAAGCATTAAAAATAAGGTGCTGTCTGTTCTCCTGGTTGGCCAGCAGTTTAGCTTTCTTTAATTCAGACATGGTGGCCTGCTGTCCGATTTCCACATTCCCCTGAGAAGGAAAAACATAGGCATCCGCTACCTCAATAAAAGAAACCTCCCTGGCCTGAAGCAACCTGTCTTTATAATTGTACAAGGCAAACGGCGAATTAAATGAGAGGCTGTCCTGCCCGGGATGCCTGGAAAGGTACAGGGGCCCGTTTGATTTCAGGGAGTCAATACCTATGTCCACCGTATTCTCTTCAAGGCGCTTGCTCTGAGACAGGGCCACCTCATCCCTGTCCATATACCAGACCATATCATCCAGTTTTGTCTCATAAAGGTTGTAGGGCAGATCGATCAGAGTAGCATCCCCATTGGCTCTGAACTGCCCCCTCCTCTCATCCAGGGCAATCCGGATATTTACATCCTCGGTAAGAAAGGCAAACTCCTGCCTTGATTTATCCTTTAATTGTACTCCCGCAGAATCGGCATATATACTTAGGTGATTATAGCTGAAAAAGTCAGATTCCAGCCTGGCATCAGGCAGGGCCATCACTCCATCACCGCTAAGGCCGCCGGGACGTAAGGCAAGGTTTCCTCCATGGAAGGTGCTGTCATTAAATATCTTAAAGTTGCTGCCAAGGTCCTCCAATTCCATTACATCCTCGCCAGGACGCAGGGTCATATAAACCCTCTCGTTTTCCACATAGGGAAAGGAAACATCCTCCACCTTTTCCCTGATTAAGAATCGTTGTGAAACAGCCAGCAGAGAATCCGGATGCATTAAAAAAGCTTCCGACCAGGTGGTAGAAGTAAGGTAATCGAAGGAACCATAACCTACCAATCCCTTGTTGCTCATTTCAATGCCATTGTGAAATGTTCCAACTCCTCCATAAAGGGGAAATCCCTCCTCTGAAGTTTCCATATAGAATCCCAGCGATTTATCATCCCGAAGAGTCATCTGCATTTGCAAAGGCGGGAGGATCCCGGCTGAGATAAATGTCCCGTTGGGAGAGATGGCTTCAGGCCTGAAATTGTCAAGGCTGTCAATGGTAAAGGGCTCCAGTTCAAAATAGAATTCGTCCCTGTGATACACTCCATTCTGGATGTTCTTACTATCAAAATAGATATACGAATTCTCCTTACTTGTAAATGTGGGATACTGCGGATATTTCTCTAATCCGGATTTATTCAGGGGATCATCAATAAGAAGTTCCCCGGTCATATCCTCAATATTATTATCGATACGGGCAAGAATGTGTTCCCCATATTGATTATACTCTCCTGTGTGAATCGAGAGTTGCAGTGAATCAATAATCTTCAGATCTATTTTGAAGCTATCATAATCGAAAAAGAAGTCCTGCCCGCTGAATCGGAATAAGCCGGCATCCACAGTTCCGTCAAACTGGAAAGATCTGTCCTGTTTCATGGTTATGCTGTTGTTCTTAGGGAACAATCTCACATTCTGCGAATCGCTCAGAAATATGACCGGGATGCCGGAGATGGTAAGGTCCCTGGTCTGAAGATCCAGGCGGGCATTTGATGCACCTTCCGTCCTGGAATTAAACCTGATTACATCGTAATCCCTTTGCTTCATGGATGCAATGATATAATCAAATAACTTCTGACGTAAGGTGACCAGATCCTTTTCATCATCGTAGTAGACAAATCCCAGTTTGGACAAGCTCATCAAGAGGTGCCTCACCTGGTAAAGGGAATAGCCCACGTAAGAGGCATAGTTAGGAACGGCAAATGTCCGTCCGCCTAGCATGTTGGAATAGGTATAGAGCTGGGCCAGAGGGTGCTCATAGTCCATACCCTGCAATCCAATGTAAAAATCGTAATCAAAGAATGTATTTGACTCAAAACTGGCTCTGCCCACAGATGTACCCTGCAGAGCCTGAAAGTTCATAAAGGATTCTTTTCGATTCCATAAAATCTCTTCAAAATTCATATCCACCTTATGATAGGTATTGGAAAAAGGACCCTCCGATTTATAGTCTTCCGACTTGTATAATCTCAACTGATCTTTGGACACATCTAATGAAAAAACCAGGTCGGGATGGTAGATTGAATCTCCTCCAAAAAAGATGGATACAGCAGCATGTGGCGCTCGTATATGCCTTGAATTCATGGATACCCTTTGTGCCTTCGCCCTGATACGGAGTGTATCATTGCTGTATATTTTAAGCTCAGCGGGCTCACCTTCCACTCCCGAACCGAGAAGGTTAGCTCCTTCAATGGATAATCCCCCTCTGAAATCTAAACCCGGAATAAAATCGATAATTTCATAAGAACTTTTATAGGAGGTAAACTGTGGATACTTTACGGAGGCCAGATCCTTGATCTGGCTAACCTTGTCCTCCAGCCGGCCATGTGCAATCCCTTCAAAAAGAGATGGATAAAAAAGTTGTACAGAATCGGCCGAATACCCCGGAGTTTTCAGGTTGATTTTAAAATCATGTAAAAATGCATAAATCTCAGCCTCAGGCATCCCGGCCCTCTCCCAGGTAACCTTTCCCTGGTTCCCTTTCCATTCCAGACTTACGGGATCAAGGTATCCTGAAGTATTCAGGATTTGTATAGAATCCTGACCTGAATAACAGGACACTGTCACCCTGTCGAAGAGAATCGTCATAGCCTGGTCTGTCTGAAACTGAAATGAAGGTTCGGAAGCCTTCCATCTCACTGCTGTTGATTTATAGAATGTGTTATCTTCCAGCAATGAAAGTGACAGGCTCAGCCACTGACCAATTACTTTTAATAAGCTTTGTTCGTTCAGAAGCAGAATGCGAAATCCCTCCCGCCATTCTTCATAGCCATGGGATACCTTATCTTCTATTAAGAATTCATTCATGATCTTCTGATAGGCTATGAAATGAGGCCTGGGTCTTCCTTTGCGATCAAGCAGAAGGTTCGACATGTCGATAATCTCCATCCGACTGTCGTAGGGAAGCGAATCATATAATCGAATAAACCTTTCGAAATCAGGAACTTCTGAAGTCTCAAGAGAAGAGCCGATAAATGACACTACTTCAGAAACAAAGAGTCCTGTGTCTCTTGAAAACTCATGAATAGACTGGCTCCGGACCGAGTAAGCCAGTGCAAGTATAATCCATAGAACTAAATAAGCTCTTCTCATTGCTGCATGATTGTAAACCTACTTCTTTTTATACGAGAGAGAGATCCAATTGGATACTTCCCGGGTACTAAGGTGTGATAAATTACACCTGTACGCAGCATTCAGCACGTACTGAACATCCTCAGCCAGAAAGCCGCTGACTATCATAATGCCACCTCCCACAAGGTGAGTCTCATAGTGCTGCATGTCCCTAACAAGCGTATTCCGGGTAATATTAGCCAGTACAAAATCAAATTTTTCTTCTTTCAGTACTCCCACATCCCCAAAACGAACCTCCATTCCGGCCGCTCCGTTCAGGTCCACATTCTCAAGGGCATTCTGGTATGCCCAGCGATCATTATCGATCCCCACCACACCCTGTGCCCCCATCTTATACGCATAAATCCCCAGAACACCTGTTCCACAACCCATATCCAGAATCCACTTATCCTTCAGGTCATAATTCATCATCTCCATGATCATCAGCCTGGTGGTGTGGTGGTGCCCTGTCCCGAAAGACATTTTTGGTTCAATGATCAGTGTACACGGCAAATCGTCCTTAGCTCCATGAAAAGGTGCTCTGATCAGTACCTTATCTTCAATCAGAACCGGCTCAAATTTTTTCTCCCATTCTTTATTCCAGTTTTGATTTTCTGTCCTGTGAAAGCTGTACTGGACTTTTATTCCCAGATCAGCCAGTTCGTCGATCACTTCATTAAAACTCTGATCTGAATGCCTGCTCTCGTCGATATATGCCTGAAGGATGTATTCTCCCTCTACAAATCCCTCAAATCCGATCTGAGCCAGCATGGCAAACAGAATTTCCTTCTGGGTACTATCCCAGGTTCTGGCTGGAATTTCAAATTCAAGGTAAGCCATGAAATTGGGTATGGAACCTAATAAGCGTTAACAATGGCCAGAAAATCCTCTGCCTTAAGTGAGGCCCCGCCAATGAGTCCGCCATCCACATCCGGATTGGCAAATAATTCAGCTGCATTGGATGGTTTGCAACTCCCTCCGTAAAGAATCGTCATATCCTCAGCTACCTTATCATTAAAGATCTCTGCAAGCAGATCTCTGATGAACTTATGCATCTCCTGGGCCTGATCAGGGCTTGCAACAACACCTGTGCCTATAGCCCAAACCGGCTCGTATGCGATTATCACCTGGCCCATTTCCTCCGAAGTCAGGTCTCTAAGTCCAACTTCAAGCTGCTCCCTGATCACATCGAAGAGCTTACCGGCCTCACGTTCTTCAAGCAGCTCACCGCAGCAGAATATGGGCTTCAGGCCACTGGCAAGTGCCAGCTTTGTTTTCTTGTTTAATAATTCATTATCCTCCTTATAGTAGGACCGGCGCTCAGAGTGGCCAATGATCACATATTCAACACCGGTGGAAACAAGCATATCAGGTGAGATCTCACCCGTATAGGCTCCTGATGCCTCAGAAGCACAATTCTGAGCACTAAGTTTTACATTGAAGATCATCTCATTGACTTTGCTCAGATGGGTATAAGGAGGAGCAATAATCACCAGTGCATCGCTGGTTTTCTCCTTTTTCAGTTTTTCTACGGCCTTTGCCAGTTCCATCCCGTCTTTAAGAAGGGTGTTCATTTTCCAGTTCCCTGCTACAATTTTCTTTCTCATTTTAGTCTTGCGTATTAATAATTCCTATTTAAAAATAATAAATATCTAAACTCTGATGGGAGAAATAATGGGTGAGATAAACAGAAGGATGATCATCCCAAGGATAAATACAATAAGCACACCACGTTCTCTTTTCTGTGCTTCTTTTTTATAAAGCAGCTCTGGTAAGAAGCGGTCAAAATCCACCACATCAAATGAAAATTCCTCGTATACACCGGCTTCCATAAGAAGCTGGGCTTCCTCATCCAGAGGAGCCGATGCATTGCCTATTAATTCACTCCACTCCGGATCAAGGTTCTCAATAGAAGGAAAATCCCTGTATCCCCATTTTCCAAGTATGGTCCCGTTTTTTATTAGCATGAACCCGGGATTGGAGCGCACAATGGTTTTCAGCATAATCTCGTCGCCGGCCAGAAAGTTATATCCCAGGTTCAGACTTGCTGACAGAGACTCTGTTTCCACTGAAGGAGTGGCAGTCACCGCGTAAAAAGAAAAATCGCCGGCAAGGATCTCCAGCTGCGACCATCCCCTGACATTTTGCAATGCTTCTTTATTTGCTTTGCTGAGCTTATCGCTGATCAGTACCAGGCTATATCCCTTATCTGCCAGTATTTCATCCACCAGGTCGGTCCCGCTTTTATCCATGATCGCAAAATCATGAATTGGAGGTTCAGATCCCTTTTTCACCAACCTGGACTCGCTGTTCACAAACTCCCAGCCTAGCGTATCCTTAGGATAATTGTCGATCTGGAAGGATTCGGACTTACCCGTTTTCTTATTTCTGTATACCAGAGTAGTTTCATACTGATCCAAAGGAGCGCCCTCGGGAACCTTCATTCCTTCAACAATAACTGTCCCCACTTGATAGGGTCTGAAATCGATCAGTGGAATATGCCTGTAATTCCAATAGGAGAACCCCGAAGCCATCACAAATAATCCGAGCACCGCAATCCACTCCCGGAATACAAACTCCGACTCCTGTACGTTCTGCCTGTGCATATAAAGAGGAAGCACCATGCCCATCAGCAGCACATTTTTAAAGAAAGTCTGCCAGTTGGTCAGGATCAATGCATCCCCAAAACAACCACAATCAGATACCGGGTTAAAAATGGCCAGTATAAATGTAAGCAGGGTGAAAAATGACATGAACCACATCAATACCAGATAGGCAATCTTTCGCCTGTAGCCCAGGATCAGGATCATGCCCAGAAGCAATTCAAAAGCAGACAGAAAAATCCCCAGAGGAAGTGTAAGAAATTCCAGGAATCCAAGTTTAAATGCGCTGAAATAGTCCGCAAACTTATATGCTGAGCCCAAAGGATCGACTGCTTTCACAAATCCGCTAAAAACAAATACAATCCCAAGGATCATCCGACATAAAAGTCTGACGTACTTCATCTCTATAAATGAATGTGTTTCAGGATTTTCTCCGAAATATCCGCAGGTGACAGCATTTGCCCCTCATCACCCATGCAATGGATCAGCTCAAGGTCATCCACATGGCTGCGAAGTGAAAGGTATACCTGCCTGACCTGTTCCTGAAAATCAAGGTTCTCCTCATGAATATCCCGCTCCCCTCGAAGATAGGCACGATCGTCCCCCTTTCGGGCATTTTTCAATTGTTGCCTGGTAAAATCGAAGGGTACGTTTAAATACAGGTTAATGTCCGGCTTCGGCAAGTGATTGTATCCAAACTCCAGATCAAGAATCCAGTCCCTTAATTCATGCTGCCTGTCGGGATCTTTCAGTTTCGCACATTGAAAAGCGATGTTGGAGTAAACATACCTGTCAACAATGACCAGGTATCCCTCGTCCATCCAGCTTCTTATCCTGGAAGCAGCATCCGCTCTGTCACCCGCAAAAATAAGCGCCACCAGGTATGGGTCCACCTGGTCATTTGCCCCCATCTCTCCCCGAAGAAACCTGGCTATTAAATTGCCATAGATTCCCTCCTCCAACCTTGGAAAATGAAGGTATTTGAAAGGCACTGTATTTTTATTAAGATATTCCCTCAGGAGTTTCAGCTGGGTGGACTTACCCGAACCATCCAATCCCTCAATCACAACGAAGCCCATGAAACTATTCTGGATTATTTAATGTATTTTTAGATTCAGTTTCCAAACTTACAAAATATCATCATCAACCTAACGTGAATAGATGAAGAACTTCTCCACATCCGGACCTCTCTTTTCAAGGAACTTATCCTTGAATCTGCACGGTCGGATCATGGACCTGTCCGTTCCACAGGTCATGGGCATTATCAATACCACCCCCGACTCATTCTATGAAGGAAGCCGCCTGCCAGAACCGGGCCAGGCCGTGGAGACTGCCAGGCAAATGATTGAGCAGGGAGCTGCCATTCTGGATGTGGGAGCGGTCTCTTCCAGGCCCGGAGCTGAAGAAGTTCCGGAAGAGGAAGAATTAAACAGGCTCTCCCCTGTTTTAGAGGCCTTGAGAAATGAATTTCCTGATTTCCCCATTTCAATCGACACCTGGAGGTCCGGTGTAGCCAGGATCGCTCATCAGCGCTTCAGGGTGGATATGATCAATGATATTTCAGCCGGCCAGCTTGATCCCCTTATGTTCCGCACCATTTCTGAGCTTCAGCTGCCCTACGTAATGATGCATATGCAGGGTACTCCCGACTCTATGCAGGACTCATCCGAATATGACAACGTAAGCGATGAGCTTTTGCAATTCTTTGGAGAACGTGTGTATCAACTTCGCAAACATGGAGTAAATGACATCATTATAGACCCGGGATTCGGTTTTGGAAAAACCATGGAACAAAATTACAAGCTTCTGCTGGATCTGGATGCATTTCAAATGATAGAACTGCCCATTATGGTTGGAATATCTCGTAAATCGATGATATACAGGACGCTGGAACTGGAACCCAATGAAGCCCTGAATGGTACCACTGCCGCTCATATGGCTGCCCTCCTGAAAGGGGCTTCTCTCCTTCGTGTGCATGATGTAAGGGCAGCTGTCGAAACGGTGAAGATTTTTCAGCAAATTGTGGAAAGCCGTACCCACAAGGTGTGACTTCTTTTACTAAATTTGGCAACAGATCTGTTCCATGCTCACTGCATTCATACATATCCGTCTGCTTGATGTGATCGACATCATCCTGGTAGCTATTCTTCTATACCAGCTATATATGCTGATCAGAGGGACTGTGGCTTACAGTATTACCATGGGTATAGCCATCATCTACATTTTCTGGTGGGCGGTCAGGGCATTGAAAATGGAATTGCTCAGCAACATTCTGGGCTCGTTCCTGGGAGTGGGGGTCATTGCATTGATCATTGTATTTCAGCAGGAAATCCGCCGCTTTCTGATCTTCCTGGGATCCAGGTATATGGACGGCAACCGGATAAGCGTAGAGAAGATATTAAACCTGCGTTTTGAAGCTAAATCACAGGTGAAGATCCGTTCCATACTAAAGGCTGTACTGCAATTCTCCCAGGAAAAGACCGGAGCACTTATCGTAATCAAAAAGAGATCCAATCTGGATATGTACGCCGAAACAGGCGATGTACTTAATGCCGAAACTTCCAGTCGCCTTTTTTCCAGTATTTTCAACAAGACCAGTCCCCTTCATGACGGAGCAGTCATTGTGGAGAATGATAAGGTAAAGGCAGCCAGGGTAATCCTTCCCGTAACTGAAAAACTGGACCTTCCGCCGGAATATGGACTGAGGCACCGGGCCGGACTGGGTATTTCTGAGGTAACTGACTCGCTGGTAGTCATTGTATCTGAAGAAAACGGTCAGATCTCCATTTCTGAAAACGGGATCCTGCAAAAAAACATATCTCCAAAATTGCTGAAGCAGAAACTGGAAGAAGACTTCTCTTAGCGTCTGCGAATTCTTAGTTTTTCAATACAGTAGTTTCTTTCCCTCTGATCAGGCGGGATATATTTGCCCGGTGGGTAATAATCACAAGTACGGGGACAAAGATGGAAAAGATCCGAAGTGAGACATACTCTGTTTGAAAGACAAAGATCATCCAGAGGGGATATGAAATAACAGCAGTCAGGGATCCCAGTGCCGATAGCCTGGTAACCAGGAATACCAGGAGATAGATCCCCATAGCGGCAAGTGCAGCAAATGGATGCAGAGCCAGTCCGATACCTGCCATGGCAGCCACACCCTTACCACCCCGAAATCCTGCAAATACAGGAAAAATATGTCCGCACACTGCAAGCAATCCCAGCCCTATCTGCACCAGGATCCACCACTCGGAGCCGGGAACAATCTCTTGCTGAAAATAAGACAGGCTCACTGCCAGAAAACCCTTTCCCATATCAGCCAGCAGAACCATGATTCCAATGGGTTTTCCCAGCACCCGGAATGCATTTGTTGCTCCTGCGTTTCCACTGCCATGTTCCCTTAAATCAATTCCCTTCAGCGCTTTGCCCAGCCACACAGACGAAGGAATGGAGCCCAGCAGGTAAGCCAGGACGCCTATTGTGATTATCAATACCATAAGGGCCTGATTATACAAAGATCCCGACCCTTATTAAGAGTCGGGATTCATTTATTATTTTCACGATAATATTACAATTGAGGTCCGGCCGCCACCAGTGCTTTACCCTCTTCATTATCAGTAAACTGCTCGAAGTTGACGATGAAGCGCTGAGCCAGATCCTTAGCCTTGGTCTCCCATTCAGCCGGATCCTCATAGGTATCCCTTGGATCAAGGATTCCCGGATCCACATCATGAAGCTCGGTGGGAACCTCCAGGTTGAAATAGGGAATCTGGCCGGTCGGTGCATTATCAATGGATCCATCCAGGATGGCATCAATAATTCTGCGGGTATCTTTGATGGAGATTCTCTTTCCGGTACCATTCCAACCCGTATTCACCAGGTAAGCTGTGGATCCCATAGCTTCCATCCGCTTCACCAGTTCTTCACCGTACTTGGTGGGATGCAGGGTCAGGAAGGCTGCACCAAAGCATGCCGAAAATGTGGGAACCGGCTCAGTAACCCCCCTTTCAGTGCCTGCAAGTTTTGCAGTAAAACCAGAAAGGAAATGATATTTGGTCTGCTCAGGTGTTAGTTTGGACACGGGTGGCATAACTCCAAAGGCATCTGCAGTAAGGAAAATCACTTTATTGGCATGACCTGCCTTCGATACGGGTTTTACGATGTTATCGATGTGATAAATGGGATAAGAAACCCGGGTATTCTGAGTTTTTGAACCATCATCGAAATCTACTTTTCCATCCCCGGCCACAATCACGTTTTCAAGCAATGCATCCCTTTTGATGGCATGGAAAATATCAGGCTCGCTCTCTTCACTCAGATTGATGGTTTTGGCATAGCAGCCTCCTTCAAAATTGAAGATACCATCATCGTCCCATCCATGCTCATCATCACCAATGAGTGCACGCTTGGGATCTGTTGACAAAGTGGTCTTACCTGTTCCGGATAAGCCGAAGAAAATAGCTGTTTCTCCATTATTACCCACATTTGCCGAGCAATGCATCGCAGCAATTCCCTGCAGTGGAAGGTAATAGTTCATTATAGAAAAAATTCCCTTTTTCATTTCGCCCCCATACCAGGAACCTCCGATTACACCCATTCTTTCGGTCAGGTTAAAGAATACAAACACATCCGAATTGAGTCCCTGCTCCTTCCATTTGGGATTGGTGGTTTTTGCAGCATTAAGTACCACGAAATCGGGTTCAAATACAGCCAGTTCTTCTTCTGTGGGACGAATGAACATGTTCTTTACAAAATGTGCCTGCCAGGCTACCTCCATAATGAACCGTACTTTAAGACGGGTATCCTCGTTGGCTCCGCAAAAGCAATCCACAATAAACAAACGCTTTCCGGAAAGTTGTGTTGAAGCAAGATCGTATCCATGTTCCCATACCTCATTGGAGATGGGTTTATTATCTGATGTCTTTGCTTGGTCTGATCTCCACCATACCGTGTCCCTGGTGGTATCGTCCATAACCACGTATTTATCCTTGGGCGAACGGCCGGTGAAAATCCCTGTATCTACCTTCACTGCTCCGAATTCACTCTCTATACCAACTTCAAATCCTTCCAGAGAAGAATCCAGCTCCTCTTTATAGAGTTGTTCATAACTGGGATTGTAAACTACCTCTTCTACATCGTTGATGTCATACTGGCTTAGTTTTAATTTTTCTAAAATTTGACTCATAATGTTCCTGTTTTTAAGCTAACGGTGTGTAATATATTCAAACTAAAAGTTATTAGAGGAAATACCTGACAAAAAAGCTCGACAAATATCAAAAAAAAAAGCGGTAAAATCAAGTTTTACCGCTTAAATGCTATGTTAAAATAGACTTTTTTCTTACTCTATCTCAGAGCTGCCTGTGCTGCAGCCAGTCTGGCAATAGGTACACGGAAAGGTGAACAACTTACATAGTTCATTCCCACGCGGTGACAGAACTCCACTGAATCGGGATCCCCACCGTGCTCTCCGCAAATACCAACCTTCAGATTCGGATTGGTTGAGCGACCCTTGGAAGTACCCATTTCAACCAGTTGTCCTACACCTTCCTGGTCAAGCGTCTGGAAAGGATCGTTCTTCAGAAGTCCCTTCTCAATATAGATGGGCAGAAATTTTCCTGCATCATCCCTTGAATAACCAAATGCCATCTGGGTCAGGTCATTGGTACCGAATGAGAAGAATTCAGCGTGTTCAGCAACCAGGTCAGCTGTCATGGCTGCCCTTGGAATCTCAATCATAGTACCCACCTGGAAGTCACACTTGGCACCCTTCTCTTCGAATACCTTCTCAGCAGTTGCCCTGATGATCTCCTCCTGCATTTTAAACTCTTTCCAGGTACCGATCAACGGGACCATAATCTCGGGGCGTGCATCCACTCCCTTTTTGGTCAGGTTCACAGCAGCTTCAATAATGGCCCTGGCCTGCATCTCAGTGATTTCCGGATAGGTGTTTCCTAAACGGCATCCACGGTGTCCAAGCATGGGATTGAATTCGTGAAGATCCTCTACCAGTGCCTGAATATCAGCCACGGTAATTCCCATCTCATCAGCCATTACTTTCTGATTGGCTTCATCGTGGGGAACAAATTCATGAAGCGGCGGATCCAGCAGACGAATGGTTACCCCATAGCCCTGCATGGCTTCCAGAATGCCTTCAAAGTCCTCTCTCTGGAAAGGCAACAACTTATCAAGAGCCTTGCGGCGTTCTTCTTCAGTGGTAGCCAGTATCATTTCCCTCATGGCCTTGATACGCTCACCTTCAAAGAACATATGCTCGGTACGGGTCAGGCCAATACCTTTGGCTCCAAAATCACGTGCTACCTGTGCATCGTGTGGAGTATCCGCATTGGTACGAACGTCCATTTGTGTATGCTTCCCGGCCAGTTCAAGGATGGCACCGAAATCACCACTCAGCTCGGGATCAATGGTTCCAACCTGTCCTTCCAGTACATTTCCGGTAGAACCGTTCAGGGAAATCCAGTCTCCCTCCTTAAAGGTCTTACCAGCGGCAGTCATGGTACGCGCTTTGTAATCGATCTTCACACCACCTGCTCCGGATACACAGCATTTACCCATGCCGCGGGCAACAACGGCAGCATGAGAGGTCATCCCACCACGAGCGGTCAGAATCCCTTTAGCAATGTTCATGCCTTCAAGGTCCTCTGGAGAAGTCTCAATTCTTACCAGGATGGATACGGGATACTTGGCAGCTTCGTCAGCAAAGAATACAATCTGACCGGTAGCTGCTCCAGGTGAAGCAGGAAGTCCCTGCGCAAGAACAGTGGCTTCGGCCAGTGCACCTTTTTCAAAAACGGGATGAAGCAGTTCATCCAGTTTGGCAGGCTCCTGGCGAAGCAGGGCTGTTTTCTCATCAAGTTTACCTTCACGAAGCATATCCATGGCAATTTTTACCATGGCAGCGCCTGTGCGTTTCCCGTTTCGGGTCTGTAGCAGCCAGAGTTTGCCTTCCTGAATGGTGAATTCCAGGTCCTGCATGTCTGCAAAATAATCCTCCAGCTTCTGCTCGGTTTCATGCAGCTCAGCATAAACCTCGGGCATAACCTCTTCAAGTGATGGGAAGTCAGCTGCGCGCTCTTCTTCAGTAACTTTTGCAAGCTCGGCCCACCTCAGTGAACCCTCTTTAGTGATCTGCTGAGGTGTACGTACACCGGCAACCACATCTTCGCCCTGGGCATCGATCAGGTATTCTCCATTGAAGATATCTTCGCCGGTACCAGCATCGCGGGTAAAGGCAACACCTGTACCTGAAGTCTCACCCATGTTCCCGTACACCATCGCCTGTACGTTTACTGCAGTTCCCCAATCTCCGGGAATCTGATTCATATTGCGATAATAGACAGCCCTTGGAGTTTCCCAGCTATCGAATACGGCCATTACAGCGCCCCAGAGTTGCTCCCATGGATCTACCGGAAAATCGTGTCCGGTCTGATTCTTCACAGCAGCTTTGAACTTCTCAACCAGCTCTTTCAGGTCATCCACAGTCAGTTCGTTGTCGTTCTCAACTCCGCGTACTTCCTTCACCTCTTCCAGAATGGCCTCGAAAGGATCAATGTCCTCTTTGGTTTCAGGTTTCAAACCCAGTACAACATCACCATACATCTGTACAAAACGACGGTAGCTATCCCATGCGAATTTCTCATTCCCGGTCTTGGCAATCAGTCCCTGAACGGCATCTTCGTTCATACCAAGATTCAAAACAGTATCCATCATACCGGGCATGGAAACCCTGGCACCTGAACGGACAGAAACCAGGCAGGGATTCTCATTGCTCCCGAATTTGGTTCCCATGATATCTTCAATGTTCTTAACAGCGGCTTCCACTTCGGTCCTGATCAGCTCAACAACTTTGTCCTGACCCAGTGAATTGTATTCAGTACATACTTCAGTGGTAATTGTAAATCCGGGAGGTACAGGTACACCAATCAAATTCATCTCTGCAAGGTTGGCACCTTTTCCACCCAGTAAATTTTTCATGTCGGCTTTACCTTCGGCCTTACGGTCTCCAAAGGTATAAACGCGTTTAACATCTGACATTAGATAATTGCTTTTAGTTATTAATAATGAGTGATTTACGAAAAAAATCCTTGAATTTTAAAGATACAAATGTACCTAAAAAATCAATAAAACTGTTCTAAATTAGGCTTAATTAAAAGCGAGTAAAATGTTAGCCGAACTCCTTGATAGCCTCCAACATGGCTATCACGTTTTGAAGAGGCACATTGGCCTGAATGTTATGGACTGTATTGAAGACAAAACCGCCGTCTTTTGAGAAAATCTCACATTCCTTCAGGACATGAGTTTTCACTTCCTTTGCAGTACCGAAGGGGAGCACCTTCTGGGTATCCACTCCTCCTCCCCAAAAAACCAGCCGACTTCCGTATTTCTCTTTCAGGAGTACCGGATCCATCCCTGCAGCATTTACCTGGACCGGGTTAATGATATCAAAACCTGTCTCAATAAAATGCTCCATAAAGGGTTCAACGGCCCCGCAGCTGTGTTTAAACGTCTTCCAGGCTGTATGCTCATGGATCCAGTTGTTTATCTTCTTATAGTAAGGTGCATAGAGTTCATCATAAGTCTCCAGCGAACAGAAGGATGAATCCTGGGTTCCAAAATCGGTTCCGCAAATAAAGGCCACATCCACCATATCCCCAGTGGCCTCTTTGGCCCGCTCCAGGTTTTTAAGGGCTAGCTCAGTCTGCTCCTCAAAGATCTGGTGCAGATAATCAGGCCGCATCAGGGTTGACATATACCAGTCGGACACATCACGAATCCCTTTGGGATGTTTCAGGTTCATCGCAGGTACCAGCGCAATGTCCCCGATGGCAGTTCCTCCGAAATTAGCCACAAGCCCCCTCTCAGTTCCGGCTAAGCCGGCCGTACTCTTCCTCCAGTAAGCAAGGTCTTCTTCGCTTATCAGGGAAAACTCCTCCAGGTTATCCTCCGGATTTAATCCTGCCTCATCAATGGGAATCTGGCGATTAATTGCATCAAAAAAGAAAGCCGCATTGGGCATCTTTGCACTCGGAGCCACCGAATCATCTCCCTGAGGAAACAGTACCGTATCTCCGTTTTCGCCTCTTTTCACCTTAAAAGAGCCAGGTACAAGGACCTCCTGCCCCCAGTGAGTTTTGTATTCCTTCCAGTTTTCCAAACGGTTTCCAAACATATCTGAAGGAGGTGACAGTCCAATCACATCCACTCCCATGGCTTCCAGAAGATCTTCCTCAACCTCCCCCAGCATCTGGTATGGCTCTATTGCTTTTACCTGCTTAGGTTCCAATCCAAAATGTGCCCTTAATTTCTCAACTACAAGGATATGAATACCTGTTACCGGAGTGGCACCAAAATCTACCACCAGGTGATCAGGTTGTTCGTGATTTAAAGTTTTCAGGAGGTTTTCTTTTGAACTCATTGCTGTCATTTATTGGTCCTTGATATTCGAAAGCGCAATTTAGCCATTATCCTTTACAATTCTAATCTTGAATCAATACATTTGCTGAAAGACTATTTACAAACATTGCACCCATGAATCGAAAGAATTTCTTAAGAATCAGCCTTGTAAAACTGCTAGCTTTGATCCTGATCTCCTGGTATATGACAGGATGTACCAACACAGCTAAACTGAGCAAACAGGAGCAAAATGATGGATTTACCTCTCTGTTTAACGGAAAAGACCTGTCGGGATGGACCGGCAAAAACCATAGTTACGGGATTGAAGACGGAAACATTGTAATCAGGCCTGATAAGGGAGGTGGGAACCTCTATACCGAAAAGGAATATTCAGATTTCATATTCTGTTTCGAGTTTAAACTCAGCCCGGGAGCAAACAATGGGCTGGGCATCCGTGCTCCTTTGGAAGGTGATGCAGCTTATGTGGGCTATGAATTACAGATCCTTGATAATACGGCTTCTAAATATGAGAACCTGAAAGCATATCAATACCATGGATCCGTGTATGGCATCATTCCGGCAAAAAGAGGATTTCTGAATCCGGTTGGAGAGTGGAACAGCCAGGAGGTATGGGTGAAGGGTGAAAACATACGTATCACCCTGAACGGAACAGTTATCGTGGATGGGAACCTTAAAGAGGCCAGTGCAAACGGTACAGCAGATGGCAAGGAACACCCCGGACTCATGCGGACTACCGGTCACATCGGTTTCCTGGGACATGGCTCCCTGCTCTGGTTCAGGAATATCAGAATCAAAGAATTATAGAAAACAAATACTGATACTTACTTTAAGGTCAGAACGATAACTGTATCAATCTCCTGCAACTTCTCTTTTGGGATGGTCAGTACAATCCCCTCTTTCGTCTTTTTCACTTCAGCTTTTAAATCGTCATCAAAGAAATGCGCAGATTTTATTTTAGCTGTAAAACCTTCGATCTCCAGGCTGCCTCCTTCATGATCCAGCACATGGACATAGACGGTATTTCCCTTTTGGGTGGTAGCTCCCCATTCCTGTGGCCTGACCGGACCCTTCCGGGTACCATATACTGATTCGCCATAAAGTTCCAGCCACTGACCGATGGCCATCAGTGTATCCACATTCTCGGGTTGGATTTTTCCATTGGGCATGGGGCCGGTATTTAACAAAAAATTGGCTCCATAACCTGCAGCCCTGACCATGGTCTGGACCAGTTTTTTTACTGACTTATAATTCTGATCGATAATGTTAAAGCCCCAGGAACCATTCATGGTTTCACACATTTCAAGGGGTACTTCTTCTGAGATACCCGTGTTGTTAAATCCCATGGAGTTCTCCCCGGGCAGGTCCCGTTCAAACATCATAAAGTCCTCCCCGGGAAAAGGCATTTTATGATGGTTACTCCCTATAAGTGCGCCAGGCTGCAAATTGTGAATCATGGCATAGGTCTCTGCAAGCCGCCAGTCCGCATCGGGCTTATCCCACATCCCATCGAACCAGATGCCTCCGATATCTCCGTATTGGGTAAGCAACTCCGTCAGCTGTGTATTCATATAGTCAATGTAGGTATTCCAGTCCCCCGATTGGGTCCTTCCTTCAATATCCTTGCCCGTACGCCCCAGGGGATAGTAATCGGGATGGTGCCAGTCCAGCTGTGAGTGGTAAAAGAACAGCTTTACGCCCTGTCTGTCGCACTCTTTCTTTAGCATGCCTAATACGTCCTTTCCATAGGGTGTGGCATCAACGATATTATAATCACTGATTTTCGAATCGTACATGGCAAAACCATCGTGGTGCTTACTGGTGATTGTGATATATTTCATACCGGCCTTCTTTACCATGGATACCCATTCAGCAGGATCAAAATCAAGCGGATTAAAGAAGCCCGGCAGCTTCTCATATTGCACAGTGGGTATATTCTTCCTTTCCATGATCCATTCTGCGATCCCCTGATCGCCCCCGCCACCCATAATGGAGTAGACTCCCCAGTGAACAAAGAGCCCGTACTTGGCGTCCTGGAACCATTCCCGGTTCTCCAGGTTATCAGCAGTGGGCACATAGTCCTCCTGGGCCAGGGAATACATACTAAAACAGCTTGCAACAAGTGCAAGGACAATGGCTTTACTTAATTGGTGTTTCATGATATATCAGGTATTTTGGTTGACATAGATATAGCAAATCACTGCTTATTAATGGATTCCAGCATAGCCACCACATTCCCGGGAGGTACATTGGCAAGGATATTGTGCACCTGCTGGAATATAAAACCCCCTCCCTTGCTGAAAATGGAAGTCATTTCCTTCACATGCTCCGCCACTTCATGCGCAGAAGAAAGGGGCAATACCTGTTGAGTATCGCATCCGCCGCCCCAGAAGGTGATTCTATCTCCAAATTCAGATTTTAAGCGCGCCGGATCCATCCCCCTGCAGGAGATCTGAACCGGATTCACTGCATCCAGTCCTGCATCTATTAAGTCGTCCAACAACTCATAGATTCCCCCACAACAATGCAACTGAACCTTTACTTCAGCAAGTTCCTTGGCCCTGTTCCACAAGTGCTTGTGATAGGGTTTATAAAATTCCCGGTACGCATCCGGACTGATCATAGGGCCCTGCTGGCTGCCCAGGTCATCCCCAAACAGGATTATATCAATGTAAGGTCCCACTGTCCCCAGCCATTTTTCCAGGTTTTTTAAGTGAATTGCAGCAAGTTTCTCGGAAAGCTCAGCTACCTTATCCGGATATAAACCCGTAGCCAGCAGATAATGGTCCATGCGGTAAAGCATCTGGGGCAGTTCAAACATATTTCCTCCAAACAATCCCACTATGGCCCGATCTGTCGATTCCCTGTACGCTTTCGCCCTGGACGCCATCTCGGCCAACCCGCTTTCATCCATTTCCAGATGAGCGCCCGGATGTACCACAGCACTCCACATCTGCCTGCCCAGCATCTCTTCCAGGTCTTCAAAATGATCATTTTCAATTCCTCTGTTCATTAGGGGATAGTGCACCTGTTCAAAATAGAGGCTTCCATTTTTCAGCACACCCATGTCTGTCCCCTCCTTATCCAGAATATACCAGTCTTCCCCCCTTTTATCCAGTTGGGTATAGAAAGGTATTTCACAGGGTGTTCCATCGGGCAGGACCCAGGGCTTCCAGTCTGCATCATCCAGCAGGAATCCCCGTCCCATCTCCACCACATCCACCCCAAACAGGTCCAGTACATCCTCATCCACAATGGCCAGTTGTTGAACCATATCATACACCCTTACAGGTTTCTCTGCCAGTCCAAGATGTTTTCGAAGACGGTGATAGGCAATGGCTGAAATTCCGGATGAGCGATGCCCTCCCAGATCCACAGGGATCCGGTCAGGTTCCTTATAATTCATCGAGGCAAGTACTCGTTCGCGTGATGTCAAGTTGTTTCAGTTTTAAGTTCGTGTTTCAAATTTAACTCTTTTTAGCCAAGAAGCTCCATTTTGAAATATTACCTTGCAGAATGCGAAGACCATATTCATGAAAAATACCAGCTTACCCTTATGAAAGCATCCATTTTTGTTACTGTTCTTTATCTGGTTTCATGCTTTGGTGTTGCCCAGGCCCAACCCTCCCCGGGCGATCTGTTTAAAGAGTACACCTGGCATAACGAATGGGGGGACTGCAACGGGGCATTAAGGGTGGGGGGGAAACTGGACTATCAAGTTCAGGGCATGGTGATTCATTACAAGGATAAGGGACTGATCGTTCCTCCTTTCCAGGTAGATTTGAAAAAGGCCATCAAAGCCGAATTGGTGGTGGAAAAGATGCTTTGTCATGGCGGTACAAAAGGTCTGAGGGTAAGTATCAATGGCAAGGATCCTGTCCCCATCCCTGAAGCAGTTCACATACCCAGGCCCCAGTCAGACTATGCGCACCACTATAATGCCATTGTTCCACTGGCCCTTTCAGACCTGAAGCCCGGAAATGAAAATACCTTTCGCTTTGAAGTGGATACTTCCGGACAGGGGTGGCCCCAGAACTTGTTATACGGGATGATCCTGAGGATTTACTATGAGGACGAAGTGCTGCAAAGAAGAGGAAGGATCACCTATCCGAAGAAAGGAGCTACCCTTGGAGAACACAGCTCTATATGGATGTGGGCTCCCGATGTTATGCAAATAAAGGAGGTGAATCTGATTGGGTATTACGAAGAGGCGGACCTGGAGGGGGACGGACTTTACAGGCAGTGGCATTACGCTTACCATAAGGGGGAGATATACAATCACATCGGTACTTTTCCCGGACCTCCATTTGAGTTTAAATGGAGTACGGATTGGCTTCCGGATCAAAGTGAAGCTATGAAACTGGCCGCCTTTATTCACAGGAACGATGGCTTTATTTACATGACCGGGCAGGTGGATGACCTGAATTTAGAACGGTCCGGCATCTCTGTAGAATTATGCAAACCGTACCGGAGACCCAAAGGCTGGTTTACCCGCAACGGGGAGTCTGAAGAGCGCTTCCAGGTGAAAGGGGACCTGGAACAGGCTGTGGATGCCAAGATGGTTTTCAGGTCATGGAGTCCGGGCTATTTCAACGGGATCTATCTGAACGATTTCATTGTTTTCACAAAAGATGGACCAAAATATGCTTATTACGAGCACCATATTCCCATCGAAGATTTGAGCGTCCTTAAACAAGGAGAAAACAAACTTAAAACAGGAAAAACACCTCCGCATGACGGCCAGGTGGTTCACGGTGTAGAAATCCAGTGGCCGGGAATTATGGTCCTGATTAAATACAAGACTAGAACCGAAGATTAGGGTGTACAGGGGCCATGCTACTTGTACAATGGACCGTATGCTGCACAGGCCCGGTAATCCGCCCCTTCCCTGTCCATTCCAAAGGCTGGCCAGGCAGAGGGCCTGAAGATTTGTTCCCCGGGAACATTGTGCATGCATACCGGGATCCGAAGCATGGAAGCCAGTGCCATAAGCTGCGATCCGATATGCCCGTAAGTAAAGGCTCCGTGATTGGCACCCCAGTTGGCCATTACCGAATACACATCCTTAAAATTGCCCTCCCCGGTCAGTCGTGGAACAAACCAGGTGGTGGGCCAGGTGGGATTGGTCCGTTCGGTAAGGGTAAAATGGACCTCTTCAGGCAGGTCAATGGTCTGGCCCTCTGCGATCTGAAGGACCGGACCCAGTCCCTTGATAATGTTGATGCGGCTCATGGTAACGGGCATTCCACCCTTTGTATTAAAGGTAGAGGAGAATCCCCCTCCCCGGAAGTAACCCAGATCAGCAGGTCCCCAGGTGGTACTGTCCAGACAGAGCTGGGCCTCATTCTCACCGATATCATACCAGGGCTTCATGGCTGGTTTTCCGTCAATGGTCTGCTCACCGCTGCCATCCAATGCCGAAGCTCCCGAATTGATCAGGTGGATAAATCCATCCTTTGCATCGCCGGTGAGCTCGAATCCGGTCACCCGTTTCACTGCCTCCGGGCTCCAGTAGGTTCGTACATCACTGAATACCTGGGCAGCACCTGTTAACAGGTGACCAAAGAGCATAGCCACTCCATTGAGGCTGTCATTCTCCGTGGCCAGCATAAAGGGCTGCCTGATGCCGTTCCAGTCGAAGGAGGAACAAAGCATAGCTTCCATGAAGTCGCCGTTAGGGAAATGATCGGTCCACTGCCGCTGGCCCTGGAAGCCTGCTGAGATGGCATTATGTCCCTGGGCCTCTTCGCCGTAACCAAGCTCATTCAGTTTTGGATTGCCCACCATCAGATCGCGTCCTATAAGGGCCATCTTTGCTACAAATTCCCATTCTTCCTGCTTCTTTTCAGCTGATTTTTGCTTCTCAGGCAGATTGTAATCCTTGCCCTCACGACAATTCTTTTTAATCCATTCCCGGGCAAGGCTCAACTCGTCCGGATCAAAGATACCCTCTTCGATCCGCCGGGTAAATTCCGACATATCCACATACTCACAACGCATGCCCAGAAATTCTTCAAAAAAGCTCGCATCCACAATGGAACCCGCGATGCCCATGGATACACTGCCCATGGAGAGGTAGGATTTCCCTTTCATGGTGGCCACAGCCAGGCCTGCCTTTACAAAGGTGAGTATCTTCTCCTTCACATCTTCCGGGATCTCCCCGTCATTCGAATCCTGCACATCCTTTCCATAAATACCAAAAGCCGGAAGTCCTTTCTGGTTATGTCCGGCCAGGGCGGCAGCCAGGTACACAGCTCCCGGACGCTCGGTTCCGTTAAAGCCCCAGATGGCTTTAGGAAGCAAAGGATCCATATCAATGGTCTCACTCCCGTAGCACCAGCAGGGAGTAACGGTCAGGCTTACCCCCACCCCTTCCCTGGCAAATTTCTCAGCAGCGGCTGCAGCTTCAGCTACTCCCCCTATGCATGTATCGGCAATAACGCATTCCACCTGGGAACCATCCGCGTGTCTCAAATGTGTTTTTATCAATTCAGCGGCACTTTGTGCCATATTCATGGTCTGTACTTCAAGGGATTCTCTTACTCCCAGCAACCTGCCATCGATGGTGGGTCTGATTCCCACTTTTGGAGTCTGCCCGATCAATCTTTTAGTAGTCATATTACTTTTGTTATTAATTTTCTTTCAATTGAATAAATCTATGGTATCTCTCCACAGCAGGCTCCTTCTCCGGATCATAGGATTTGAGTCTGCTGGACTTTTTCACAAGTGCCCTGCCCTCCTCCAGGCCGGCGATCTTACCCATGGCAATGGCCTGAATTAATATATTTCCCAGGATAGCTCCCTCCACGGGGCCTGAAACCACTTTTCTTTCGCAGATGCTTGCAATTCTCTGGTTCAGATAATCGGACTGACTGCCCCCTCCAAGTATATGCAGTACCCCAATGCTTTTTCCTGAGATCTTTTCCATCTTATCAATGTGGTAACGGAAGGAAAAGCAAAGACTGTCGTAGGCACAACAAATATAGGTGCCGAAACTTTCCGGGATGGGCTGTCCGGTTTTTATAAAATAGGCATCAAAGGCTTCTTTCATATCCTCCGGATTATAAAAAACCGGATCATCGGGATCAATTACAGGTACATTTGAATCTCCCTCCCGGGTCATAGCTTCCATTTCGGCAAAGCTTGTTCCTCCGGGCAGATTCTTTTTTAAACCCTGGATCAGCCAGAGTCCCACTATATTTTTAAGGGTACGATAGGTATGATTATAGCCCCTTTCATTGGTCAGACCCAGATTCAGGGCATCATCCGAGATCAGGGGAACTTTCGATTCGATTCCAACCATGCACCAGGTCCCTGCTGAAATATAGGCGTAATCAGGATTTTCAACAGGGATGGCTGCCACTACGCAGGCGGTATCATGACCGCATACTGCCACATTTTCCATTTGCAATCCCCTGACTTCAGGAATTTTAACAGGCCCAAGGAGTGTTCCGGGTGCTATGATCCTTCCCAGCATATCCGCATCCAGATTCAACTTCTCCAGAATAAGATGATCCCAGCTCTCTGAATCTACCCTTAGTAATTGCGAGGTGGATGAAATGGTGAGTTCGTTGTAAATACTCCCTGAAAGCAAATAATTTAGGTATCCGGGGATAAAAAGCAGATGCTTGCTTTTAATCATGGGCTCCGTGTTCCTGGAAGAAAGAAGTTGAAACAGGGTGTTGAAGATGTAGAAATTGATGCCTGTGCGTCTGAAGGTTTCATTTTCTGTCATCAGGGTCTTCCATTCGTCCTCCATCCCTTCTGTACGTTTATCCCTGTATGCAACAGGAATATCAGCCAGCTTTCCATCTTCATCCAGCAACACATAGTCTACTCCCCAGGCATCCGCTCCTATGCTCTGGGGTGTCCTTTCCGAGACTTCAATTGCATTTGAGATGCCTTTTTTGATTTCCTTAACAATGTGTTCCATATCCCAGCGCTCATGCCCGTTTTTCACTACAATCTCATTGGATATGCGGTGGACCTCTCTGAATGAAATAAGCTCATCCCGGATCTCACCCAGCATCACCCTGATGCTTCCGGCTCCCATATCTATGGCAATGCATGTAAAATCTTCCTGTATTGACTGCATTTATCCCAATTGAAAATCTCTGTGCAAGATATTCAGTAAAGCCATTCATTGAAATGGAAAATTCTCTTTGTTTTGTGTACAAAACAAACATTTTCACATAGGGAAAAATATCATAAAAAAAGTATATTTTGCATACAAATAATAAACCCGCCACAGACATGCGAAACCTTAGTGTTATACTTGCTCTTTTTGCCATATTCACCCCCCTCTTATCACAGGAATCTACTGTAACAGTTAACCATGAAGGAAAAGACTTCCAGAAGCTTAAGCACACCTGGAAGGCACAATGGATTACCCATCCCGATGAATCAACCCTGGACTACGGAGTGTTCCTGTTTCGAAAACAGTTTAACCTGTCCACACTTCCTGAAAATTTCACAATCCATCTCTCCGCAGACAACCGTTACAGGCTTTATGTCAATGGTGAATACATTACTTACGGGCCCGCTGTGGGCGATATTAATCACTACCGCTATGAAACCCTCGATATATCTGACTACCTCAAAAAGGGAAAGAATGCAATCGCCGCCGAGGTAGTTAATTTCGGAGAATACCGGCGGGGAGCTCAACAGACCTTTCAGACTGCATTTATACTTCAGTCAGAGTGTGATGAGCTGCCAGGTTTGAATATTAATACAGGAAATACTCCCTGGAAAGTAATGAAAAACAGGGCCTGTGAAGGGATCCCATTTACCACTGATTCCCTGGGATCCTACTATGTGGCCGGACCGGGGGAGAAAGTGGATGCAAAGGCCTTTCCCTGGGGTTGGAACAGCGTGGATTATGATGACTCCGGCTGGCATGATCCGAAACCCGGAACTGTGGAGTTTGCAGTGGGACGGGGATTTTTATATGGCAGCACCTGGTTTCTTGTTCCCCGTCTTATCCCCCTGATGGAAGAGCATCCTCAACGCTTCAGTCAAATCGTGAGAACTACGGGGATGGACCATGTCCCGGCATTTATAGAGGATGACACAAGGGCTGTTATTCCACCCGGAACCCGGGTCAGCATCCTGCTGGATCATAAAAAACACACTACCGGCTTTCCTGTGCTGACCACCAGCAAAGGGAAAGGAGCCAGGATAAAGATTACGTATGCAGAAGCCCTCTATCTGGAAAATCCACCTGAAGAAAAGGAAGGTCACTTTAGTGCATATGACCTGAAGAGGAACCGGAACGAAACAGAAGGTAAGGTCATCCGCGGTTACTATGACATCATCCAAACCGGAGGAGGCATGGAACGGACCTTTAAGCCGCTGGCCAGAAAGACCTTTCGATTTATCCAGCTTGATATTGAAACAGCCTCAGAGGAGCTGATCCTGGTAGATTACCTCAATATTTTTGCAGGATATCCCTTCGAAGAGAAAGCTTCCTTCCGGTCTGACGATCCAGTGCACAGTAAGATCTGGGATGCTGCATGGCTCACCATGATCAATTCTTCGGAGGAGCAGTTCTTTGATCCGTATTATGAACAGTTACAATACATAGGTGATACACGCATAGAGGCATTGATATCTATCTATGTATCAGGCGATGACAGATTGATGAGGAAGGCCATTGAACAGTTTGATGATTCCAGGATACCTGATGGATTAACCCAGAGCCGGTATCCCAGTTACATTGTACAGATTATTCCAACTTATTCCCTTCTTTGGATCGGGATGATCCACGACTATTTTATGTACCGGAACGATGAACAATTTGTTCAGCGCTTTATTCCCGGTATCAAGTCTGTTCTGGACTGGTTTACCTCCCGTCAGGATTCAACAGGAATGGTTACAGACCTGGAATGGTGGAATTTTACAGATTGGGCCAAAGGATTTCCAAACGGAATCCCCCCCGGGGCCGATGACGGGTACTCGGCCAATGTGAACCTGCAGCTGGTATCAGCCCTGAAGGATGCCGTGGAAATATTTCAGCATTTTCAAATGGATGATGAAGCAGAAAAATACAGAGCCGTGGAAGAGCGGATAAGGACATCCGTTCTGGATAAATGCTACTCTGAGGAGAAGCAGCTGATCGCAGAGACCCCGGATCAGAGTATATATTCACAGCATACAAACATCTGGGCCATACTGACCAATACCTTCCCGGATTCAGACCAGGCAGATGTGATGCAGAGAGTATTGTCAGATACGTCTCTGATACAAACCACCATCTATTTCAAGTTTTACCTTTTCAGAGCCCTTCAGAAATGCGGTCTGGGAGATCAGTACCTTTCCCTGCTGGATCCTTGGAAAAGAATGCTGGAGAATGGGATGACCACCTTTGGCGAAAGGGACGGCAATACACGTTCCGAATGCCATGCATGGAGCTCAAGTCCCTGCTTTGATTTTCTCCATACCGTAGCTGGAATATATCCCCTCAAACCCGGATTTGAAACCATCGCAGTTCATCCCAATTTCGGAACCCTTGAAGAGATGGAAGTTTATTTTCCACACCCCCTGGGGAAGGTAAAGGTAGATCTGAAGAAAGAGGGCAATTCCAGAGTAAAAGGCCTGATCATACTTCCGGAAGGCTCAGGCGGAGAATTCCTTTGGAATGAAAAGCTCATCCCTCTCATCGAAGGTGAAAACAGGATTGATGAGTGAAGGTCAACAGGAATTTAACCCCCTAACAGGTACTTCCAGGCCGGGATGGCCCTGACCATTCCTCCTTTCAGTTCGATGCTTTCCTCCTGATCGAAGGTGACAATGGTCCCTTCGCTCAGATTCAAATCCATCATAGCGGCTTCCAGACCCTTTAATTTCTTCACATAATTCGCCTGATCCAGGTTGTAGCATACCTGGACAACTGATGCAGGGGCATCCTCATTTAGAACTACAAAATCACATTCAAATAACTCAGAGTAATAATAAACAGACTTCTGACTTCTCCTTAAATGCAGATAAACCAGGTTTTCCAGTTTGTCGCCCAGGTCCTGGGAAGAGGATAAGGAAAGCGTCCTGGCCAGGCCGGTATCGATGCAGTATATCTTCCTGGGATTTGCAATTTGCTTTTTAATGGAGTCACTGTATTTTGCAACGCTGAATAGCAGGTAACTATCTTCCAGATAGGATACATAATCAGCCACTGACCTGATAGAGCTGATGCCAATGCTATTCTTCAATTTGTGAAGTGAATAATAAGTGCCCATGTTACTGATCAGGTGAATGGCCAGCTTATAGAGGAACTTGTATTGCTTGATTCCATGGCGAAGGGCTATATCCTTAAAGAGAATATCATCCATAATACGGTGCAGAACCTCTTCATTCCTGCTGCTTACATACTCAGGGAATCCCCCTGTTTCCATATACTCCTCAATGGATTCAACGGAAGGCGCTTTATGTGACAGCTCCAGAAACTCTCCATAGGAAAAAGGAAATACTTCCTTGATCAGATACTTTCCTTTCAGGATGGAAGCACTTGAGGCTGCCAGAAAAATACTGCGTGATTCATCAGCTCGCTTTTGAATATAGCTTTCCCAGTCCTCCACCACCTGAATTTCATCAAAAGCCAGGGCTTCATTATCCCGTCCCAATAAAATACGGTCAAGCTGCAGAAAATCTTCCTTCTCAAAGCCGGCTAACCTGGGATCTTCCATGTTAAGCAGAAGGGGATTCTGGAACCTGACTTTTAAAAACTGCCTGAGAAAGGAGCTTTTACCTGCCCCCCTGACACCAAGGAAAAGGAGGGCAGAAGGCTCTAAGATATTTATATTGTGAAATTTGCCCCGGTCAATACCCGGACTCTGTTTTGCATTGATCTCCCTCTGAGAATCTATTACTGCAGATAAGCTTTCTTTTGACAACATGGTGTATACCGAAAACAAAAGATTCCTTGTATTGCAAATATACACTATCTTGTATTACAAATACAAACCTATACGCAATATTTCAGTATCAGGTCTTCAGCTTCCAAGGACCATAAGCCATCGTGCCTGTCGCAGATATCGGCCAGGTCGCTGAACAGTGGATTCTCCTCTCCCAGTTTCCTGAAATCGGCTATGGCTGTAAGCGGCATCTCCATGTGGTTGTAGATCAGTTTTTTGCCCCCGGGAATATGGGGCAGATTCAGCGTGGCTTCCGGGACCGCATTCAAGCCACCTATATGTGTGATCAAGCCGGAAGGATCCATGCCTTTCTCCATCATTTCCAATGACTCCCGCATATCGTCCTTATTTCCCCCGCTGGTCCCCACAATATGGGTATAGGCATAATGGACATTGTAGAAGTTCAATGTAGCGCTGAAATCAGGATCGGCCGGACCGGCAAAAAAATTGAGGCAGCCATTGAATGCCAGTAGTCTGTCAGCCTGCTCAACCACAGGAGCTACCGGGGCAAACACAAAGACATCATCGTATCCTTCTCCCCCGTTCAGTTCTTTCATATGAGCCACAGGATCATCCAGTTCAGCGGTATTGATGTAATGCAATTCAATGCCTTTGGTCCGGGCATACTCCGTGGAGTAAAGATGATCCGCTCTGTCCAGTCGCACCTGGTCAATATCGCTTACCACCAGCAGAGAGGGTTTTCTCTCTTCCCGATGAATTATATAGTTGATGGCTGCCAGTCCCATGGGGCCGACACCGGCCAGAAGTGCCAGTTTTCCACCGTCAGCAATATCCATCTGATGAACATAGGTGCCAGGCTTGGTGTGGTAATTTGCATGCATGGCTCCCACCACACAGGAGAACGGTTCTGACATGGAAGCGGGGTAGTATCCCGGGCCATTGTAAACCAATAGACAATCTTTCTCCATCACAATATTGGGAATGATCACATAGGTGGCATCTCCGCCTACAAACGGGTATGAGTATCCGGGTGCACTCAATACACCAACCGGACCATCTTCATCGTTCAAGGCCGTCTGAATGGCAAACTTATCCCCGGTGTTAAACTTCCCTTTCCACTTGGAACCTACTTCCACTATCTCCCCTGAGAACTCATGCCCTATGATCACAGGGTTTTCTTCAGCGTCATTGGGCACACGTTTATGATCTGTTCCCTGAATGGCCGCCTTATAAGAGGACATGCAAAGGCTGTCGCTTATTACTTTTGCCAGGATTTCATCCGGACCTGTGGGAGGCAATTCAAATTCCTCCACGCGTAAATCTTTCTTACCGTATAATCTTACTGCTTTTGTCCTCATAGAACTTATTTCAATGTTTACAAACTGATTAGCTGTTTTATAGAAGGGATAATATTTCCTGCGGATGATGAATCAGGGTTTCCCCATTCAGAGATTGCTCTTCTCTCAGGCCGTATCCCCAACTTACTCCCACTGGCATCATCCCTGCTGCTGCCGAGGTACGCAGGTCGCCCATGGAATCGCCCACAAACAGGAAGCGGTTCACGGGAATATCCAGTTTATCTGCTATTTCGATGGCTGCGGCCGGATCAGGTTTCCTGGGGACATGTATGCGCTGTCCCAATACCGGATGGAAGTCCCACGCGGATAAATAATGCCTGACCACCGCCTCCGTTAGGTGATGAGGTTTGTTGGACAAAATGGCAAGTTTCAATCCCTTTGTGCTGAGTTCATCCAGGACTTGTGGAATCCCCTCATACAATCTGCTTTTATTATGCAGGTTTTCCTGGTATATCTCCTTAAATTCTGATACGTAATCTTTCAACAGCTCAGGATCCACCTCTTTTCCAATGGCATTTTCAATAAACTTTGCCGCACCATTCCCGATCCACCTGATGAAATCCTGACTGGAGTATTGTGAATATCCATGCAATTTCAAAAGCATGTTGGCAGCATCTCCAATATCCTCAATGGTATTTACCAGGGTACCGTCCAAATCAAATATGATCCCTTTAATATTCATTCTAACATTCTAACACTCTAACACTTCTAACTCAACATGACCTGTCCCCCGGTAACCGGGATGGCCTGACCGGTTTCGTATTCCTGGTCAATTAGGTATTTAATTGCCTTTACCACATCTTCGATCCGGCATCCCCTTCCGGCAGGAACCAGGGATTCATAATGACGTTTCACATCGGCAATTGTTTTTGCACCGGCCACTTTACCTGCCTTCAGGTACTGAATAAACAAGCCCTTTTCCGGATCAGACCATAAAGGACCTTCAAAGAAGTTACCCGGACAAATGGCATTCACTTTAATGCGGTCGGGCATAAGTTCCATGGCAAAAGAATGGGTTAGACCTATACCGGCAAACTTGCTGCCTGCATAAGCAAAATTCTTCTTGCTGCCTTCAAGCCCTGATTTGGAATTGATCTGAATGATATCTGCAAAATACCCTGGACCATAGGAATTTTGCTGTTTCATTACCGGTGCAGATGCCTTTACACAGTTGAAATAACCGTTGTAATTCACCCGGGTCACAAAATCAAAACTGTCCGGGTCCATCTCCTCTATGCCTCCTGCCTTAAGCACCCCGGCATTGCTGATCATCACATCCAGTCCGCTGAATTCCAGAACGGTTTCAAAGACTGCATTCTGAACTGATTCCGGATTGGTAACATCGGTATGCACAAAATAAGCCCTGTTGGGTGTTTTCCGGCTGTTTAAATCACTTGCTACCAACTTACCGGCCTCCTTGTTGATATCCATCAGGATCACATTGGCCCCTTCACTGAACAGCTGCCTGGCAATTCCTTCGCCATACCCCATGGCTCCTCCGGTAATGGCAATAATCTTGTTGTAGAGTAAGTTCTGAATCTGCGGAACCGGAACAGATTCAGGCAGTTCGGCTCCCCTGCCCGCCTTTCTTACTGTTCCCAGTTTTTGCTCTATCTTGGCTTTGTTGGGTGACAGTCCGAGCAGCCCCAGATCCTCCAGGAAAAGATACTCCCCCACCTCATTTTTAGATTTTTCCACTTCCCCGAGAACTGTCTCAGCATCTCCCCTGAACACAGATATACTGCGTCCCAAACGGACTGATATTTCCTCCGGATCGCTTGTACTCAGCCGATCCAGGGGAACAAAGCTCCCGCTTTTCAGGCTTTGGGCCGACATGATCATCCTTATGGCAGGGATCAGCTTTAAAATGAGTTCCTTATTAGCTTCCATCTTAGTTTTCAATTATTGAAGGATTATAAGTCTTGAAATAGTATTGAAACAGGGCTTGCCCCAGGGTTTCCATCTCCTCCCGGGTATGATCCTGGTAACCGGCTCCTTCTTTCTCATAAAGATACTGGTGAGCGGCCACATATGCGGCTCCTTTAAAGGATATTTCCAGGAGTTCCTCATCCAGAGGCAGATTGTCTTTACAGCGTACTTCAACAGGACCCATGGCCGATGTATTGTGTTCAGTTCCAAAGGACACAATAAAACCGTTTTCATAAAAATAGGACGCATATTCCTTTAAAATCTCTGGCTTGTTTCTGAGTGGAATAAACTCGACGGACCTGAATCCCCTGCGTTCCAGAACCTCCAGAAGTTGCTCCTTCCCGCTTTCAAATTCAGTAATTTCACCTCCTGTGCCATCCAGAAGCAAAGGATAGGTTGGAATTCCTCCCGCATCCCTGATGATCTGTACGATTTCCTCAAGTGGCAGGAAGGCCCGCTCATTCTCAGGAACAAAGGCAGGAGCCCCGGATTTCAGCAGCCTGGATCTCAGTTCATTCTCCGTACCGGCTATATCCTCTCTCTTCTTATCAAAGGCTTTGTCTCCGCATACCCTGCTCAGCAACTCATAATATTCCAGGTCGCTGTTCGCCCTTTCTTCCAGTTTCAGCCTCATCATCTTGGCCACATGCCTCTCGCGAAGCAGGTTCATGGCCAGTTTATCCATCATCTCATCCACAGACAGGGCCATATCCAGGTCCTGTTTCCGCAACCAAACATTCAGGAGGTCCACCATGCCGGAAACCTGCTTGTTGCTTTCCTCTATAATAGATCCCAGTTTCTTCTGCTGGTGTTCCGGCAAATTTCCCTCAAATGCAAGCCCCTTTCCACTGATGTAGGTCCTCCCCGGATTCCCGGGATCATTTACCCTGATCCCTGCTTCCTGGTCTGCTTTGCTGATGCCGATAAGCTCGATGTTAAACAGGGGGTATAAACCATGGTTGATACACTTTACCATAAACTCAGCATACCCGTCGGTCACGTAGAAATCATTGATCCCTAAGATCCTGACCTCCTCAGCGACGGCCTTGCGCACCGCTTCTGTCACACTCTGAAAAGCACTGAAAGAATAGGGTGTATGAATGTGATTGTTGATTTTCATGGGAAAATCATTACCCGAAGCATCATAGGCTTTAAGTAAGTCTTCTTTCCCTGGAAATTGTTCTATGAAGCTCATTCTCTTCTTATTTCTGCATTATACCCCGAGCTTGCTTCTTCGAATCTGCTCACCCACTGTATAATTGTTGGCGATCTTATGGTCCTTTAAAGGAACTATTCTTTCGTGTATAGCATCAAGGATCCAGCTGGCCTGAGGGAAGAAATAATCTTCAAGCTCATAAGCCGGGGTGATCCAGTTTCTTGATCCCACTACCACCGGGGGAGCATCCAGGTCATCAAATCCCATTTCTGTAATATTCTGGGCCAGATCCTTCAGGTAGGATCCCCTTTCACTTGCATCGCTCACCAGCAGGATACGTCCCGTCTTTTTCAATGATTCCAGCACCAGTTCATAGTTAAACGGGACCAGGGAACGGGCGTCAATGATTTCAGCTGACATTCCGTATTTTTCCTGAAGCTGAGCGGCAGCATCCATGGCCCTGTACAGGGTGGCCCCTATGGTCAGGATGGTGATATCTTCTCCCGTTCTTTTTACATCGGGCTCTCCCAGTGGAATTTCATAATACTCCCCGGGTACACCTTCTTTATGAAACTCTTCTCCGATACCATACAGGCGCTGACTCTCAAAATAAATCACCGGATCGGTCCCCTGTAAGGCTGAATTCATAAGACCTTTTGCATCATAAGGAGTAGCAGGAAAGACCACCTTAATACCCGGAATATGAGCAACCAGGGATGACCAGTCCTGGGAATGCTGGGCTCCGTACTTTGATCCCACAGACACCCTGAGTACCACGGGCATCTTGATCAGGTTTCCGCTCATGGCCTGCCACTTGGGCAACTGATTAAACACCTCATCGCCCGATCGGCCCAGGAAGTCACAATACATGATCTCAGGGATCACACGCCCCCCGCACATCCCGTATCCGATGGCAGTTCCAACAATGGCTCCTTCAGAAATGGGTGAATTAAACAGGCGGTGGTAGGGTAAAGCTTCAGTGAGTCCGCGGTAAACAGCAAAGGCTCCCCCCCAGTCCCGATTCTCTTCTCCGTAAGCAATCAGGGTTGAATCCTTATAGAACCTGTCGACAATAGCTTCAAAAATACCATCGCGGAACTGGTACTGCTTCATGCCTGAATAAGCTTTGCCATTCTCATCATAGGCGTATCTCTCTTTCCTGGCTATCTGCTTTACACGGGGATTTTCCTCCATGGGCATCAGGGTATCCAGCGGTCCTTCTTCCATGGCATCCACCGACTCGTTGGAGAACATCATCTCCCCTATGAGCTCGGGATTGGCGATCAGGTCCATACGTGGAGAGATCTCATCATCTATTGAAAGCTTAAAAGATCCCAGGAGCAGGTCACCGGTTTCCTTCTTAATCTGGTCCAGTACAGACTGATCGGCCACACCGGCTGAAATGAGTTCCAGGCCATAAGACACAAGTGAATCTACCGATTCCCAAGCTTCTATTTCTTCCTTTGACCTGTAGGATGAAGAGTCGGAAGGTGAGTGGCCGCTAAAGCGATATGTAAGTACATCAAGAAATACAGGACCTTTCTTTTCTTCAAGAATCTGCATCTTTCTTTCATAAGCATCAATTACTGCCAGTGGATTATAACCATCGACCCTCTCGGTATGCATATTTTCACGGTTCAGGGCAGCACCAACCCTGGCTGCAATGGTATAACCCATGGTTTCCCCACAGGTTTGTCCACCCATTCCATACTGGTTGTTCATAATGTTAAAGACAATGGGCAGCCCCCCCTTCATATCGCCTTCCCATAGTTCACGGTACTGATCCATGGCAGAGAAGGTCATCCCTTCCCATACCGGACCACAACCCAATGATGCATCGCCAATATTCGCAACAACGATCCCTGATTTACGATTTACTTTTTTATAAAGCGCAGCTCCTACTGCAATATCTCCCGATCCGCCCACAATGGCATTGTTCGGGTAAATTCCAAAGGGGGTGAAAAAAGCATGCATGGATCCCCCCAGGCCTTTGTTTATGCCTGTTTCGCGGGCGAAGATCTCAGCCAGCGTACCATAGATAAGGAATTTGATAGCCAGTGATTTCATATCTCCTTTATGCCCTTTCTCCACGATGGAAAGAATGCGTCCCTCAAAGAAATTCTTCATGATCCCGTAAAGGGTATCATCATCCAGTTTCTGGATGGCCGAAAGTCCCTTGGCCAGAATCTCACCATGGGAACGGTGTGATCCGAAAATATAGTCATCAATATTGAGTTTGTAAGCCATCCCTACCGCGGCAGCTTCCTGCCCGATGGAAAGGTGTGCTGGCCCCGGGTGTGAATAAGGAATCCCTTTGTATTCATCTTTGGTTTTAATAAGATTCAACATGGTTTCGAACTCACGAATAATCAGCATATCCCTGTAAATTCTAAGCAGGTCATCCTTTGAATAACGTGACAGCTCATCTTTAACAGATTTGTCATATACATTCACTGGAATAGAACCAAGTTTCAGAGTCTTTGTTTTCCTGACATCGGCTGGATTAATAAATTGTTTTTTTGGCATGGGAATAAAGTCTATTGAGTTTTTTTTTCTATATAGTCAAAAGCAATAATCAGAGGAGGTCGGGAGAAAGTATTTCTATCTGGTTCTTGATCTCGGCCAGGAACTGTGTTGCTGGTCCCCCATCCAGTGCCCTGTGATCGTAAGTAAGCGAAAGGCCAATAAATGGCTGGAACCCAAAGGAACCATCGGCCATTATGGTGGGTCTCTGTATAATGGTATTTACTCCAAGTATGGCCACCTGGGGCAGGTTGATCACCGGGGTAAACATCTCCACCCCGTAGTTCCCCAGATTGGAAATGGTAAAGGAAGCGGCTTCCGGAGCTAATAAATCGGGAGAGACATTCCCGCTGCGGGATGCTTCCACCAGGTTTTTCAGCTGGGAAGATAGTCCTGGAAGTGAATAATCATCTGCTCCCGGAAGGGCCGGAACCAATAGTCCCCTTTCAGTATCAACAGCCAGGCCCATATGTACCTTGTTAAACTGCCTGGACTTCCCATCCAGAAACTGAGCATTGGCCTCAGGGTATTTTTTAAGTGCCCTGATTGCTGCAAAACAGACCATGTCATTCAGGGTAATGTTAATAGTATAGTCCTCACTCATCCTGCGTTTTACTTCTTTTCTGAGTTGCAGCATCCGGGAAGCATTGGCACTTAAGTGGTGGGTTAGCTGGGCCGAATTCTGAAGTGAGTTATACATGGCTCCGGCAATAATTTTCCGGACTTTTGAAAGTGGAATGTCTGTATACTCGCCCTGAGTTCTTTGCGGGCTCACAGAAGGCTCCACCAGGTCCCTGGATGATATTTTACCATAGGGGGTATTCCCATTTCCGGGAACTGCCAGGCCTTCTCCCTCCAGCTTCTTCTGAGCCAGGGGGGTAAGGCGTTTTCCGCTTTTAATCTCTTCCTGGACATCCCGTTCAATAATCCTTCCGCCGGGTCCGCTTCCGGCAATACCCTCCAATACTACCCGTTTTTCTTTTGCCAGCTTCCTAGCCCTGGGAGAAATGGCCTTTTTGCTGCTTCCTGCCACACTCTCCCCTGTTGAATGGGCCGTTTCCTTCTGCATAGATTCTTCAGCAGCTGGCGTCTCAGGAGGTGTTTCGCTTGTGTCAGCTACACCTGAGGATGCCCCATCCGGACGAAATTCGTCCACAGCTTCTCCCTCAGAGCCAATTACTGCCGTATTTACCAGTACGGGAACCTCATCACCTTCCTCAAAAAAACGCGCCAGAAGTATCCCCTCTGCCGGAGCTTCCTCCTCAAAGGCAGCCTTATCTGTTTCATAAGCAAAAAGCAGGTCCCCCTGGGACACCTGCTCACCTATATTTTTATACCATTCTGTAAGAATACAACTTTCAACTGATTGTCCCTGGCGGGGCATAATTACCGGAGTAGCCATGTGTAATTTGTTTTATCCTGACTTTCTTTATTTTCTATCGACTATCGACTATTTACTGTCGACTTGTATATACAAGTGCAAAGATAATACAATTTTATAATTTAAAAAAAGAAATATTAATCCTCTATAAATATAATGCTATATTGTTGTTATATTGGACTTTACAGGTACATAAATACTGATGATTTTGACATTTCGAAAGCAATACCTATCTTTACAACTTTATTTACAAATCTATACAAATTATTCCTTCAGGCAAATGGCACTTAAGGAGGCCCCCCAATACCGTAAACTTTACGAGAAGCTTCGAAAACTGATTGAGGATGGCACCTATAAGCGAGGTGATCTCCTGCCTTCTGAAAACGAATTATGTGGAGCCCACCACCTCACCAGGCCTACCGTAAGAAATGCCCTGGACATGCTGGTAAATGATGGTTTCATAATCCGGCACCAGGGAAAAGGGAGCATTGTTCAGGGACAACCCAAAGGAATTGGAATTCTATCCCTGTCAGGAACTACCTCGGCCATTGGTCAGGAAAACCTGACAACCCGAATCATTATCAAACCCTGTGTCCGTAGCTGGGAACAGGCTTTCGGATATGAAATCAGTGACAATGATAAAAGCGTGGGTTGCATCTATATGGAACGTTTGCGACTGATCAATGATGTTCCGGTGTTCTATGACATCACCATGATCCCCAATCTGAACCTGCCCAGGTTTACCTCCCGGTCCCTGAAAAACAAATCATTATTCGAACTATTAAGAAAGCATTATCAAATCCAGGTAAAGGGAGGCGAACAGAAGATCCTGGCCATTACAGCCGACAAAAGGATCCAGCAGCATTTCAAGGTTAAGAACAACCACCCCATACTTCGTGTCGATCGAAAAATGGAGACTAACCGACCCAACTTTTCCTTTTACAGTCAAATCTATTGCAATACCAGTGATTATAGCCTGATTGGCAGGTTTTAATTGCAAATCCGGCAATGTTATGAATGATTCTGCTCTTGTGCAGGTCATGCCCCGGGAATGAACTAAACTTAAGGCTGATCGTTTCAGTTAGTACAAGAGCACATAAGACCTATGTCAATTATGAAAAACCTTTTAATCCAGAGTTGCATAGCCGCCTTTTTCCTTTTTCCTGGCATAGGACTTAGTGCGCAGGACACCCTTATAGTTGAAGCCGGACTTGGTACCCTGGAAAGTGCTATTGAAACAAATGGCGGGGATGTGGTGTATAAGCTGAGCGCCGGAGCAAGGTATGGCCTGGAATCAACTGTGGAGGTTAATGACCTTAGCATGGGTGAAGGCAAAGGTTTGGTTATTATAGGAGAAAAGACCGGAGGTATACCCCCTGTGATCCAGGTTGGATTGGATGGAGTCGGGTCTGCGTGTCCATATCTTTTTCAGATATTTAACGATCTGACCCTGAAGAATGTATTCCTTTCAGCACAGGACAATTCAGGTACGGTTGGCGCCGGTGTCATACGCATCAATGACAAGGTCAGGTTGGTACTTGATAATTGCACGATCGATCCCGCAGGGATCAACACTACGTTCAAGGGAGAGGAAAGTGCTGATTTTACTGTTTTTTACATGACAAATTCGCTGATCATGAACAACGGAGATATGAAAGGGCCCGATGACAGCGGATGGCTGGGCAGCATGGCCTGGGATACACTCTGGGTAGAAAATAACACCTTTGTATCGTCGGGACAGGATTTTATTGGCACTGCTCCCCATAACATGCCAAATAACAAGTTCATCTGGATCAATCACAACACCTTTCTGTGGCATGATGTATGGATCAAGAGATCCTATACGGATCAGAATTTCTACTTCACCAACAACTTAATGCATGACGTAAGCATATTTGCCCACCTCTACGACTGGGGACAGTTCTGGCCTGATTACAAGCAGGGAAACCAGATGCTCAGCCTGGTATGCATTGATACCCTTGAACTTGATTCAGCAGGGACCTATGAAACCTTACCCTCTGAAAGACGGTTCTTCTGGGAATACAATTTGCAATACAACTCACCGCAATTGCTTGAATTGCCCCGGCATGCTGCAGATAGCGGATATGACCCATTGTATCTGATCCCCATGCTGTGGGAAGAGGATACTCCCCTTGGATATACGGGGGGTGTCGAAGTAGTCTCCCCTTCCGATTCCAGCCGGGAAAACAGAATCTTAGCCGATGATGCCAACTGGCCCCATATGAAGTATGGCAATAACTGGTACGATCTGGATCCCCTGTATACTGATTTACAGATTTACTCCACCAATGACAGCATGATACAAAACATCCTTGGCTGGTATGGCTTTGTAATATGGAGAGAACACACATCATTCGATGGCACACCAAGTTACAATTATGAAGTTGACCGGTGGGCAGGTAAGGATCCGGAACTGTTTCCCGCTGTATGGCCGCGTTTCGATGGGTCCTATACAAATACAGAGTTGTTGACAGCTTCCATTGAAGGCTTGCCTTTGGGTGATCTGAACTGGTTTCCGGATGCCAAAACAAAATGGATGGCAGAAAAAGAGCAGATTAAAGACCACATCCTTGATCTGAATGAAGAAAAATACCGGCTTGGAGTTGGAAGAAAGGAAGTTCCCAAATTGGCAAGCATCTCCATCTATCCTAATCCTGCGGGCAATGTAGTCCATATTGACAGCAATACCGAACTGAAAACTGTCAGGGTATTAGATATTACAGGTAAACTGCATAAAGAGATCCGGATCAACGGTGGATTCAGTGTTCTGGATGTATCAGATATGAACAAGGGGATCTATGTGCTGCAAATCAAAACGATTAGCGGAGAAGCACATTCTTTCAAGATAATAAAAGACTAGTGCATCTCCGGGCTAATCTTCTGTAAACTGGCTGCCCCACCAATCCGCATTGGGCTTCCAGCCAGGTGTCAGGTAATCCATCCGGTCCTTCTCCAGCTCAGGCCACAACTGCTTTCTGATTCGCTCATCCCATTGACGGTACAAGTCAGGTGAATATTCAGGATCGGGTTCCGGGTAACGGGCACCGGCTTCCTTAAGCCAGCTGGCAAGCCTGGTAAACATGGAGTTTACCAGCTCAGGATTCTCAGCGGCCACATCCTCATTTTCATCCGGATCGCTTTCCAGGTTATAAAGCTCATTATTTCCATTTTCCCAGTAGTGAATCAGCTTCCAGGCACCTTCCCTGATTATGGAAGAGGGGTCGCCACCCTGATTTCCATAATGCGGATAGTGCCAGTACAGGGGGCGTTCGTCAATGCTCCCACCACTCAGCAGGGGTAAAAGACTTACCCCATCTATATGCTGATCCGGCCTGAGGGGTGCTCCGGTAAGTTCCAGAAGGGTGGGATAAAAATCAGCTCCTGTAACAGGGACCTGGCACTTCTTACCCGCTATATCCATCCAGGGGACTTTTATGAAATAAGGCTCCTTTATTCCCCCCTCCCACTGATATCCCTTACCTCCCCTTAAAGGAAGGTTCGAAGTGGAAAAGTTATCGCCGGAAGAAACACCCCCGTTGTCGGAAGTAAATACAACAATGGTTTGATCAGCCAGTCCGTTTTCTTCCAGGCAATCCAGGACCTGTCCGATGGCTTCATCCATGCTTTCAAGCAGTCCGGCATAGATGGGATTGTCCTGTTCCTGCCGGATAGGGAGCCTGCGCTCCATGATATATCCAGATTCAGCAATACCTGACTCATCGGCTTTGTTTCTGTATTTACTCCATTTTTCCCGGCTGGTCTGAATAGGTCCGTGCACCGCATAGAAGGCCAGGTATACAAAAAAAGAAGTGTCCCGGTTTGCCTCAATAAACTTAGTCGTCTCCGAAGCTAATCGAATTGAAAGATTTTCTCCCGGTTCACCATCCTCCAGTTTGGGATTATTATAAGGTGAGAAATAACCTCCTCTGGGGCTTCCGGATTCATAGCCTCCCTTATTCACATCGAATCCATGGTCTTCAGGATGGGAACCCTCTGTTCCCAGGTGCCATTTTCCGGTCATGAAGGTAAGGTAACCCTCTTCTTTCATGGCTTCGGGAAGAGAAGTGACTTCATGAGGCAGGTGCCGCTTGTATTCCGGTGGAAGCAAACGGGTATATCTCCTGTACCTTCTCCAGTCTTCTCCTGAAGGAGCACCTATCCAGTCTGTAACCCCATGTCGCGCAGGAAACTGTCCCGACATCACGCTGGCCCTGGACGGGCTGCAAACCTGGCAAGTGGCATAGCCATTTGTAAAAATCATTCCCTCTATCCCGATGCGATCGATATTTGGAGTTTCATAAAACCGGCTCCCGGTGATTCCCAGGTCATGGTAGCCCAGATCATCAGCGATAATAAACACAACATTGGGTTTTAAGGGTGCTTTCTCTTTAGCACATCCGTTAATCAAAACCAGACTGACTGAAAATAAGTACCACATGTATCGTTTCATAGCTTTTTTTGGTTTTGATGTAGTTAAAAAAGCTCTTCGATTTCTTCCAGGGATTTTCCCTTGGTCTCGGGAAGCTTGACTTTCACAAAGATAAATCCAAGTATGCATATAGCTGCATAGAGCCAGAAAGCTCCGTAAATATAAACTTTTGACTTTATAATAGGAAAGAGGAGTACCAGCAGGGTACTTGCTATCCACAGGGTTGTACTGGCCACTGCCATAGCAGCTCCCCTGATCCGGTTGGGGAATATCTCTGAAAGGATTACCCAGGTCACCGGAGCCAGGGTCAGGCCATAAATCCCTATGGCCACCAGGATGACCATCAATACAAATGTTCCGTTTAGTTCCAGGTAATAGGCCGTCCCCAGCACCATGTATGTAAGGGCCAGACCTGATGCCCCGGTTAACATCAGTTTTCTACGACCCCAGCTATCAACTGTACGAAGAGCCACAAGGGTAAAAACCAGGTTGACCACACCGGTGGCCACAATGTTCAATAAGGATGCACTGATCCCGAATCCTGCTGATGTAAAAACCTCCTCCGCATAATTAAATACGATGTTGATTCCACACCATTGCTGGAAAAAAGCAAGGACCAGTCCCAGAATAAGCACCGGCCGTACTTTTTTACTGATCAATCCCCTGTAATCTATCTTTTGACTAATCTCTTTCAGGCTGCTTTTGATCTCATCCAGGATCCTATCCCCATAGCTACCCGGCCCGATCCTCTTCAGAGTTTTCAAAGCTGACTGAGAGTAACCGCTCTTAACCAACCACCGGGGAGATTCAGGTATAAAAAATGAAAGGATGAAAAAGATCCCTGCTGGAATGGTTTCAGCCCAGAACATCCATCTCCAGGCCCTTTGTCCGTTCCACGAGTTAAGGATGAACTCATCGGAGGCATGAACCGGTACTTCCTGCGCAATCAGGTAATTGGCAATTTGGGCGGCCAGTATTCCCATGACAATATTCAATTGATTCAGCGCCACCAGCTTCCCTCGCATTTGCCTGGGAGCTATCTCTGCTATATAGATGGGCGAAACTACTGAAGCCATCCCCACACCCAGGCCTCCAAGGATCCGGTACATCATAAACAGGGTGAAATTTCCTGAGAATCCGGTTCCCAGGGCAGAAAGCACGAATAAAACCGCTGCCAGACTAAGGGATTTTCTCCTTCCAAACCGATCGCTGAAGTAACCTGCAAAAAGTGCCCCGGGAATGCAGCCAATAAGTGCGCTTGACATGGCAATTCCCTGAAGATGAGGAATCTGAGTTATCTCAAAATAGCGTTCATAGAAAAATTTCGCCCCGCCAATAACCACCCAGTCGTAGCCAAAAAGAAATCCCCCCAGTGCAGAGATTAATGAGATGATCAGAATATACCGGTAGTTGAAATTGACAGTCATCTTGTACTAATGTTACGATTGCTCATTGAAAGCTATTCTATTCCACAATTAAATCCGTGTGCAATATTTCAGGGAACCACTCCTCATCGAAAGCTTTTCTTAGCTCCTCCAGTTTATCTTTATACTCATGCAAGGGCGTGAAGTGCCTGGTTTCATAAGGGTCCTTAGTGAGATCCAGGAGTTGTTCCTCCATGCCTTCTGCATCGTACCTGATATATTTTAACCGGTCTTCCGACACGACCATTCGCCCTATCTCGCTCTCCACTCCCAGCGTAGGCCTCCATTTCACCTTTTTTCCTTCGAACAGAGACCTGAGACTCCTGCCCCTGGGATCGGATTTCCCTTCAATTCCGGCAAAATCGCAAACGGTTGGAAGCAAATCAAGTCCACAGGATACCAGGTGTACATTATTCACCTGTCCGGCCGGGATCTTCCCCTTCCACATGGCCATAAAGGGTATATTGGCTGCCTCTTCATAAAGAGCAGTTTTATGCTCCATGCGATGTGCACCATCCATATCGCCGTGATCACTTGAATAAATTACCAGGGTATTCTCTTCATTCCCGCTCTCCTTTAGCGCATTCAATATGGTCTGAACATGGCCATCCACATCCTCGGTAAGCCGGGCATAGGCATAACGATGCATTCGCCATTGTTGGTCTGTGTACTGCTGACGGGCCTGAATTCTGAAATCACGCCGGGCAAGCAATGAACGTATCGCTTCCGGTTCTCCATCCTGGGGCTCCAGGTTTGGGGGCAGGGGAGGAACATAATCAGACCAGAATTCTTCCTCCATTACTCCTTCAGGCAAGTGCAATGCCGAGTCAAGCATCGCCAATTCCGTCCTTCCATTTTGCAAAATGGGATGGTCGGGCCTGACAAAATCACGAAGAGCCATATAGCAGATATCATGTGGATTAATCAGGGATACCACCATAAAGTATGGATGGTCATGCTCCGACCTGATCACTTTTGCTGCTGCTTCAGCGAGCACCTCCCGTTCGTTATTGCTGATATCTTTGAATCCCAGGGCAGCGGGTGTCAATGAAGGAGGAAGATGCTCCTTTCCCCCGTAATACAGATCATAACCTGCTTCCTTCAAATATGCAGCCAGAGTACTTTCAAGCACTTCATCGGATACCCGGGATATCCGCATGGACCCCATATTCTCCCGGGCCTGGTTCCCATTCGAATCATAAAAATAGCCCGCGAAACGACCTGTCATCAGACTGACCCTTGCAGGGGAGCATACCGGATTGGTGGTGTAGGCCCTGGTAAATCGGATTCCGTTCTCAGCAATGTAATCCATGGCCGGGGTTTCCAGGTAGGAATTGCCGGCACAGCTCATCATGGAAGCACTCTGCTGATCGGTATAAATGTAGATGATGTTCGGTCGTTCCCGGATCTTTCTTTTCGAACAGGAAATAGTGAATACTGCAATGAATACGGTTAAGATACTTAATATCAGAATATTTATCTGTCTCATGCCGGTCCGGTTTAAATATTAGTTCCAGATTTTGTATGTACTTTTCCCGAACTCCAACTTTTCAACAGGCAATTCAAGAAGATCAAGGGTGTCACTCCTTCCCAATATATGCAGGATCTTCACAAGTGAGGCGGATCAGTGCATCTCAACAGCACATGCTCCCACCCCTCCCCTGTAATAATTGAACTGTACGTTGGAATGCAGGGCCAGCAGGGACATGGGCACTGCCGTATCAACGATCCCTTTGCTGATCATCAGGGCGGTAAGCCGCTGTCCGAACGGATTGTCATGTGTACCCGCCTGCCAGATGGACACCTTGTCTGCCTTCCAGGTTTCACGGGGTCCCACAGAGATGGCCCTGGTGGGAATGCCTGTTACCACCCCGCCCGAACTGGTACGGGCATTTTGCATACAGGTTACAGGGTGAAGCTCCACCACGCGTGTGGAGAGTTCCATGAACTCTTCCGGGGTGGGAGGCGCATCCCGGTAAGCCCCCTCCCTCCTGAAAGGATCATTGAAGGCCCAGTGCTTCACATCACCCTGTCCGCCCTGCATTACTGCACACTGTATGCCCTGCTCCCAGGTTCTTTTGTAAGACTCCAGGTCCTCCTTTGGGAAATGCAGGTTGGATTCGGGCATCCTTAGATCGGGATCGATGCGGTCAAAACAGAGGAACCTGTTGGCCCTCTCAAAAGAGATGGGATTTGAGGCATCCATCGCCCTTCCATCCACAACCCACTCATCCATGGCCCAGAAATGGGCATGGGAGAGATCAACTCTCAGTTCATTGACCAGCCTGGCCACCAGGGGCAGCTGCTCGGTGGGACCGATGGGACCGCAGATACCCACGGGCTTCTCTTCGGTGGCCTCTTTCCATGCAGAGATATACTCAAGCGCTTCAGCGAGGTAGAACTCCTCCAGTGTATCATGAAACACCACCCTGAACCCCTCCCTGGAGAGTCCCTCCAGATCTGCGGCTGTCAGCCTGGCAGCATCATTTAACAGTTCATCATCAAGGGTGGTAAAGTCCCACCACTCATTTGCCAGCATACTTGTTTTACGAGCCATTGACTAACCTTTTATTGTAAGCTTATTAATGATCACCTGGGCACCCAGGATCTTTTTCAATATGTTGTTGTGCGGATATCCATGTCCCAGGTGCTGGCGGAATCCCTCCGCAAACTCAGTGCCCGCCTCCTCGCCCCGAAGAGAGGCGAAGCGCTTCATGGCCAGTATGTATTCATCAATCTTGTGGTGCTTCAGAAGCCAGCTGCGCTGGCTTTCATGACAGGCCAGCATTTGCTCCTTCTTCTCCATCTCTTTGGAAATATCCACATAAAAGGAGGGGGGAAGGGGCCTCCCCAGCTTATCATTGCCATCAAGAGAATCGGTATAATATAAATGGGGGACAAGGCCGAAGGACTCTCCTGAAGCTTCCATATTCCTGATGCCTGCAGCAAAACAGGCCGTCTGAACGATCAGGCTGGTCATCTCATGATCCACCATATAGTCGGACGGACTGGCTGTGAAAACAATGGCAGGCTTTACCTCCCTGATCAACCCGATGGTCCGGTTGATCGTTTCCCGGTCATACATTATATAGACATCATCAAATTCAAGGCAATGATAGGTGGCACCCAGTAATGCAGCCGATTGTGCAGCTTCACTTTTTCTGATTGCACTGATCTCCTCCCGTAAGAGTTCGGCAGAGCCCTTGTCTCCCGGGGTCATTGTGGCCATGTGGATCTCCCAACCTGCATTTTTCAGGAGGGATAAAGTTCCTGAACACATCAGTTCGGCATCATCCGGATGACTAAAAAGGGCCAGTATGGTCTGATTCATGATAGCGATATTTAGGGTTTCCCAAGAGGGAAAAGCCCGGCCTTCCTCGGGAAGGCCGGGCCTGTGGGTGCAATTTACTTAATTATCGACATCTTTTGAACCTGATTAAGATTTCCGGCCATAATCTTGCAGAAATAGAGTCCTCCTGCAAGTCCGGATCCATCAAATTGAGTTTTCATTCCCAGCTCAGGGAGAGCCACTGTCCGCTCTGCTTGCTGCCCACATCCAGTTGCAGGCTATTCTCCAGGATCTTGTGTTTGACCTTCCTGCCTTTCTCATCCACAAGCCTGGTGGTCCCGGTATTCATACTTTCCGGAAGCGGGATGGCAACAGAGGCCTCGCCAAGCACATAAACCATCAACTCATTCACACTCTTTAGAGAGGGAGCAAAGGCGATCTTGCTCAGTTCATGATCGCTGAACCAATAGGATTTCCCGTCGATCTCTACACTGTTACAATCCTGTCCTTCGAAGGCGATCAGTTCATTCTGCGCACTGGTCCTGAATGCCATGGTGAGCGTGCCCTTGAAACTAACCCTGTGGCCGTTCACCATAAAATCCTCCAGCACCATCTCATCTGTGGGGAGGGGATTGATTGCCAGAATCGCAGCATCCTCTTCCGGATCCCTGGAGAATCCGCCGGACCAGGTCTCCCTGTGGTTGCGGTAGTGTCGGACCAGTACTGTGGTCCCATTGGGGAAACGGGTGGCCAGGTATTCAGAGGTACGGGAAACATGTTCCGTATTGTCATTCACACCGGAAAAGGTACCGGTGGATCCATATGCTCCTGTACGGTCCAGGATCTCAAAAAGCGTACGGGTTTCATAGCCCAGGCTCCCTGACTGGTCGTCGCGGGGACGAAAGCCAAAAAAATATGCATTTCCATTCCCGGTACCTAACAGCAGGCTGTTATTGCAAAATGCCAGTTTGGAGGTGCCTTTTCCAGCTTCCACCGGGTAGATCCGGTCCACTAAAAAATCGGTCAGTATATACTGTGAAGGGATCTCCTTCAGCTGATCTGAAAAATCAATGCGCATGCCCGGGGCGATCCTTCCCTGGGGTTCAGGTGACGTATAGGCTACTCCAAACAGGGTTTCCCATCTCTCCAGGCATTTTTCACCGACCGCATTGATTATGGGCGGAGGGCCGAACCAGATAACCTTCCCCCCTTTCTGCGTCAACTCTTCCATCATATGGAGGAGGCCTTTGTTTGGAAGTGGTTCAAAAAGGGCCACCAGAGTGGTGTATTTTTTGTCCATTATCTGAATCTCTCCTCTGCTATTCAGGGTGCCCAGTTCCAGAAGTTTTTCGGTGGTAATGTAGGTGCAGTAGCCATACTGTGTCATCCACGAACCGAACCTCTCCTCCACTGCCACCAGGTTCATGGGGTACAGGACCAGCACATTCACATCACGGTGTTCGTGACCAGTGATCATGTCGATGGAGCGGGATCTCGGAGCGCCCCCATAGGCATCGTTCACCGATGCCTTACGGCGGGCAACTTCCCGTGGCATCCCCCAGAATGCTGGATAGGCATTGGGTTTGCGGTTCAGAACACCCAGGGAGGCAGCCATGGCTGCCCCATAATAGTTGCGGTCGTTCCATCCCAGCTCTGCAAAATCATTTCGTGTAGGCTCCAGGTACTCTCCCCACTTGAAATAGTCGTAGCAAGCTGCAGCAGCCTGATGAACTGTATTTCCCCAGACAAAATTGGGGGTGTATTCATATTTGTATGCGTGGCGGTCGGGCCGCCGGAGGTTTTCCAGGTCCCACATATCCACCGTGGGACTTTCCGCCCAGGAGGAGTGCCCGTGGGTACCCCAATCCTCCACACCGAACAGTCCGGTGGCATATTCCCTGGCACCCCTGAACAGGTTCACTACATGATCATTTAACATATGGTAGTAACGGTCCCTGAACAGGAAAGTCTGTTGAATCTCTTCCCTGGAGTCTCCCATTACATACTGTACCTGCCGACTTGCCATTACTGAGTTGGAATTGATATCCGGTCCGCAGGCAAAATAAAGCAGGTCCTTCTCTTCAAAGGGAACCCCAAACATTTCCTGGTATTGTTTGCCCAGAGAGGGGGTATAATAACGCAATGCAAACTGTCCGTTGTCATGATGGCCAAAGTAGACCCAATCCTGCTGCAAGTGCATTTCATCTGAGTAGAAGTGCTGAAGCGCAATTCCTTTGTCATGGTACTTCTTCAGAAGGTTTTGAAGAAAAGGTTCAGCATTGTCACTGAAGTATTCCATCTCCGGCACCTCATACTCCAGCAGGACCATCACCCGGTCATACCCTTTCAACTGGACCGGTCCGCTGGAAAAAACTTCAATACGCCTGGCGCGGTCCGCATTCTGACCCGAACCGGAAGTGGCCGTCCAGTAATCGGGCTCCATGTTGGTATCATCTTCGGCAACCGGGACCTCCCACTGTGTGAACGCCACATCTTCCAGGGGTATGATCTCTTCCCGGTTTACCTTCTTAAACATGGTATGGGCCAGTTGGGTCTCTTTGAAAGCATACGCCTTCACCCCTTTCAGCCGGAGGGTGAACCTCCCCTTGTTATTGGTCCAGTAAAGTTGCTGCCACATTTTCACATGAAACCTACCGGTTTGTGGATCCCGGTTTCCCACTTTGTAGTGGACCCACTGCCCCGATTCACCGGTCTGCTTTTTAAAAGCAGGACCCAGTTCCAGGGGACTTAGTAAACTCAGTCCCATACCCATGCCGTACTTGGCGGCAAAATCGGCTATGATCTTGATTTTATCGATGTATTCGTCGCTATCGGGAGTCAGCAAACGTTCTGTCCCTGCCTGCTCCCTGTATTGCCTGAAAAACTCATCGAAAGCAATGGTCAGGGTATGATCGCCCAGCTTCTGTGCTGCCTCACAAATCTCCCTGAGGCTGCCGTAACGCTTTGTATACCCGGTGGAGAGATCAATCTTTTTATCCGGATCAAGCAGGTCGTTTAACTGCTGATCGCTGGTCAGAATAATGGTTGCCGAGTGGCCGGCCATGAAATGGAAGACCAGTATGGCTAATATGGTAATCCTTTTTAACGCTGAGAATAGTCTGGTCATGATATTATTTTTACAGGCTTGGCTCTGGGGAAGGTCTTAATCCACAGTAAGCTGGCTTCTGATTTTCATATCCTGCTTTGTTGTATTCATACGGCTGAGTATTAGATTAGTAAGGACTCTTAAAGTCTATTTCCAGAAAATCGGTGACCTCTGTTTTCCATCTTTCCTCCACAAAAGCTACGTGATCGGGATGGTTATTGTAAGTGTCGTAATCCTCCTGATTCGTAAACACCATGGAAAATCCATACTGATAATCATTTTTCACACTCACCTGGAGAAAGACCTGGAAATCTCTGACCACCGGAATTCCTGTTAGAATCCGGTTCCCATCGTTCAGGAACTTTATCGCCTTTTTGGATCCCTCCTTGTAGGACAGGTCAAAAATAACCATGTGTTGGATCTCCCCTTTTTTCAATAAATGATCTGTGGCAAGTGATCCCCTGGAACTGGCCTCACGGGTAAAGAATCCCCCAAAGAGTGCAGTAACTCCCAGCCTTTTGAAGAATTTTCTGCGTTTCATCATAAGTATTGTATTTCTGAATTAACACTAATAGAGAGGCCAGTCCCGGATGCAATACCCTTCTTTTGTGAGAAGCGCCAGGTTCATGATCTCCATATAAAGATAAAAATTCTGTTCTTCATCTTTCCATGATTAAGTACATTCGTGTTCAGATTCCTATGAAGAGTTTAGTACAGACTATTAGCCTGATTCTATTCAGCGCCTGTGCCATGGGACAGGAAGCAATCAGATGGGGCCTGGGAGAGTTACCGGGTCTTTTTCGCCTCCTTTAATGCCAGCCTGGATTCGAAAGTATAGGTCCCCGATCCCTTTTCAACCACCAGGTATTCATAGCCCGGTCCCTGCTCTTTCGTAACCTTTTGTACAATTTGTCCGTCCACGCTAAGCTCTCCTCCCGAACTGGGAATACATATCCTTGCAGTAGCATTCACCGGGATCCTTACCTTCAAAGTAAACATCCCTTCGCTCCTTTCCCATTCGCTTATCACCTTGCCGTAGGGTGTTTGATGTGAGGCCTTCACATCATTCATTTCACTTCCCGGATGAGGTTTGATCACCATGGACTTATATCCCGGCACTTCGGGATCAAGGTCAATACCTGCCACCTTCCTGTAAAGCCAGTCGCCTATGGCTCCATAAGCATAGTGATTAAAAGAGTTCATCCCCACATCCTGGAAACTGCCATCGGGCTTCTGTCCGTCCCATCGCTCCCAGATGGTGGTGGCGCCCTGTGTAACAGGGTAGAGCCAAGAAGGGTACTCTTTCCTGAATACCAGCATATAGGCTTCATCCAGGTATCCGTAGTGGCTTAGCATATGAGTAAGGTCGGGTGTTCCCAGAAAACCGGTGGTCAGGTGGCCAAAACTATTCACATCATCGGCCAGGCGTTTTGCTGCAGAAGATTCGAGCGATTCAGGGATCAATCCAAAGGAAAGGGTCACCACATAGGCTGTTTGGGTATTGGAGCTCAGCCTGCCCTTGGGAGTAATAAATTCTTCAGCAAAAGCCATTTTGATCTTTTTCATCAGATCGCTGTATCTGACAGCATCTGCCTTCTTTCCCAGAATCTCAGCAGTACGCTGAAGCAGGTCAGTCGAGTGGTAGAAGTAAGCACTGGCCAGAAGATCCTTATCCGTTGTGGCTCCGGGATAATCCGACCTTGTGGTTGCAAAGGCCAGCCAATCCCCAAACTGCCGCTCCTTCGGAGTCCACAGGTAGGTATCCCCTGCCTGCCCGGCCTGGTATTCCACCCAGCCCTTCATGCTTTCATACTGGGATTCCAGGATCCGGATATCGCCGTAATACCTGTAAACGGTCCAGGGAACAATGGTAGCGGCATCGGCCCAGCCATGCGCTTCTCCCCTTCCAAGCACACTTGGAATAACCCATGGAACGGCACCATCATCGGCCTGATCCAGGGCCAGGTCAGCCAGCCATTTGGTGTAGAATCCGGCACAATCCATATTGAAAATAGCTGTGGGAGCAAATACCTGGGCATCGCCGGTCCAGCCCAGGCGTTCATCCCGTTGAGGACAATCGGTAGGAACATCCACAAAGTTTCCTTTCTGACCCCATACAATGTTCTGTTGCAACTGATTAATCAGCTCATTGTTACAGGAGAAATCCCCGGTTTTATCCAGGTCCGAGTGCACAACCACACCTGTAATCATCTCCTTCTCGATGGGTCCGGGTATGCCTGAAACTGCCACATACCTGAATCCCTGGAAAGTAAACCTGGGTTCCCAGGATTCGCTGCCCTCACCCTTGCATATGTATACATTGGTCTGTTTGGCTCTGCGGAGGTTATCGGTGTAAAAATTTCCCTCCTTATCAAGTACCTCTGCATGACGGAGGGTGATGACAGTGCCCCGTGGTGCCTCTATGTTCAGACGGATCCATCCCACCATATTCTGCCCCATATCAAGTACGGTATCTCCCTCCGGGGTAATAAAGATCTTCTGAGGTTCCAGTACATTCCTTGCCCTCATAGGGGGTGAAGCCGGGCTCACGACCTGAATTGAAAGGGGTGGCAGTTCCACCGCCTGCTTCCATGAGCTTTCATCAAATCCGGGACTGCTCCAGCCTTTATTCTCCAGCCGTGCATCATAGTTTTCTCCGTTATATATGCTTGAAGCCAGGATCGGTCCGGAGGAATATTTCCATTCAGGATCTGTCTTGACCACTTCTATGGAGCCATCGCTGTAAGTAAGCTCCAGCTGAGCCATCACACCCAGCATTTCCGGAGTGGTCTGTTCGGATCCGGACCACCACTGCCTGAATCCCCTGTACCATCCGTTGGCCAGGGTAACACCCAGGGCATTCTCTCCTTTTCTTAGCTGGCCGGTCACATCAAAGGTCTGGTACTGTACCCTGCTGTGGTAGCTGGTCCATCCGGGGGTAAGCAACTGGTCTCCCACTTTTGATCCGTTGATCTCAGCTTCATATAATCCGAGTCCGCTTATATAGAGCCTGGCGGAACTGATTTCTTTTTCTGCGCTGAATTCCTTCCTGAAAACAGGAGAGGCTTGCTCCTCCACATTTCCTTCCATTGGAGCTCCAATCCAGGACGCCTTCCAGTCGGATTGCTCCAGCAATCCCATTTCGAAATAGGCTGTCTCAGACCAGTCGGAAGATTTTCCGTTCTTATCCCATACCCTAACCTTCCACCAGCACCTGTCCCTCGATTTCAGGGCTTTACCCTTATACATTACAAGCACGCTCTGGTCTGAATTAATCTTCCCGCTGCTCCAGAGATCGGCTTTCTTTTCCTTTAACAGAGAAGGTGAAGAAGCCACCAGAACCTGGTAGGAAGTTTGCTTTTGCGCACTGATTTCACTGGAAAGGATCCAGCTAAAACGCGGAACAGTTGTTCCAATCCCTACCGGATTCTCCATGTATTCACAGGTCATGGAATTGACTGTAACAGGTTTTGCTAGCATTACGGGGCTGGCCCATATCCACGCCAGGGCGAACAGGTTAAGGCTGATAAAAAGTTGGAATTTGATTCTTAATGATTTCATTATAAGTATTTATTGTTGTTGTAAAACAAGGGGTCTATAGTGCATTCGTCTCGGGTTTACCCTTGATCAGTGGAAATTGTGCGATTCTAAGCGTGGTGCAGCAATTAGTGGTGCCTGGTTATGTCCATTATTTACTGATCCACTCAATAGTCACCGGTCCCATCAATCCGGACGGAGCCAGATCCTCCCCTTCTGTCAAATCCGCCACTGTATATGTGGTGAACCGCTCATCCTCTGACAGGCTCATATCGCCAACCATGCGGTTCCTCCAGACATTCACAACCTCCACCTCAATCCGGTTACTGCCGGCTACAAGGTAATCCATTGCACGGAGACGAAACGGGGCCATCCAGCTTACACCCAATTCCTCGTCATTGAGGATCACCCGAGCCATTACACCCACCTCGCCCAGGTTAATAAAGAGATCGCCTTCGGGAAGCTCATCCAGGTTGAATTCTGTTTTGTAAGTGGCGGTTCCGGAGTAGTACTTCATCTTCTCCTCGGCAGACTCACTCCAATCGACCAGGCTTGTAAGCTGAAGAGGCTCAATGGGACCAAACTCCTTGTTCTCAAACTCCACGGACCACTCACCATCCAGGGTGGCAATCTGCTCCGGTTCCGGGGAGTTTTCCTGATAGCCGCTGCCAGTCTCATCCGTACTATGTGCGGTAAATACAATAAAAGCACTCTCATCCTTCCGCATGCGAAGGGGAACAGTCGTGCGGCTTCCGTTGTCTGTGTAGTCATTAAACAATCTGACCTCACCGGTCACCGCATCCCATAACTGGGGCTGAAACCCGGTAACGTTGAAAGAGGGCTCCACATTCAGCACCCCATCTGCCTGGTTGGTCAGAAAGTAGATCTCCATGCCAGGCAGGGTCCGGTGCGTCCATAGCAGGGATGCCTCTGCATCAAACTGAATATCGGCAGCTACCCGGATCAGATCGAGGGCCTCCTGCAGTCCCATTCCGTCGAGTACATATCCGTCTCCTGTCTTTTTCTCCAGCTTCCCCCCTTCATATGATTCACCCCACATGCGCTCGGCAATCTCCCCAATCTCTGAATCACACTGCGGATAGTTCTGAAGGCTGGGAGATTTGCCCGGTTTGCCTCCAAGAATAGTACCGCCAGCCTGTACCAACTCCTCCATTCTGGCCAGAACAGCCGGTCTCATGTGGGTTTTATCGGGTAGTACCAGGATGGAATAGGTCATGCCATCGGGTAGTACAAATTTTCCCTCTTCTACAGAGAGTCTCTCCATGATCACCTCTGCATTGATGTAATCGTACGAGTAACCCACCGGCAGCTCAGGATCGCGGGTACCGGTCATCTTGGGCGTATCTTCCCCGATAAAATAGAGTACATCGGCAGCATAGGTTCCCTGTTGCAGCATGTGCTGGCATCTGCGGGCATAATCGGCCCACGCTTTCCCCTGTTCAAACCAGGTATTGAGCCTGTTAAACTCGGTGGAGAACCAGGCATTGATGCCCGGAGCCTCATCCCGGGGTTGCTGAATATAGAGATGCAATACAAAATGGTTGATCCCTTCGGTCCAGCTCCAGTCCCCCCGCTTCTTCAACTGTGCTGGGTGCCTTTTGTACGCCTGGTATCCAGCCGTAAAAGCCTCTGCCGAGGTGATGGGCTTGCCGTACATATGGGCCGCCGAGGATCCGGTTTTGCATTCAATATTCCCCAGATCCCCTTCATTCCAGAATTCGCCGGCCACCAGGTCGCTCTGTCCCCCGTACATCAGGAATTCACCAGGATATCCCCAGTGGCCATAGTTTTCGAGCCATGTTTTCATGCCATATTCATTGGCCGCCCTGCGAAGTCCGCCCACATACTCATAGGCTACATCATCGGCCACCATGCGCCGCAGGTCCCAGAGAAAACGGTCCGACTCTTCCACACTGCCAACGATCCGCCCTGAAAGAACCGGCAGGAATTTCACCGGATCATATCCATATTTCTTCTCGAATTTCTCTGCATATCCGTCACTCCAGTTCTGCGAACCCTGCTCATAGCTGTCAGCAATTACATACTTCAGTGCCGGACGGCTCTCTGCGGGAATGCGTTCTATCAATTTAGCCATATACTGGTCAAAGTGGTATTGTGCCAGTGTGGCGCTGGCCTTATCTATTTCATATCCCTTGCCCTGCGGAGCCGCAGGTGCATTCCTGGTGCCTGTGGGTGTCATACCCATCCTTATTACGGTCCACTCGCCATCCGGAACATCCCAGGTAAGGGTTCCGGACGGGTCCATTTGAGCGCTCAAATCCAGTACCTCAGATATCAGCATCCCTTTATCGTCAACAGCCTCCTGTGACTCCCACAGATAAGAGTCGAATGCAGGGAAGGGAGTAGGATGCATTTTTCCCAGTGATTTTTCAATATAGTTCTGCAAAACAGGAGCTTCGCTGATCTCAATTTCAGCAAATCCTGCCCTCTCACCCGGAACCGGCTGAACGATGGTAGGCGGACTTGTCAGGTTGGTGCATCGCAGGCGGAACCTGGCGGCAGTGACTGCCGGAAATGACTCAGCTATCTTACCCCGGGGAAGTGGTCCCACGTTCACATCATCATTGCTTCGGTCCAGGACAAAGCGCTTTAAGGTTTTAAATGAGCCATCCAATTCGGCCTGAAGTTCAATATCGCACTTAATAGTCGGTATGGCGGGGGTAATCAGAATGCTTCTTGCAGTGATGGGTTCGTCGGCATTGATAACAATGGTATATATACCGCCAGTTTCAATATTAAACAAGGCACTGCTGTTTTCATCACCGTCCAGCCATCTGTCCGCACCGGATACGGTGGGTGTGCAGCTGACCGAAGCATTGCTTCCCGTGAGTGCATGTTTCTCGGCCTCTATCTTATTAAATGCCAGCACATAGGTATCCTGAAACTCATCAGCCGGCTTTTCCAGGTGCAGGCTCACCTCTCCAGTGCCATGTACCGTGGCCTCGGAATAGACCAGGTGCCTCATGGCTTTATCGTAGGTCACCCAGGGCCCGCCGCTCTGGCTCCATCCCGGGCAGTTGAACATTCCCACATCAATGCCCAGGCGGTGTCCCTCTTCCACCACATGGACCATGGCATCCCACCAGGCATCACTGAAAAGGGGCACCGGGCCATTCTCCTCCGGCGGATTGATATTGCCGATCAATACCGTTCCCAGTCCGAACTCCTTCATGGCCTCCAGGTCCTTGGTGATCCCCTCTTTGGAGATATCGTCCTCAATCCAGTAGTAGTAACACCAGAGCGTGTTGGTATCGGCAGGAGTGATAAAACCCTCCTGGATGTTTTCATACTCCTGCAGCGAGATCTGCTCTGTCCGGTTGCAAAATGCAAAAGTGAATGTCAATCCCAGGATAATCATCAGCCTGGCATTGCTCAGGTAAACATTGAATAGTCCTTTCATAGTTGGTCAGATAAAAGCCAGTTTTGGCATGGGTTTAGATCGCAATTCAAATATATAGTGATTAAGAGAGGGGTACAATAGTCGGATTGGACTTTTCTTTACATAATTTGATCCTGCAACAAAAAAGCATAAACTGTTCACAACAGCAATTCTCATTTCCTTTTCGCTTTTACTTGAGGAGATCAGGTTATTGAACTGCTAAGGTCTCAATAAGGTATTCACCCGGACCATAGGTTCCCACCAGGCTGAATCCACTGCTCTCACTGATGGCCTCCACTGCTGCACCATTGACCCTGAGCTTAGCATCCGAACCATACGTTGGAACATAGATCGCTCCCTCTGCATTGGCAGGAATGGTGATGTTCCAGGTGAATCCTGTCTCGCTACGCTCCCACATGCTTCTGATGATGCCTGACTTTGACTCATATGTAGCAGATGCAGATTCAAGATGCCGGGTCAGGTAGGGTTTAAACGCAATCTTCTGAAATCCGGCTCCATCTGCCACCGGGTTGATTCCTGCAATCCCCGAATAGAACCATGTATCGTAACCGGCCTGCATGGGATGGCTGTGTGACCTCATGGCATCCTCTTCCTCATTCTCATCATTAATGGGCAGCACCTCCCATAGCGTGGTCACATCATACCGGTCCCACATAAAGGCAAAACTGTGCTGCCCTGTTTTGGTCAGCAAACGGTAGACCTCATCTTCAAAACCATTTTCTGCCAGCACATTTAATATCCTGGCCAGTCCAAAGATCCCCGTATTAAGAAAACCATCATACGCTTCATGAATGTTCTCTATGACAGCCGATGCCACTGCTTTTTCCATTCCATTCGGTACAATGTGCATATCAAGGGCCATTATATTGGCCGTCTGACTGTTTCCGTAGTTTTCTGTTTCCGGATCAAAGAAATGGCGGTTAAAATCAGTTTTCAACTGGTCGTTCAACTTCTTATAAAGTTCCTGATCCTCACTTTTCCCAAGCAATTGTGCCACTTTTTCCATAATCGACACATCCAGCAGATGAAATGCTGTGGAACTGACCGGAACCGGGCAGTCCAGATTATCATTCCCGCCGGGCGGGCACCAGTCTCCCAGTCCGTGTGGAATGATCCCCTCTTCCTTCATGCCTTCAACATACTCCACCCACCGTTTCATATCCGGGTAAAACTCGTCCAGCACAATCCTGTCGCCATAATAGAGGTAGAGGTACCACGGGATCTGCACTATTGCCGTTCCCCAGTCAGCCGTGGCACATCCACTGGTACGTTTCCCGGGAGCGATCATGGTGGGAATACCCGCAGGTTTCAAAACTATGCTCCGGTCCTGAAAGCTCCTTCCGAAATAGATCTGCTCCTTCTCCTCCCTGCCTGAAGAACGCATGTCAAACATATATTTGCTAAAAAAGCGTTGTGCGTCGAAATTGTAAACCATGGGTTGGATCATGGCATGGGCATCACCGGTCCATCCGCATTTCTCCCGCTGGGGACAGTCGGTGGGAATGCTGTGTATGTTGCCCCTAATCGTCCAGTGGGCCAGCTCATGAAGTCTGTTGATCTGCTCCTCCGAGCATTGAAAACTTCCCGCATCCGGTACCGAGGAGTGGACCACTTGTGCTTTGAGAAACGCTTTATCCGGTGCACTGTTCAGTCCGCTCACCTGCGCATACCTGAAACCGAAATAGGTAAACCGGGGCCTCCATATTTCCATTCCTTCTCCCCTGCACCTGTATTTCTGGGTCTGGAGCACTTTTGTATGGAGCGTTCCGGTGGAACGGAAATCCAGGTTCCCTTCTTTATCCAGCTCTTCGGCACACTGAATGGTGATCTCCTGTCCGGGCTCCCCGGCAATCTTCAGCTCCATCCACCCTGCCATGTTCTGTCCAAAATCAAACACGTAGGAACCATCGCCCTGGTCAGTAATTGCTAACGGTTCCCGCTCCTCCATGATTCGGATGGGCTCTGCAAACTGTTCAAAAAGATCTGCAGGGTGTTCCTCTGCTGAAAGGGGGGTATACCACTCCCCCTCCACCTCTCCGGGTCTGTTCCAGTTTTCAATCTCCAGGCTGGCATCATAGTGTTCCCCTCCGTAAATATTGGAGTAGGTGACGGGACCATAGGTCCAGAGCCAGCTGCCATCCGAACCGATCACTTCCCTGGTCTCATCCTTTCGATGGATCACCAGCTGACAGGTGAAGAGTGGCTGACCGTAGATCATGGTGGAATCGTTCTGGCCCATTTTCCATACCTGGTTCTGGTTGTACCATCCGTTACCCAGCATCACACCCAGTACATTCTCCCCCGATAGATCAGCGGGATCAATTTCATAGGCTGTGTAATAGGTATAATCTTCATAATTAGTCTGGCCGGGATCCAGTACATTCTCCCCGATCTTCACCCCGTTCAGGCTGGCTTCATAATAGCCCGGAGCTGCCATGTAGAACATGACATAATCGATGCTTCCGGGATCCTTCACCATAAAGGGTTTACGAAACAGAGGCAAAGGCTTCTCATCGCTGTATTCCCAGGTGAGCCACTGGGCCTTCCAATCTTCCGGGTATGCCAGCGGGACCACAAAGCGTACTGCTTCGCACCAGTCAGAGGAGATCCCGTTCTGTTCCCTGTACCTGACCCTGGCATAGTACTGCCGGCCGTTTACAAGGGCCTGACCTTCATATCTCACCTGCAGGGATCCACTCCCCTTTCGCAGACCCGAATCCCATACGTTCTGTGGATCATCCTCACGGAAATCCGCCTCTTCGGAGATGATGATCCGGTAGGCTGCCTGGTACAGATCCTGCTCTATTCCTGCTAACTTCCAGGAAAAGATCGGATCATGATCTATGTTTGATATGAATTCCACACTGAATTCCTCAGCAACCATTTCGCTACCCTGATGCTGGCAACAGGACAACAGAAGAAAAGTCACGATCAGTATGCCAGGTGCTTTCATCTTCATTAATCCTGGTTCAGAAATACAGCCTTCACCGCCTCCAGATACCCGTATCCATACATGGTACAGGGTTGAAGATAACTGGTTTCGATCCATTCGTTCCAACTGTTGACCGTAATTAGCGGAGCCTGTCCCGGATCACCTTTATCTCAGATGCCGGAAATGTGGGACGTTCCTCTCCATGTTCAAGGATGTGCCATGTTTTCTCAGGAAAAATGTCATTCATGAAGAGGGGTTGCGGGATCCATACCCTGAACATGTTCTCTTCGCTGTACCCGTTCCCGGCTGATGCATAATCGAACATGACCTGTGGCTTCACTTCATGGCCGAAGAAATGGGTAATTTTATGTAGAAACGGAACCTCAAAGGCCATCCATACCCCTTCCGGTTTCTCCTTTACCGGGGTCAACTCGATATATCTCTCATTACCCGACTCATTCACCTGTTCGGGCAATACATATTTCAATCCACCGAAATCGTCCTTATGTTCCCACTCTGTATCATCCGGTAAAAGCCAAAGGTTGTATCCTGCCGGTTCAACCACCCTGCTGTCCAGGGCAAGAACAACAGGACCACGCATCACCGCCAGCTCAGTGATACTGCCAGGAGCCTGTAACACCCTGCCACGCATATCCAGGTCCAGGGTGATCTGATCGCCATTGCTCCAGGCACGGTCAATTTTTGCATAGGTGCCGGGGGTCACCCCTACCTTCTCCCCGTTTACACGAAGGTCGGTTTGATTGCTCCATGCCGGAATACGCAGGCTTAGGGTGAAGCTGGCATCCTTCTCCTGGTCCAGTGTAATGACCACCCGCCCATCCTCAGGGTAGCTGGTCTCCTGCATCAACACCACCTCTGATCCATCCTGAAGGGTCTGTCTCCACTCCCCCTGGGTATAAAGGTTAATTACCGGACCCGTCTCATTTTGCATCACCGACCATAAGGGCACAGTAAGCAGTCCCCGGGGACCGTTTGCCACACAACAACTTGAGTGGCACTGGGGAACCTGCATGGGACTTGGTATGCGTTCCCCCATCAGGGGAGAGTAATAGGCCCACCAGTTGCCCGATTCATTCATGGCTCCGAGAAGTGCATTATATAAGGTAATTTCCATCTGATCGGCCCATAAAGGATCCCCTGTCAGCCTTAGCAACTGGTATGTAAATTTCATCCAGGTGGCTGTCACACAGGTCTCCATAGGCTGCTCCAGCAATTGGGTCTGTCGAAAAGCCCCGTCGCACCAAAGTTCAGTACTTGATCCTGAGCCCACGATCATGATCTCTCTTTCAAGCAGACTCTTGCCAAAACTGACTGCAGCATCCAGGTACAATTTTTTTCCGGTGGCCCGGTACAATTCACATACCCCTTCAAAACATGACATCATCTCATACCCTTTTGGCGATGAGATCTGCAAAGGAGGTACCCCTGCAATGGCATCCTCGATCAGGCGCATTCCTGTGTTCGTATAAGCATTGGGCTCACTCCACTGGGATACCATGAATTCGGCAAAATCGAGGTACTTGTTATCACCCGTATATTTATAGACCAGCACCACGGGTTCCAGTACCGAAGTGGCTGACATCGATCCCAGCACCTGCAATCCGGTCTCGGTCAGTTTTGTCTTTCCCGGGCCGGCAACTTTAATCAACTCATCCACCACACCGGCTGCGGCCTTCAGTGCCTTTCTATTGCCTGTCTGCTCATAGTTAGCAACCAGGCCGAGAATCACATATTTCCTGCCCCAGATATCCCACAATTCAAATGTCTTTTCACGGGAATAGCTGCTAATCCGGCCATCCTTCTCCTGGGTATCCAGGATCTCCTTCAGTGAAGCATCAATAATCTCCTTGTATTTCGGGTCCGGTTGGTACCCATACCCAAGCATGGCAGAAGTGTACCACTTTCCCCAGAATTCCCCCTTAAAATTGGGAGAGACATCATCCGTGTGATCCCGGAATGGAGCCGAATAGAGTCCGTAGTTTACTGTCATCACCCCATTCTGAATACAGGAATCCATCCTGGAACCCAAAAAGCCATCAATGTGTGAGTTTGCAAGCACATTGGGACTGAGTTCGTCGGTCACCAGGAGCCCCGGTGTTTTAATCTGACCCTGGGCAGCTAAGCCTAAAAGAAGAAATAATGAAACCAAAAGGAATCCCAGCTTAATTTCATAAGCGCCATGATCATTCCCTATTGCTATTTTCATATTCTAGTGAATTACTTATGAATACCTATTGTTTTACAAATTTTCCCCTGTACACTTTATCACCGGTGACCAGGTGTAACACGTAAATACCGGCGGACAGCTCATCCACCGGAAGCAGATGCTGGTTGCCAGCTCCCAGAATGCTCTGTTTCTCCAGAACCCCGTTTACCGACCAGATCTCTGCCAAAGCCCTTTCTCCCCCGGGCACTGAAATCCTGAGCATGAAGCTGGCAGGATTCGGGTAGAGCGATAGCGCTTCCATTTCACTGACGACGCCCTGAATCAGAACCTGGTAAGGCACTACCTCTATATGGTCCAGGTTAAAACCTCCCCGGTCGATAAAGATCTTCAGCTTGTGCACGCCTTCCGGGATAAACAGATCCTCAATCCGAACAGTATCGAACACCTGCTCACCTCCTGTCGACTCCACAAAGATATGATTTGTCACCACCCTGTCATTCAGCTCCAGGTGAAATTCTTCCACTCCACCGGACGAGGCAACCCTCAGGAGAACCTCGGTTTTCATACCGTCCCCGGTTTCGATGAGATACTCCATCCACTCGCCACTCCCGGTCCATCCCACATAGTAGCCGTTAGCATCACCCGGTATGACAGCGATATCCACTTCATCCTGGCGGTAGGCACCACCCAGATTGGCTGTATCATTGTCCAGGTAAGCCACGCCCGGACCACCCATATCGTAATCCTCTGCCTGGATCAGGCCCGGTACCGGATGGGGCTCCCCTGAATAGGATTGTTGAGCAAATATTTCCAGTGTGCTCGTTCCGGAGCTTACCGTATCATTTGCATTGTCGGTTGCTTCGGCCCGTATTTGGTAAAGTCCTGCTGCATCCGGCATCCACTCCATGGAACACTTGGCTAAATTACTGTAACTGACCGGAATATCATTGACCATTAACCGGACCAATGACACCTCTCCGTCATTATCCCCGGCAACAGCTGCAATCCCGACAGAATTTCCCAGTTCCAGAGTAGTGTCCCCTACAGGGGTCACCAGATCTACAAATGGTTTCTGATTGATGGTATCGGTGTAAATGATAATTGAGTCTGCCAGCGATCCTAGCTCAATGATTATAGTGTAACTTCCTTTATTGGCCGTTGGGCTGGTAACCAGAGAGATCTCCGAACCATCAACGGCGATATCACCTTCCAGTGTACCCGAAAGTTTAAAATCGCTAATAGCCAGCCAGTCCAGTTTGATCTTCTCCCCGCCAGTACCGCCCGGATCAAGCCTGAACATCTCGATGTTGCTGAGTGAAATCCACTCTGCCATGGAATCCAGGTGATACAGATGCCAGCCCTCCCGTATCTCATAAGCTGTGGAATAGAAATTGCCACCCTCAAACCAGTAGAACTGTCCGCCTGATGGCCGGCTGGAATAGAGCCGGAAAGCAATATGGGGCAATGCACTTCCGTCCAGGCTGCTCCCTGAAAAATAGAAATAGGGATCAACAGGTTCATCTGTTGAAACCACCGCAGAGAGGATCCCCCCCGACACCTCCAGTTCATTAAGTCCATGGGAACCCCCTACCTCATTGATGGAATTCATGGGCCAGAACAATCCGCCAGTATCTGCCTCCACCGGAGTGGTATTCTGATAGCTGCCCTCTCCCCTGATGGTGAATGTAACCGAATCAGGATCGATCAAAAACTCCGGATCGCTCATTTGAAGCATAATCTCATTGGTCATATCAGGGTCTGCAAACAGGGTGTCATATTCGGCAGTGATGATAAAGTTCAAAACACTGGTATCCCGAAAAGAGGAGGCCGTCTCACTCCATGGTCCGGCTACTCCTTGCGTGGACCAGGCCCGGACGCGCATCAGGTAAGTGGTATCGGTATGGGCGGTGGTCATTGTAGTTGCGGATGTAGTATCGCCGAACAACCAATCGGTTCCGTTCCTGCCAATCTGAACCTCAAAATGATCCAGGCTATCCCACTCATGCCACCTGGCCACCAGATCCGGCCAGATATGGTCATCCCATGAGATAGACAGATTTGTTTCATCCAGGATCTCGCCGGCCACGCCCTCTACCTTCGGGGGTGTATAATCCGGTACCGCTCCCTGCTGGTTATAGGGTACCTCCCCACGGTCACCCATAAAGTCGTGTATAGCCCTTCCGAAATCCGAATCATTGAGCGGAAAGATCTCATTGGATGCGGGTGGTTCATCCTTCCACCATCCGGGAAAGAGCATGTGGCAACTGTTTTCGTAAAACTTAACCATGTGTGACATGCTGGTTGTGTAGAGGTCGCCAGGAGTAAGATGAGGATTGGGCATAGTGTGCCATTCAAAGATCCCCCAGTCACCCGCATACTGGGTGATCCACTGCGGATCAATGTCACCGAATCTGGTAATTCCCACGGTACCCGATTTCTCAAGGTAACCGGTCCAGATGGTGGATGCAGCGCTGCGGTTTCGTCCCCCGGCACCGGTAAAATTCCCCAGTATTTCACCCGGGATCTGATGCGCATACATCATTTTCCCGGATATCCCCTCTTCAGCCAGCACATCGAATTGGTCCCGGATAAAGTTCCTGACCATGTGCTGCCGGAACCCATAAGCAGGCATATCCGGATTGCCAGCCGGGTACTTTCCTCCCTGGTCCGGAACATCATAACTCCACGCCACCCAGAAAGGATCACGCACATTCAGAACCCTGGGTGCATCAAAACCACCTGCAGTGAATCCATTACCCGACTCCGGGGAGCAGTCAAATCCCCTGTTGTACACAGCCACCGGTTTTGGATCGGGCCAGATCTCCAGGTCCCAGTATTTCAGGCTCCATGTATAGAACGATGTTCCGAAAAAGGCATTGAAACTGATCCCGGTACCATTGCTGTTGGCAGGTGTGGGGTCATCATAGAACTGGCTGCGAAGCGTTCCGTTGAAATCGACCAGATCTCCTATCACCAGTTGGGATGCACCCTCACCGGCATATGTCCCGTCGGTATCATCATAGAGCCCGGAGTGCCTGAGCCAGTCCCTGAACTCGGTGATGGCAAACGGACTGTAGTCGGCCAGTTTGGCTGTGTTGCTAAGGCCCCCGATGGCCAGCTCCTCCTCAATAGGACCATTAATGGCAACAACCACACCCGGGTAATCGGCCATCAGCTTCATGGCCCCCCGGCCCCATTTCCGGATCTTTTGATGGTTATACTCCCTCAACGGTGCAGCATACCGGGAGGGGGTGGGGATCTTATAATCGCGTTCATTCTCAGCCACCTCAAGGGTCCCACTGCTTGTATAGGCCCCTTTCCAATCGACCCCGTCCATGCGCCACTGGTACAGTCTGATGTCCTGATCCGCCACATTCCGGTAATCGGGACGGGTGTGGGACTGGAGGGGAGAGATGAGTCCCACATGCAGACCATGCTTTTGGGCCAGTTCACACACCTGGCGAACCTCCGAATCTGCGTAGGGGGAGTAGATGAATGAGAAACCGAGCCTGTGGTAGAGGTTCCCGGGGCCAAGTTCATATTTCATTTTCATCATCTGCTCCTCCTTCTCCTGGTAGGTTAACCCTCCGCCCACACGGATCTCCTCATACAGTGGAAGCATATAGAAGGTATTGTCGAAACCGGCCCGGGGCAACTCCTGGGCGAATGTGGTGCCAGGCATAAAAAACAGCAGAATACTAATAACCTGAATTTTTATTTGACTATACATCATTCGAAAATATTTATGTTCAAATAACTAAACTCCATCCAATGAACAATGCCAGAAAAGACTTCCTCATAATAAAGTTTTATAAAGTGTATAAATATAATAGGCCGGAGAAGGAGTTTCAATAGTTATTATGTGCTTTTATTTGTGTTTTTTGATCCTGAGAGAAGTCAAAAAGTGCAAAAGAAAGTTCAGAAAGGGTATTTGCCGGCATTTGCATATGCCCTATTTTTGATATAATCGAATAGTTTTATTATGTAATCCACCAAATCAACCTTTACTACAACAGGAAACAAGATGAATCTGTTAAAAAAGAGCTGCACATTGCTGGGATTGTTGATCCTCTTATCCCAGCAGTATACTTACGCCCAGCAAGGAACCGGAAAAGAACTTTCCAAAGAGACCATATTCATCACGGTTGAAGACTCCATCCAACTGGGAACTGACCTCTACTTCCCTGAAGGGAAAGGCCCTTTCCCCACCATCCTGGTACGGATGCCTTACAATATCAATGGGATCGGCACATATGGCGAAAAGATAGTCAGTGGCTTCCTGGAGAACGGCTGGATGGCTGTCCTGCAGGATACCCGTGGAAAATTCACATCCAACGGGGAGTACCATCCCTTCCGGCATGAGCGGCCCGACGGACTGGCCACGGTACAATGGATCCGTTCACAACCGTGGTGCAACGGAAAGATTGCCGGCTGGGGAGGAAGCTACGTGGGGTATACACAGTGGGCCATCGCCGATGTACTGGATGTGATCACTCCCACGGTAACATCTGCCAATATGTATGAGCTGATCTACCCTGATGGGATCTTGTCACTGGCCACGGGACTGAACTGGGGCCTGGCCAATGGTGCCAGGACTTATAATGCGGTTGACCCGGAGAAAATGAAGAATAGTTATTTCACCTTACCCCTCTCAGTGTCTGACGATTCTGCTGTGAAGCAGATCGGCTTTTTGGATGCCTGGCTGGCTCATCCCCACGAAGACGGGTACTGGGGAGCCATGAACCACCGCGCCGCCATCACCTGTCCCGTACTCACCATTGCAGGATGGTATGACATCTTCCTGATGGCACAGATCCGTGATTTTGAGATGATGGAGCCCTGCCGCCATCCAGACAGCCGCCTCATGATTGGTCCTTACGCCCACGGAACAATCACCATTGAGACAGATTTTGGAAAAGACGGAGATCTGACCGTCCTGGAGGGTGATTTGGTCAGTGCCTTTATTAAGAAGCACCTGGAGGAGGAATCTCCCGCTTCAGATCAGTCCGGATCCGGTAAACCCTACTCTTTCTTCATCATGCACAGGAACCAGTGGGTGGATTGCGAAGCATGGCCACCCGGAAACAGCACGCCAACTCCATTCTATTTGAATCCGGATGGTACCATCAGCCAGGATCATAACCCGACCGGAAAGGTAATTGAATATAGCTATGATCCTTTAGACCCTTACCCATCCTTGGGAGGAACATTTCTGGGAGTGGGCGTGGGACCTGCCTACCAGAATGCCAATACCGGGCGGACCGACCAGGTAGTATTTGAAAGCGAAGCGCTGGAAGAGCCGCTGGTGCTCCTGGGACCCATCGACGCCACCATCTATGCCGAAACGGATGCCCCAACCACCGACTTTTACATCTCCCTGCAGGAGGTGCGGTCCGATGGCAAGATCATCAACATCCAGGAGGGTGGAAAAACGTTCTATTCTGAGGAACGGGCACCCTGGCCCAAAAAACTTGATATTTCAGTCTGGGCAACAGGGTACCAGGTAGAAGCGGGCCATAAGTTGCGGGTGGTGATCAGTTCTTCACTGTTCCCCAGGTTCAACCGCAACCTGAACTCAGGAGAGGAGATATTCAATGCGCAAAACCCACGGATTGCCCGTCAGAAGATCTATTTTGGAGAGAAGTACCCTGCTCACATCATATTACCTGTTTTGGAAATTGACTAGTTTTGAAAAACGTATGCAGATCATGAAAAATCAGACCTCCCTCTTCTTTGCCATCCTGGGTGCCATCCTGACAACTGGCCTCTACACATCCTGTGATTCCACCACTCAAAACCCTGAATCCGTTGTCCAGGAGGTCAGGGATGTTAGCTGGTTCCTGCAAAGGTTAAGAACGGTTGACCACCTGCCCGAACTGGAAAACTCACATACTGCCATGGTCAGCACCTGGGATACCACCGGCAACAACATGGATGCCTTAACCCATGACCAAACAATTGAAGGGAACAGCAACACCATCCTGAATATTGATGGTCCCGGCTGCATGCACAGGATCTTTACCGGTTTTATCGACGAACGGTTCGACAGCACCCGGATACAGATCTATCTGGATCACAGCGAAACCCCGCTGTTTGATATGCCGATCACTCAGTTTTTCGATGACAGGCACAGCCCTTTTCCATATCCGCTTGCTTTTGTGAAATCATACCCGGGAACGCTTATGCCCATCCCCTTCAATAAGAACATTACCGTGAAGGTGCTGAATAAGCACTATGGCACGAACCAGTGGATCTTGGGCATGTGGGGTGTCTACTGGCAATTCACCTATACCACCTATGAGGAAGATGTGCATGTACGTTCACTAAGCTGGCCCCTGAACGATGATGAGCAGGAGGAACTTGACAAAACCTGCCAGGCATGGCTGGAAGCTGAATCGGCACCCCCTGCCCCACCTGAACAATGGACGGTACAGGATCGTTCTGTACTGGAACCGGGCGAATCCATGGAGATCAACCTGAAAAACAGCGGTATCATTCAGCAAATGAACATTGTGGCTCAACCTGACATCCCCGAAGTGCTCAATTCCCTCAGGTTGCAAATGTTCTGGGATGGTTGTGAACTACCCAGCGTGGATATACCCCTGGGATATATGTTCGGACACGGAGCAACAGGGCACAACCATAATGATTCCAGCATTGCAGCGGTTATGGGAACATGGCCAAACAGCGATCCGAAGATCTTCTTACAGAGTCAACCCCAACCCTATAACACAAACTATCATTCACTTTTACTTGGAATGACCGATGAGGAGCTCTATTGTATGTTCCCCATGCCCTTCTCCAAAGGCGCCACTGTCAGATTGGTCAATACGGGCAGTCAAACTGCGGAACATGTGGAGATCAGACTGGATATCAAGAAGATGAAGGAGATTCCTAAGGACTGGGGACGGTTCCACATCACCTGGTCACAGGCTCCGGGCGGCACAGAAGCCACACCAAAAATCGGAGCACAAAATATCCCGGTTAAAGTATTCCTGAGCCGAAGAGGAAAAGGGAAATATGTGGGATCCATGCTGCAGGTAGAGTGGGATGATCTGACCTGGTGGGGCGAAGGCGACTGGCTCTTCTGGACCGATGAGCATGACTGGCCTCCCAGCTATCACGGAACGGGTACGGAGGAGTACTTCAACAGTGGCTGGGGCATGTTCGACCGCAAAGCGGTTTCGGGCTTTGTCTCCCTAAGGCCCGGTTACCCCACCGTGTACAGCTTCCACCTGAATGACGCTTTCAACTTTCAGGAAAATATTGCAGTTGTGGAGGAACAGTGGGCATTGGTGCCGAATGAGATTGTTCCTAATCAGATCATAGCTGATCTGAATCCCATGTGGAGCTCCACTGCATTTTGGTATTCCGCCACTCCAACAGGTGCTGAATCGATGCAGTGATAATCTGTCAAAACTCTATATTTAAACAAAAGAAGTAAATAGCATATTCATGAAAAAAGCAAGCATCTATCTATCCATTTCCCTCTTTCTGGGACTCACGATTAGTTGTGGAACAGGAAACAGAGAAGATCAAACTGAGACCGCTAAGAATGAGATAACCTTCCTGACCGACTTTAAGATCATTGCCTATTCGGGTCCTCCACAGGACGAAGTCAACCTGGAACGATACCAGGAAATTGCAGATGCGGGGATCGAATACCTGGTACCGGCAAATGGAGCAATGGACGGAGAAACCAATTTGAAAGCCATGGACCTGGGTCAGCAGGTGGGTCTCAAGATCATTCCCGTGGATTTGCGGCTGTTGCCTTTTATGCTGGAGCAGGTTGTTGCAATAGATACGGCAGCCATCAGGAGTATTGTGAATGATTACACAGGCCACCCGGCAATGGCAGCCTATGTGGTCAGGGACGAACCCCATGGTGATCTTTTCCCTGATCTGAGAAAGATCTGCGATGTTTACCGGGCCCTGGATCCGGAGCATGAGCCGCTTATCAATGTACTTCCCTCTTATGGCAGTCCTACGATGCTTGGTTTTGAAGATTACCGCTCCTATGTTGTTTCATACATTGAAACAGTGGAACCCCGGCTGTTTTCTTACGATTTTTATGCACTGAGAGAGGGTCATACCATGTATGAAGGTTGGTACAGCGATCTTGCCATTGTCAGGGAAGAGACCCGGAAGGCGGATATTCCATTTGTTGTGTTTATCCAGAGTGAAGGGATAGATAAGGGTCTGCGCGTGCCCAACAGGGCTGAGACACTGTGGCAGGTAAATACAGTACTGGCGTATGGTGCCCGTGGGGTGGGCTGGTTCTGTTACTGGACACCTGCCCCGGACCAGGGGTTTTCTCAGGATGAAGATGAAAAGCAGTTCCTGGTGGAACCCCACTATAATGCCATGATTGACATCAACGGCAACCGTACCGAACTGTATGATTATGTGAAAGAGGCAAACCTCTACCTGAAAGAGGCGGGAAAGGGGCTCCTGGAGTGGGATAATACCGAGGTGGCAAGGTACAAGGCAGGTGGAGTGCTGGAAGGGTCCTCACCCGTTGTAACTCCTGAAGGTGAAGGAGCCAACCTGGTAATCGGAACCTACAGGTTGGATAAGAAAGCACGGGTGGTCATCTCCAACAGCAGTTGTGAGGAGCCTGCATCATTCACTTTGACAGTTGATCCCCAATGGAAAACAGACGGGATTTTCACCTCCATAGATGCCACACCGACAGAAGGGACCCTTACAGAATGGACACTGGAGCCAGGTGGATCTGTTATCCTGGAATTGAGATAATAAAATACAGAGATGAGATTGAGTAGTCTGCTAATTATCGCCCTGATGATAGCTGCCGGAGTATCGTTCCTGTCATGCACAGGAGAAGCCGAAGAGATCCACCCTCTGGAGATCGCCCCTCTCTTTTTCGGGCCCCCGACCCACGAATATCCTTTCCAGGGGGAGATGACAGAGGAAAAACTTGCCAGGATCCTGGACAACATGCAGGAGGACGGGATCAATATGGTGCTCTTCCTGGGCGGCTGGGGAGAGAAGGTCTATTATCCATCGGAGATATTAAAAGAACCGTGCAGCACCGACTGGTACGAGATCGCCTTTCGGATGACCGCTGAGCGCAATATGGAGGTGGTGCTGCCGGGTGTTTACTACACCTACAATGATCAATTCCTGGGGGGTAGATGGGACCCCCAACTGGACCTTGATGTCAATAAAAAGGTTTACAGGGAACTCAATGAACGTTATGGACACCACCCCAACTTCTGGGGATGGTACATCCCGCATGAAACGGGCGACCGGACCCACCGGGGAGACATTATGGTGATCCTGGGGAACCTTCCGCCATTCCTGAAAGCGCTGACCCCTGACAAAAAGGTGGCCCACGCTCCCTGGTTCCCCTCAAGGATCACACTGGGAGATGAGGCCCTGACTCCCGAAGAGACTGCGACAGAGTGGGATATCATGCTGGGCATGATCGACGGGATCGATGTATACCTCTTCCAGGACTCCACCGCCCCGCTGGATGAGGTCACCGATTACTATGCAGCCATCAAACCGGTATTTGACAGGCATGGTGCAGCACTCTGGGCAACCATTGAACTCTTTATCAGGTTTCAGGACCGGCCCGGAATTGACCTGTTCAAGAGCATCTCCCCGGAACTGCTTTTCGATAAAATGGCAAAGGCGAGTCCCTACGTAGAGAAATTTGCCATCTGGGAGTACCAGACCCACCTGGACCCGGATTCAAATACACCAGGGGCAAAAGAGCTGAATGCTGCTTACAGGGAGTGGCTGAAATCCCGCTAAAACAAAATAGCATCTTTATTCCGACAGGAGTTGAACAGGCCCCAGTAGTCCGGAGGGTGATAGTGGAGCGTTCTTATCATAAAAACGCCAGCTTGTAAATGTATACCTGCCTTTAGATGGTCTTTCATCGCCATGAATCAACCAATCTGGCAGATCTTTCAATCCCCTGGAGTTGACATTAATATCATAGCTTCCTTTACGGTTTGCAGGACTCCATTCTACCAGCGGACAATCTTCAGGCTCCTGTTCATCACCGATTAAACGATTGACCCATGTGTTAGCTACCTCTATCTTCAATATATTTGACTTCGTCAAGCTCGTAAACTCGGTTGACTTCTCCTTTAATAATCCGGCAGGGATCTGCAGCCTCCAGGGGGCGGTCCAGATTACTCCGAGCTCTCTGTCATTAAGCGTAACTCGGGCCAGATTGTAAACTTCACCAATATCTATGTATGATACACCAGATGGCACAGTTGAAACATCAAAACTTTTCTGATACAGTGCGCTACCACTGTAATAGTTTATGGCTTTGTCATTTAACTTAGTCCAGTCTTCCAGTTCATCCTGTACAACAACCTGGGCCGGACCACCCCATTTTTGATCAAACGTAACACTCCATGGTCCATCCAGTTGTTTTATGATATCCGCACTTGTAGTTTGCTTACCGAATCTCTCTGAGGTTCCTAATGTCTCTGAGGAATTCCTGTTTGTCCGGATTCTGAATACTACGAAAAGAGATTGACGGGGAGCAAATTGCATCGCTACCTCTGTTCGTCCGTCCTGTCTCTTCCATATAGCGCTATCTTTGATTTGACCCGTAACCGGATCCCATACCTCAGGTTCCCTGCCATCCACACGAAAATCACAAATGAGTTTAAGGGTATCATCTCCGGTATTGCAAACAAAATAGATATCAACCTCGCCATCACGACGATGCGTGAAATCCATGGACTCTAATGCTTTATCAGTTATTGCATTTACCTGTACACCCGGCTGAGGCAACAGGCTCTCATCAGGGGCATACTCCGGCTCCTTTCTGAAGAGATCTGGATGACCCTTTCCGGATTCATCAATGAATTGCAGATCGGGTCCCCCGGTTATTCTGTCCAATGCTTCTATAAGTTCAGTAGTTGCCAGGATCCGCCCCTTTCCATAGGATAGCTCATGTAGCTCACTGCTTCCCTCTCCGCTCCACAATTCATCAATCAGATCTGCAATTTCACGATCACATTCAGGCCAATTTTCCAGGCTTGAAGATTCTCCCGGGGGAGCTTCACCAATTAAAGTAGCGCCAGCCAGAACCAATTCACGAATTTTACGAAGAGATTCAGGACGAAGGGCCAATCCGGGAGTCAGGGTAATGGCAGCAAAATCGCCCCCACCCTGAACTTCGATTCTTCCATCTTCCTTTACCCAAATTCGCTCCATCAAGGCTACATCATCAAGCACCACCTGGCGGAATGGTCCGGCCTGCACCTCATCAGAGGGAATCCAGGCAATTCTGCCTGGATAGACCAGCACATCATTGACAGGCCTCCCCTGTTGCAACATAAACTGACAACGTGCCAGGTATTGATGCCACGGGGCAGAATAAGGCCACCATGTGAGGTGCCGGTTTAACTGCGTTCCCCAGTACCCCATGGTTTCAACTCATAAGGTGTATTCCGCCATGCACTGTTAAAAGATTCAGCAGTAAAAGATTCGGCCCATACAACCTGCAAACCATAAAGTGCTGCAATGTCGGGAGCGGGACCAATCATTGAAAAAGGCTTTCCCACCCAGAATTCAGACCCGGGCATATTGGATCTGGCTCCCAGCAAACGCCAGTCAACATTCAGGAAAAAATAGGGTTCAGTTATCCACTCCACACTGTTTTCATCGGCAAGATTTTGAAGCTCGCCATTGAACCGCCCGGCGGTCAACTCCGATATGGTCCTGGTCATATCACTTACAAACCGCTTTGTAAGATCCTTACTGCCAATGACATATCCGGGGATATGTCTATTAAGCCATGCAGGAAGCCAGGGAGTACAATCATATCCTCTTCGTTTGAGGAACTGCTCCTGGAAATCGAGTCCGAAATCCTGGAAACCACCCTCATAACTGTCAGTCTCAAATGATTTGAAAGAACTATATCCTTTGGCTTTTGCCTCATCAATGATGCGGCCAATCATACCATCAAAAACTTGCTGAACAGCTGCAGTATCCATGCGGTCGCATTCAAGTCCGGTCGCTTCAAAAGGTGCCGGGTGGTTTACTCCATTTTCGGCAGCAACACCAAGACGTACTATTTTCCATGATCCTTCAGGAACTTCCCATTTCAATTTCCCCTCGGTATCCATATGACATGATATGTCAATAATACTATCTGGGGGTATCACTATATTATCTCCCACAACCGGGAGTGCAATAACAGCAATGTCTTTGTAGAAGTCAGATGACACATTTACCTTTTGCTTATCTTTTAAAGAGAACCAGGAAGGAAGTTCATTACCACCGCCAATGCCCACCGAGCGTGGCGCTTTTGGCAAGATTTCATTAAAAAGCACCGGACCATTCACCTCAATCTCAGCAGCTACCAGTTTCTTAAGTCCCTTTTCAGGAGTAACCCATGGACCACCGGCATGGCTCCAGCCCGGACACAGAAACATTGAAAAAGTAAGATTCAGCCGGTCAGCTTCTCCAACGGCGTAGTTTACAATCTCAAACCATTCATCACTAAGAACTTTTATCTTTCCCGGATAATCCCTGAAATCCCAGCGCTGCGGATAGGGAGCCTGGTCGGGCATCTGCATTACAATTACAC
>JBDLIM010000003.1:0-100690 GCA_039714915.1 Bacteroidota bacterium
AAGTGTTATTCCCCGACATTGAGTAAATTTATAGGATCATGAGAACCCATTTGATCATTTCTGTATCAATTGTTGTCTTTCTGTCAGGATTGCTTACATCCTGCAGTCCACCCCCGGAACTGCAACTTACCGACGAGGTATTGATTGAAAAGGTTCAACATCAAACATTTAAATATTTTTTCGATTTTGCACACCCTGTGTCAGGAATGGCCCGGGAAAGAAATAGTTCGGGCGATATAGTTACTACGGGAGGATCGGGATTCGGATTGATGGCCCTGGTGGTGGGGATGGAAAGGGGATTTATTACCAGGGAGGAAGGCCTGATACAGATTGGGAAAATCGTAGGATTCCTGGAGAATTGCGACCGCTACCACGGAGCATGGCCCCACTGGCTAAATGGAGCTAGTGGGGAAGTGGTTCCTTTCAGTCCTAATGATAATGGAGCCGATCTGGTGGAAACTGCTTTTATGGTACAGGGACTGATTACGGTTCGTCAATACCTGCATGAGATTAAACCAGCCGAAACAGAACTGGCTGAACGGATCAATGCCCTGTGGCTGGATGTGGAATGGGACTGGTTCACCCGGGGTGGTGAAGATGTACTTTACTGGCACTGGTCGCCCGAATTTGAATGGGAGATGAATATGGGAATCAGGGGGCACAACGAAACACTGATTGCTTATGTACTGGCAGCTTCTTCTCCCACACATTCCATCGATTCGTCAGTGTACCACACTGGATATGCCAGGGACGGAGAAATAGTAAATGGCCGTTCCTTTTATGATATGAAGCTGCCCCTGGGTGAGGATTTCGGAGGACCTCTTTTCTTTTCACACTATTCCTTTCTGGGGCTGGATCCCCGGAACCTGGAAGACAGGTATGCAAATTACTGGGAACAGCATGTAAACCATACCCTGATCAACAGGGCGTACTGCATGGATAATCCCAAAGGATACCAGGGATATGGGAAAAACTGCTGGGGACTTACTGCCAGTGATAATCAACAGGGTTACAGTGCCCATTCCCCCATGAATGACCTGGGGGTGATTACTCCGACAGCTGCTATTTCTTCCATTCCCTATACGCCTGAGCACTCCATTCAGGCCATCAGGCACTTTTACTATGAGTATGGTGACAGCCTGTGGGGAATCTATGGATTTCACGATGCTTTTAACCTGTCAGAGAACTGGTGGGCCGATTCATACCTGGCCATCGATCAGGGGCCCATAGTTATTATGATTGAGAATTACCGGACCGGATTGCTCTGGGACCTCTTTATGTCTGCCCCGGAAATACAATTGGGATTAATTAAACTGGGATTTGACTATTAGGTTTTGTACTTTACATAAATTCATTCAACAATTCTGCGGTGAATTGGTTATCAATGTAAACCCTAAAATAAAGAACAATGGAAAATTTTCAGGAGACTATTGAAAAGATGTATGCACTTTTTGTGCGCTATGGTATGAAATTTGTTTTGGCCGTTGTGGTTCTGATCCTTGGCCTGATTGTGATCCGGTGGATCACAAAAGCACTTGTTAAATACATGAAGCGCAGGAATGTAAATGAATCCCTGATCCCCTTCTTAAAATCTATTGCCAGCATCCTGTTAAAGGTCATGCTGATTATTAGTGTAATGAGCATGGTCGGGATTCAGATGACCTCATTTATTGCAGTACTTGGTGCTGCCGGACTGGCCGTTGGACTGGCACTGCAGGGAACACTCCAGAATTTTGCCGGCGGTGTAATGATCCTTCTCTTTAAACCCTACCAGGTTGGAGATTTTATAGAAGCACAGGGATATCTTGGCTTAGTGAAAGAGATCCAGATCTTTACTACCATTTTGGTGACTCCTGACAATCAAAAAGTGATTATTCCCAATTCACCCCTGGCCACCAATGCTTTGACCAATATAACTGCCCTGCCTACCCGGCGAATCGATTTCTCTTTTGGAATCGGGTATGGAGATAATATCGACAAAGCCAGAGAAATACTTCTGAAGATGGTTGAGAAGGATGATCGAATCCTTAAGGATGAAAATCCTCCTGAAGTAATGGTGGAAGCACTGGCTGATAGTTCAGTGAACCTCAAGCTAAGGGTATGGATGAAGACAGAGGACTACTGGGGAGTGTTCTTTGACTATACCGAGGCTACCAAGAAACAGTTTGATGCGGCCGGCATCTCCATCCCATTCCCACAGCAGGACGTTCACCTTTACAACCACAAATAATCCTCTGGAGTTCAGGGTCCTATTTTTTTGACCAGTTATCCCTTAAGCTTACGGTCCGGTTAAATACCAGGCGTTCAGGGCTGGTATCGGGATCCACATTGAAGTAACCCAGACGCTGGAACTGAACGTGATCCAGAGCCCTGGCATCTTTCAGGGAAGGCTCTACATAAGCGGTAATTACCTTCAGCGAATCCGGATTCAGAAAGTCAATGGGGCTTTTATCCTTGTGGCCTGCAGGTTCGGGATCATTAAACAGCCGGTCGTACAACCTTATTTCCGCTTCAAGGGCATGCCCGGCAGAAACCCAGTGCAGTGTACCTTTTACCTTCCGGTTGGCTTCAGGTCCGCCACTCCGGGTAGCCTCATCATAGCTACAGTAAACCTCTGATATATTACCCTGATCATCCTTCTTATAATCTTCGCATTTTATGATGTATGCCGATTTTAGTCTTACCTCCCTGCCCGGTCCCAGGCGGAAAAACTTCCGGGGCGGGTCCTCCATAAAGTCATCTCTCTCGATATAAATTTCCCTGGAAAACGGGATGGTTCGGCTTCCCATGCTTTCATCTTCCGGATTGTTGATGGTCTCCATCTCTTCACTTTTGTCCTCCGGGTAATTGGTGATAATCAGCTTGAGGGGATTCAGCACAGCCATCACCCGGGGAGCCCGCTTGTTCAGGTCCTCCCTGACTGCATATTCCAGCAGACCCACATCGTTGTTGGCCATTACCTTGGTATAGCCGATGCTGTCGTTGAAGTTGCGAATCGACTCCGGGGTATAGCCCCTTCGCCGAAGCCCGGTGAGGGTAGGCATCCTGGGATCGTCCCAACCTTTTACGTAGCCCTTCTCCACCAGTTCAAGCAGCAGGCGCTTACTAAGTACAGTATAGCTCAGGTTCAGCCTGTTAAATTCAGTTTGTCTGGGCCTGTAATCCTTATCTTTCAGATGTTCCACCAGCCAGTCATACAGGGGGCGGTGTACTTCAAATTCCAGCGTACAGAGCGAGTGGGTTACACCTTCGAAAAAATCAGACTGCCCGTGCGCAAAATCATACATGGGGTAGACCTTCCAGGTATCACCCGTCCGGTGATGAGGGTGATAGAGGATACGGTATATCACCGGATCCCTCATATGCATATTGGGCGAGGCCATATCAATTTTAGCCCGAAGTACCCTTGATCCTTCAGGGAATTCACCGGCATTCATACGCTGAAACAGGTCCAGGTTTTCTTCAACCGATCGTTCCCTGTATGGGCTTTTTGTTCCGGGCTGGGTGGGAGTCCCTTTCTGTGCGGCCATTTCCTCCGAACTCTGATCATCAACATAGGCCAGGCTTTTTTTGATCAGGTCAATGGCAAAGTCATAGAGCTTGCCAAAATAATCTGAAGCATAGTACTCCCTGTCTTCCCAATCAAATCCAAGCCACTTTATATCTTCCCTGATGGAATCCACATATTCCACATCTTCCTTGGTGGGATTGGTATCGTCAAAGCGCAGGTTGCACTTTCCCCCGTATTTCTCAGCAATGCCAAAATCCAGGTTGATAGCTTTGGCATGCCCTATATGAAGATAGCCGTTAGGTTCCGGCGGGAACCTGGTATGTATCCTTCCCTGATCCCTTCCGGTCCGTAAATCCTCCTCCACAATGGCTTCAATAAAATTGAGGCTTTTCTTTTCACTTCTATCTTCTTTATGCTCTGTCATTTTTAGTTCTTTAGTCACAAAATTAATAAATTTGTAATGGGATCTAAACATTGACTAAAAGCATTAGCTTATGGGAAAAATAGTTATTGAAGAAATGGAATTCTATGCCTTCCACGGGCATTACCAGGAAGAACAAATTGTGGGCAACCGGTTTCTGGTGGACCTGGAATTGGAAACCGATCTTTCTGTCCCGGCAGAATCCGATCAACTGCAAGATGCCGTTAATTACCAGCAGGCATATAAGCTCATAAAGAACGAGATGCGCCGGACCAAATCGAACCTGCTGGAAAATATTGGCAGGAGAATCCTGGATGCACTATTCAGGGAGATGAAGGAAATAGATCATGCCACGGTTAGAATCCGAAAGATGCATCCCCCCATGGGTGGGCCTATCCAGTCGGTTGGGGTCACAATGAGCCGTAAAAACGGTGATTAGCAGGCTTCGGCACCTACCCTTTTACTTCTTGCGAAATACACAAATATCCTGGAAATTGCTCAGATCGGATTTGGTCCTTCCCGGCCAGAATCCATACCGGATCTGCTCCATCTGAAATCCTTCAGGGACAATCATCTTTTGAATCAGGTGATCCTCATCGTAGGCCACATTGGCTTCTTTCACCCTGGCATGAAAGAGGTAATGATGTTCCAGTTCAGTGCTAAACATGAATTTCCCATTTTTCTTCATCAAGGCTTTTGCTTCTTCATTGATAAGAAAAAAGGTGGCAAAACAGCTTCCCCCGGGCTTCAGCACCCTGTGGATCTGCTCCAGGTAATTCTCCACATCAGCCAGCACCATATGAGTAAATACCGAAGTCAGAAATACCAGGTCAAACTCCCCGTCTTCATAAGGAAAAACAAAGTCCCTGGCTTCTCTGTCGGTACCCAGGTTATACAGGTCATTTTTCAGATCCACATGGGTAAATCTGAAATTGGGGAAACGACTGTGAATTTTACGGGTACACCAGGTAATGGCAGATTTTACAATGTCAAAACCCTCGTACGATCCCTGATCATCCAAATAAGAGGTAAGGGGAACAGCTACTCTTCCAATTCCGCATCCCACATCCAGTACCCGGGATCCCGGCTGAAGCCCCCCCAGATCAAGCAGTTGTTCTTTAATGGCTTCACCTGCTTTTACAAAATCCCCACTTCCGATAAAGATCCTTCCCCTGGGAGGAACCATAGATCCCCTGGCACCTGTAATGGATTCAATAGCATCCAGGGGAAGATACCATATCCTGCGTGAAATCCTGCGCACCACCGGGGGCAGAAAGTAATATGTGTTCCGGAGAAAATTCATTGCACAAAAATTGCTTTATTCCCCGAATGTATTAGTCAGTGATTTGCAGAGTGACCAGTACAGGCAAATGATCTGAGAAGAAAGCACGGTCCCTGGAATCGGTCAGGGCTCCATACCTGAGTACCTTTACATCGGGAGAAACAAATACATAGTCGATCCTTTCGCGTGGCGGATCATCATAGCTAAAGCCATGATAGGTGGCTATGGAACCATAAGGAGGCAATTCCGAAACTTCATATGCATCCTTTAGATTCTCTGTTATCAGCCCCACCGGTGCTGAATCGGGGGGCAGGTTAAAGTCTCCACAAAGAATCACAGAACCTTTTCCATCTGTGATTTCCTCAACCTTCCTGAGGATCAGTCGGGCCGACTCTTTGCGTGCCTCTTCCCCCACATGATCAAAATGGGTATTAAATACAAATAAGACCTGCTCTGATAACTTATCCTTCAGTTTCACCCAGCTGCAGATCCTGCGGCAGGCTGCATCCCAGCCAAAACTACATTTTTCGGGAGTCTCTGAAAGCCAGAAGGTACCCCCATCCAGTTGTTCAAAACGATTCTTACAAAAAAAGACAGCAGAAAACTCTCCTTCCCGCTTTCCGTCATCACGCCCTATTCCTTCGTAGGCATAGGCAGGAAAAGCGGCCTCCAGGTCATCCATCTGGTCTGGCAGGGCTTCCTGCACACAAAATATGTCTGCCCTGTGAAACCTGAACAGCGCAGCCACATCATCCTTTCTGTGCGGCCAGGCATGCTCCCCGTCCCCGGCAGTATTCATCCTGATATTATAGGTGATCAGTTCAACGGGCTCCTGGGCCATCAGGCCTATGGTCCACATGCATACAAAAACAGTAATGATTTTTCTCATAATTAACCATTTAACTAACGTATCCAGTCAGAAGTACTATCCCGGTCCCGCCCCAAATACTATGATTCTCATCCTAAATATAAACCAAACTTTGCTAACTTGTGATCCATGGATCCAGCAGGTATGTATAGCTATGAAAAATACTATTTCAGAATGTTTTCCCTCCTGATGGCACTGATGACCCTTATTTTCCTTTTTAATTCTGAATTCATTGGCGGATCAATCTCATTTGGCCTGGGTGTATTGCTTTCCTTCTCCTACCAGGGGGTTATAATCGATCCTGATAAAAGCCAGTATCTGAAGTATGACCGCTTTCTCTGGTTTAAGATCGGCCGGTGGAAATCCCTGTCTCCTCCCTCCTACGTAACCATAGTGAGGATCAACCTGAGCAGTCATCGGAGCATGCCCTCTCCACTGGCGCTGCCCGACAATAGAAAAAGAGCCAAGTCATTTAAAGTAAACCTGGTGGTGAAAGGAGATGAACGTTATGTAAATATTTGCAGGGGATCGCTGGACGCCATGACTGCTGAAGCTCTCAGGTTAGGCAGGCATCTGGGTATCCGCGTACTGGATTTCAGTACGCCGGAGAAAAAATGGATTCTGTAATTCTCTTATTTTCTAAAACTTTCTAAAACCAAACGCCCAGAGAAACGATAATCTGCCTGGGACGGGCATCCAATACAAAATTATTGCCACCCACCGTTAATGTCTCGCCCAGCTTTTGCAGGGATCCTTCATACCTCAGGTCCAGTGAGATCTTGCTTATTCCGACTCCCAGTCCGGCCTGGTAACCCCAGGTCATTGCATTGGTAAAGATGCTATAGTCTTCCTGAATGCTGCCAAGTTCATTCTCCTCATTCAGAACAAATGAACCCACCGGTCCCAGATTCAGGCGTACCGGTCCAAGTTTTACTCCCACCAGGACCGGAACATCAATGGTGCTGAAATTCACATTCAGCATTTCCGAGGCACCATTCTCATACACCTGCTCCACGGTACCTCCCCCTGAATTAAAATATAATTCAGGCTGCACGTAAATCATGGCCACCTTAATACGGGTTTGTACTCCAAAGTGGTAGCCCATCACCGCATCCCCGGTAACCAGGTCATATACATCATTTCCATCATTAATACCGGTTACATCACTGATTTTAAGTGAAGAAAAACCAATGCCTGCTTTGATTCCATATTTAAAAATCTGCGCTTCTGCTACCTGGAACACAAAAAAGGACGCAACGAGTACAATTAATAGCTTTTTCATCATAGTTTAATTTGATTATTATTCCACTATAACCATTTAACGGTGAATCAGCAGCTATAGTTGCATTTATGTGGAAGAATTCCTGTTTAATTCCTGGCTGTTCAGAGGCCGGTAAGGTCCCTGATCACTATGGAAGCAAGTGTGCATCCAAATATGGCAGGTATGAAAGAGCTGGTCCCTACGGTCGATTTCTTATTGGGCTCATCTTCCACCGGAATAATCATTTCTTTGGGGACCTGCTCGGTGGAAAAGACCACCTGAAATCCGCCGTGAACATTCATTTTTCGTAGTTTCTTCCGCAGGATATAAGCCAGACGGCAATTGTAGGTCTCCCCGAAATCGGTCACCCTGATCCGGGATGGGTCCAGTTTGCCTCCCGAACCCATGGAGCTGGTCAGCTTCAGTCCCTTCTGCAGGCTATGGTAAATCAGGTAAATCTTTGGGGAAAGCGTATCGATGGCATCAATCACATAATCGAAGGGCTCCTCCAGGATTTCGGGGATCCGTTCATCCTTTATGAACTCTTGTATGACAGTCAGGTCCAGTCCCGGATTGATATCCAGCAGTCGCTCACCCATCACATGTGCTTTTTCCTGGTTCAGATTGCTGTGAGTGGACAGAATCTGCCGGTTCAGGTTTCCAGGCTGGATTACGTCTCCATCGACAATGGTCATTTTGCCAATCCCGCTTCTGCAGATCATCTCTGCAGCCATGGCTCCCACTCCTCCCATTCCTGCAACCAGTACATTGGCATTCTGAAGCCTGGATAGTTTTTCCTCACCCAACAACTGCAGGGAGCGTTCCTGCCAGCCTGGATGTGGACCAGATGGATTCATGGGAGGATTTTTCAAAACAGGCGGGCAAAACCGGGTAAATGGGTTCGTGCATTCTCAAAGATCTGCAAGCGCAGGTGATCCACAGAAATTCCTTTTACTTCTGCGGCAAAGTGATAGATCTCCCTGATGTCCAGATCTCCCTCATCGGTCTCCAGGAACAGATTCTCGACGGGAACCTTTTGCAGTGCCTCCACAATTTTTGAATGCTCCCTGGCGATAGCCTCCCCGAAGGAGAGGAGAAATCCAGCTTTTACCAGGTCTCCGGCCATTTGTTTGCTTCCGTTGTATCCATGAATGATCAGCGGGACCACGGGTTTTTGCACCTTCATGAACTCAATCATTTCATTGAAAGCCTTGACCACATGACATATAACCGGCAGATCTGCAAATTCTGCAATTTCCACCTGTCTTTCAAATACCTTCATTTGTTCATCCAGGGGTGTCTCGATGGACTTATCCAGGCCCACCTCACCTATGGCAAACACATGGGGATTCTCGGTGGCCAGCCTTACCTTATTGTGGGTCTCCTCAGCATCTACCTTCCCCACGTTGTAGGGATGAAAACCCACAGAGTAGTATCCGTTTTCAATATCATCAGGAGGATAATCCTTAGCCATAAGATTCCTCAAAACCCATTCCTGGATGTTATTGGCCTGCCTGTGGCCATGGATATTAATATAAATCTTATCTCCTGATTGCATATGGATATTTTTTCCTGTTAGCGACTGATTTGTTCAATTCCATTTGTCATTCTTTCAAGCACCTCTTCCTTACCCAGGAAGGCTGCCAGGTCAAAGAGGCCGGGGCCTTTAGCAGCACCAACGAGTAAGAGACGCCAGGCATTCATAATGGCACCCATTCCCCACTCTTGTTCAGCAATCAGGCTTTTTACCACAGATTCAACAGATTCAATACTAAATGGTTCGCATGATTCCAGGGCCGCAGTTAACACACGCATTTTTTGAGGCGTATCCTCTTTCCATCTCTTTTTAATCACAGTAGGATCGTATGAGACGGGGGCAGTGAAAAAGAACCAGGATTGCTCCCATATTTCATGGAAGAAATTGATCCTGGGTTTAATAATGGGGACCAGTATGCTGAGTTTTTCATCAGCAAGCGAAACTCCCTTTGACACCAGGGCCAGCTTAAACGCTTCGGCCAGTTCTTTCTCATCCATCATCTGGATGTGCTGATGATTAAACCATTTGGATTTCTCCGGATCAAACCTGGATCCGGATTTCCCTACCTTTTCCAGCTGAAATCCCTTCACCAGTTCATCCAGGGTAAAAAGTTCCTGATCGGTACCAGGATTCCAGCCCAGAAGGGCAAGCAAGTTGTTGCACGCAGCGGGAAGATAGCCTTCTTCCCGGTATCCGGGCGAAAGGTCTCCTGTGGCCGGATCCTTCCACTCAAGCGGAAATACCGGGAATCCCCCCTTTTCTCCATCTCTTTTACTTAATTTTCCTTTCCCTGTGGGTTTAAGGATCAGTGGAAGATGGGCAAACTGAGGCATCAGATGTTCCCATTTGAACGCCCGGTAGAGCGAAACATGCAGGGGCAGCGAGGGCAACCACTCCTCCCCCCTGATTACATGGGTGATAGCCATCAGGTTATCGTCAACCACATTGGCCAGGTGATAGGTAGGCATTCCATCCGCCTTAAAAAGGATCTTATCATCCAGGGTAGCGGTGTTTACAAGCACTTCGCCTCGGATCAGATCATCCATTACAATCTCCTGACCGGGATCAAACCTGAACCTGATCACATAGGGAGTTCCGGATTTGATCAGTTCCTGAACCTCTTCCCGGTCCATGGTTAAGGAATTTTTCAGGCTGTGCCTTACAGTCGCATCATATACAAAGGTCTCTCCCCTTGATTCATAGCTTGTTCGCAACTGCTCCAGCTCACCGGGTGTGTCAAAAGCATAATAGGCCGCTCCACTCTGAACCAGTTCCAGTGCATACTGTCGATACTGGCTTTTCCGCTCCGACTGACGATAAGGACCAAAACCTCCGCCCTGAGCGGGACTTTCATCGGGGACCAGACCGCACCAGGTAAGGGCTTCCTGAATGTACTCCTCTGCCCCGGCCACGTACCTGGTTTGATCCGTATCCTCCATCCGCAGGATGAATGTACCTCCGTGCTTCTTTGCAAAGAGGTAATTAAAGAGAGCCGTTCTTAATCCGCCTATATGAAGGGGGCCGGTGGGACTGGGGGCAAACCTTACCCTGACGTTCTGATTCATGCGATAAAAGCTGTTAATGTACTACCGCTGGCAAAGATAGAAAAATGGATCCGGAGTGAGGTCAATTCGATGATTGCTTTTCAAGGATGGCGGGATAAAGGTCTTCGTTGACCCAGCGGAAGGAAGGTTCAATCCGCAGCAGCTTTTCGTACACCTCACCTGCAGCCTGGAGCTGGCCTGTTTCATCATAGGCCATTCCGAGTCCGACCATGCAGTTTAAATAAAGCCAGTTTTTCCTGATTCGCTCAGGGTTTGCTTCATAAAGATGAACCGCTTTTTCGTAGAGCTTCACAGCCTTTTTCTTTGAGCCCCCCAAAAAAGCAGGTTTATAAAATGCAATATTGGCCTTTTCCATCCATGCCTGGGGCTCATCCGGACCCAGCTCAAATGCCCTCTGGTTGGCTTTTGCTGAAAGTTTTGCATACTTTACTACCCTTGTGGGTTTCAACCTGATCCGCAGCCCTGTGAGGGCCCCCTTCAGGGACCAGATCCTTGGATTACCTTTCTGCCAGTCCAGCAACTTTAAAATATGCCTGTCGGCTGCATCAAGCCACCATGCTGCTTCCTTTTTCTTTTTCACCGACAGGCAATAGGCAATGTATCCGTATTCAGCTTCAGCCAGCTCATACAAGAGTTCCATATCGCTGTTGGATGCAAAGCGATTGCTCATCTGCTCCATGACCTCTTTCCAGGCATCCATTTGCTTCTCAATGTAGGCCTGGTAAATCATGCTCTGGAAATCCTGAGCATTTAACCTGAAAGGAAACAGAAGCCCTGCCAGTCCCACCACAAAGAAAACTCCCAGTAAGGGTAAGGGATTGTTTAATCTGATATTCTGAAACCGTACATTCATGAGTGTTTCCTTATAACCCGGTCCTCTATTTTAGCAGATGCCAGGCAAAGGGGAATGCTTCATACCTGACGTACGACAATTTAATTAAAAGTTAGCCCACCCTTATGTTTTGTATCATTTTTTTTGGGTGGCAGAAACTCCTAATTTCGCATCATACATTAAAACCATAATACGATGTACGGAAAAATTAAGGAGCACCTGGCCTCTGAGCTTGAAAACATTCGCGAAGCGGGATTGTTTAAATCTGAGCGGATCATCACTTCCTCCCAGGAAGCTGAAATTGAGCTTGAAAGCGGGCAGAAAGTATTGAATTTCTGTGCCAACAATTACCTGGGACTGTCCAATCACCCCCAGCTGGTACAGGCTGCCAAGGATGCTATGGACAGCCATGGTTTCGGAATGTCATCAGTCAGGTTTATTTGTGGAACCCAGGATTTGCATAAAATCCTGGAACAAAAGATCGCCTCCTTTTTTGGTACAGAGGATACCATTCTGTATGCGGCCTGCTTTGATGCGAACGGGGGGGTCTTTGAACCCCTGCTCACCAGCGAGGATGCCATTATCTCCGATTCCCTGAACCATGCTTCCATCATCGACGGGGTCAGGCTCTGCAAAGCTCAGCGATACCGGTATAAGAATGCCGATATGGAAGACCTGGAAAGGCAGCTCATCGATGCTCAGGCCCAGCGCTTCCGGATCATAGTAACGGATGGGGTTTTCTCCATGGACGGAAATGTGGCTCCCGTGGACCGCATCTGTGAACTGGCTGAAAAATACGATGCCATGGTCATGGTGGATGAATGCCATTCGGCAGGTGTGGTGGGAAGCACCGGAAGAGGTGTAACGGAACTTTATAACATCCGGGGGAAGGTGGATATCATCACCGGCACCCTGGGAAAAGCTTTCGGAGGAGCCATTGGCGGTTTTACCACCGGCAAGAAGGAGATCATTGAGATGCTGCGCCAGCGTTCCAGGCCCTATCTCTTCTCCAATTCTTTGCCTCCTGCTGTGGCAGGTGCCGGAATCCGCATGTTCGATATGATGGATGAAACTTCCGAATTGCAGGAAACACTGCATGCCAATACCGATTATTTCATGGAGAAGATGACTGCCGCCGGTTTTGATATTAAACCCACCCACTCGGCCATCTGTGCAGTGATGCTTTACGATGCAAAACTATCACAGGACTTTGCTTCGAAGTTGCTGGAGGAAGGGATCTATGTAATTGGCTTCTATTTTCCGGTGGTCCCCCGCGAACAGGCCAGGATCAGGGTACAGCTCTCCGCTGCTCACGAGCCCGAACATCTCGACCGGGCCATCAAAGGATTTATCAAAGTGGGAAAAGAGCTGGGAGTTATTTAAGCCAGCTTTTTGCGCCTGAGTCCGGCATCTGACAGAACCAGAATAAACAGGGCCACCAGGGCCGAAACCACACCGGTAGAGAGATTGATCTGTGAAAGAAATTCCAGGTTGATCTGGATTTGAGGTAGTTGCATTTCAAATCCCGAGAGTCTTCCTGATAATTTGAAGAGCCCCTGTCCGGGCTCAGTCCAGACAAATGAAGCCGCCACGATTCCAACAATAAACAGAATAATCCCCATCCGGCCCCACTTGCCAATGAGGGGCTTATAGGTCTTTTTTTCCGCTTCTTCACTGATCAGGTCCATCACCCGGCCGGTCAGATTCTCCGGAGCCCTTGAAATTCCCGACTCCCTCACTAGTTTCGATATGTTAGGATCCCGTTCCATAATTACAGAATTGAAGATACTTCAGATTTCAGACAATCGTTAATTACCTGGTACATTTTTTTTCTGGACCGGTGCAGCTTAATCCTTATGTTGCTGCTGCTTAGCCCTGTCACTTCGGCTATTTCTTCCAGGGATAACTCTTCATAGTAAAAGAGGGTAACCACCACGCTGTCGGTTTCTCCCAGGGCCTCCATGGCCAGCTGCAAATACCTGCTTCTTTCCTTAGCCGACAGGGCATCGATCCCATTGATCTCGCCTTCACTTATCTCTCCCTCAGGTACTTCACTCACCAGGTCGATCATTTTTACCTTTTTCCTGATCACCGAGATGCACTGGTTATAGGCAATCCGGTAGATCCAGGTGGAGAACTTCGATTTCCCCTGGAAACTTTGCAGGGACCTGTATGCCTTTACAAAAACATCCTGTGCCGCTTCCTCGGCATCCGCTTCGGAGGTGAGCATCCGCAGGCAAACCGTATAGATCATATCACGGTATGTATCCACCAGCCAGGCAAAAGCCTCTTTATCTCCCCCTCTTACACGGTCGATGTAATATTTTTCATCATGGATCTCCATGCAATATATAAGACGCCGGTTCAGGAAAAACGTTACAGTTTATGAAAAAAATTTAGGATCGCTGTAACATGATGCATTTTACCGGCGTCAAAGAAGCAACAAAACATATTAAACCAAATCAAATTCTCATGGAAGATTTTTTAATAATACTCGTCATTTTTGCCTCTTTATTCGGAATTATCTTTGTGATTGCAGCAGCCAGAAACCGCGAACGAATGGCCATGATTGAAAAAGGCGTAAATCCCAAAGATTTTATGTCCGACAGGAAGCCAAACTCCTATGGCATTCTTAAATGGGCCCTCCTGCTGGTGGGACTGGGTTTCGGGCTCTTTATCGGGAGTCTGCTGGAAACCTATACGAGAATCCAGGAAGAACCGGCTTATTTTGCATCGGCCCTGTTTTTTGGTGGCTTGGGTCTTTTCCTCTCCTTCATGATCGCGAAAAAGGCAGAAAGCTAAGAATAGCATCTTCTTATATTCCTTTGTTTAACTTTAGAGCCATGAAAAAGGCTCTGTTCCCGTTCTGTTTCCTTTTATGCCTTGGCACTATGCTGTTTGGCCAGAAGGATATTGCTGATGTCAGGAAATTAAATCCGGGTACAGCAGTAAGCATTAGCGGGGTGGTGACCAATGGTCCGGAACTGGGGACTATCAGATATGTGCAGGATCACAGTGGAGGCATTGCGGTATATTCCACTAAAATGAATGGAACACAAAGGGGCGACAGTGTTACAGTTTCTGGCACACTCAAAGATTACTTCACCCTGCTGGAGATTGATCCGGTGGAAAGTCTTACCATCCACAGCACAAAAAACCCAATTCCTGATCCGGTGGTTCTCACCCCCTCTCAATTCGATGAGCCCTTTGAAGGCATGCTTGTTAGGGTGGACAATGTGGAGTTTGATCAAACGGGCAAGTTTGAGAGGACCAACTATTCTTTCCGGGCCGGTGGTGAGAACGGCCAGGTCTATATCTCTGATTACGACTCTCCTTTAATCGGTACCAACATCCCCGGCGGAGAGCTTTCTCTGGCAGGAATCCTGGGAGCCTATAAAGGAACTTACCAGGTTCTTCCCCGGGATCTTAACGACCTGATTACTTCCGGCAGCATTCATATAACCGTTACTCCGTTTATGTATGGACTGAGCACCTCGGGATTTGTAGTGGACTGGACCACCGATCATGCAGGGTCCACCGAGGCTTTCTACGGATTCACCTCCGGGATGGAACGGGGTGTTCTGCGTACTTCAGGCTCCTCCACGGAGCATTCCATCGAAGTAACAGGATTGTCTGCCTCTCAGCTGGTATATATGCAGCCTTTTTCCGTCCTGGACAGCGATACCGCTTTTGCCCCCGTACAGGTATACATCAGTCGCTCTGAATCGGGAGGCGAAATGCGGGCCTTTTTTAACCGGTCGGTGGATCATTCGGTCTCCCTGGGCCTGATGGAAGCAGAGTACCTTAACCTGGGAATTGACAAACAACTGATATCCTACATTGACCAGGCCGAAGAATCCATCGATATGGCCATTTACAATATCAATAACGAGGGGATCTCCGACATCACCGAGGCCCTTAACCAGGCCCATGTACGTGGGGTAACCGTCCGGGTGGTCCACGATGGAAATACCTCGTGTCTGGGACTGAATACCCTGTACTCCGGGATTGGTAAAATTGCCAGTCCGAAACAGGACTATCCCCTCTACGGGATCATGCACAATAAGTTTGTCATCTTTGATGCCAACTCATCCAATCCTGATAAACCCCTTGTATGGACCGGATCCACCAACTTCACAGAAGGCCAGATCTATACCGATCCAAACAACGTCGTCCTTATACAGGATCAAAGCCTTGCCAAAGCCTATCGCCTGGAGTTTAACGAAATGTTTGGAAGCGATGGGATGCTGCCCGATCCGTCCAAGGCAAGATTCGGACCGGATAAATCGGATAATACACCCCACCAGTTCATCATTAATGACAAGCCTGTGGAGTGCTATTTCAGTCCCTCCGACGGCACGCATCAGCATATATTAAATGCCATGGAGAGTGCCAATCAAAGCATCCATGTGGCCACCATGCTGATCACAAAACAGGATCTGGGAGATGCCCTGGCCCGCAAGAATGATGAGGGTGCCGGTGTAAAAGTCCTGATCAATGATTATGACAGCTATGGAGAACCCATCGTCAATACACTGAAGGCAAGCCTGGGAGAGGATTTAAGGCTCAAAGGGGAATCAGGGATCATGCATCACAAATACATGATCGTGGATCAGGGCGATGCCGCTTCAGATCCACTCCTGCTGACCGGATCCCATAACTGGAGTTCATCCGCCACGCTAAGAAACGATGAGAATACCCTGATCATTCATGACCAGGGGGTATCAAATGCTTATTACCAGGAGTTTGTAAACAGGTTTGCTGCCGGAAAGCTTTTGGTTTCTAATCCGAAATACACTGCTGGTCCCCATTCAGATCAGAAGCTGCATATCTATCCAAATCCTGCAGATAATTGGATTTATATCTCCATAGCTGATGATTGCCAGCCGAAAGAAATTATCCTCCGGGATTTGAGTGGAAGGATCCTGAGGAAGGTAATCCCCTTCTCACATGGGCCCATCGGTATTGGCGACCTCCAGCCGGGCATCTACCTTCTGCAGATCCGGCTGTTAAAAGGAGATATCCTCTCAAGTAAAATCCAAATCTATTAACACAAAAAGACCGCCCCGGTAAGAGGCGGTCTTCCAACAAACAGCGTACACAAATTATCCACATTTAGAGTGGCCGCACTCGGTACAAATCAGGCAGCCCTCCTGGTAAACGAGATTACTTGAATCACATTCTTCGCATTTCAGTCCCGATTTGGCCTTGGTACCATCCGGGATGTATTTTTTAAGTGATCTGACCACACCTGCACTCCAGGTATTGATCGATTCATTATCCAGGCGCAATGAGCTAATCAGATTGATGGCATCCACTACCGGCATCCCATGCCTCAGCACCCCAGATATCAGCTTGGCATAGTTCCAGAATTCACTGTTAAACTGGTGCGACAGCCCACCCATGGTTACCTTATAACCGTACTTATCCACGTACTGGAAGTCATAGCGTTTGGAACCATCTTCATCTTTCATCTTCAGGATCTTGCCCTTCTTCACCTTGGAGGGGATGGGAAAGGTATCCTCTTCCTTGCGCCCTGTAAAAATTTCATAGGGCTTACCTTTCAGGAGGCCAATGAAAGCAATCCAGTCCTCATCGTTGTTCTTAAACCTGAGGATCTCAGCTTCAAGTGCTTTAGGTCGCTTGATGGGAAAGTTCGATTCCTCCTTCTTCTTTTTATCCTTGGACACCAGCACACCGGACCTGGAACCATCCCGGTAAACGGTAGCTCCTTTACACCCGCTCTTCCAGGCATTAATATAAAGATCACCCACCAGTTCTTCCTTTACCTTTGAAGGCAGATTAATGGTCACGCTAATGGAATGATCCACCCATTTTTGTATGGCTCCCTGCATTTTTACTTTTTGCATCCAGTCCACATCATTGGAAGTAGCCCCATAATATGGTGAACGCTTTACAAGCTCCTGAATGTCTTCGTCGCTGAATTCTTTTACCTCCTCCGGGTCCATTCCATTTACGGTAAGCCAGGTGAGAAAATTATGGTGGAATACCGGGTATTCTTCCCAGCTGTCGCCTACTTCATCCACAAAAGAAACCTTCGCCTCCTTTTCATTGGGATTCACCTTTCTGCGACGCTTGTAAACCGGCAGGAACACCGGTTCGATCCCGGAAGTGGTCTGGGTCATCAGGCTTGTGGTCCCTGTGGGGGCAATGGTAAGCAGGGAAATGTTCCTCCGGCCATGCTTTTTCATCTCTTCGATCAGTTCAGGATCCTCTTTAGCCAGCCTGGCGATGAAGGGATTGTCTTTTTCCTTGTTAAAATCAAATATTTCGAAGGAACCCCTCTCTTTCGCCATATTCACGGAAGACCTGTAAGCTTCCAGGGCTACGGTCTTGTGCACCTCTACGGAGAAATCAATGGCGTTCTCACTCCCATACTGCAAACCCAGCGCAGCCAGCATATCCCCTTCGGCGGTAATTCCTACCCCGGTTCGCCTGCCCTCAAGGGCTTTATTCTTAATGTTCTCCCAAAGATTAATCTCCACCCTTTTGATCTCTTCATCTTCGGGATCTGAATAGATCTTGTCCAATATGGCATCCACCTTTTCCAGTTCCAGATCGATAATGTCATCCATGATGCGTTGAGCCAGTCCCACGTGCTCGCGGAACTTGTCCCAGTTGAACCTGGCTTCCTTTGAGAAAGGTTGCTCCACATAGCTGTACAGGTTGATAGCCAGCAGGCGGCAGCTATCGTATGGACAGAGTGGGATTTCGCCGCATGGATTGGTGGATACGGTACGGAAGCCCTGATCAGCGTAACTGTCTGCCACCGATTCGCGGGTAACTGTATCCCAGAACAGGATCCCGGGCTCGGCCGACTTCCATGCGTTATGGACTATTTTTTTCCAAAGTCCCCGTGCATCGATATTTTTGGTATGTGTGGGCTGATCTGAATTAATGGGGTATTGCTGAGTGAAGGTTTTTCCCTCCACTACAGCTTTCATAAATTCATCGCTGATCTTCACAGATACATTGGCCCCGGTTACTTTTCCCGATTCCAACTTGGCATCAATAAAATGCTCCGCATCGGGATGCTTCACAGAAATACTAAGCATCAAAGCACCTCTTCTGCCATCCTGGGCCACTTCGCGTGTCGAATTAGAGTATCTCTCCATAAAGGGAACAACCCCTGTGGAGGACAGCGCGCTGTTTAATACCTGGCTGCCCGAAGGCCTGATGTGCGAAAGGTCATGCCCGACTCCCCCGCGGCGCTTCATAAGTTGAACCTGTTCCTGATCGATCTTCATGATCCCTCCGTAGGAATCGGCCTGTCCATCATGGCCGATCACAAAACAGTTTGATAAACTGGCTATCTGGAAATTATTTCCAATGCCGGTCATGGGAGATCCCTGGGGTACGATGTATTTGAACCTTCGCATGAGTTCGAAAAGCTCATCAAAGGAAAGGGGATTGGCATAGCGCTTCTCAATCCTTCCGATCTCTGAGGCCAGGCGCCTGTGCATATCATCCGGCGTGCGCTCATAGATCTTTCCCTGGGAGTCTTTGAGTGCATATTTATTCACCCATACCCGGGCTGCCAATTCATCTCCTTCAAAGTATTCCAGAGAGGCTTTAAAGGCTTCATCAAAACTGTAGGTCTGTTGAACTTGTCGCTCTTCCGTTCGGATTCCTGCTTCTTCACTTTTGAGCTCTTGATCAACAAACGCCAGGTTTTTTTGTGGTATTGCCTTTTCTGCCATTCTATTCTTTTTTAAATCTTAAGGGTCGGTGTACTATAAAACACCAAAATAATCATTGAGTTTACACTAATCAATGTGGAGTTATTAAAAGCTGTTAACAATCATGTAACTCCTTGTAAATCTGATTTTTATGAGTTTTCTTCCTGCTAATAAGAGGCAAGAATACCCCTCTTTTCACATGGCAAAAATCAAATGATTCTACACAATAGGTGATAAAAAACAGGGGTCCTCCGTGATACAGATTTCGGGAAATGAAATTAAGAAGAAAACCATAGTGAAACGGGTGAATAACATCCCATTTTATCAACAAGAAATTAACCCTGAAGCTAACTCAATTAAACTCAGGGACATGAGGAAAGATTAGGATTTTCACCTCCTTACATTTTGTTATTTATTTGATTTTCTGACACTTATACAGATAAGGCATTATTAAGCTCCCTCGCAATCCCCCTGTTCATGGGGGACCTGACTTATGCAAGTATTAAGTCTAAAAAAAATGTCAGCTGTAAAAAGAGGGTGCCTTTTTAAGACACCCTCTGAAAAATCTAAGATTTTAGCTTCTCTAAAACTTGTATGCAACACCAAAGTTCCAGGTAAATCCGTTACCAAAATACACCCGGTTGTTCATATTCACACCGTTCCATTCCGGTTCGCCGTCTTCGGGATGGTAGTTGGTGTCGGATTGCGAAATAAACCGGTTATTCAGCACATTGTTGGCATTAAACCTGAACCTCAGGCTTCTGCTGTTCTTAAAGTAAATGTTGTAAGAGATACCTCCATCCAGCAAACCGAAAGAAGGCAGCTCCAGGGAACCGTCGTGATCTTCCTCATCAAAGCTTCCGGGATTGATCCTGGCATAGAGGCCGTCATAATAGCGATAGTCCAGATCCACGGAGAGTCCTTTCATAATCTTATAGGTGGCCAGAAGTCCAAAACTGGTCTGAGCAGCATCACCTACCTTTACTCCATCCAGGTAAAGGGTCATGTCCTCACCTCCGATGGAATTGCGGTCCTCATCCCAGATATTAGCTTTCACAGCGCCGGCAAATTCCCATATTCCAAGGGAAGCAAAACCACGAATGGACAGGGCCTGAATGGGCTTGGTTTCAAATTCAAGCTCCACCCCTGAGTGGGATTCTGCCACATTCTCAAACAGGGCCACATCATCCCGTTCTCCATCTCCGTCAAAGTCCCCCGTCTGACGGATCTGACGATCGGTCCAGCTGGTATAGTAAGCATTCACATCCACGTCCAGGTACTGGCTTCTATAGCCATATCCTGCTTCCAGTCCAAGTACGCCTTCGTTGCCCACATCGTCATTTACCTCGTTCATATAATTCAGGAAAAGATCATCGAAGAAAGGCTGACGGGAATAGTACCCGGCATTCATAAATACATTGTGTTGCTCATTGATGTTGTAGTTGGCCCCTGCTTTCAGGTTATACCCGGGATGCCTCAGCTTTTCGGAAGCCTGCTCGTCGGGATCGGAGTAGGAATGGTAGTCGAAACGCTGGTAGCCCTGGGTGGAAACTGCCGTCTGTACAAAGGCGGAAAGATTCTTGTTTTTATATTCCAGCTGACCAAATGCACCCGAATAGGAAATACGCTCGGCGTTGTAATAGTCCAGCTTATCCTCTATCATACCGTTCCGCTGGGTCCAGAACATATATGGACTGGCCGTATGAGCCTGGGAATATATCTGGCCCCCGGGGAACAATTCCTGGAATCCGTCTCCATTGTAATTGTCATCCCAGTATCCGTCCAGTCCCCAGAGGTTATCAGCCAGCCTGAAGTGTTCTCCAAAATAAGTTCTGAAATCAGCCCCCACATTAAAGGCAAAATTTTCATTCAGAGTATGGTTGAAATTGATCACAGCTCCCAGCCACTTGTGCATGTTCATGGAAGCACGGCGAATGGCTGCATTGTCCCCGTAGGATCCAATGGTCTTTCCGGGAATGTGCCAGTCCTCACTACCATCATTCACAATGGCTTCATTATTAGCACGGATCTGATCAAAGTCAAGCAGACCATCATCATCGTAAGTGTAGTATCCGCGGCCATAGCCTCCGGTACCACCACCGGCACCGGTGGATCCGTACAATACGGTGGAAAGGTTGGACCGGCTGTTGATGGTCCAGTCCCAGTTCAGGTTGGCCACAGGCTTGTGGTAAAAGTTCTGACGAAGTGAATACACCTCACCCTGGTAGTAACCCCAGTTGTTGTTAAAGCGCTGCTCCTCGTTGGTGATCTCACCATCGCCGTCCCTGTCGTAGGAACTCAGGCTTTTAGTATAATTCTGGTAATGCCATTGGGGAGCACCCGTAATGGAGAGGTTAAACTGGTGCTTTTGGGAGGGCTTATAACCTACGGAAAAGAAATAAGTCTGGCCCTGGCCCTGGGTTCCGTAATTATAGCCATCGCCCTGCCAGTGTGAAAGAAGAATGCTGGCGCCCCATCCGTTTTCATTCAATCCGGTGGAGTAAGAACCCACAAACTTCATGTACTTGTCGTTACCCATCATGGCACTGATGCGACCGCCTTCAACCATATCGGTGGCCTTGGTAACCACGTTAATGGTGGCACCCACCGAGGAAATGGCCAGTTTGGAGGATCCAAGTCCCCTTTGAATCTGAACAGCAGTGGCAATCTCAGCCAGCCCCTGCCAGTTGGACCAGTATACTTTCCCATCCTCCATTCCGTTTACAGGCTGTCCGTTAAAAAGCAGGGCCAGGTTTTCCTGTGAAAAACCCCTGATGTTGATGCGGGCATCCCCGTATCCACCTGCCTGACTGGCCACATATACAGAAGGTGTATTCTTCATGATATCAGGAAATTCCTGGTTTCCTGTTTTGGCTACAATCTCAGGTAATTTAATGGTGGATACAGCCACCGGGGTTTCCCGGTCCTTGGCCACATCGATTACACCATAGCCTGTAACTACCACCTCCTCAATTGATTTTGCGTCCATAACAAGGATCACTTCATCAAGAACCTCGCTGGCCGAAAGATCAAAAGCAATGGTTTGGGATATGTAACCCAGAAAGGAGATGACCACTTCTCCGGTCTGGGCAGTGGTATTTAACTGAAAATCACCATCAATACCAGTAATGGCCCCGTTGGTGGTCCCTTTTTCAATGATATTTGCACCTGGTAAGGGTTCTCCGGATTCATCATCCATCACTTTACCCTTCAGAACACCCTGGCCAATGGCTGCAACAGACATTGCAAGGACCATCAGCGAGAATAAGATTCGTTTCATAGTTTTCATAGATTTTTGGTTTAGGTAAAAAATATTCTTGGGCGAAATTATCGTTTGAAAATTCCGTTCATGTTAAATAATAAGCAAGAAATTGTAATGATTGTTCATAATCCCAGTCAATACGCTAAAAATAGAAAGAAATCCCATCAGGAGAGATCCTCTAGAACATATTGACATCTGTTTTTTTACACAGATCTTCCACAATTTTGGAAGTTGCTCCAAGCCTTTCTGTCACATACTTAGCAGCTGTTTCAGAAGAGGTTTTCAACAGATCCCGGTCCTGCAATTGTTGATGAATGGTTGATAACAAATCATCTGAATCCTCAACCGGGTATGCACCGCCAAGACTGACCAGTTCCACCGCTTCGATAAAATTCCTGTAAACGGGGCCAAATATAATGGGCTGGCCATAGGTGGCAGCTTCCAGAATGTTATGTATTCCCTTGCCAAATCCTCCTCCAATATATGCCAGGGTTCCATACCTGTAGAGATAGGAAAGGTGACCAATGGTATCTACAATGATTACCCTGGTACCTGATGGAATTTTCTCCCCGATCTCAGTGAAAAACAGGCTTTCGGGAAAGTGTTTTTTCATTTGTCCCAGATGAGCCTCTGAAAGCTCATGGGGGGCAATAATCCACCTGGTCTGCTCAGGCATGGCCCGGAAGGCCTGTTCCAGGATCTCCTCGTCCTTTTCCCATGTGCTTCCGGCAACGATCACATCCGATCCCCGGGCAAATTCCTCAAGTGCTTTATTCCGGTATTCGGTCTCCGACACTTTCTTTACCCTGTCAAAACGGGTATCGCCCGCCACGCTGACCCTGCTTATCCCGATCTGGGCCAGAAGCTGCTCTGAATTTTCTTTCTGTACAAAAATATGCGTAATAAACTCCAGAAAACTCCTGTACCAGCCTCCATACCATTTGAAAAATATCTGCTCCCTGCGGAAATTCCCTGAAATCAGGAATACAGGCACTCCACGGGATTTCAACTGCTTAAGAAAATGATACCAGAACTCGTATTTAATAAACAGGACCATTTCCAGTTGGAGGGCTGAGAGCATCCGGATGGCATTCCTCCTGGTATCCAGCGGCAGATACATCACATAATCCGCTCCTGCGTAACTTTTTCGCTTCTCATACCCCGAAGGAGAAAAGAAGCTAAGAAGGATCTTATGACCGGGAAAGCGGGACCGTGTAGCTTCAATTACCGGCCGGCCCTGCTCGAACTCACCCAGGGAAGCACAATGGAACCAGATCACTCTGTCCTCAGGAGCAAAGGCCAGCTGCAATCCTTCAAGGCACTTTCTCCTGCCTTTGATCCATAAGCCCGCTTTCCGGTTCCATGGGGAAATGATCCAGGCCAACAGCCAGTAGATCCTTATCCCTATGTCATAGAAAAATCTCATGATAAAGTATGTATTCAGGATTTGGAAAGACTAAACTTACTTACCATCCATACTGCCAGAAAAGCCATTACCCAGGCCACAAACCTGACGCTGATCACTGCATCGAGAAAGTTTATTTCAGACCAGACCACTGTAGTGACAAAACCGGTAATCAGACCTGCGATCACTCCCTGGTGACTCACCTTCTTCCAGGTAAGCAGAAGCAGGATCACCGGTCCGAATGAGGAACCCAGTCCGGCCCAGGCATAAGAGACCATGGAGAATATCAGCTTGTCGGAAGTCAGTGCAATGCTAAAGCCTATGAGGCCCACTACAATGGTTATCCACCGGCTTCCCTTCAGCAGCATGCGGTCACCTACATCCCAGCCCAGGGTCCGGTGGAAAAAATCCTCGATAATGGAGGAGCTTATCACCAACAGCTGGCTGTCAGCTGTGGACATCATGGCTGCTATTGCTCCACTCACAAAGATACCGGCCAGCCAGGCAGGCAGCAATTCATTGGCCAGGTGAGGCATTACTTTTTCAATATCATCGAACATTCCCTGACCATACAGACCGGCACCAATGATACCGATGATCACAGCCCCCGAAAAGGCAGGGATTATCCAGGCGATGGCAATGCGACGCGAGATTTTGATTTTATCTGCACTCTTAATGGCCATAAAACGTGTAAGCAGGTGAGGTTGTCCCATATAGCCAAGAGCCCAGCTCAGACCACTGATGATCAGGGCAGCTGCAGCCCATCCGCTTTTCCCCCCCGTAAACGACATCAGGGGATGACCCTCCCGGGCAACCAGGTCGGTCAGCACTATGCTTCCGTTATTAATTTCTTTCAGTTCTGCCAGGCCCACCAGCGGAAGCACAACCAGGGTGCCAATCATAATGATACCCTGAACCATGTCGGTCCAGGCCACTGCAAAAAAGCCACCCATCATGGTATAAAAAATGATCACCGCAGCACCAATAATCATCCCTGTCTTCTGATCCATCCCAAAGGTCACATTCAGGATCTTACCTGCTCCATTGAATTGGGCAGAGAGGTAGAAAATGAAAAAAAACACAATGATGAAAGTGGCCAGCACCCGGATAAGGGCTTGTCCCTTATCAAACCTGGCAGCCAGAAAAGTAGGCAGGGTAATGGCTTCCAGCCGTTCAGTCTCCTCCCTGAGGGCCCTGGCTATAAAAAACCAGTAAAAAATGATGCCCAGAACACAGCCCAGAGCGGTCCAGAATTCCAGCAGACCCGATGCGTAGGCCGCTCCCGGCAATCCCAGCAGCAACCAGGCACTTTCACCCGATGCGCGTTCAGAAAAGGCAACCACCCAGGGATTAAGCTTTCTCCCCGCAATGAAAAAGTCCTTATGGGATTTGTTGATGTGATAGGTAATGAATCCAACCACCAGGATCACCACCAGATAAAAAATAAAACCAAGAAGCGCGAAATTCATGCCCTAATATAGAAAAATTATCTAGGCTCAATCAGGAAAACCGGTGGAGCCGTCTGCCTGGTAGGTATATTCAAGCACTACTTCATTGTACGGAACACCATTTTCTCCCTCCACGTTCTTCACATCTTTGACCAGTAATTTCACGTAATTGCCAGCCTCTGTCTTCTGTACCCAGACCTGGTACAGTTCCACTATATCACTTACAGTTACAAACTGAAGGTCCTCTTCCACCTTGTCATATCCATTGTAATAGCCACGCGCTTCTTCAAGGTCACTGAATTCTCCCACCAGTGCAAAACCATTCACCTGTCCGGGAGTGTTAAATCCGGGCAGAGACACCACCTCTCCGCCCACAAGTTCCCTGAATCCCTCATTGATTATATCCGGAATGGGTTCTCCCTGGAAAGGGAATTTATAAAATTCACCTTTCTCATAAGAGTAGCCAAACAGGTAATAAGAATCCCCAAAAGTTTCAGAACTCAGTCTGAACTCTCCTTTCTTATCAGGGCCAAAAAGTCTGTCACAAGCAGCCCCCGTGACAAGGATCGTCCCTAACAACACCACATAATAAAGTCTTCTTCTCATGTCCCGGGTCTGTTCTGTTCCTTACTGTTTCCAACTAAAATGCGGCCATCAGGAGGTCTATGTCCTTGGATGGAATTCTCAGGCGGGAACCTATGGCTTCATTGGTCAGTATTCCCTTATACACATATACCCCATGCCTGAGGCCCACATTCTCTTTTAAATGTTTTCCCATATCACCCAGATCACCTATGCCAATAATCAGCGGAGCAAAAACATTACTGATGGCAATGGAAGCGGTACGTGCCACCCTTGAGGGTATATTGGGTACACAATAGTGTATTACCCCGTGCTTAACAAATACAGGGTCTACCTGGGTCCGTAATTCGGAAGTCTCGATACAACCTCCACGGTCAATGCTTACATCTATAATCACCGACCCTTTCTTCATTTCCTTCACCATATCCTCGCTGATGAAATAGGATCGCTGATGTTCCTCCCGCCTGATGGCACCAATGAGTACATCCGCAGAACGAATCGCCTTTAATATAACTTTGGGATGAAAAATGGAAGTGGATACCATCTGACCCACAGATGACTGCAAGCGTCGCAGGCGGTGAATGGAATGATCGAAAACCTTGACATCGGAACCCAAGCCCATGGCAGCCCGCACGGCATATTCAGCGGCTGTTCCAGCGCCGAGTATCACTACTTCCGTAGGCGTAATCCCGGTGACTCCTCCCAGCATCACCCCTTTTCCTCCCCTCATATTGCTCAGATACTCTGCTGCGATTAAAATACATGTGGTCCCTGCAATGGCACTCATGCTCCTCACTACCGGATAGCAATTATGCTCATCCTGGATCTTTTCAAAGGCGATGGCAGTCACCCTCTTCTGCATCAGGCTTCGAATGTATTTCTCCTCACAATGGGTAAAAACCTGGAAAGAGGAGATCAAAGTTTGTCTTTCTTTCATCCATCCAATTTCCTCCAGGGTGGGTGGAATGATCTTTAGAAGGATGTCGCAGGTGCCGAATATTTCACGGCGACTTTCGCTGATCATACCCCCCCTTTCCGAGTAATCTGTGTCCAGGTAGTTGGCCGCTTTTCCAGCTCCTGCCTCCAGGACCACCTCGTGACCATGACCCGTGAGGATCTCCACCGCTTCCGGGGTAAGGGGTACCCGGCTCTCTACCGAGTGATCTTCGGAAGGAATTCCTATTTTCAACTGTTTATACTTGTTTCCTACCTCCAGCATCTCTTCCTGGGGCATTAAGCCCTCCTTACGGATGTTAAAAGCACGTGATCCTGAGTTTTCCATTATAGCAACTTGTTATAGGGTATCCTAAAATAATATAATTCACTTGCAATGTCAAGATAAATTATTTATTCAGGTATCTCAAACATCAGTTCCCTGGAAAGGTTGTCAAGGACCCTGATCTCTACGAACAGGGCATTTTCCGGAATCAGATCCCTGGCTTTTTCCGGCCATTCTATGAAACAAGGTGCCCCGGAATAAAAGTACTCTTCATAACCCATGTCATACAATTCGCCGGGGTTCTCAATCCGGTACAGGTCGAAATGAAATATGGATGAGCCATGGGTCGTGAAATATTCATTCACCAGCGAAAAAGTCGGACTGTTCACCTCCACGGAAACTCCCAGCTCCCTGCACAGGGCTTGTATGAAGGTGGTCTTTCCCGCACCCAGCTCTCCCGAAAATGCAATAACAGATACATCCCCGGCAAGCTTTAGGAAATCGTGTGCGGCCTGACTGTATTCTTCAAGTGAAGCTATGCTCAGGGTTATCATGCTACCTGACGGGTGAAAGAATGGCTAAGGGAATTAACATCTCTTCCATGGAGATGCCTCCGTGCTGGAATGTATTGCGATAGAGATTTACAAAATGGTTGTAATTGTTGGGATAAACCATGAAATCATTGCTTGTGGCAAAAATATAGCTGGAACTCATGTTTGATTTGGGCAGATGAACCAGTTCCGGCCTTTGCGCTTCGTATACTTCCTTTGGATTATAGTTCAGGTTCCTGCCCTGTTTATAGCGAAGGTTGACCGAGGTTTGCCTGTCACCAATTACCTTAAGAGGATTATTCACCCTCACTGCACCATGGTCAGTGGTAATCACCAGCCTGATATCATGGTCTGTGAGATGCTTCAATAATTCGTAGAGGTAGGAGTGCTGGAACCAGCTGTGGACCAGCGAGCGGTAAGATGATTCGTCAAATGCCAGCTCCCTGATCATCTCCATCTCGGTGCGGGAGTGAGACAGCATGTCCACAAAATTGTAAACAAGTACATTCAGGTCATAATTAAGAAGGTCCTTTGAATTCTCCACCAGCTTTTTCCCCGCACGCTGGTTAGAGATCTTCTCATAATTAAATGAAGCGTTTATCCCAAGCCGCTGCATTTGCAAGCGACAGAGTTCTTCTTCATTGGCATTCTTTCCTCCTTCTTCGTTTTCATCGATCCAGAGCCTGGGGTAGCGTTTCTGGATCTCCCCGGGCATCATGCCGGCAAACATGGCATTCCTGGCATACTGTGTGGCCGTGGGAAGGATGCTTGCAAAAACAGTTTCCTCATCGGTCCTGAATAGCTCCCCTATTTCCTGTTCAATAATCTTCCACTGGTCAAAGCGAAGGTTATCTATGATCACAACCATTACTTTTCCCTGATCAAGCAGGGGAAAAACTTTCTCCTTAAACAAGTCAGGCGAAATCAGGTGCCTGTCGGCATTCTTCCCGGTGAACCATGTCTCATAATCGGAACGAATATAACGGGCAAATTCCTTGTTGGCTTCCGTCTTCTGCATCCTTAACACTTCGTCCATTCCCTCGGTATCACTGGCATCGAATTCCCTCTCCCAATAAACCAGCCTTGTATATATGTCAGCCCAATCCTTAAATGAGGAAGCAGTGTTAATCTGCATTCCAAGCTGATTGAACTGCGACTGGTAGCTAGAGGTAGTTTTCTGGGTGACCAGTCTTTTGCTATCAATGTTTTTCTTGATGGTGAGCAGGATTTGCTTGGGATTTACCGGCTTGATCAGGTAGTCCGAGATCTTGCCGCCCAGTGCTTCATCCATAATATCCTCTTCTTCGCTTTTGGTAATCATCACCACCGGGGTGGCAGGGGATACTTTTTTAATCCGCTCCAGGGTTTCCAGTCCAGATAAACCAGGCATATTCTCATCCAGAAAAATAAGATCAAAATCATTCTCTTCTACCAGCTTCAGGGCATCAGTTCCATTGGTAGCAGTAGTGAGCCTGTACTCTTTCTCTTCCAGGAAAAGGATGTAGGGCTTCAACAATTCGATCTCATCATCGGTCCATAAAATATGAATCTTCCTCCCCATTATTCCTGTTCTAAGTAATACTTCTGATAAAAAAGCTTATAGGGCTTATATTCTTTCTCTGATACAAGTACATCGAAATTATCCAGTGTAATAATCATAAAGTCGTATTTAGTACCGGGAATATCCTCCAGGATCACATCCCGGTTTTCCTCCATGGCCTCCAGGTAACGCATTGTTCCATCAGCGCTTATAAATGTCTTTACAGCCAGCATATTATATGAATCATCAAGTCCCACCCGCTCTATGGTCAGATCATACTGATTGTAATTATCCAGGTTATAGTTTAACAGATTAAAATTAACCTGGTTCACATCCTCGTCCGAATGCAGGGCAATAAGGAAGTAATGTTCCTGCACTGAATCTGACATGGTATAGATCACTTCAGCCTCCTGGGCCTGGGCCGCTTCCTCTATTTCAGGGAATTCCACAAACATATAGGCAATGATTTCCCGGGCCTGCAGACTTTCTTCCGATTGCGCATGCTGGGCAATCAGGGAATCCAGTTCCACCTTCATCTCTTCTTTCCCCATCAGTGCTCCCACCGACAGGGCTTTTATATACTTGAATTTCGGAATAAGCGGGTCATTCTCAAACATGACTATGCCACTGTCGGCCGCTGCTATAACCCCGGCATGATCTTCCTGCTTGTACATTTGGAATACCCCTTCATAGTAGCGAACCACCCTCATTTCCTTTTCTTCCAGCTCTTGCAGGTAATTGGGGTTGTTCAGAAGCATTGCATAATGCGATTCGGGATAACGGTTTGAAAGTTGGGCAGAGTGATAGTTCGCCTGTGAATGATTCTGTACATTGTTGTAAAGCTGATAGAGGTAGTAATGGGTGGAAGGACCGAACCTTGTATCGGGATAGCGTTCAAGAAGCTCTGTAAATGTATTTATGGATTCATCATAGTCGAGCAGTTTTTCTTTGTATATGATCCCCATGTTAAAGAGGGCCTCTTCAAGTCTTATATCGGACTGTTCCATGGATGAATCATTCAGAGGGATGTTGGCCAGGTAATACTCCCTTGACTTATTGTCAAAAATCGGGGTGCCATTTCCCCCGTTGATGCTATCGCCTTCGGCAGAGGCACCTCCGGCAGCTCCTGAGAGGCTTTGCTTGTTCTTCCTTCTCCAGTTGTCCTCAAGCTTCCTCTCCCCCCATTTCATTCTGAATTCGGGCTGACCAAAGCTTTTGGCATTCAGGTTATAAAAGTACCACTGGCCACCCTGCTGACCACCCTGGCTACCAGTCCGGTTGTTGTTGTACATCATGGTCTGGTTAAAAGCCATATCCTGCATGGCCTGCTGCTCTGCCAGCCTGGCTTCCTCCTCTTCCTTGCGAACCTGTTCGATGATGCCATCAATAATGGCCAGTCTGCTTTCCTCGGGCAATGCAGCAAGCATCTGTACACTGTCTTCCAGTTCGTAAACCGACACATTATAGACCAGTCCGCTCAGGCTTGCCGACAGGTTCTGAAGGCCCGAATATCCGGGATAATCCTTATTCAGGAAGGTAACAGCCGAATCATAGTAGGCTGCTGAAAGCAGATAGTCTGGTTCCTCATAATACATCTCAGCGAGGGTAAGCGAAGAAAAACCTTTCTGATAGCGGTTCTGAAAGCTGGTGGATACAGACAACTGATAGTATTCGATGGCCTTTTCACGATCCCCCTCTTCCATGGCAATGTTCCCCAGCGCAAAGTATATCTGGTCCTTATACTCCCGGTTCTTGCTGTCCCTGAGCATTTTATTCAGCAACTTCTTGAGATCCTCACTGCTGGCACTGCCTGCTTCATATACCTCGGCCATGCTCACCCTGGCATTAAAAGCCATTTCATAGGTGGGATTATAACGGGTAACACGCTTGTACTTTTCCAGGGCGAGTTCGTTCTGTCCGGTCTTCTCATAAAGCTGGGCCAGGATATAGGTATACCTGATCTTGTCTTCTTTGTCGATGCCTTTCTGGCCCAATGCAAGTTCCAGGTTTTCGGCAGCAGGAGCATACTCCTCATTTTTGATTAAAAGCTGGGCAAAAGTGGTATGATAGGCCACCAGGTAATCTTCGGGAAATGCATACTCATCGCCCAGGGCTGAAAGGATCCTTTCAGCTTCCCTGCTTTCATCGATCATAAGATAGGCCCTGGCCAGCCAGGTCAAGGCAAGAAAGCGGATGTCTTCTTTGGGGAAGGTAACCATTATATGTTTAAAGGTTTCAGCAGCCAGAAAGTACTCTCCCTGGAACATGTAGGCTTTACCCATGAGCAAATAAGAATCATCCACCCATTTGTTATATTCGTTTTGCTCGAAAAATGCTTTATCCTTGGGCGATTGATTCCCTTCTTTTACTTTAGGCTTGGCGGTGATCGAATGAAAGGTGATGACCTTTGTGGCCTTATCGATGGCCCTTTTCATATCTCCCTGTACCGTTGAATTTACGGTTTCATCTTCAAAGAGAAATACAGGCAGGGTGTGGTTGTAGTCCATCTTCGCAGCATCCCTGGCCTTATCTATGCCTCTCTTGTAGCTTTCATTCCCGTTAAAATAGATGTTGTAGTGGGAGGTAAGATTGTGATAATTCCTTGTAAGAGAAGTGTTTTTCTCCACACTGCATGAGCTCAGACCAAAGATCATGGATCCTGTGATCAACACTCCGTATATGGCATTCCGAAAAGGCAAATTTTTCCTGTTCTGACAGCTTACCGTAAAGTTCTTACAAATAATTAACTGCTTTTGATATAACTTATTTTATCGGACAGGAAAAAAAGCACCTTATGCATTAATATCTATTACCTCTTTAATTTCCGGAACTTCATTCCTTATCGCTATTTCAACACCCGCCTTCAGGGTTTGCATGCTGAAAGGGCACCCATTACAGGCTCCCATCATTTCCACCCGTACTACCATATCGTCGGTAATGTCGACAATGGAAATATCTCCACCATCTGCCACCAGGTAAGGCCTGATCTTTTCAAGTGCCTTCTCAACTCTTTCTCTAATAGCTTCCATGAATCCTCTGTTTTAGCCACATGCTGATTACTTAGTCGTAATTTCCACCTTTTTTGTGGGCTTCAACTCCTTATTTCTTGTATTCACCTGATCCTCAATATTCCTGGCCAGGAGATGAAAGGCGTCGCCAGGTGATTTTTCGGGATCAAGTGCCACCGGCTCGCCTGAATCGCCCGATTCTCTGATTCCCTGTACAATAGGCACCTGACCCAGAAGCGGGATCCCCAGCTTCTCTGCCAGTTGTTTGCAGCCTTCCTTTCCAAAAATATAATACCTGTTCTCCGGAAGTTCTTCGGGAGTAAACCAGGACATGTTCTCAATGATTCCCAGTACCGGTACATTGATTTTTTCGCCGGCAAACATATTTATTCCCTTGATCACATCAGCCAGGGCCACTTCCTGAGGAGTACTTACGATGACCACTCCTGTAACAGGAACTTCCTGTACCATGGTCAGGTGAACATCACCGGTACCCGGAGGCAGGTCAATAAGAAGGTAGTCCAGTTCCCCCCAGTCTCCCTGGCTTATTAGCTGCTTCAGCGCACCGGTGGCCATGGGTCCCCTCCATACTACTGCATCTTCAGGGCGTACAAAAAGACCCACAGACAGCAATTTAACCCCGTATTTTTCGATGGGGACGATCCATTCTACACCATCTTCCGTATGGGCAACCGGTCGCTGCCCTTCCACATGAAACATTTTTGGAATGGAGGGTCCGTACACATCCGCATCAATCAAGCCCACACGCTTACCCTGTTTCGCCAGCGCCACAGCCAGGTTCGCTGCAATAGTGGATTTACCCACTCCCCCTTTCCCGGAAGCTATGGCTACGATATTATTCACGCCCGAAAGAGGATCCTCCTTCACGGCCAACTCAGGAACCAGCACCTGAATATGCCCTTCTTTCAAGGTATTTTCACCGAATGTATTATTAATTGTCATCCTGGTCGCTTTCTTAAGCGACTGGATGAAAGGGTCGTTGGGTTTTTCAAAAGCAAGACCGATCCATAATTCACCTTCCCGGTAAACTACCTCATTAACCATGCCCGAGGAAACAATATCTTTTTTTGTTCCGGGATAATTTATCCGGCCAAGCACCTCCAGTATTTTTTCCTTCTGTACCTCCATTTATCGTTGAAAATTAAGGCTTCAAAGATAATACTTTTTTTATTTAGATTAAGTTAATCCGGCAAGGCTATGATTTCCTGATGGGCAGGCAGACGGAAACTGAGGTAGGTGATGGGCAGTCCCTCGGCCAGAAAGCGCTTCTCATAATAGGTTTGTATGGAAACTGTTTCATCCATCCAATCTTCCATGTAAATATCTTCCGACTTTCGTTCTACCTGAAGCTTATTATAGTTGACCAGCTCCAGGGTATCCCTATAAAGCGACCTGTTATCTGTTTTCAGGTGCACAAGGCCCCCGTCTTTAAGAAATAACCTGTACTTATTCAGAAAAGCTGCCCCGGTAAGCCGTTTCTTTCTACGGCGGAGTTTCTCCTGGGGATCGGGGAAGGTGATCCAGAGTTCATTTACCTCATCCTTTGCAAAAAAAGACGTAATAAAATCAATTCGAGTACGCAGAAATACCACATTTTCAAGGCCTTCCTCCTGAGCCGCCTGGGCCCCGGTCCAGATCCTGGCACCCTTGATATCAATTCCCATGAAATTATTCCAGGGCCTCTTCCTGGCCAGTCCAAGGGTGTATTCCCCTTTACCGCACCCCAGCTCCAGCACCAGGGGTTGATCATTCTTAAAAAGCTCTTTGCTCCATTTACCCTTCAAACGGTAATCAGAACGAAACACTTCTTCAAAAGGTGGTTGAATAACTCTTTCAAAGGTGCTCAGCTCCTTTAATCTTGCTAATTTCTTCTTTCCCAAATCAGTTAAAGATTGGCTCTTTCAATTCTAATTCCCAGATCGGTGACAGGAAGTTCAGGATTTCTCATCCCCTGCTCAATGGTAAATACATAGGTGCCGGATAATCCGAATTGGGTTTGAGAGCGGTAAAGAAGCTGCAGCTCTCTCAGTTTTCCTGTGCCACTGCCCGTCCACCGGCCGTCCGGAGCAGCAAGGATCATATTCACAGTATCCTTCAGGTGTTGCCCTGTGGGGCCCTTCACGTGGACAAACATATATAAATTGCTCATTGGGTAATCCACAGAATGCCTTACCTGAAGGTATATGTTGTGAAGAGATGTAGTGTCGGTAATATCCACCCTGAATTCCTTGGCATCTAGCCATCTCCACATCCCCTCTTCTGTGGTGATGTAATGGTCATATACCATATGGGGATCACAGGATATGAGTGTCAGGAAGAGAAAAGGTAAACAGAATTTTGCTAGCTTCTTCATTTAGGGTTGCGATGAGATCTGGGTGGTTTGCGTTTTTTCTTTTTCTTTTTGGTTTGCCCCTTCTCAAAGCGAGTCAGGCTTCCCTGTCCGGCACCATTGGTATACTCCAGCCGATCTGGCTTAACAGCATCCATGGCTTCTGCAAGTTCGTCGGGCAGCTTTCCCCTGGAATTCATTTCCTGAATTTCATTGACCCGCTCCACCGATACGGGAATCAGGGCCTGGGCAGCTGAGCCGGAGATTCCGTACCACATCACGCCCCTGTATACATCTGTTTTCAAGTGATAGGCCTCTCCCTTGGTGGTTTTAAGAAGCCTGGAAGTATCCGGAAAATCTTTACGTGCATCCTCATAGCCGGCCAGCTCGTAATTCAGGCAACACTTCAGCTTACCACACTGGCCTGCAAGTTTTTGAGGATTTAGGGCCACTTCCTGAACTCGTGCTGAATGGGTACTTACCGAAACAAAATTAGTAACAAAGGTGGAGCAACAGAGCTCTCTGCCACAGGTACCTATACCGCCAATTTTTCCGGCTTCCTGACGTGCACCGATCTGGCGCATTTCGATCCGGATGCGGAAGGTTTCTGCCAATACCTTTATCAGCTCCCTGAAATCCACCCGCTCATCGGCAATGTAATAGAAAATTGCCTTGGTATTGTCTCCCTGGTATTCCACGTCGCCAATCTTCATATTCAAACCCAGATCACCGGCTAGCTTCCTGCTTTGAAGCATGGTCTGTTCCTCTTTTTGAATAGCCTCTTTCCATTTATCGATATCCACCGGTTTGGCCTTCCGGTATACCTTTTTCAGCTCTTCCCGATTAGTTTGATACTTATTGCGGGCCTGTTGCTTATTCACAATCTCTCCAACCAGGGAGATGATGCCGATGTCGTGACCCGGAGAGGCTTCCACGGCAACCATATCACCGCGTTTTAATCTGAGTCCGTTCACATTCCTGTAATAGGCCTTGCGCGTATTCTTAAAACGGATCTCCACAGCTTCGGGAATATCCATATCCGAAACTTCTCTCAACCAGTTGAATGCATCCAATTTGGAACAGGAAGAAAAATAGGAATCGATGCGGTCCCTGTTACCACCGTTTATCTCCAGCTGTTTCTCCGAACAGCAACCCCGTGCCTTCTGGCTATCCATGATGCAAAAATAGGGATTCAGTTTTCCAATTCAAAACCAGACTATGCGCTGCCTGATGGCTTCTGCATTAATAGCCTGATTACCCGTATAGATAGGTCCATCAGAATGATCCTGGGATTTCCATTGGCCTCAATGTGGTTTCCGGCAGACCCGAATTCCTCCACCAGCGTAAATACATTGCCCTCGTGAATAAAAGGACTGAATTTCACAGCAAATTCTTTTTCTTTGGCCGACATGTAATTCAGTGATCCCTTGTCCATATGCAGCATAAAATTTTCCCGCAGAAGCCTGAGAGAATAGTCTATGAGCTGCTTCTGCCGCTCCCTGCCCATCCCGGCCACCTGATCCACCCAGGTATTGATCTCAATGATATTCCTTGCATAGCAGAGTCGCATCAGACCCGTAAAAAGCTCAAAATTCTGCAGATCATTCTCATCCTGGCGGAAAGTCTGTATAGCCATGCTCAAATTTCCATTGGCTTTATTCACAGCATCTTCCAGTAATTGAGGATCGGTATTTCCCTGTTGAAATAAGCCCTCCCTGATCTCTTTCTCCGACAGCGGGGGAACATGCAGCAACTGGGTCCGGCTGAGAATGGTGGGAAGGATCCGGTCGGTATGCTCGGAAACCAGGAGAATTAAGGTTTTATGGGGGGGCTCTTCGATAAGTTTCAGCAATTTATTAGCTGCCGGTTGATTCATTTTCTCGGGCAACCATATGATCATCATCCTGTATTCCGACTCATAGGGCTTAAATCCCAGCTTTCTGATGATCGCCTCGCTTTCCTTCACATTGATGATGCCCTGCTTGTTTTCAGCACCTATGGCTTCATACCAGAGATTCTCTGTAATGTAATAATCCGACAGTAAACTCTCCCTCCAGGTTTTAATAAAGTCATCGCTTACGGGCGGGCCTGTCACACTACCGGCTTTTAACACCGGCATTACAAAATGCAGATCGGGATGTACCAACTTTCCGAATTTCAAACAGGAGGGGCAGCTCCCGCAGGAATCATCCTCCCGTCGGTCTTCGCAGGCCAGGTACTGGGCCATGGCTATGGCCAGGGGAAGCTTCCCCGTACCTGAGGGTCCGAATAACATGAGTGCATGAGGGGTCCGGTCCTCTCTGAGCATATTCAGAAGCTTTTGCTTCACCTCTTTCTGTCCTATGATCTCTTTAAATAACATTGGTCTTACAATCTGTAAAAGTAGAATTTCTTTTTTACCTTTGGGATTCCGAATCTGAACTGTTTATATATCTAAAATTTATTTAAACATGCAATTAATTGATAATTACAACTTTGCAGGCAAGAAAGCCATCATCAGAGTGGACTTCAATGTACCCCTTGGTGCCCAGTATGAGGTCACAGACGATACCCGCATTCGCGGCGCACTTCCTACCATTAAAAAGGTACTCCGGGATGGCGGTTCAGCAATCCTGATGTCCCACCTGGGAAGGCCTAAAGCCGGACCGGAGGAGAAATTCTCACTGAAACATGTGATACCTGCACTTTCGGGCCACCTTGGAGTGGATATTCAGTTTGCCGGTGATTGTGTGGGAGAAGAGGCCGTTTCGAGATCAGCCGCCCTGAAACCCGGGGAAGTATTGCTTCTGGAAAACCTCCGGTTTTACTCTGCCGAAAACAAGATTAAGACAGATGAAGAAAAAGCAGCTACCAGAGTCTTTGCCGGGAAATTATCCACCTATGCCGATGTATATGTAAATGATGCCTTCGGCACTGCTCACCGGGCCCATGCCTCCACAGCTGTTATAGCTGATTTCTTCGACGTGGATTCAAGAATGTTTGGATTCCTGATTAACAAGGAGATCGAAGCCATGGATAAAGTGCTTCACAATTCTGAAAAGCCGCTAACGGCTATTATGGGCGGCGCCAAGGTTTCAGATAAGATCCAGGTCATTGAAAACCTGCTCGACCGCGTGGATAACCTGATCATTGGCGGAGGCATGACCTACACCTTTATAAAGGCCCGGGGAGGAGAGATCGGGAACTCCCTCTGTGAAGAGGACAAACTTGATGTGGCTGCCAGCCTGGTGAAAGCTGCTGAAGAGAAAGGGGTGAACCTGGTTCTCCCTGTGGACCAGGTGCTGGCTGATAAGTTCGATAACGAGGCCAACACAGAGCTGGCTGTTATAGACCTGGGCAAGGAAGGATTTATGGGACTGGATATAGGGGAAAAGTCCGTTGAACTGCTGTCGGATGTCATCATGAATTCTAAAACCATTCTCTGGAATGGCCCCATGGGCGTATTTGAGATGCCCAATTTTCAAAAGGGAACCGTAAGCATTGCCAGAGCCATTGCAGAATCCACGGCCAAAGGCGCCTTCAGCCTGGTGGGTGGCGGCGACTCTGTGGCTGCAGTTAATAAATTCGAATTGGCCGATCAGGTGAGCTATGTATCCACAGGAGGCGGAGCCATGCTGGAATATATCGAAGGCAAGGTACTGCCGGGCATCAAGGCTATCAAAGGATAGAAACAATGGATCCTGCATTTATACAGGACATTTTTAATATCAAGGACCAGAAAGCCTTCAGGGAGATTGCCCTGAAGGTTTTTTTTTACCAGGCTCGCCACACTCCGGTGTACAGAGATTATCTGGCAGCTCTTCGCGCAGATCCTTCCACTGTGAAGGAGTTGGAACAGATCCCCTTTCTTCCCATTGAATTCTTTAAATCTCACACAGTGTTTGTAGAGGGGAGAAGTGCAGAGTTAGTATTTGAAAGCAGTCGCACCACCGGAACTACCCCTTCCCGGCACCATGTGGCCGATGCCTCCCTGTATAAAAAAAGTTTTACCACAGGCTTCCGGCAGTGCTATGGCGATCCGGGAAAATACTGCATCCTGGCCCTTCTTCCCTCTTACCTTGAAAGTTCGGGCTCTTCACTGGTCCATATGATGAATCACCTGACCACAACCTCCGGACACCCCGACAGCGGATTCTACCTCAACAACCTTAAGGAGCTGACATCGGTCCTGCAAAAACGAAATAAGGACAGGCACCCCACCCTGCTCCTGGGGGTTAGTTTTGCGTTGCTGGACCTGGCAGAGCAATATCCCTTGTCTCTGGGAGATCACATCATCGTAATGGAAACCGGAGGGATGAAAGGACGACGAAAAGAGATGGTGAGAAGTGAACTGCATGGGCAATTGAAAACAGCCTTTGGGCTCAAAGCCATTCAATCAGAATACGGGATGACCGAACTACTCTCACAGGCATATTCCAAAAAAAAGGGGCGCTTCTTTACTCCTCCATGGATGAAAATCCTGATCCGCGATCCCAACGATCCGCTGTCGCCTGTTCAAGCCGGACAAAGTGGAGGCATCAATATCATCGATCTGGCCAATGTGTACAGTTGTTCCTTCATAGCCACAGGTGACCTTGGGAAGGTGTATGAGGATGATAGTTTTGAAGTGCTGGGCCGTTACGACCACTCCGATATCAGGGGGTGTAATTTGCTGATTTCCTAATGTTTCCCCAGCCTTTTGCTCACCGTAAAGCCCAGTGTGATGGCTGAGTTTACCTCTTTAAAATCATAGGCCAGCACCACACCAATTCCCCACCCTCCTTCAAAGGATTTGCTAATATCGGTTCCTACCTTAAATACCGGGAAATTGTGATGTTTTTCAAGCTCATAGCCCGGACCTGCAAAAAGAGCCCAGTTGTGAACGGGTTCATAAAGAAAAACTAGTGAAGTCACCACTGCAAAATTGCGTTCTATATATTCCTGATGGTCTAACTCCACGGAGTATACACCCATTTCCAGGTCATTGTGGGTACCTACCCCAATTTTATGATTAAACCAGTATTCATAGTCGACTCCAAATACCGGCACTATGTGAGATTTTTTTTCACCATCCTCATTGATAGCTCCCGAAAGGAAACCGTAGCCGCTTACAAGGGCCAGACGGTGTGGTCTGAATGCAGAATGTTCTTCATGACCCGAACTATGTTCCTCTGCATGCTTTGTTTGATCATGAGCGGGATCCTGACCGAAGGCCAGGGTGCCGCTCAAAAAAACCAGAATTGCGATAAGCCGCAGCATAGACTACCAGTCAAATTCTCCAATAAAGGGGATCTGCTCCATCAGTGCAATCTGGATAGCGCTTCTGAAATAGTTCTCCAGCTGGTAAAACTGGGCTGCCGTTTTCGAACCGGAGACCCTCTTTACCTGCTTGTAATATTTTTTAATAAGCTTGAGCTGCTGAGCATTGATCTTCATGCTTTCCGCGGCAAGTGCATCGGTGGTGGCATCATCCAGATCCAGGTAGGATTGAGTATATTTATTTAAAAGTTCGATCCGCTTCTGACCATTGGCTTTTCGCTCGGTTTCATAGGCGTCATAAATACCCCAGAACTGATCGGCAGCATCCCCCTCCAATCCAACAAATGCATCTACTACTGCTTTTTTCTCCATGCCGAAAATGGACTGGTAGAATTCAATTTCTTCTTTGTTGGTCTGAGCAAAGGTGGCTGTTACAGCGAACAGAAGGATTCCGGTGAGTTTCAGTACTTTTTTCATTTCGTTCTAAGTTTTGAATGTGATGTGAGTTATACGAATTAATTTATTCTGTTCAAACAACTGGATAAAGAAAAGGTTTGTTAAAAAAAATAATTAAAATTCATTCTGGGGATTGAAGGCATCTTCGAAGTGTTCTATCTTCACTCCATCCCCATGATAGTATACAGCAATCACATCAAAACGGGTGGGACGCCGGCTGTTAAACCTTCGGATGAAGCCCTCGGCTGCCAGAACTATATTCCGCTGCTTTTGTTCATCCACCACCACCGAAGGATGGTTCACACGGTTGCCCACCATGGATTTAACCTCCACAACCACCAGCCAACCCCGGTAGATGGCCACCAGGTCCAGTTCTCTTTTGCCCCACCTCCAGTTTGTTTTCCAGATGCGGTAGCCCCGGGCCCTTAAGAAACCTGCTGCCAGTTGCTCAGCTCTCCTGCCTGTATCACACCGGTTCATTGATAATCCTCATTTCCTCTTCATGTGGCCGGCGACCTGATGATCAGCGTCCATTTTATCATTATCTTTAGGCCCAAATTATTTTATAATGACCTCAAAAAGCTATAAAAGATACCTGATTACTTCTGCGCTTCCCTATGCCAACGGCCCCCTTCACCTGGGTCACCTGGCCGGGGTGTATGTGCCTTCCGATATCTATGTGAGATACCTCCGGCAAAGGGACAGAGATGTCATATCCATTTGCGGATCTGATGAACACGGAGTACCCATCACCCTGAAAGCCAGGAATGAAGGGACCAGTCCCCAGGATGTGGTGGATCGCTACCATGCCCTCAACAAAAAAGCTTTTGAGGATTTCGGGATATCTTTCGATATTTATTCCAGGACCTCCAACCAGGTGCACCATGACACGGCGTCGGAGTTTTTTAAAACCCTGTATGACAAAGATATTTTCATTGAAAAAGTATCTGAACAGTATTACGATGAAGAAGCCTCCACCTTCCTGGCCGACCGCTATATCACAGGGACCTGCCCGCATTGCGGCAATCCATGCGCCTACGGCGACCAGTGTGAACAATGCGGCACCTCGCTGAGTCCCACCGACCTGGCAAACCCGGTTTCGACTATCAGCGGGAGCAAACCGGTGCTGAAAGAGACCAAACACTGGTACCTCCCCCTGGACAAATACGAGCCCTGGCTGAAGCAATGGATCCTGGAGGAACATAAGGAATGGAAGCCCAATGTATACGGACAGTGTAAATCCTGGCTGGATCAGGGACTTCATCCCAGGGCTGTAAGCCGCGATCTGGACTGGGGAGTGCCGGTTCCTGTGGAAGGAGCAGACGGCAAGGTGCTCTATGTCTGGTTTGATGCTCCCATCGGCTACATTTCTGCTACCAAGGAACTTACCCCCGATTGGGAAACATACTGGAAGGACGAGGAAACCCGCATGATCCATTTCATCGGAAAAGACAACATTGTCTTTCACTGCATTGTTTTTCCCACCATGCTGAAGGCCGAAGGAAGCTATATTCTTCCTGAAAACGTACCTGCCAATGAATTCCTGAACCTGGAGAATGACAAGATCTCCACTTCCAGGAACTGGGCCGTCTGGCTGCATGAATACCTGGAAGACTTCCCGGGAAAGCAGGATGTATTGCGTTATGTGCTTTGTGCCAATGCTCCTGAGAACAAGGACAATGATTTTACCTGGAAGGACTTTCAAAACAGGAACAACAACGAACTGGTGGCCATACTGGGAAATTTTGTGAACCGGGCCATTGTACTGACCCATAAATATTTTGACGGGAAAGTCCCTGAAGTCACCCAGCTGCTTGAATCCGACCATACGGTTCTGAAGGAGATTAAAACCATTGCCGGAAATGTGGAAAGGAGTCTGGAACAATTCAGGTTCAGGGAAGCCATAAAAACAGCCATGGACCTGGCCAGGCTGGGAAATAAGTACCTGGCCGACACCGAACCCTGGAAGCTTATTAAAACAGATCCCGAAAGGGTCAAAACCATTCTGAACCTTTCCCTGCAGATCACTGCCAACCTGACCCTGCTTCTGGATCCCTTTTTACCCTTTTCCATGGCCAGACTCAGGGAATTTCTCCGTATTGACCAGACCTCCTGGGATCTGATCGGATCCCCCGATCTGATGGAAGCAGGACATTCCATCGAAAAGGCGTCCCTGCTGTTTGAGAAGATCGAGGACGAGCAGATCCAGGCTCAGCTGGATAAACTTTTAAAAACCAAAGAGGAGAACGAGGAAGCTCCGGCGATTGCTCCTCAGAAAGATGAAATTACCTTTGACGATTTCACCCGCATGGATCTCCGCACGGGGACCATCCTGGAAGCTGAAAAAGTAGCCAAAACGAAAAAGCTGATCAAAATGCAGGTGGACCTGGGATTTGAAAAGCGGACCATTGTTTCTGGCATAGCTGAATATTACCAGCCCGAATCACTGCAGGGAAAGAAGGTATGTGTACTGGCCAATCTGGCGCCCAGAAAAATCAAAGGGATTGAATCACAGGGAATGATCCTCCTGTCCGAAAATCCCGATGGAAGCTTGTATTTTGTGGAACCCGGTAAGGAGGCAATCAATGGCTCTGAGATAAACTGAAGCTATCTGGACAGGAGCCAGCAGCTTTCAAGACCCGGTTCTGACTTCAATTCAGTCAGGGCTCTTAACGCCTCTGCTTCTGTGGCATAGGAACCTACGCTCACCCGGTACATCCGGTTCTCGGTAATCATCATTTCGGCCTGAAAGCCCTTGGCCTTCAGTTTATCCTGCTTATCGCTGGCATTCCCCAGGTGTTTGAAACTGCCTGCGATGATATGGAAATTCAGCACCTCCTCCACCTGTTCGGGTACAGCAGGTTCCGATTCGATCACCGCTTGTTCAGGAACCGGAACACTTGTTTCTGAGTTTACCTGCTCCTGTGGCTGCTTATCAATCCGGGGGGGCACATCCACGGGAAGGCTTTTCCTGTCAGAAGGAATAAAGATCAACACCAGCAGGATAACGATCAGGACGCCAGCTATCATCCAGATGGCCTTCCATCTGTTAATGTGCCTGCTTTTTTTCTCTTCCACTTGCCTTTGAGGCATGCGTCCGGAGACCCTGGCCACTTTCTTTTTTACCGGCGGAGCCGGAATATCCAGTTGAATGTCATCTGCTTTTTCCTCTTCGACGGTTAACTCTTCAAGTTCCAGCAGGTCCAGGGAATCAAGTCCATACTGTTCCGGTTCCAGCACCCAGTCAGACACTGCCTGGAAATGCACTTTTCCATCGTCATCCTTCCATAAGGTGCCTGTCTCCAGGAGGGCATAGGATTCTCCCTTGTCCAGAGAAAACTTAATGGCATCGATCATCTCAAGCACCCTCTGCCTGGCCTCTTCCTCCTGCATTCCCTCGCCCGAAGCCACTGCAGCTGCCAGCACACCATCATCCTTGCTAAATCCTTTATCAAACCTGACCGTCAGGCCCGGTGGATTGATTTTACCCCCTGACTTTGAAACCTCGCCCGAGTTCCCTTTCACCTCAAGGTTTCCAAAGCCAGGCAAAACCACTCTTTGCCTGTCATTCAGAAGTTTTCTGATGTATTTTCCAACGATCATATGCGGTCAATTGTGTGGTAAAAGTAATCAGTCAGCTGAGGATTTCAAAACGAAGTTATCAACCCGCAATTTTTATTATCTTCGTACACTGTTGCTGCGCAAAACACCATGAATAAGGAAGATAAGAATTTTGCACTGATAGGTGTGGCCGGCTACATTGCCGTCAGGCATGTGCGAGCCATAAAAGAGACTGGAAACAGACTGGTAGCCTCACTGGACCGCTTCGACAGTGTAGGTTTTATGGACAGCTACTTCCCTGAGGCCGATTTCTTCACCGAATTTGAACGATTCGACCGGCACATTGCCAAGCTTAACAGGCAGGGAACTCAGGTGAACTATGTGAGCATCTGCTCCCCAAATTACTTGCATGATTCGCACATACGCTTTGCCCTTAGAAACGGGGCCGATGCCATCTGCGAAAAACCCCTGGTACTTAATCCCTGGAACATCGATGCCCTGCAGGATTATGAGCAGGAGACCGGAAGAAGGGTGTGGAACATCCTTCAGCTCAGGCATCACAGGGCCATTATAGATCTGAAAGAGAAGGTGCGGAAAGAAGGAAGCGGCAAAATATACGACATCGACCTCTCCTACATCACCAGTCGCGGCAACTGGTATCATTATTCCTGGAAGGGAGACGAGGAGAAATCGGGGGGAGTGGCCACCAATATCGGGGTACACTTTTTTGATATGCTGACCTGGATCTTCGGTCCGGTGAAGGAAAACAAAGTCCATTTCCTGAAAAAGAATAAAGCTGCCGGCTACCTGGAACTGGAACAGGCCAGGGTACGCTGGTTTTTGAGCATCGATTACGGGGATATCCCTGATGAGCTGAAGACTAAGGGAGTCCGCACCTTCCGTTCCATCACCGTGGACGGGGAAGAAATTGAATTCAGCGGAGGTTTTACGGACCTGCATACGGTATCCTATGAGCACATCCTGAGCGCGAAAGGCTATGGACTGGAAGCTGCCCGGAATTCAATACAGACTGTATATACCATTCGCAATACAGAACCCGTTGGAGTTACGGGTGAGTATCATCCCATCATCAAAAACATTGAAAATGATTTATAAGGACCTTGTAAACAAGGAGAAAAAGATGGCCGTAATTGGCCTGGGTTATGTGGGGCTGCCCATCGCCCTGGAGTTTGCCAGAAAAATTTCCGTCATCGGCTTTGACATTAAGCCCGACCGGGTCGAAATGATGAAAAACAGGGTGGATCCCAGCAATGAGCTGAAAGCTGAAGATTTCGAAGGCTGTGACATCCGGTTTACCTCCAAAATTGAAGACATCAGGGAAGCATCTTTTTACATTGTGGCTGTTCCCACTCCCATCGATGTACATAAGAATCCCGATTTGACTCCGGTTATGTCTGCCACTGAAACTGTGGGAAAAGTGTTGTCCGAAGGCGATTATGTGGTTTACGAATCCACCGTTTATCCCGGTTGCACTGAAGAAGATTGCATTCCCGTGCTCAGAAAGGTTTCCGGCCTGAAATACATGGAGCAGTTCAAAGTGGGTTTCTCCCCTGAACGCATCAATCCGGGTGACAGGGAACATACCCTGACCCGCATCACCAAGGTCAGTTCAGGTTGCGATGCCGAATCGGCCGAAGAGATTGCCCTTACCTACGAGCTGGTGATCGAGGCAGGGGTACACCGGGCCAGCTCCATCAAAGTGGCCGAAGCTGCCAAGATCATCGAAAACACCCAGCGCGATATCAACATCGCTTTTATGAATGAGCTCTCCATGATCTTCAATAAAATGGGGATCAATACCTACGAAGTGCTTGAAGCTGCAGGCACCAAATGGAATTTCCTCAACTTCTTCCCCGGACTGGTGGGAGGGCATTGCATAGGTGTGGACCCCTATTACCTCACCTATAAGTCAGCCAAATTCGGACATCATGCCCAGATCATCAACGCAGGACGCGGGATTAACGACGGAATGGGTGCCTATGTGGCCAGGCAGGTTACCCTGAAACTATCTTCCACTTTTCCAAACCTGAAGGACTGCCGGGTACTGGTCATGGGGGCCACTTTTAAGGAAAACGTGAGCGACATCCGGAATTCAAAGGTAGCCGATGTGATTTCAGAACTCAAGGAATTCGGGGTGATGGTGGAGGTGGTAGACCCTTACGCTTCACCCGAGGAGATAAGGGAAGAATACAATTTTGAGCTCTCCCCCTCCATTGAAGGACCCTATCACAGCATTATTGTGGCGGTCAACCATCAGCAATATATTCAGATGGATGAAGCTTATTTTGAGTCCATTACCCACCCGGGGGCTGTCTTTGCAGACTTAAAGGGCATCTTCAGGGGTAAGATCAATAAACTCCAGTACTGGAGCCTCTAAACTTCCCTTTTATGTCTAAGATACTGGTTACAGGAGGGACAGGGTACATCGGATCCCATACGGTAGTAGAGCTGCTGGAGGAGGGGATCGATGTGGTAATCATTGATAACCTGTCAAATTCAGAACGGAAAGTTCTGGATGGAATTAGTGCAATTACAGGCAAAACCCCCCACTTTGAGGAAGTAGACCTGAGGGAGCGGGAAAGGGTCTTCGAGGTCTTCAGAAAACACTCCGATATGGAAGCCATCATACATTTTGCAGCCTTCAAGGCCGTCGGAGAAAGTGTGGAAAAACCCCTGGCTTACTACGAGAATAACCTGCTCTCACTAATCCATCTGCTGGAAGCCATGAAGCTCTTCAAAGTTCCCCATATGGTTTTTTCCTCCTCCTGTACGGTTTATGGAGAACCCGATACCCTGCCTGTGGATGAAAGCGCCCCTATTAAAAAAGCCAACTCACCCTATGGCAATACAAAACAAATAAGTGAAGAGATACTTCAGGATACCCTGGCATCAGATCCTGACCTAAGCGTTATATCATTACGATATTTTAATCCCATAGGAGCCCATCCCTCGGCTCAGATTGGCGAGCTTCCCATTGGGATACCCAATAATCTGGTGCCCTTTGTTACCCAGACAGCTGCCGGAATCAGAGAGGTCCTGCGAGTGTTCGGGGATGATTACAACACCCCGGATGGTTCAGCGGTCAGGGACTACATCAATGTAGTGGACCTGGCCAAGGCCCATATTGTGGCCATTAAACGCATGCTCGGGAAGAAGCAGAAGTCGGCCTTCGAGGTCTTTAACCTGGGAACCGGGAAAGGACTTTCTGTACTGGAAATTGTAAAAGCATTCGAAAAAGCCACGGGACAGAAACTGAACTACAAGGTAGTGGATCGTCGTGAAGGGGATGTGGAGCAGGTATACGCCGATACTGCCTTTGCCAACAGGGAGCTTGGATGGAAGGCAGAGAAAGGCATTGAGGAAACCCTTCTGACAGCCTGGAACTGGGAAAAGAACATCAGATCTAAAAAGCGGGAATCATGAAAAAGGTACTGGTAACCGGGGGAGCCGGCTTTATCGGATCCCATGTGGTAAGAAAAATGGTCCTGGACCATCCCGGTATCCGGATCATCAACCTGGACCAGCTTACCTATGCCGGAAACCTTGAGAACCTGAGGGATATACAGGATGCTCCCAATTACCAGTTTATCCGGGGTGATATTGTGGACGCACCCTTCCTGGAGAAGCTTTTTAAGGAAGAACAGTTTGACATGGTTATCCACCTGGCGGCTGAATCGCATGTGGACCGGTCCATTGCCGATCCCATGGCTTTTATTCACACCAATATCGTGGGAACGGTCAACCTCCTGAATGCCTGCCGGAGCGTGTGGACGGATTTTGAGGGAAAGCTGTTTTATCACATCTCCACCGACGAAGTGTACGGGAGCCTGGGTCCGGAAGGATTATTTACCGAAGAAACCCCTTACGATCCGCGAAGCCCATATTCAGCCTCCAAGGCCAGCTCCGATCACCTGGTCAGGGCCTACCATCATACCTTTGGCCTGCCGGTGGTGCTATCGAACTGCTCAAACAACTATGGCCCCAACCAGTTTCCCGAGAAACTGATTCCCCTTGCCATCAATAACATTCTGAATATGAAGCCCATTCCCATTTATGGAAAGGGTGAGAATGTAAGGGACTGGCTCTATGTGGAGGACCATGCTTCAGCCATTGAGCTGATCAGCAGAAAGGGAATTCCGGGCCGGACCTACAACATCGGGGGATTAAACGAGTGGAAAAACATAGACCTGATCAGGCTGCTGTGCCAGATCATGGACGAAAAACTGGAACGTAAGCCCGGCACCTCGGAAGGACTGATCACTTATGTGAAGGACCGTGCAGGGCACGACCTCCGTTATGCCATCGACAGTTCCAGGATCCAGGATGAATTAAGCTGGAAGCCCTCCCTGACCTTCCGGGAGGGACTGACCCGCACGGTGGAATGGTACCTGAATAACCAGCAATGGATGCAGCGCATCACCTCCGGTGTCTACCAGAGTTACTACGACAAACAGTACGGAGATCGTTAATTTTTTCCAGCTCTTTACACCTTATTCAACCGTGACCGACTTGGCCAGGTTCCTGGGCTGATCCACATCGCATCCGCGCATCAGGGCAATGTGATAAGCGATTAGTTGCAGGGGCACCACCGAAGGCAGGGATACCAGGGCCTGATCAGTCTCCGGGATCTCAATCACATGATCGGCCATGTCTTTGATGGCCGTGTCGCCTTCCGTCACGATGGCGATCACCACCCCGTTGCGGGCCTTCACTTCCTGGATGTTGCTTACAATCTTTTCGTAGGAGCTGTCACGGGTGGCAATAAAGACCACCGGCATCTTCTCATCGATCAGGGCGATGGGACCGTGTTTCATCTCAGCGGCCGGATAACCTTCCGCATGAATGTATGAGATCTCCTTAAGTTTCAGGGCTCCCTCCAGGGCCACCGGGAAAGAGACTCCGCGTCCCAGGTAAAGCGCATTGCTGACATCCTTGTATATTTCGGCTATCCGTTTGAATTCATCGTTCTGTTCCAGGATCTTCTCAATCTTCATGGGAATGTTGTTGAGCTCGGCAATCAGGGCTCCAAAGCGGTCCTCGGATAACAATTTTTTTTCTTTTCCGATCATCATTGCCATCATGGTCAGCACGGTTACCTGTGCCGTAAAAGCCTTGGTGGAAGCTACTCCAATTTCTGTACCTGCATGGGTATAGACCCCAGCATGGGTTTCACGGGATATACTTGACCCGGCCACATTGCAAATGCCCAGTACCAGGGCCCCGGCTTCCCGGGCCAGCTGGATGGCTGCCAGGGTATCGGCGGTCTCCCCGCTCTGACTGATGGCCAGGACCACATCCTCGGGACCGATCATGGGATTGCGGTAGCGGAATTCAGAAGCATATTCCACCTCCACCGGAATGCGTGCCAGATCCTCCAGCAGGTACTCACCTACCAGCCCGGCATGCCAGGAGGTTCCGCAGGCAATGATTACAATCCGCCTGGCATTCACCAGCTGATCTTTCACATCAAGCAAGCCACCCAGCCTGATTTCATTACTTTCAGGATGGATCCTGCCCCTGAAGGTATCCTGTATGGAACGGGGCTGCTCGAAAATCTCCTTAAGCATGTAGTGATCATAGCCCTGCTTTTCAATTTCCGATATACCCAGGTCCAGGGTCTGAATATTCACCGAGGTACCATTGCTGGCAAGGTTTCTTAAAACCAGCTCGTCCCTTCGGATCAGGGCCATGTCGTCGTTATTCAGGTAAATGACCCTGTCGGTATATTCCACAATGGGCATGGCATCGGAGGCAATGAAATATTCCTTGCTGCCCAGGCCTATCACCAGGGGGCTGCTCCGGCGTGCAGCGATCATCAGGTTGGGATCTTCCCTGGTAATGACCACCAGACCATAGGCTCCTTCCACCTTCTTCAGGGCCTGCGAAACAGCTACCTCCACACTTACTTCCTGGGAAGTATAGATGTATTCGATCAAATTGGCCAGCACCTCTGTATCGGTCTCACTGTAGAAACTCATGCCCTTGTCCATCAGGCTCTTCTTCAGTACGGCATAATTCTCAATGATTCCGTTATGTATGATGGTAAAATATCCCTTTTCCGAGTGATGGGGGTGGGCATTCAGGTCGTTGGGTTCCCCGTGAGTGGCCCAGCGTGTATGGCCGATCCCTATGGTGCTTTTAGTTTCCTTACCCCTCACAAAGTCCTCCAGTTCAGATACTTTTCCCTTCTTTTTATAGATGGCAGTATCGCCGTTAAGCAAGGCTACCCCTGCCGAATCATATCCCCGGTATTCCAGCCTTTTCAATCCTTTTAAAAGGATCGGGTAGGCATCCTGGTTCCCGATATAGCCAACAATTCCACACATGGATACAAACAAATTAGGTGCATACAATAAAAAGCAACAATACTAAAAGTACAATTACAATTTAAGGTATACAATTTCTAGCCTTATACGTTGATTGGTGGCAGGAAGGTTACTCCAGAGCTTGGTTATTCTTGGATTAACGCGTCCATCGTCCAGCTGGAGGATGAAATCATTATCGGGTTTGGCCCCTTCTACCATGTTCTGAAAGTGTAGGGGGATTTCAAAGCGGTAGACATAGGTAGTATCATCAAACATCCCCTTTGAATCGGCTTTAAAGTAACCACCGAAAGCCGGGGCATCTGCGTTAGGATTGCTATTCTTGAGAATCAGGAAATCATAAATGGGTTCAAAGGAATAATCCTCCAGGATGGTTCCAGTCATTAATCGGTCGGGCATGTCCTTGTATAAAATACCGCTTTCTTCTTCTGGCATAACTTCAAAAACAAGCGTTGCCGAATTTATGGCTATCGGACTTTTCTCCATCCACTCTTCCAGTTTATCAAAGGTAAATCGGGTATTTACTCCGGCCATTCCCTGTACATAAGCTACCGGTGGATTGACCGTTTCGTCATCCATAATGGTGGACAGGTAAGTCCCGGAATGATCATGCTCAAATCCATTGATCTTCTGAGAGGAATATTCATTGATCATAAAATGGGCCCATACAAAATCCCGCTCAGCTGTGCTATCCACCTCTGTGCTGTCGTTTGCATATTTCATGGAAAGCCTGGTGGCAGAATTGTTTAACAGGATCCTGGCCATGCCGCCTTCCGGAGAGGAAGTATGCGCGCTAATGTAGAAACCATTGAAATAATCCTTAAAGATGGAATCATTTCGGAAATAGTTGGTATCCTCTTCAATGGCCAGCCACTTATCGATAAAGTCGGGATCTTCAATGATAAATTCAAAGGTGGTTTCACCGGCCGGAAGCACGCTTTTCTCCAACAGGGGAAGGGGATTGTATTTTCCTTCCATATCGTAATCCGACTTATAGAGCGAATCAAAATAAATGCGTTCCGTAAATTCATGGATCCCGATGGTAAGCTCCTGCTCCATATCTCCTATGTAATCCGACATATGGAGCATCAGCATGAGGGTGTCTATTTCCATGTTAGGACCATTCTTAAAGCCGGAGGTGGTATTGAACTGGGTGACAATGGAAGCCACCGAGCTGCCCACAATGGTATCTTCTGTGCCGCCCAATAACATGAGAACATCTGGACGATATCTTGTTTCTGAGGTAACCAAGGATTTCCCGGTCACCGGATAGGCACTGATCTCAACAATGGTATCGTATAGTAAGCTGACTTCATCGTCAGTGGGCAGGAGATCATCCCCCAGATCACTGCTGCCAATTTCGCATGACGCTGCTAATCCGGCCATGATCATCATGATCGCTACTACCCACAAATCCCTCTTCTTCATCGAAAAATAGAATGTTTAATTGTTGATGACGCTGTCGTAGAAAACGGAGAACTCTTCCACATATTGCTCACTGTTCACATAATCAAGGACCGGTTTTCCTGAATTTTTCATTACCCCGTTCACTCCATCGGGCAAATGCTCGCTTCCCCTGATCAGTCCGTCCGAATAAGTGGCTGCCAGGCGAAGCAGGTTCTCATACCCGGGTTCTTTCACCATGGACACATGGTCATCAGATACTCCGTCCAACAGGATCTTCTGTGAGAAGGAAGTATCCAGGGGCAGGTCAAAGCCATTATCATAAACCGAAAAAACAACTTTTGAATCTGCGAAAAGGGGATCTTCCCGGTAAGCCTTTTTAATGTATAAGGGCACCAGGGAGGTAAACCACCCATGACAATGCACAAGGTCGGGCGACCAGCGCAGCTTACGCACGGTTTCCAGGACACCCCTGGCAAAGAAAATCATCCGTTCGTCGTTGTCTTTGCAAAATTCACCATTTGCATCTGTTACGGTATGTTTCCGCTGAAAATACTCCTCATTATCTATGAAATAGACCTGCATCCTGGCAGCCTGAATGGAGGCCACTTTGATAATTAAGGGATGATCGGTATCATCAATGATCAGGTTCATTCCTGACAGGCGGATCACTTCGTGCAACTGGTTCCGTCGCTCATTGATGTTCCCGTACTTGGGCATAAAGGTGCGGATCTCTTTACCTGTTTCCTGTATAGCCTGTGGGAGCGTTCTGCCTATTTGGGAAAGTTCAGTTTCGGGTAAATAAGGTGTAATCTCCTGAGAAACAAATAAAACCTTTTTACATTTCATGCTGTAAGCCTCTATTAGAAATCATGCAAATTTACTAAAAATAATTGATTCCATTTTATCTATCTTTGTCTTCTCGTCAATCGGATGAAGGTATACAGAACTAAATCAGAGCTTTCCGGGCATCTTTCATTGCTCCATTCCACTCATAAACGCATTGGACTGGTTCCCACCATGGGCGCATTGCACCCGGGACATGCTTCCCTCGTGAAAATTGCCATGGAAGAAAATGATGTGGTGGTAGTCAGCATCTTTGTGAATCCAACCCAGTTTAACGATCCCTCAGATCTGGAACACTATCCCAGAACCCTGGAGCCTGATCTGGTTTTGCTGGAGGAACTGGGGGTTGATCTTGTTTTTGTGCCTTCAGCGGAAGAGATGTATCCCGACGAAGTCGAGCACAGCTTCGACCTGGGAGGACTGGATCAGGTGATGGAGGGAAAACAAAGGAAAGGACATTTTAAGGGAGTAGCCCGGATTGTAAGCAAACTCTTTCTGATATGCGATCCGCACCGGGCCTATTTCGGACAAAAAGATTTTCAACAGCTGGTCATTGTCAGGCGTCTCGTTGAAATCATGCATATGGACATTCGGATTGTGGCCTGTCCCATCATCAGGGAAGCCGATGGCCTGGCCATGAGTTCCAGGAATGTGAAGCTGAATGCCGGGGATCGAAAGCTTGCACCATTTATCTATGCCACGCTGAAGGAAACAGCTAAAAAAAAGGGGAGGTATTCCCCGGCAAAAATAAAAACATGGGTGATTAAGCGCTTTGAAGAACAGCCTGACATGAAGCTTGAATACTTTGAAATTGTTGAGGATAAAGAGCTTAGACCGGTTATGGATTGGCAGGAAAAGGTGAACAAAGTGGGCTGCATAGCTGTTCAATTAAGTGGCGTCAGGCTGATCGATAATCTGATTTTTGATTAAATTTGCACTTGTATAGTTAGAGCTTATGAACATTGAAGTAGTAAAATCAAAAATTCACAGGGTAACTGTGACCGAAGCCGATCTGAACTACGTGGGCAGTATTACCATTGATGAGGACCTGATGGATGCAGCCAATCTGATCGAAAATGAGAAGGTTCAGATTGTAAATATCAATAACGGAGAACGGTTGGAGACCTATGTGATAACCGGAGAGCGGGGAACAGGGCAGATATGCCTGAACGGACCGGCGGCGAGGAAAGTGGCTGTGGGAGATATCATCATTATCATCTCCTATGCGTCCATGGATTTTGAGAAGGCCCGTTCTTTCAAGCCCACCCTCATCTTCCCCGACACCGACTCCAACAAAATAAACTGACTCCTCCTTTGAAAAAAATCCTGGTCCAAATCCTGAAAATTGCCGGCTTTCTGGCACTGGGGATTCTGTTGCTGTTTTTTGCTTTCAGGGGAATTGCAATTGATGAATTGTTATCCACCCTTAGTAAGGTCAATTTCTGGTGGATCGGGCTTTCTCTCTTTTTTGCCTTTGTCTCTTTCTTCAGCCGGGCACGACGGTGGATGCTTCTTATAGAGCCTCTGGGATTCAAACCCTCTTTTTTAAATACCTATCATTCCCTGATGATCGGTTACCTCTCCAATTATGCACTGCCGCGACTTGGAGAAGTTACTCGCTGTGTCACCCTGGGAAGAAAGGAGAAAATTCCGGTGGATTCACTGATCGGAACCGTGATCATCGAAAGGGTAATCGACATGGTGATGCTGCTCCTGATCCTCTTCATCCTCTTAATCAGCTGGATGGAGAAATTTGGTGCTTTCTTCTCAGAACAGGTTTATTTGCCTCTTCAGGAAAAACTCCTGGCTGCATTCGGCGGAACCTGGCTGTTCTGGCTGCTGATCGCAGGTGCCTTTCTGGGAATGATCCTGCTGATCTACCTCTTCCGGAAGAATCTGGGCCGCCTGGCGCTGGTTCAGAAGGTGAAAGGCATCCTGAAAGGCATTCTGGATGGTCTGAAAACCATTTATAAAATGGAACGGAAATGGGAATTTATCTTCCATTCCATATTCATATGGCTTCTATATATATTGATGACCTGGATGGTGGTATTCTCACTTGAAGAAACCTCGGAACTCACCTTTATTGATGGCATGTTCCTGCTGGTGATCGGTGGTCTTGGAATGGCGGCCCCCGTAACTGCAGGTTTTGGAGCTTATCACTGGATTACATCCAGGGGACTGGTTTATGTATATGGATTCTCCCTGGAACTGGGAGGGGCCTATGCCATCCTGGCCCACGAATCCAATTCCCTGCTAACCATATTCATGGGTGCAGTATCTTACCTGGTTCTGGCCTTATCCACCAGGAAGAAGAAACCTGAAAAACAGCTTGCCTAGGATGTTGACTTACGAAGACATAAAAAGAAAAATCCTTTCGCCGGAGACACTCGAAAAACAGTTTTCCGCCTCATTCAGGGAAAAACATACCATCGCCTTTACAAATGGTTGTTTCGATCTCCTGCACAGGGGGCATGTGTATAATCTTTCCAGGGCCCGGGAACTTGGGGATGTGCTGGTAGTCGGTCTGAACAGCGATGAATCGGTGACCAGGCTTAAGGGTCCGGGACGCCCGGTAAACGATCAGCAGTCAAGAGCCGAAGTGCTGGGCGGACTGGCTTTTGTGGATTACATCGTCATCTTCCATGAAGATACTCCCCTGAACCTTCTGGATAAGCTAAGACCGGATATACTTATTAAAGGAGGGGATTACAGTACGGAAGAAATCGTAGGCCACAAGGAGGTTCTTGCCTATGGAGGAAGGGTTGAGACCATCCCGCTTCTTGAGGGCTATTCGTCCAGTTCCATCATAGGCAGAAAGACCTGATATGTCAAAAACAAAATCTGTATTCGTCTGTCAGAATTGCGGCGCTGAATCGGCCAAATGGATTGGAAGGTGCAATGCATGCGGTGAGTGGAACACCTACGTGGAACAAAGAATTTCCAAAGCTCCGGTGCGCCAGGGATCTTTACACAAAGAAAGGCATGCGCATCCGGTGAGCCTGGATGAGGTTCAATCGGATCAGGTAAGCCGTATTGATTTAAAAAACGGTGAATTCAACCGTGTACTGGGTGGGGGCATTGTGCCAGGCTCCCTAATCCTGATCGGAGGTGAACCCGGTATAGGAAAATCTACACTGGCGCTCCAGGTCGCATTGCAGATTGATAAAAGTACCCTTTACATTTCGGGGGAAGAGAGTCCCCAGCAACTTAAGCTGAGGGCAGAGCGTCTGGGTGGAGGCATGGGACTTTGCCGGGTGCTGGCGGAAACCAATCTCCAGGCCATCCTTGGCCAGATAGAACAGGCAAAACCCGAGCTGCTGATCATCGATTCCATTCAAACCCTTTATTCGGACGAAATTGAATCGGCTGCGGGCACCATTTCCCAGGTTAGGGATTGTGCCGCACAACTTTTAAGGGTAGCCAAAGAAACACATATACCGGTCATCCTGATCGGTCACATCAACAAGGAGGGCAACATTGCCGGTCCCAAGGTGCTGGAACATATCGTAGACACGGTGCTGCAATTTGAAGGGGATACACATCACCTATACAGGATCCTGCGAGCCTCTAAGAACCGCTTTGGTTCTACCTCCGAGATAGGAGTATTTGAGATGACCGGGGAAGGATTGCGCGAGATTATTAATCCTTCCGAATTACTTATCAATCAGCAGGCTGCCGATCTGAGCGGATCGGCCATCGCAGCTAATGTGGAGGGCATCCGGCCCATCCTGATCGAGGTCCAGGCTCTGGTCAGTTCAGCTGTGTACGGAACACCCCAGCGCACCTCCACCGGATTTGACACCCGGCGCCTGAGCATGCTTCTGGCCGTTCTGGAAAAAAGGGCCAGTTTCAAACTGGCCAGCAAGGATGTGTTTATCAATATTGCCGGGGGACTCAGGGTGGATGATCCGGCCATCGACCTGGCGGTGATCTCAGCCATCCTTTCATCCACAGTGGATATTCCGGTGGACCCATTCACCTGTTTTGCAGGGGAGGTGGGCTTATCGGGAGAAATCCGACCCGTAAACCGGATCGATCAGCGGCTGGGGGAAGCCGATAAGCTGGGGATGAAACGGATTCTTATGCCGGCCTTTAACAAAAACAGGATGGATCCGTCCAGATACAAGCTGGAAATTGTCGAAGTAAACAGAGTACAGGAGATCCCTAAACATCTGTTTGGATAATGGCTGCCGGCTCACATAAGGACCTTCCTCTAATAAGAACCGATGCCCGCCTGGTGATCCCGGCTTACCCCATACAATTCCCGGCCATCAAATCCGGCGCTGAGTACTATTTTGAAACGGACAGCGGCCTGAGGTACCAGGTGCTCTTTGCCAAGAAGAAGAACAGCTACCTGGAGAATATTGTAAACTTCAGTGTGCTCAGCGAAGAATTCGAGGATGAATACAGTGAAACCAACCGGGGAGAAATATACAGGGTAATTGCCACTGTGCTGGAGATTATCAGGGTGTATCACAGCCAGCATTCCTATTCCACCTCCTACGAATTCAGCGGGGAGTTTAAAAAAAGGAACGAGCACCGTGAAACCAGCATTCGTACCTTACTGTATTACCGCAAAGCAAGAGAAGTGATGCACCCCGGCTGGGAAGTTAAAGTGAGTGGTAACAAGGTGGTGGTACAGCGCTAAAAATCGTCGTATTCATTGTTGCTGCTGGTCTCCATAATGTCGGGACAATCCATATCCACATAGAAATCCAGAGGTCTTTCAAAATCATCCTCCATGGTGATATTCAAGGTGGAGTCGGCATAGACCCGCTTGAAAAACTCGGCATAGATGGGCAGGGCCATATTGGTGCCCGATCCCATGCCCAGCATATCAAAATGAATGGAACGGTCCTCTCCACCCACCCAGGCCGCTGCAGTGAGCTTGGGTGCCAGACCAATATACCAGCCATCGCTCTGATTCTGGGTGGTCCCGGTTTTACCGGCCATTTCGCCTTTAAACTCATATTTCCAGCGAAGCCTGTTAGAAGTGCCAGAGTAATATTCTCCCCTGTAACGCCCGGTCATATCCACCACATTCCTGAGCAAACTAAGCATCAGGTAGGCGGTCTCCATGCTGATGGCTTCTTCCTCCTGCGGATGAAAGGTGGAAATCACATTTCCATAACGATCCTCGATGCGTGTTATATAAGTTGGGCTCACATAGATGCCCCTGTTGGAGAATGTGTTGAATGCCCCTACCATTTCCTCCAGGGAAATATCGGACGGACCGTAAATCATACTTGGAACAGGAGCAATGTAAGAGGTTACCCCCATTTTTCGCATCAGATTTATCACATTCTGTGGATTGAAATTCTTAAAGAGCCATGCAGAAACCCAGTTGTGGGAATTGGCCAGTCCCCATTTGAGGGAAACCATCTTACCTGCAAAAATATTCCTGCCCGGAGCCCTGGGTTGATAAGTGGAATCATTTACAACATCCTCGAAGGTAATGGGTACCAGCGGTATCATTTCACAGGGAGAGTAATTCTCCTGCATGGCCAGCAGATAGAGGAAAGGCTTTATGGTGGATCCCACCTGCCTGCGTCCCTGGTATACATGTTCGTACTGGAAATAGCGATAATTATGTCCGCCCACGAAAGCCTTCACTGCACCGGTGACCGGATCCATAGCCATAAATCCGGCTCTCAGGATGTGTTTCATATACCGGATCGAATCCATGGGGCTCATCACCGTATCGACGGGTCCGTTCCAGGAAAAGATCTTCATGGAGTCAGCTTGGTCGAAAGCATAGAGAATGGAATCCCACGAAGAACCCCGGGCTTTCATGTGCCTGTACCTGTCTGTCTGTCTCACCGAACGATGGAGGATCGATTCCATTTGTTCATCCGAAATATCCTCAAAAGGAGCATTGTGCCTTCCCTTCTTTTCTTTGAAGAATTCAGGCTGGAGATAGTCCTTCATCTGGGCTTCCACAGCTTCCTCAGCATATTGCTGCATTTTATAATTGACCGTGGTGTATAATTTCAATCCATCCCTGTACAGGTCGTACTGAGTGCCATCGGGTTTATAATTTTTATTGATCCAGCCATAAAGCCTGTCATTGGCCCATCGGAGTGAATCCCGCCTGTACCTTTCCCAGGCCAGGATCCCTGCTTTATCAGAGGGACGTTCAGGAAGGCTTCTGTTCATGAATTTCGAAAGGAAAATACGGAAGTGCTTGCCCTGTCCGGACAGGTGGCTGGCCAGGTTATAATCCACGCTGATGGGGAGCAGCTTGGTGGTATCGGCCTGCTCCGCATCGATATAACCGTACTTCTCCATCTGGTTGATAACCGTATTTCTCCTGTGAAAGGATCGTTCCGGGTTGATCCTGGGATTGTAAGCCGTAGGGGCCTTAAGCATGCCCACAAGAACGGCGGCCTGGTCCAGATTTAGAGAATCGGGGGTTGTATTGAAGAAAGTCTTCGCAGCCGATTGAATGCCCACAATGGATTCTCCTCCAAAAGGCACCGTATTCAGGTACATGGTGAGGATCTCATTCTTGGTATAGGCCCGTTCCAGCCTTACCCCTGTATTCCATTCCTTAAATTTATTTACAGCCATGTGTGCCGCTCTGCCCAGGCTGGTCTTATTCACCGTAGTATCCCTGGGAAAGAGGTTTTTGGCAAGCTGTTGCGAAATTGTACTGCCTCCTCCTTCATCCCTGCCAAGCAGCACGGAAAATATTGCAACACGGGCCAGGCTTCGTATATCAATACCGGAATGCCTGTAATAACGAACATCCTCGGTGGCAACCAGTGCATCCACCAGGTGAGGAGCCAGATCTTCGTAGTCCACAAAGGTCCGGTTCTCCACAAAGTACTTCCCCAGCAACTCCCCGTCTTCGGTGATCAACTCCGAAGCCAGGTTGGTTTGGGGATTCTCCAGGCGGGCAAAATCAGGCATGAATCCCATTTTGCCCTGCCCGATTAAAATCATAATCACAATGAACAATACCACTAATAGTGCGTATAGAGTCCAGAGGATGAATAAATATTTTGTAGTTTTGCCGGGTTTCTGAACCATGAATAGCCAATTTTGCGTTAAACGTACACAATGTTTTTTATGAATACAATACGCAGGATTGATAAAAAACATTGTGGGAGTTCCCTGCATTTGCAGGAAAAATAACAATTATTTGTACCAAAATTTTGAAGGTAGAAATTCATTTGATTTATTTTGTGGTCATTTTATTAACGGGGGAGCATTAAAAATATGATAAAGAATCTGGTAATAGTCGAGTCGCCGGCTAAAGCAAAAACCATAGAGAGGTTTCTTGGAAAAACCTATACAGTGAAATCCAGCTTTGGTCACATCAGGGATCTGGCCAAAAAAAACCTTGGAATAAATATCGATGAAGGATTTGTACCCCAGTACATTGTTCCGGTCGATAAAAAGAAAATTGTAAAGGAATTAAAAGAGCTGTCAAAAAAATCTGAAATGGTTTGGCTGGCCACTGATGAGGACCGGGAAGGAGAAGCAATTGCCTGGCATCTTTTTGAAGAACTGGGTCTCGACAAAGAAAAAACCCGCAGGATCGTCTTCCATGAAATTACCAAAGACGCCATCCTGAATGCCCTGGATAATCCCCGTTACATCGATACCAACCTGGTAAATGCCCAGCAGGCCCGAAGGGTTCTGGACAGGTTGGTGGGATTTGAGCTTTCCCCATTGTTATGGAAGAAAGTAAAACCTTCTCTTTCTGCCGGCAGGGTGCAATCTGTAGCTGTAAAGCTGATTGTTGAAAAAGAGCGAGAAGTTCAGAATTTTACTTCAAAAAAGTATTTCCGCGTAAGCGGGACTTTTGCTGCTTGTGATGAAGAGGGTAAGCGGTGTAACCTGAAGGCCGACTTATCCAGGAGATTTGATAGCCTGGACCAGGCCAACAATTTCCTGACAGCATGCATGGACAGCGAATTCACTGTAGAGAACATTGAGAAGAAACCCTTAAAGAAATCACCCGCTCCTCCATTTACAACTTCCACACTTCAGCAGGAGGCCAGCCGAAAACTGGGTTTCTCTGTAAATCAGACCATGTCGGTGGCACAGCGACTGTATGAATCGGGAAAGATCACCTACATGAGGACCGACTCGGTAAATCTTTCCAAACTGGCCATTGGGACAGCAGCCGGACAAATCAGGGAGTCTTTTGGAGAGGAGTACCTGAAATCCAGGAATTTTACCACCAAGGCCAAGGGTGCCCAGGAAGCGCACGAAGCCATCAGGCCCACGTATATGAATCAGCCCACCGTGGAAGGCAGAAGAGCCGAACAAAGGCTTTATGAACTGATCTGGAAACGAACCCTTGCTTCACAAATGAGTGAAGCTCAACTGGAAAAGACCACCATCTCCATCCATATTTCAGGAGCTCCCGAACGATTCATAGCCACAGGCGAAGTTCTTAAATTCGATGGTTTCCTGAAAGTATACATGGAATCCAGCGATGAGGAACAGGAGGAGGATACCCGCGGGCTCCTTCCGCTGGTCAGGCTTAAGGATAAGCTGGACCGAAAAGAAATCGAAGCCACCGAGAAATCTACCCTGCAACCTCCCCGGTATACGGAGGCCAGCCTGGTTAAAAAAATGGAAGAACTGGGCATAGGCAGGCCCTCCACGTATGCTCCTACCATCTCTACAGTTCAGAACAGAGAGTACGTGGTCAAGGAGGACCGGCAGGGAAGTCTGCATGAGATGACTCAGCTACTTTTAAAAGATAACACTATTAAGACAAAGATCCTCAAAGAAAAATACGGTTTTGAAAAAGCCAAATTATCACCCACCGATATTGGAATGATTGTGAATGATTTCCTGGGCCAGAATTTCCAGAATATCATGGACTACAATTTTACTGCCTCCGTCGAGAAAGAATTCGATGAGATTGCTGTGGGTTCGGTGGACTGGCCCAGTATGATCGAGCGCTTTTATACACCCTTCCACACCAAGGTGGAATCTGCCACCCAGACCTCCGAACGTTCCAAAGGAGAAAAATTGCTTGGTGAAGATCCAAAAACAGGGAAGCCGGTGAGTGTCAAAATAGGCCGCTTCGGGCCCATTGCTCAGATTGGCGAAGTCAGCGATGAAGAAAAACCAAAGTTTGCCAGCCTGCTTAAAGGCCAGAGCCTGGAAACCATTACCCTTGAGCAGGCCCTTGAACTTTTCCGCCTTCCCCGCGATATAGGTCAGTTCGAGAATGAAGATTTAGTTATCGGGGTAGGGAAATATGGTCCCTATGTACGGCACAAGTCTAAATTTTACAGCCTGGCAAAAACCGATGATCCTTATACCATTAAACAGGAACGTGCTGTGGAGATCATCCTGGAGAAGAGAACCCAGGAGGAAAACCGGAACATCAAACAGTTTGATGAGGAACCCGACCTGTTAATCCTGAATGGCCGTTATGGCCCTTATATTTCTTTTAAGAAAAAGAACTACCGGATCCCCAAGAGCAGAAAGCCGGAGGAACTGAGCCTGGAAGAGTGTCGCGAGATCATTGAAAAGGCCGACTCCAGGGCAAAAAAATAAATCCACCTAAATGCATATCCCATGGACCTGAATGGATATCTTGATCCGGTTAGCCTGGAAAGACCCGAATTTGATTACCTGGGAGGAAAGGAATCTTTCAGTCACCATATCACTGTCCATACGCCCGATCATCCCATCCGGGAGCTGGATAAGTACCAGGTGGCCCTCGTCGGCATCCCGGTGGACAGCAATGCTTTTATTAAAGGGAGTAAGGACGCTCCCGATAAGGTCCGCAGCAAACTATACCAGTTAAGTAAGATCAACCAGAACCTGAGGATATATGACCTGGGCAATATTAAAAACGGAGGATCGGTCAATGACACCTATTATGCCCTGAGGGATATCCTCCTGGAACTTAAGCAGCGGGATATCATCAGCATCCTTCTGGGTGGATCGCAGGACCTGGGCCGGGGAGTATTCCTGGCTCTTGAGAAGCAGAAAGGTCTTCATCATGTGCTCACCATTGATTCCATGCTTGATTTCTCAGGCGATGACAGCGAACTTTCTTCCCGCAATTACCTGAATCAGATCCTGCAGGCCGATTGCAGGGCAAGCTTCAGCTACATGAACCTTGGCCACCAGGCCTACTTCGTTAGCGATAATCAGTTGCAACAACTGGAAAACACCTACCTGGAAAGCATTCGTTTAGGCGATGCCAGAAAGAACATCCATGATACGGAGCCCATGATCCGTGATTCTGAATTCATCAGCATAGATATGGGGGTGGTCAGACATGCGGATGCCCCCGGAGCTTCCATTCCCTCCCCCAATGGTTTTTTTGGCAACGAGTTATGCCAGATTGCCCGCTATGCAGGACTAAGTGAGCAGGTACACATCCTGGGGCTCTTTGAATTAAACCCCCGGAAAGATACCAATGACCAGACCGCTCACCTGGCAGCCCAGACTGCCTGGTATTTTCTGGAGGGACTCTCCCACCGCATCCGCGAGAATCCCCTGGACACCCCCGAACACATCAAGAAATTCATTGTCAATTTAAATGCCGCCGGGCATGACATTATATTCCATAAAAGCACCCTTTCAGAACGCTGGTGGATGGAAATTCCTGTAAAAAATCCTGTCTCCGGGTATAACTTTTTTGTTTCATGTGCGTATGAGGATTACCAGCAGGCATGTAATGAAGAGTTGCCGGACCGTTGGTGGCGTTTTCTGCACAGACTGGGTAATGAAATAGAATAAATTACGTTTTCTATTCAGAAATGAAGCAGAAACATGCCTGTGGAAGGCCGGAAAAACCGGGGCAGTTATAAACATTCTGCTGTTAACAATATTTGTGTTGTAGAACTATTTTTACTTATTTTAGGATATCATAAAAAGCTAGGGAAATTAAGCCTTACAGTGTGTTAAGAGGACAATGAGAAGATTGGTTACCATATGTATTTTCGGAGCACTTTCACTGGGTCTTTTGGCCCAACAGGACCCGAAATTCAGCCAGAATATGTTCCTGGTTCCGGTATTTAATCCCGGGGCAGTTGGAAGCACCAATAAAATATGTATGGGTGCGGCTTTCAGGAACCAGTGGACCGGTCTGCCCGATGCTCCTGTAGTCACTACTTTCACTGCACACATGCCCGTCAATTTTCTGGGACGAACCCATGGGATCGGGATCAATATGATGAATGACAATCTGGGATTCAACAATGACTTTCAGTTCAGTGCATCCTATGCATTCAGAATGGATCTGGGGACAGGAAGCCTGGGCATCGGAGCCAATGTGGGTCTGGCGAACCAGGCCCTGAGTCCAGACTGGAACGGAGCCGATGTAATTAAATGGGAAGGAGATCCAACCATACCCCAAAACGGAGGCAGTGTATTCGGGTTTGACATGGGACTTGGTGTGTATTACAATACGGACAATCTGTATGTGGGTGCTTCCACTACCCACCTGAATCAGACTTCCTTTGATTATCCCGAGGATGTTGCAGAAACGAAACTGATCAGGCATTATTACCTGGTGGCGGGTTATAACATCCAGCTAACCAACCCTATGTTCGAAGTCATGCCCTCTCTTATGCTTCAAAGTGATGCCAGATCCAACCACATTTATGTGAATACAAATGTGAGATACAATAAAAGGTTCTGGGGAGGAGTTTCTTATTCAGTCGGAGGTGCACTTACTGCACTTTTTGGTATTGAACTGATGAATGGGATAAAGATCGGATACTCTTATGATTTTGAACTTTCTCCCCTGATGAAATATAACAGCGGTTCTCATGAAGTCACGGTACGATACTGTTTCGACCTCAGCGTAGATAAGAGTCCGCAGAAGTATAAGAGCATAAGATTTTTATAGAATATGTTGTATGCATATATTAAGCATTTAGCTATGAGACGATTAGTTATTTTTATTTTTGTTGCAGCCCTTGTCGGCAGTTGTAGTTCCAGCGGCGGTGGTGAGCTAGTAGGAGTGTCTGGCAGAAAAGCATATGCCGAACCAGAACCTTATGGTATGGTTCCAATTCCAACCGGTTCCTTTGTGATGGGACCCAGTGATCAGGACGTAACCTGGACTCAGAACAACATGTCAAGGACTGTGGCCGTGGATGCATTCTGGATGGATGAAACAGAAATAACCAACAACGAATACCGGCAATACGTAAACTGGATTCGTGATTCCATTATCCGGAAAGAACTGGCCATGCAGGGCATAGAGGATTTTATCAAGAAAGATGATGAAGATCAACCCTTTGAGGACAGAGACGGCGAACCTGTGATCAACTGGAGCGCTTCCATGGATCCCTCCAAAGACAAGGATGGCAACATCAGTCAGATCATTGAAGATCTGGGCATCTATTACAGCGGTGCCGACCGGCTTGCCTTTCATGCCAAGGAGCTCAACGTAACGAAGCTTATTTATAACTATTACTGGGTCGACCTGGTACAGGCTGCCAAAGCTTCCAATAGTTTCCGCCTGGATTATTCAGGGGGCAGCACCGATCCTGTAGTTACCTACGGCGGTACTGTAACAAGACCCAACGGCGAGCAGGAAGAAATTACCAGCAGGGCTTCTTTTGTAAATAAAGACTGGGTCCTGGTTTATCCAGACACCCTGGTATGGGTGAGGGACTTTACCTATTCATACAACGAGCCCATGGCTAACATGTATTTTCGTTCTCCTTCCTATGATAACTATCCGGTGGTGGGTATTTCCTGGAAACAGGCCAATGCTTTCTGCATCTGGAGGACAAACTACCTGAACAAGGAGCTTATGGAAAGTGGTCAGCCCCTGGTTCAGAACTACAGGCTTCCCATTGAAGCGGAATGGGAATATGCAGCCAGGGGTGGCCTGGACCATAGCATGTACCCATGGGGTGGGGTTTACCTCCGGAATAAACTGGGTTGCTTTATTGCCAACTTTAAACCTTTACGCGGTAACTATACCGACGATGGATCTATGTATCCTGCCAGGGTAGGTTATTATGGAGTGCCTAACGAATTTGGCCTTTATGACATGGCCGGGAATGTGGCAGAATGGACCATCACCGCTTATGATCCTTCCGCGTATGTGTTTTCACATGATATGAATCCCTATTACAACTACAATGCAAAACCCGATGATCCTCCCGTATTAAAGCGGAAGGTGATCAGAGGCGGATCCTGGAAAGACATTGCTCGCTATCTCCAGGTAAGTACCAGGGATTACGAGTACCAGGATACAGTGAAGTCCTATATTGGATTCAGGTGTGTCCGTTCATATTTAGGCGATCAATAATTAAATATTTGATACAATGGGAATTACAGAATTAGTTCAAAGTTCGGGATGGAAGAGCTTCACATCCAAAATGTATGGTTTTGGAGCATCCATAGTAATTGTAGGTGCCCTTTTCAAGATCCAGCACTGGCCGGGTGCAGGAGTGGCGCTGACTGCAGGGCTCCTGACTGAAGCAATCATTTTCTTCTTCTCTGCCTTCGAGCCATTGCATGAGGAACTGGACTGGACCCTGGTCTATCCGGAACTTGCCGGTATGTCAGATCCGGACGAGATTGATGAGTATAAGGAACAGGCTATTGCGGACCGCAATGTGGGGCTGCAAAAGTTTGATGAATTGTTCCAGCAGTCTCAGATCAATGCAGAGGATGTGAGAAGTTTAGGAAAGCACCTGAACACCATCTCTTCCACAACCGAGACCATAGGCGACATTACGTCGGCCTCCCTGGCTACCAAAGAATACTTTGATAAAATGGGAAGCGCTGCTGAAAATATGGGCAGCGTTGCTTCAGCCTACGGATCTAATACCGGCGAGCTCAATGAATCTGTCAATGCCCTGGCAAATTCATACAAAAATACAGCTTCGCTGATTGATGAGAAAGGCAAGGACATTGCTGATAAATTTGCGGCATCAAGCTCCAACCTCACTGCTACCTATGAGGCCATGTCGGGTGAAGTAAAACAGGAGCATTCCAGTATTTCTCAGAGTCAGAAGCAATTCAACACTCAACTTGAAAACTTAAATAAGAACCTGTCGGAGTTGAATTTGTCATATTCCGATCAGCTGAAGGGCAGTAAGGAACATATAGAGGGTTCTGCCGGAGTTTACAATGGCCTGAATGAGATGATTACAAATCTACAGGCCTCGGCTGAAGAGACGCAGAAGTATAAAAGTGAAATTGTAAAACTCAGCGAAAGTCTTTCTGAGCTTAACAATGTGTACGGCAATATGCTCTCCGCAATGAGCATCAGAAAGAAGTAAGTAATTAAACTTTAATCCTGATCTATGGCACACGGTAAAGAAACACCGAGACAAAAAATGATCGGTATGATGTATTTGGTGCTGACCGCCATGTTAGCACTGAATGTATCAAAAGAGGTGCTTGACGCTTTTGTCCTGGTTGATGATGGACTGACCACCACCACCGAAAATTTCGCTGCTGAGAATGAAGGTCTCTATGGCCGTATGAATACTGAGTTTCAGTTAAATTCTGAGAAAGTAGGGGATTGGAAAACCAGGGCCGATGAATTGAAAGTCCGTTCCAATGAGCTCTATGAGTTCATCAACGAATGCAAGGTGGAGATTGTCCAGGTCAAGGACGAAGATGCCATCCACGAAGGAGTTGTACACCTGGGCGATGTGAAAGTAAAGGATAACACCAATACTCCCGGTGAGATAATGATCGTTGGAAAAAAGGGTACTGAACTGAAACAGCATATTGAGGAGTACAGAGAATTCCTGCTATCTATGGTGGAAGATAAGGAGACTTATGCAACTACCGTGGAAGCCATTGAGGGGATTCTTAGTACAGAGACTCCGGACCTTGAACTTCACTCAGGCAGTAAGAAGGGAATTACCCCCACCTGGGAATCCACCTATTTTGAGTATCTGCCACTGGCCTCTGTGATCACCATCCTTTCCAAAATGCAGGGTGATGTACGTAATGTGGAGTCGGAAATGATGAGCTACCTGCTGGATCAGATCGATGCAGGAGATTTCAATGTGAATGTGATGGAAGCTGTGGTTATTCCCAACAGCAATTATGTGTTTGAAGGCCAGGAATACAGGGCAGAGATTTTTGTGGCTGCCTATGATTCCACCAATGTACCCGATGTAGTTCTTTCTGACGGAACAAAACTGGATGTGGAAGCCGGGAAAGGGATCTTTACCGCCACTTCCAGCCGGACAGGCCTTAAGAAATGGGGAGGAACCATCCAGATTGATAACAACGGGACCATTACCACCAAACCCTTTGAAGCAGAATATGAAGTAGCCAAATCCACTGCCACAGTTTCAGCCACCGGCATGAATGTATTCTACCGGGGGATCAGGAATCCCATACAAATTGCTGCAGGAGGGGTGGACGTTCGTTCTGCCGTTCCCAGGATCTCTTCGGGGAAAATATCTCCGGTAAACAGGGATCAGGGCAGGTACGCAGTCACTCCAGGACCCCAGGGAGATAATGCCACGATCAACATATATGCCAATGTGGACGGAAGACAGCAATTCATGGGCAAGTCTGTATTCAGGGTGTTATCCCTTCCCACTCCCGATGCACTTGTGGAAGGCATCCGCGGATCGGAAGGTGCGTTAACAGCTGGAAGCCTTTCCAAGCTAAGGAAGGTGAAAGCGGAAGCCAAAGACTTTGTATTTGAAGTGGATTATGAAGTGATTTCCTTCCAGGTTGCGTTCCAGGGATCGGGAGGCATATGGAGTACCATGCCCTCCAGCAGTGAAAACTTTACAAGAGAACAGTTGCAACTGTTCCAAAGACTCAAAACCGGACAACGGATCATGATTGAAAGAGTCAGGGCCACAGGTCCTGACGGAGTAATCAGAAACCTTAATGGTATTACCATAACAGTAAGATAAGATGAAAGCTAGAAGGTATATTTTCGGAGCAGCAATGCTTGCTATGTGGACGTTTTCGTTGACAGCCCAAAATGTAAATACGTCAATAACCCCGGGCAATGCACCGGTGATCTCATCCTATACACCCTCCACGGATGTATACAAATCTGAATCCATCATCCCGGAAAAGAAGCCGGTTCCTTACAGCTACATCCGGGAAGCGGATGTAATGTGGGCCAAGGATGTATGGCGCTCCATCGACCTGCGTCACCGCATGAACATGCCCCTTCGCTACCCCCTGGAAGGTTCCATAAGCGACGGAGAAAGGTACAGCCTGTTTGGCTTGCTGATGGAAGGGATAAAGACCGAAGAGATCACTCCCTATGAACATAATCCCATTACGGGATGGAAGGACCCCTTTTCCAAGGTGACCAGCCTGGAGCAGATTTACAGGGAAACCGAAGGAGATACTATTTGGGATGTGGATGGGAATTTCCTGAGGGTGGGGCAATCCATGGCAAATGTGATGCAATTTCAGATCCAGGAACAGTGGTATTTCGATAAGCAACATTCTACCATGAAAGTGCGCATCATTGCCCTGGCCCCGGTATATTATGTATACTTCAATGAATTTGGCGAGGCGCTGCCCGCTCCCCGGCCGCAGATCCCCTTCATTGTGCATTTCCCGCAATGCAGAAGGTTATTTGCCACCCATGCCATCTATAATCCCAAAAACGATGCACAGACCATATCCTTTGATGACCTTTTCTTTCAGCGTCGGTTTTCGAGCACCGTTATTGCGGAATCCAATGTCTTTGGCAACCGCATGTTAACGGATTATAAAATTGGACAGGACGTGCTTCTGGAAGCCGAACGGATCAAGAATGATCTGTTTATCATGGAACACGATCTCTGGGAATACTAGCAGAAATTTCGAAATAAGACTTAAACCGCATCCCACCCGATGCGGTTTTTTCTTTCCAGGAATGCTACATCATGTCCTCACCCAGCTCGGACTTGATTTCATTCACATATTGCTTGATTTTCTGTTCGTCCACCCTTCTGCAGACAAGTACCACATTGTCATTCTGAACTACGATGTAGTCTTTCAGTCCCTGAAGGACCACCAGCTTATCATCCTGAACATTCACTATGTTGCCGGAAGATTCATACATAAATACATACTTCCCGGTAATGGAATTATTGTCGTCATTCTTGGCCAGTTGTTCATACAGGGATCCCCAGGTACCCAGGTCTGACCATCCGAAATCAGAAACAAGCACATACACATTATCCGCTTTTTCCATCACCCCGTAATCGATGCTTATGTTGCGGCAGTTGGCATAGGCCTTCTGAATAAAATCCGGCTCATCGCCGGTTCCATAACTAGCTTCACCCTCCTGGAAGAGGGAATGTATCTCAGGCAGGTGGGTTTCAAAGGATTGCATAATGGTTTTCAGAGACCAGAAGAATATCCCGGAATTCCAGTAAAAGTCCCCGCTGCTCAGAAACACTTTTGCCAGCTTAAGATCGGGTTTCTCGGTAAAGGTTTTAACCTTCCTCAATCCTGTTGATTCATACCCTTTTACTTTCTTCTCAATGGACTGAATATAACCATAGCCTGTTTCAGGCCTGCTGGGTACGATCCCCATGGTAAGAAGTGCATTGTTCGCAGTCACAAAATCCAGGCCCTGCCTGACGGTACGCAGGAATTCTTCCTCCTTCATAATCAGATGATCCGAGGGTGCCACCACGATCCTGGCATCCGGTTCCTTCATGTGTATCCTGAAATTTGCATAATCAATGCAAGGGGCTGTGTTTCTCCGGGAAGGTTCCAGGAGGATGTTTTCTTCGGGCAGATCGGGAAGTTGATTGACAATAAGTTCCTTATACTCCAGGTTGCTGACAATGAAAATCTGATCGGGGGGCATAATCTTGGTAAACCTGTCGTAAGTTTGCTGAAGAAGCGTTCTTCCGGTACCCAGGATATCGAGGAATTGCTTGGGACGTTCTGTTTTGCTGAGGGGCCAGAACCGGCTTCCGATTCCACCCGCCATTATGACACAATAATTGAGTTTATCCATTAATCTTCAATAGGAAAGTTATATACAATACATTTATCTATCTACAATAAATATAAGTGCTTTTTAATTAACGCCATTTTATCTCAGGATGTTTTGTACAATAATTGATATATTACACTTTCTTTAGGATAATTCATGCGATTGCTTGCACAAATAGGAGTTTACTTTCTTTTTATGCGACGGGCATTCAGCCGGCCGGAAAAATTCTCTGTTTTCTACCGGCAGATCATGCGGGAAATTGACAAGGTAGGGATCAATTCCTTTCCCATTGTAGTGATCATAAGCCTTTTTGTGGGTGCAGTAATTACCATTCAGAGCAATTTCAACATCGAGAATCCCCTGCTGCCCAGGTACCTGGTGGGGGTCACGGTAAGAGATTCCCTCCTCTTGGAATTCTCTTCTACCATGGTGGCCCTGATCCTGGCAGGCAAGGTAGGTTCCAGCGTTTCATCCGAACTGGGAATGATGAGGATCACCGAACAAATAGATGCCCTGGAGGTAATGGGTATTAACTCGGTCTCTTACCTGATCATGCCCAAGATCATAGCCGCGGTGCTGTTTTTTCCGATTCTGTGTCTCCTGAGCATCATCATGGGCCTCTTCGGGGGCTACGTTGCCTGTGCAGTTGCCAATGTACTCCCGCCTGCGGACTATATTTATGGGATTCAGTATGCTTTCTATCCCTATTACATTGGCTATGCCCTCACAAAAATGGTCTTTTATGCGGTGATCATCACTTCTGTCTCCTCGTTTTACGGCTACCATGTGAAGGGAGGGGCCGTTGAGGTAGGCAAATCGAGCACCAAAGCCGTTGTTCAGAGCAGCATACTGATCCTGCTGGCCAACCTCATCCTTACAAAAACCATCCTGCAATGATCGAGGTTAAGCAATTATATAAAAGCTATGACGGAGAGTTCGTTCTTAACGATGTGAGCGTTAAGTTTGAGCAGGGGAAATGCAATTTAATTATAGGACGCAGCGGATCCGGAAAAACGGTCCTCCTGAAATCCATTGCCGGACTCATCGAGGTGGATGAGGGAGAGATCTGGTATGACGATCAAAAATTCAGTCACATGGACGGCCCGTCCAGGCAGAATATCAGGAAAGAAATGGGAATGTTGTTTCAGGGGGCGGCCCTGTTCGATTCTCTAACTGTGGAAGAGAATGTGCTTTTCCCGCTGGATATGTTTAGCTCCCAATCGAAAAGGGAGAAGCTTGAACGGGTGAATTTCTGCCTGGAACGTGTCAGGGTAGCTAAAACCAATAAGCTCTATCCGGCGGAACTAAGCGGGGGCATGAAAAAAAGGGTAGCCATTGCCAGAGCCATCGCTCTGAATCCCCGCTACCTGCTTTGTGACGAGCCCAATTCGGGACTCGACCCCGAAACCGGCATTGTAATTGACAACCTGATAAAGGAACTTACCGAAGAATTTAATATGACCACCATCGTTAACTCCCATGATATGAATTCGGTACTGGAGATTGGTGATAAGGTTGTCTTTATTTACAAAGGGTGCAAATGCTGGGAAGGGTCCAGAGAAGAGGTTCTGCTTACTGACAATGAAGCACTCAATAACTTTGTATTCGCCACCAACATGGCCAGGCAGATTAAAGCCTAGAAATTCTTGTGCGCTCAGTACACCAGGGGCCTGTCGATTTGCTTACATCCGAATACCAGATTCAATCCAAACCACACATTCACAGCGCGGGTATCCTGGGGCCAGAATATAAGGTTAAGCGCATTATCAGAAATCAGGTAGAGATTCACCGGACCGGCATTTAGCGAGAATCCCGCCCCGATATTTTTAAAGTAAGAATCAATATAGGAATAACTCACAGTAAGGTTCAGTAAGCTGTTTACAGCAAAATTAGCCGAAGCCGTGATCTGTTCACTTAGCCTCTGACTCAGAAAATCGGTTCTTGATAAAAGGCTGAAATTTATTCCGGGTGTTAGCGAATAGGAAGCACCCACATATAATTTGCTGTTCAGGCGCCTGGTGTAAAATCCTCCGGGAGTGAATTCCAGGAATTGTTCGAGACTGTCGGTCAACTGGTTGAAAGAAGAGTCCAGATAGTCTCCGAAAGTAAACTCTTCAGAGAATTCCAGGGGATCCAGTTCGAATCCGGAGAATTCATAGTCCGTAGTATAACTAAGCTCATGAACTTCATCCTTCCACTTGATGTAGCCCAGGTCTAAAAAGCTGGCGCTCAGCAAGAGATTATCCAGGGGCCGGTACTCCACTCCCAGGTCCAGACCCAGGCCGAAGTTCCTGGGATTAAAAGCATATTTGGGAAGCCGCCAGGGATCCAAATTCTCCACATCGTCCTTAAGGCTAATGTCACTGATCCTTCCCTCCTCGTCGTAGCTTACATTTGCAAAAGGCAAGGAGGCTGCCACGCGCATATCTGATTGAAGGTGCCAGGTTTCTTTCGAAGTGTGAAGGGTCAGATCAGAGTTCACAGTGGACAGGTTTCCTACCCCGAATAATAATTTTCCCCGTACACCCACCTTCAGATTGTCAAGTATAGCTCCCGACCATCCAAGCGAAACCTCATCAAATCCCCACAGATCTGCACTCAGTCCATTCAGCTGGTAACTTTTCCCATCCTCTGCTCCGCTTAGGAGTAGCTTTCCTAAATCCCCGGGAAAGTTGACACCCCCTTCAAACCTGGTAGTAACATCCATTGAAAAATAGCCTGCTTCCGTCCTGAATCCAAAGGACAATAATGAGGTCCCGGACATGGATGTAATGTAGTTGTTGGATTTCAACTTATTCAAAAAGGCTTCCTTATCGCCCAGGGGATGCAGAAAAGTGATCATGGAATCCTCGCTGGGATGTGGATAAAATATGTCATTCCAGACAAAGGGATTGGAGCTTTCCTCATTCCTCAGGGGAGCGAGAAGCGGAATGCCTATGTAAAAATTACATGCTGGCTGATAAGCCGGATTGACCCGGTTAGACTGAGGGACACCCTTCATAAAATAGAGTGAATTACTTACCTGGGCACCGGCATGTAAGCCCAATCCGGTTATTAAGCAACTACTTACAATCAATCGCTGGAATAGGTTCATAATTCCCTGGAGTTAATTCTGAAAATGGCAAACACAGACAGGTCAAAATCAAGTGAATAATCTGAATACACTTTTACATCCCGGCTTCCCTGCTCGGAGGTGATTACCCGCGCATGTACCTGGAAATAGCTCACTTCCTCCAGTTTACCCAGCTTTTCAGGCGGAAAATCAGCCGTACTGATCACCTCACCCGCCTGAGCCAGCCTTCCTTCAGCATCCACTTCAGAAGCCGCGAGTATTACATGCTCATCCCCAAACAATGAGTCCATAACCTGCTGAAATTCATCCAGCAGGTAGACCTGAAGATCCAGTCTGAGCGGCAATTCATTTACAGTACTTAATGACACCCTGGCCTCCACCACCCTGCTGGTGTCAATTCTCTCTTCCCCTATTTCAAATTCATAAGTGCCTTCCAGGGCTATCACGGTGGACCGGAAATCCAGGGGAAGCATGAACTCTGATTCGATTAAAAGCCGGCTGGTATCCAGTGCAAAGTGCGATTCATTGCCTGTCCCCTGCTGGGTACTTCCTTTCACTTTATAGGACAGGCTGGTGGGTGCCAGGGCTAATAACTCGTTAAAGTTGCTTGTTTCCCTGTTCACATGAAACTCCTCACTCAATGACTCCCCTATGCTGGAGAGATCGGGTGCCGGCACCATAAAGGGATGACCCTCGTAGAACTCAAGCATGTCTGTCGAACCATCCAGTCCTGTGGCAATTACACTATCCAATTCAATCACAAAGGGGATCCCTGCAGAATTAATCGAAAAAACATTAATGCGGGGATCGGCAAACGTCAATGCAGCCAGATCCGGATAATCTGCATAAAATGGAATATCCAGGGACCCGCTTTCTTCAAAGGTGTTTCTGGAATCGATATACCCGAAAATGGAGTAAAAATCCATATCCCTGAAATGTAAATCAATTTCGCATTTCTCCCCGGGACTGACCGGATTACCGGAATTGGTCAGCACCAGGTCAAAATCGATCTGAATGACATTGGAATCCCCCTTCTCAAAGGTCTCTATATAATAGTTGTCCGTAAAAACTCTTACAGAATCTTCAAATTCCCCGCTGATATTACTGCCCTCCAGGGTTGCAAAAAATGGATCTCCCCGGGAATCAAGAATCTGCTCACTGCTTATATTCACATAGCCATCGTGCTTAAACGCACTCTTTACTCTGATCAGTATCTCTCCACCCTTAATGCGTGCACTATCCACCCGGTCGTCCCCATCCAGTTCGAAAACTATGAATTTGCTTTTCGGGAAATGCACCATGTCATCAATCCCGCTGCCGATAAATTCCGGATTATTTACTTCGGGATCGAGATAAACCTCCGTATTCAGATTGTCCGGGATATCAATAATGGTATCTGCCATCACATGTACCACGGTATCGGCATAAGCCAGGTAAATCAAACCGTCTTCAAACTCATGCGCATATCCACCCGAATCCATATAGGCCACAAGATCCTTCATGGTCAGGGATCCATAACACACAGGAGCCACCAGTTCAGGCTGAAGCTCGACCTCGCCGGATAACTTTTTCAGTTCAAAATATTCCTTCTGACAGGAGGTCATCATTGCTACACCGGCAAGCAGGAAAAGGGTAGTAAATATGAGTGAACGTTGCATGTCTTATTCAATTGAATAATTATATAGAAAATTATTGGTACTGCCCACAATGAGGTTGAACCTGCTGTCAGATCCGGCAAAATAGCCTATACTGAACCTGGTGGATCCCTCCAGTGGAAATCCTTCATAGAGTGATCCATCCGAATTGATCAGATAGATCCTGTTCCTGGCCCGGTCAGTAATCCCAATTTTCACATCCGAGGCTGAGAACTTATAGATATCCGGCATATGGCTGATCTTTTCCCTTACCCTGTAGGTAAATAAGCGGTTTCCATCCTGGTATAATACACTCAACTCGTCTCCATCAGCAAATATAAACTCAGGAATACCATCTTTATCAAAATCCCCCATCCTGAAGAAATGATCCCCCGAAACCTTCTGAGACAGGAGGGTGGAAACAGTTCCATCCAGGTATATGGCCATCACGTTTCCGGAGGTATCCGTGGAAACCCACCTGGGTTTCTCCTCTCTCTCATTCATATCCAGGGTGGGTGGATTCTGCGGTGAAAAAGCAATCCGGCTGCTAACCTTAATGCGATCCCTGCCCCTGCGATCCAGAAAATAGGTCCTGTTTCTATCTGAAACCACTATGTAGTCTTTTTCACTGATCCTGAAATGCTTGATTTCACCTGTCACCAACGATTCGGTTTTCCCAAATTTCCATCCGGTAATCAGCTTCCCCTCTATATCATAGACATAGATCTTCCGGTCATCCGTAGCCACAAACAGGCGGTAATCCCTGTTTTTATCATAATCAAACAAAGCCAGGGCATTGCTTGCAGCGGACCGGAGAGCGATGGGATAGCGCTCCACATAATTTCCATTCCTGTCGATTAAATGGATCTTATCCGATGTGTTGAATAAGTACTGCAGCCTTCCGTTTTTATAGAAATCCACCTGGTGTATCTTCCCCATAACAGGCCCTTCCAGGGGAAGCTTCCAGAGAATCCTGCCTGTGCTGTTAATCAGATATACCTTGTTAGCTTCATCCTGTACCAGGATCTCTTTTTCCGATGTATTGTGGTTTACGACCAGTGCTGGTTTATTTGCAGCTGCCGAATCCAGCAAGCTCTCCCAGACTGTGAGTGCCTTATCCCTGATTTGCGATGTATACTTGCAAGAGATGCTCTGGTAAAACAGGCGGTCCTCGGTGCTGAACTGAAGTACCACGCCGGGAATTCTGCGGAGGAAGAGCTCCAGGGACTCCATCTTTTTTTTGCTAGGATCACTCAGCATGTTGCGCTTATAATCCAGGTAGCTAAAGGGCCTCAGGAAGAGTGTAATATTGCTCCTGTTTGACAGGTAATCGGACATCTCCTTAAACATCGGGTCACTGACAAAGTTCTTATGAAGTACATTCTGGTAAATAACCCTGGACAGGATATCCACAGTGGGGCCGAATATCAGATAATTCTCATATATGGTGAAGTAAGAGTTAAACATCCGGCCAGCAGGAGTTCCTTTGAAAAAGGGATCGGGCAAGCGATAGATATTAAAACTGGTCTGATCATCCAATTGATACACATGACGCATGGAGCTCATATCGAATGCATTAACCTGGAGGTATTGCTCCACCCATCTCATTATCACCTCCATGGTCTCGCTGCGACTCCTGGTTTCAATGACCAGCAATTCATCGCCTGGTTCTTCTGTTTTTCCTTCGATGGCAAACCAGGCCAGTTCATCATCCATAATTTTTGCCAGGTCTCCTAGCGGATCGATCCCATACGTTTCTTCCAGCCGGTGCAGCTCAGCTTCCACATCCGGGCCCTCTTCAATACCAGCCAGGTAGGCGGTAATCTGTTCCCGGAATTTTGCCCGGTCGCTGATCCCCAGATGAAGAAAATAGCTGGTTCCCGAAGGCATGATCTTATGAATCTCCATTTTGACAGGGGACTGATCTGCAAAAGCCCCCAGGAATAAGGATGAATTGGGATCCGTGTAGGTCATGCCATTAAAAATAAGTGCATCGGGCTTCACATCCAGGTCAAGTTCTCCCCAGGATGCAATTTGTGAAAAGAGTCCGAGCTTATCCCAGCTGGTTTCGCCGGTGAAGGGATAAAATAGGTAGGGCAGCCTTTCATAGTTAATATATACCTTGGCATGCACATAGCGCCCGGCAGTTGCCTTCACCATACTTAATCCCAACTCCTCATTCAGGTCTCTTTCATTATGTATGGTCCTTATTGATTCTTCAATCAGCATGGAAGAAGAACTTAAGAGGCACATTCCCTTCATGCAGGAAAATGTAAAGGTCCCGGGTACCAGCCCCGGTTCGCCTGAAACATCATATAAGGTTTCCGTCTCATACTTCCTGCTGTTGATCATGGCTTTCTCTTCCAGCAGGGATATCAGCAGATTCTCAAATTCATGATCGCTGTAAGATTCCGGATACTTCAGATAGAAAAGAGGCACCAGCTGATCTTTCCCCACCAGGTGCAATGAAAGGTGGAATCCCTCCTTTTTAAGAATATCTTTCATGGATTCTTCTGAATTTACCTGGGTCAGTAAGACCTGAAGCAATGAATCCAGTTCAGTCTGACCGGTCGTATTTACGTAATCTACCCACAATCTGCTCCCTGCCAGGAAAGTTTCTGTCAAATACTCGTAGTCAATGTCCTCTATGAAAAGTATGGCGTCTTCCGGGACTGCCTCTAAAATCTCAAGAGGAGTGATCTTATCAAACCTGTTAAGCAGGAAAACCAGGATCAATCCAACACACACTACAGCAAATAATCCGGCATAAATAAATCGCTTCAACATTCCGCACCTGTTTATTCCAAAAATATAAATTTCACAAGCAGGTTGCAGGGAAAATTACCAACACTGTAACTTGGTACAATATTTGTTATACTTTTGCGTGTTTTTTAATCCGATGCGTTTTCGTACCCTATTCATACTTAGCACATTAATTTTAACATGGAAACTCTATGGGCAAGAGGTTCAGGTGATCAGCTCATCGGACAGGTTAGCCATCGAACATGTGGCTGTATTTAACACTACCAGAGAGCGATCCACCATCACCGATTCATTGGGAATGATTGATCTGGGTATTTTTCCCATGAGCGATACCATCATATTCCAGCATCCATCATACGTCACAGTACAGTTTAATCACCGGCAACTGGCAGGAAATGCCACGGTGATTCTTCACAGGAAACGTATTCTCATAGATGAATTTGTGATATCTGCATCAAAGTCAAGGGAAAGTAAATTGATTATTCCCTATAAAGTGGACGTACTTAAGAGCAAGGTTCTTCATGAATCCACCGGATTGACCTCTGCCGAAATCCTCGAAGGCACAGGTAACATTCTGGTTCAAAAAACCCAGGGAGGAGGGGGCAGTCCCATTCTTCGCGGTTTTGAAGCCAATAAAATCCTTCTGGTAGTGGATGGAGTAAGACTGAATAATGCCATTTATCGCAATGGACACCTCCAGAATTCCATCACCATCGATCATGCCATTCTCGATCGAACTGAAATCATTTTTGGTCCCACATCCATTATGTACGGAAGCGATGCCCTTGGGGGTGTAATCCATTATTTTACCAGGGATCCTGAACTGGCCAATGCCGACTCCACAAAGATCAGGCTGCAGGCTTATACACAATATGCCACAGCCATGAAGGCCAGAACCGGGCACCTTGATCTCTCCCTGGGAAAAAAAAGGTGGGGATTCCTCACCAGTGTGACCTATAAGGACCTGGGAGATATCCGGATCGGGTCCAGAAGAAATCCCTACCTGGGAGACTGGGGCAAGAATATGCATTATGTAGACCGGGTAAACGGGATCGATTCCACGCTGGTCAATGAAAACACGCTGATTCAAAAGAATACCGCCTACTCCCAGATGGATCTGCTTCAGAAAATACGTTATACACCCTCCAAATATGTGGACTGGATCCTAAATTTCCAGTACTCCACCTCGTCGGACATCGACCGCCTGGACAAGCTGAACGATTATAGTGGAGAGAACCTTAAATATGCTTCCTGGTACTACGGGCCGCAGGACAGGATTTTAGTTTCCCTGAAAAATGTGCTGAAAAAAGATAACCGGCTCTTCACGAACATGACTACCATTGTGGCATTCCAGAATATTGATGAAGACCGGAATTCGCGCAAGTTCAGAAGCAACGAATTGCTTACCCAGCAGGAAGATGTGAATGTGTTAAGTTTAAATACGGATCTTCTTAAGATCTGGGGAGCCAGCCATAAACTTCATTACGGTGTGGAATTGAATCACAATACCGTAGGCTCCCGGGCATGGTATGAGCACATACATACAGGTGAAAGGAGCCCCGCGCTGACTCGTTATCCCGAAGGAGGAAGTGAAACCTGGAGTGCATCGGGGTATGCCAGCTATAAATGGATCCTGCAAAAAAAACTGGTGCTGAATGCCGGAACCCGGTACAACTGGGGCCGCTTAAGCTCTTCATTCAGTAATCCCCTGCTTCCCTATGACCAGATCCATATCAGGCATGGAGCATTTACGGGAAGTGCCGGTCTGGTCTACACCCCTTCGGAACGATGGCAGTTTAACACCATTCTTTCCTCCGGATTCAGAAATCCCAACGTGGATGACTATGGAAAAGTGAGAGCCAAGGATGACTATGTGACCGTTCCCAATCCTGAGTTATCTCCCGAGTACTCCTATAACGCAGAACTGGGGATCAGCAGGATCCTGGAAGGGTATATGAAGGTCGAACTGGTCGGGTTTTACTCTTACCTGAAAGATGCCATTGTGCGAACTTCCTACGAGCTGAATGGAGAAGATTCTCTTTGGTATGATGGAGATTATTATCAGATTACTTCCAATTATAATGCCGGTGAAGCTTTAATATATGGTGCCTCCCTGGGCATTACTGCCAACCTGAATAAGAACATACTCCTGAAGGGAACACTCAACTATGCCCATGGGCATAACCTCACTGATGATGTACCCCTGGGGCATATTCCCCCCATCTTCGGTCGCACTTCCATAAGGTATCAAAAAAGCAGGTTCTTTTTAGATACCTACGTAGTATACCAGGGATGGAAACGTAGCGAGGATTTCTCTCCTTATGGAGAAGACAACGATGGTGAAGCCATGGAATACGGTTTCCCATCCTGGTGGACCTTCAATATAAAAGCCGGTTTTGAGCTTATAAAATATGTGGATCTGCTGGTGGCCGTGGAGAACATATTTGACCAATTCTATAAGACCTATGCTTCCGGGGTAAGTGCACCCGGGCGTAACTTCATTTTTACAGCCAGGTTAGCCCTCTGAACGCTTGTATAGCTCAGTCACAATTGCTACCTTTCTAAGCTATGCAAGCAGTCAATCCGCATATAGAAGAGGGATGGAAGCAAATCCTGATGGATGAGTTTCAATCGCCCTATTTCAGCGACTTGAAAGCTTTTTTGGTGGAAGAGAAAAAGAAATACACTATTTATCCCCCGGGCAGACTTATTTTTAATGCATTTCAGCATACCCCCTTCGACCAGGTAAAAGTGGTCATCCTGGGGCAGGATCCTTACCATGGCAGGGGACAGGCACACGGTCTGTGTTTTTCAGTCCCCCGGAGCATCCCTCAACCTCCTTCCCTGGTGAATATCTTCAAAGAGCTTCAATCGGACCTGGGAATCCCGGTTCCCAGTCACGGCAACCTGGAAAAATGGGCCGACCAGGGTGTACTTCTAATTAATGCTTGCCTTACCGTAAGAGACAGTCAGGCCGGATCCCACCAGAAAAGGGGTTGGGAAACTTTCACCAACCGGGTTATCGAAAACATATCTGCACATAAAAACGGGGTCATATTCCTGCTGTGGGGAAGGTATGCCCAGGTGAAAGAAAACCTGATAGACGATACCAGACACCTGATTCTCAAAGCAGCACACCCCTCTCCCTTATCAGCTTACAATGGATTTTTTGGATGTAAACACTTTTCCAGAACCAACGAATACCTGGAACAACAGGGGTTGACAGGGATTGACTGGTCACTTTAAATACTTTGGCACGCGATTTGCAAGTAAATAAGTGACAGTTCATCCAATCATATTCCCTGTTCATCGGGGCCAGGTCCGTCTCTCCAGGCGGACTTTTATTTTATAATTACTTCGTCGCAGAAGATCCAGGAGGGTAAACCTGAGGCGTGATGCCATTCCGGAGCTGCTTTCATATTCTGTGCATACAATTTGATATACCTGGCCTGGACAGGTGGGACTGAGAAATCAAAATACTCAATGTCATTCACCTTATCCCCTCTCCTTAACGGATGTGCTGTTTTCCTGGACGATAGCTTATAATAGGTGATATTGTCTGTGGAATAAGATACTTCTACCCGTTCCGGAAAGAATACCACGTGGTTGCTTACTTTCAGGAATGCCGTATGCACATGGCTTACCATCTCGGCTTGACCCAGGTCAATCACCGCTTCCAGATCATTCCCTTCGAATCCCAGCCAGTTGGCGAAAAAACTAAAGCCTCCCAGGCTCCCGTCTGTTAATACCTGTGGATCCTCTCCTGCATATTTCTTAGCCTGAGTAAGAAGCGTGACAGGCTTACCTGCAGCTATATTCCTGAGTGAAGCTCTTTCAATGGCCTTTTCAAAAGAGGCCACATACTCAGCCACCGAGTACCTCATTTCATTCATCATGGTGATCTCACCTGATTCGCAAATGGTGTTGAACTGCTCCAGTCTGGACCTGGTATTTGAACTCAAGCGGTATCTCCCGGAAATGCCCTTTCTGGAAGCCTCCAATATGGCATAATGGGTACTGAGTCTCGCTCGCTGCACCCTAAGAAGTACCTCGGGCCGGGTGGAGACAGCCGCCTCGGCATCGATAAAAAGCTTATCATACCTATCCAGCAGGTCAGGCCTCAGGAAGGATTCAAAACCCTGGGAAGGATCTCCATAGAGAAAGAGGAAGAAATCCGGAACCTCCCGGATCTCCTGGTGAACGGTACGTATATATTCAAGGATATAAGGTGCCGCCTCCTGGTAGTAGGCGGTACAAAACTCATTCATGATCACCTCCGGATCCTGGTCAGGGTTCCACAACAGCTGAGCGGTCAGATAGGATCTCAACTCAAACAGCTCACTGGGCTGATGGCTGTGTTGTTCAAAGATCCATTTAGCATGGCTATCCCGGAAAAGATCAATATTTGGCTTTAGCGTGTGCATATTAGGGAAGGGTGCCAGGAAATTAGTGAACTGAGTAGTGTAATCCCAGATCCTGATGTTCCCGGTAAGCAGTTTCCATCCTTTGAGATCGTTTGCAAAATCGGAACACCCCTCCTCGATGGCTTTGCTCCGGTCGCACTCAATGGAGCAAAGGGTAATCAACACATTAGAGGCCGGTTTGCTAAGACATGGTTTCCGGGTGTACTGATAGGCCAGTGTGGAGATCCTTTTCTGCGGGAAATGTGATGCCACCTGGTTAACAAACCGGATCATGGATCCACTGGGAGAACCCTCTTCTTCATCGATGGCCGCACAGTGCTCACACTGGCAATATTGTGTATTGTCATCCTGACTCACCGATATGATATCAGACCCGGGATGACGACTGAAATAGGATGTGACGGAGTCGATCACAATCCTGAGGACATCCTCATTGGAGAGACAGAGCTGAGTAGTCAGCCGTTTCCCTTCCCGCAAAGCATAATACTCCGGGTGGGCTTTAAAAAATGACGCTTCCGGCATAAATCGATGAAAGGTATGGACCCCTGCACCAGGCACGTATCCCGGGAAAGCCTCATAAGTCACTCCCAGCTTATCCGCAAAATCGTGGTGATCATAAAAGAGCCTGGAATGCACAGTCCGGGTTTCAATTTGCGGAGTATAGCTATAGTTGCTTCCTTTTTTCAATTTGATACGTTCTGATTCAGGGATCTTTTCCGTGCCGGGACTCAACCACATGCAGTCTAATTCTTTTTCAAGAAAGCGATACACCGCATAGAGCGTACTAATGGAGCTCCCGCCGTAGATGTAGAGATCCGCCTCTTCAGTGTGGTATCCTATGGTATGGCTTGTAGCTACTTGATCTTGCGATCCAACACCCACGAAAATGGCATTCTTCTGATCATCCCGTTTATCCGCGCTGGATACACTTAGTTCTGCTCCGGAGATTTGTTTCAGGTAACGCCTGAGCTCCTGAGCTGACAGTTGCACAAGGGTATCCGCTTCGCTCTGTATGACTATCTCATAATCACTGGTTCCTTTTTCAGTGATCCGGAGGGTTGACCGGTAGCAACCGGTAGTTACCAGCAGGATTAAAAGTAATATTGCCTGAAAGACATGCATTAAACCATCAACTAGAAAGGTCTGTACCCGATAATCTCGCGGACGTCGCGGACGGTTTTGGATGCACTTTCCCGGGCTTTTTCAGCACCCATTTTTACCACCTTCTTTAAATAATCCGAGTCCTTATAGATGGACTGGATGCGCTCGCGAATGGGGGTGGTAAAGGTAATCACGTCCTCGGCCAACTGCTTTTTCAGATCTCCGTAGCGAATGCTGCAATCGTTATAGCTGTCCCTGAAATGCTTTACTGTGTCGGGTGTAGAAAGTAATTCCATTAAGTAAAACAGATTGGCAATGGGCTCGCTCATGGGTGAATTAGGTTCCTTGGGACCTGCATCGCTTACTGCGCGCATCACCTTTTTACGGATCACATCAGGTTCATCAGCAAGGTAAATCCCGTTTCCCTCACTCTTGCCCATTTTCCCGGTGCCATCCAGTCCGGGTACTTTTACCAGCTCTTCGCCAAAATTGTAGGGCTCAGGCATGGTAAAATACTCCACCCCGTACATGTGGTTGAAGCGCCTGGCGAATTTGCGTGCCATTTCCAGGTTTTGTTCCTGATCCTTCCCCACAGGCACCTTGTCTGCATTATGAATGATGATGTCGGCACACATGAGCACCGGGTAAGTCAGAAGGCCGGCATTGATGTTTTCCGGCTGCTTCCTGATCTTTTCTTTAAAGGTAGTGGTGCGTTCCAGTTCTCCCACATACGCATTCATATTAAGCAGAAGGTAAAGTTCGGAGATCTCTGGCACATCACTCTGAATATAGAGGGTAGCCACTTCGGGATCCAGTCCGGCTGCCAGGTATTCTGATATGACAGTGCGGATGTTAGTATGAAGGTTCTCAGGTGTGGGATGAGTGGTGAGCGCATGATAATCAGCCACAAAAAAGTAACACCTGTTGTGGTGCTGCATCTTCACAAAATTCTTAACTGCTCCAAAATAGTTGCCCAGGTGCAGGTTGCCTGTAGACCGGATTCCGCTTAATACTGTGTCCATCGTGCAAAACTATAAAATGTTATTGAAAAAACGTACTTTTGCCCCGATGACTACAACCCGTCAAAATAAAGTATCCAGGTTGCTTCAGAAAGAGCTTGGGGAGTATCTGCAACGAACAGGTGCTGAGCTAAGCGGGGGCAAAATGGTAAGCGTAACCGTTGTCCGGATCAGCCCTGACCTTGGAATAGCCAAGGTTTACCTGAGCATTTTCCCGGGAGACGGAGCTGAGGAAGCACTTCAGTCCATTTCCGACAAAGCAGGTTTGTTCAGGAATGAAATGGGAAAGCGCCTTAGAAATCAGTTGCGACACATCCCGGAATTTACCTTCTTCCTGGACGATTCGCTCGATTACATCGATCGAATCGAAAACCTCTTAAATGACTGATAATGCAATACGATCCCATCAAGCGCAGCCTTGGCAAAGTCTTTAACAGCTCCCCGGCTCTAAGGAAATTGTTCTACCGCCTGCTGGATCTTTTACTACTTCGCTCCTGGCACATTCGGCGTGAATTAAAACAACTTAACCGGGAAGGATTTTCTCCGGAACAAATTGCCGATGCGGGTTCCGGTTTTGGACAGTATGTCTATTACCTCTCAAAAAAGTTCCCCCCGGCCCGCATTACCGGATTGGATATTAAGCAGGAGCAGGTGGACGATTGCAAGGAATTCTTCACAACTATTGGACTGGCCGACCGGGTTTCATTTGAATATGCAGACCTGACCACCGTGGAGCTTAATGAAAGCTACGATCTGATACTCTCGGTAGATGTGATGGAACATATTGAGGATGACCGGACGGTATTTCAGAGCTTTTACAAAGGCCTGAAGCCAGGTGGTGTGTTGCTTATCTCCACCCCGTCAGACCAGGGAGGATCTGATGTACATCACGATCATGACGAATCCTTTATTGATGAACATGTGAGAGATGGTTACGGGGTGGCGGACATTGATGAAAAGCTCAGGGAAGCAGGCTTTTCTGACATCCATATCAGCTTCTCCTATGGAAATCCTGGAAAAATATCCTGGAAATTATCCATGAAATACCCCATTCAGATTGCCAATGCCGGCAAACTCTTCTTAATTCTCCTGCCTTTCTACTACCTGATTACCTATCCCATCTGCTTCCTGCTGAACAGGGCCGATGTGAGAAGAACACATCCCACAGGAACCGGGCTTATAGTCAGGTGTAAAAAGTGAATCTTTCCTTTTATATAGCCAGGCGTTACCTTCTGGGCAAGAAATCCCAGAATGCCATCAACATCATCTCGGGCATTTCAGTACTGGGCGTAAGCGTGGGTACCATGGCCCTGGTCATTGTTCTATCGGTATTCAACGGCTTCGACTCCGTGGTAAAATCACTGTTTAATTCTTTTGATCCCGACTTGAAAATATCTGCAGTTGAAGGTAAGACCTTCAGCTCGGATCCGGCCCTGAACGAATCCATAAGGTCCTTACCGGGAGTCCGTGCCATGTCCGAAGTTCTGGAAGAGAATGTGCTCTTGCTTTACGGGGAAAAGCAGCATATCGCCACCATCAAGGGAGTGGATGATTCTTTCCAGAGGGTTTCGGGACTCGATTCCATGATTTACGAAGGATCCATGACACTGAAGGACCAGAACCGCTCCTATGCAATAGTGGGTCAGGGCATTGCTTACAGCCTGAGGGTGGGACTGAATTTCATCAATCCCTTATTCGTCTATACCATTGATCGGACCGCAAGGATCAATATGTCACAACCTGAAGAATCCATTCGAAGAGATTTCATTTTCCCCTCGGGAATTTTTGCCATCGAACAGGAATACGATTCCAGGTATGTGGTATGTCCCATCGAATTTGTGAGGAATTTATTATCCTACCCCGGGGAAAACACCTTTCTGGAAGTGAAGCTTAACCCGGCCTTCCAGGTCGACCAGGTACAGAAAGAGATTGAGGGCCTTGTTGGGGAAGGCTATGTGGTAAAAAACCGGCAACAACAGAATGAGCTCTTTTACCGGGTCATGAAATCGGAGAAATGGGCCATTTTCCTCATACTTACCTTCATCCTGATTATTGCTTCCTTTAACATCATCGGTTCGCTCAGTATGCTGATTATCGATAAGAAAAATGATATTATTACCCTGCGGAACATGGGGGCAAATAACAGGCTTATTTCCAGGATCTTTCTGGCAGAAGGGTGGCTCATTTCCCTGGTTGGATCTGTGATCGGCATCCTTCTGGGAACTACTTTCAGCTGGATCCAGCAGCGATTTGGATTAATAAAACTTACAGGCAGTGGTACCTTTGTAATCGATGCCTACCCGGTTCAGATTGAAGCCCCCGACATCCTCCTGGTCTGGCTTACCGTGCTGGTAATCGGATGGCTTGCAGCCAGGTACCCGGTAAAAATGATCTCCAGGAAGTATTTAATACGCATCGAGAAGGAAGGCATTGTTTAAAACTTTGTAGATCACCTATCCTTAGATCATCTACTTTTATAGGCATCTGAGAATAATTTGCTGTCCCTGCGCGCAACCTATTTCAATGCAAGGCAGTATAAAAGGTATGGGCAGAGAATTGATACTTAGTTAAGCTTTAAGCGGAAGTGCCTCTATGAACTTATTCAGGAACAGCATATTTTTATTCTTAATTATTGCCGGCCCGGTGCTTGGGCTGCAAGCCCAGGATGTGGTGATCACTGATATTTCCAGCACTCCGGTCAGCTGCGGAGGAGCTTCAGACGGAACCATCTCGGTCAACATTACAGGAGGCAACGGATCTTATTACTACCTCCTTCTAAAAAATGCCGTTCCCGTTGAAGAGGCAGGGCCTGTTAGCTCCCAAACTTATACCTTTAGCAATCACGATAAGTTCAGCTCCTACCTGCTGATCGTGGACGACACCGATACAACCACTGATTTCGATTTTAGGGTGGTCCCGATAGGCGGACCCGATCCCATTCAAATCACCTATGCCAATGCTACGGATATCCAGTGTAATAATTCCGACGACGGCGTCATCACGGTCAGGGCAAGTGGCGAAAAAGGCAATTATATTTTTGATCTGACCGGACCGCATAGCCAGACCAATGAGACCGGCACTTTTACAGGTCTTCCCCAGGGAAATTATACCGTGGCTGTAAGCGACAGGGACGGATGCCCATCCACCGATGTTACCGGGGTGCTGACCATTGAAAATCCCGATCCCATGGTCATCACTGTGGACCAGGTAAGGGATCTGGATTGTTTTGGGGACCACAGCGGTTCCATTTCCATTTCAGTTTCCGGAGGCAGGCCCTTCGGACTGGGTTCGGGTTATACCTATAACTGGACAGGGCCAAATGGTTTCTCTTCCTCAGCACAGGATATTTCCAACCTGCAGGCCGGGGAATATACGGTGACGGTGTATGACGGCAACCTGTGTGCCGAAATAGCAGGCCCCATCACCCTTACTCAACCCAACGAGATTATAGCAGTGCTGGATGACTTCGACGATGTCTCCTGTAACGGCGGGAACGATGGATCAGTGTCCATCACCCCCAGCGGAGGAGCCGGAGGTTTTACATATTCCTGGGAAGGACAGGTAAATGGCCTGGTTTCCACCCAGGAGGATCCCAGTGATCTGCCGGCTGATACCTACAATCTGACCATCACCGATGCCGATGCTTGTTCACAAACCTTCTCTTCCTTTGTTACAATTAATCAGCCGCTTCCCATTAGTGCAAGCAGCACCCGGGTAGATATTGATTGTTTTGGAGAGGGAAACGGCTCCATTGACCTGAGCCCTTCAGGTGGAACTCCGGCCTACAGATTTGCATGGACAGGTCCCTCCGGGTTCACTGCCGACACGGAAGATATCTCAGACCTTGAGGCAGGAGCCTACAGTGTGACTATCACCGATGCAAATGACTGCGTCATGACCTTTAACAGCATCGATTCCATCCAGGAACCGGAAGAACTTCTGCTTTCGTCTGTAAAAAAAGATATTTCATGCGGGGGGGTGACTGACGGAGCCATAGATATCACTGTATCGGGAGGAACACTTCCTTACCTGTACAGCTGGAAAGGACCTGCCGGATTCACCGCATCATCTGAAGATATTTCGGATTTACGTGCGGGAAATTACAAGCTAAGTATAACGGACGGCAATGGGTGTACTTATGACTTTCCCAACGTGGCAACCATACAGGAGCCTCCTCTTATTGTGGTGAACTACATATCCCAGCAGGATATACTTTGTAACGGGGAGTCCACCGGATCCATTGAGATTGATGCCAGCGGCGGAGTACCTCCCCTGATCTTCAGGTGGACCAACAGCAGTGGCACTACGGTATCCACAGATGAGGATCCCACAGGCCTGCCTGCAGACACTTACTCACTTACCGTTTCTGATGCCAATGGGTGTACAGCAGACTACCCCGATCTGGCAACCCTTACCGAAGCTCTTCCCCTGCAAAGTGAACTAACAGGAACGGATGTTACCTGCTTTGGGGATGGAAACGGGACCATCTCTGTATCCGCCTTAGGCGGCACAAGCCCCTATGAATATTCCAATGTGGGTGAAACAGGTCCATATCAGTCAGGTACTACCTTCACTTCTCTGGGTCCTGGTATATATACAGTCTGGACACGGGATGCTAACCTTTGCATTTCAACAGCAACGATTACCATCCTCGAACCGGAAGAAATCAAGGTTGTGGACGAAACCATCAGTGGGGATATCCTTTGTAGCGGTGATGCCACCGCACAGATCTCCATCGAACTGGTAAGCGGAGGAGTCCCCCCGTATATGTACTCCATTAACGGAGGTGTTGACTTCTATCCCACCTCCATATTCACCAATCTGCCGGCAGGGAGTTACCAGACAGTGGTAAGAGATGCTTCGGGCTGTACAGCCATGGGCAAAGAGAATGTAATTAGCGAACCTGCACCCCTGCAGATCGGGGCTTACAGCCAGGTGGACATCAGCTCCTGCTATGATGCCCTTGAGGGTGCGATTTCCATCACGGCTACCGGGGGAACCGGAAGCATCACATATACCCTGGATGGAAGCATTACAAATACTACAGGAGAATTCCAGAATCTGGCAGGCGGATCCCACTATATTTCCATGGAGGATGCCAATGGGTGTACCCTGGATACCACGGTGTTCCTTCTCAATCCGTCCGCTATTGTGTTTACTGATTTGAGCATCACCAATGTGACAGGATGTTTTGGGGATGCATCCGGAGTGGTTCATGCAAGTGCATCGGGCGGAACCGGAAACCTGAGTTTTTCACTGGATGGAGGGCTCTTTCAGAGCAGCGGGACGTTCAGCGGTCTGATTGCAGGCACCTATACCATGACCCTGAAAGATGAAAGTGATTGTACCTTAGACACCGTGTTCTCCATCACTCAACCTGAAGGCATCTCCAGTGTATACACCCGGGTTACACCCATTAGCTGTGCAGGAGCCAACGATGGAAGCATTGAAGCACTCGGGTCAGGAGGAACACCTCCTCTTAGCTATACGCTGACTCCAGGGGGCATCACCAATAACACCGGACTGTTCCCGGCTCTGGCTCCTGACACTTATTCGGTACATATCCGTGACAGCGAAGGCTGCATTGGTATGGATACCATAGTCACCCTAACAGATCCGCCATCCCTGGTTATAAACTCCTTAACGTACAACGATGTCTCCTGCTACGGAGCAGCGGATGGCAGCATTTCCATCAGTGTATCCGGGGGCGTAGCTCCCTATGTCTTCTCTGTGGATAACCAGGCCAGCTGGAGCAGCGACACCATCATTGGGGGACTCACTCCGGATAGCTATGAGGTCTATGTGAGGGATGCACATCTTTGTACTCCTTATGCGGGACAAATTAGCATCACCGAACCACCTCAGATTACCCTGTCGGTGGATGTCACTGATATCCAAACCTGTTCGGGCGATACCACAGGAGCTATAGAAGCACTTGCAACAGGGGGCACGGGGAACATGGAATACTCACTGGATGATATAAATTACCTTCCATCAGGAAGCTTCACAAGCCTTACAGCCGGCTTATATACCGTATATGTAAAGGATGAAACCGGGTGCGATGTAAACCAAAGTGTCGATGTAAATGAACCCGATCCAATAAGTGCCACCATCACGAAAACCGATGCCATCTACGGCAACCTGGGAACCATTACCATCACCGGATCCTCGGGAGGAACTCCACCCTATGTCTATTCTATAAATGGTGCAGCAGGGCCATTTACATCCGATACGGCTTACACCGATCTCGAGGCCGGTAACTACCATGTGATCGTCCGGGACCTCAACAACTGTACATACGAGGACTTGATCGAGATCCTGGACGTTGCCCCGCTGGAAGTGATCGTGAATATTAGCCATGTCAGCTGCTTTGGCGAGAATGACGGGTCCATTGAGTTTGTTCCGCAGAATGCCGTAGGGACTGTTAGTTACTCCATCGACAGCGGGAGGAATTATGTACCCGATCCCCTGTTTGAAAACCTTCCGGGGAATACCACCTATTACCTGGTGGCCATAGATGAAGCCGCTAAAGTTTTTGTGGGTACTGCAACTATACTCGAACCCGCTGAGATTATCCTGACATCCAAAGTCACACCTGCTGAATGCAATGCTTTCAGTAACACGGGATTCATCGAAGTCACAGCAAGTGGCGGAACGGGGCCCCTCACCTATCTCTGGTCTGACGGAAGTACAGCTGAAGACCGGATCAATCTGGGAGCAGGCATGTATACCCTGGAAGTCACAGACGGAAATAATTGTACCATAAGTGAATCAATGACCATCGGAAGCCAGGTAAGTGTATTTGCCAACGCCGGAGAAGATACTACCGTATGCTATGGGGAGTCCCTGCAACTAAGGGCATCCGGCAGACATACAGCTTCCTGGGATCCATCGCCCTTTATCACCGATCCGAATGAGGCCAATCCACTCACCCTTGGAATCACCCAGAATACCACTTTTGTATTGACCATCACTGAAGAAATTAGTGTATTCAACTGTTATAACAAAGATTCCATTCATGTTTCCCTCTACCCGCAAACAGGTCTTATTGCTACGGAAGACACCTTTATAATTTTAGGTACTTCTGTTCAGCTGGAAGCCATCGGAGGACCTTTCCAGGAGTACCGCTGGGAACCTGAAGCCGGATTGAACAGTTCCACCATTCCCAATCCCATTGCCACGCCTCTTGAATCCATAAGCTATTATGTGTATGGAACCAATGAATATGGCTGCGAAGAAGTGGATTCTGTATTTATTGAAGTGATCGAAGATCTGAGGGCTTACAATGTATTCACTCCCAACGGAGATGGCATTAATGAATATTTTGAGATCCAGCACGCTGAACGATTCCCTGAAATCCAGGTGGAGGTTTACAACCGATGGGGCAGCCTGCTTTATTCAAGTACCGGCTACGACAGCAGTACGAACTGGGATGGCACAACACGTGGTAAGGAAGTACCTGTTGGAACGTATTATTATGTAATTATCCCTTACCGGGGTGCAAAACCCTTTACAGGGCATGTAACGATTATCAGGTAGCATGAGAAAAGCAGTATACATAATCATAGGGCTTATCCTTACCTGTTTTGCAGGCTTGAAGGGACAACAAATGCCCCAGTATACGCAATACATGTTCAACGATTTTGTGATTAATCCTGCCGTTGCCGGAATTGATAATTTCTACCAGATACGCACCAATCACAGGTTCCAGTGGGTAGGCCTGATGGACCCCCCCCTGACCAACTCCCTTGCCTTTTACGGGCCCCACGCGAAACTGGATATGGGATATGGAGCCTATGTGTACAACGATGTAACAGGCCCCACCAGCAGGACCGGTCTTACCGGGTCCTATGCCTACAATATTGCTCTGAATGGAGACATGAGGCTTTCCATGGGTATATCTGCCAGTATCATGCAATTCCGGATCGATGGCACCCAGTTGAATCCAAAGGATGTATCAGATCCCAGCATCCTGAATATGGTCAGTACCTCCTATCTTCCCGATGCCGGTATCGGGCTTTATCTGTATGCAGAAGACTTCTATGTTGGACTATCTGCTGCTCAGCTTCTGAATAACAACCTGAAGATCTTTGATAACCGGAATGGCTTGAACCGCCTGAAGACTCACATAAACCTGATTGGTGCCTATCATTTCCGGCCGGATGCAGACTGGCTCATTGAACCCTCAGTCATGATCAGGGGAACGGCCCCGAAAGAACTGAAATTTGATGTAAGCGCCCGGGCTGAATGGAGAAAAATGATATGGGGAGCCCTATCCTACAGGAATCAGGAATCGGTAGGAATCCTTATGGGTTATGTGCACGAAGAACAATTTATTTTTGGGTATGCGTATGATATAGGCATATCCACACTTCGAAAATATAATACCGGCACGCACGAAATCATGATCGGTTATCGTTTTAATGCCATCAAATAAAGCTTATGCATTTCCGGTTCCGGGGAATCTTCCTGATCATATTTGCTGCACTTCTGATAGGATGTGAGAAGAAAGAGCAAATTAAAGGCAAGGAATTTATTAAACGCGAAGTCTTTGTGGATATTCTTGTGGATATTCACCTGGTTGATGGCGTAACAAACGACCGGAAATTTCATCGCGTGTATGAAGCGGATGAAGTTGATCTGCTCACCTCGATTCTTGAAAAGTACCAGGTCCCACAAAGTATGTTTGATACCACCCTGGCCGAATACAGCCGTTATCCTGAACTTTTTGATCAGGTATATAACGATGTGCTGATCAAGCTGAATGTGATGCTTGATGAGAACGATAAAGAGGAAACTAATATGCCAGGAGAGTAAGCAAGAGAACTGAAAAACCCAACAGGTAAGCTCCGTATACCTCCACAGGACGCTGCACTCCCATAGCCAGCCTGGAACTTCCCATCAAACCGCCGGCCAGGAGTGCAATTATCAGCACTCCCTGTAAAGGCGTTTCATAAAGAAAAATCAGGGCAATGATCAGTCCGGCCATTCCCCCCATTGCAGCAGAATGCAGGCAGAGCTTAAACCAGATGCTGAGAATCAGTACTGCTGACAGCGTAAGAACTGTTGCCAGTACATAGCCATGAATGACCCTGCTTAAGGGAAGGCGGGCAAAATAAATATAGGTGATTATGTACAAAATCAGGATAATCAGGTGAGGGATCAGCCTCTCTTCCCTGGAGCTTTGCTGAAAACTGTTAAGCAGCTTCCTGTAATACAGAATGGGAATCATCATCAGCGGGAAAAGCAGCGTGCCCAGAGCCATGACAAATAACAAGGCTCTTTTGGCTGCCGGGTCGAGCAGGGAAAGGTAAGTTCCGGAATTCAACAATAAAAAAAGCCCCAAAGTGGGCATAAGCAGCGGATGGAAGATAATTGAAATGACCGGGCCTATCTTTTTCATCACCATCCTAAAGCTCCTTTCGCAACCTGGCCACCGGAAGGCCCAGCTGCTCCCTGTACTTGGCTACTGTTCTTCTGGCAATGTGGTAGCCCTTCTCATTGAGAATGGCTGAAAGCCTGTCGTCCGTCAGAGGTTTCCTTTTATCTTCATTTTTAATGCAGTCCTGCAGGATTTTTTTAATCTCCCTGGTGGAAACCTCTTCACCACTTTCCGTTTGCATCCCTTCCGAAAAGAAATATTTCAAAGGATATATGCCAAAATGGGTTTGAATATACTTGCTGTTGACCACCCTTGAAATGGTCGAGATGTCCAGTTCGGTTATATCGGCAATGTCCTTTAAGATCATGGGACGCATCCGGGTTTCATCGCCTTCATAAAAATAAGCTTCCTGGTATTCAAGAATAGCATTCATGGTCAGTAACATGGTATTCTGACGCTGCCTGATGGCATCTATGAACCATTTGGCTGAATCAAGTTTCTGTTTCACAAAAGTGATGGCATCCTTTTCATCCTTGCTGGCAGAAGCCTTGTTTGCATTGTAGCTCTCGAACATATCCGAATAGGTTCTGCTGACCCTGAGCTCAGGAACATTATTTGAATTAAGGTAGAGCTGCAGAACTCCCTCGCTCTCTTCAAGGATAAAATCCGGCACAATGTGATGAAAGGACTTCCCCTGGGAATCCCCCATAGCTCCTCCCGGCTTGGGATTAAGACGCAGAATCTCTTCCAGTGCCTCCTTCAGGTCCTGCTCGCTGATATTCAGACGTTGTATGATCTTATCGTAATGCTTATTGGTAAACTCTTCGAAATGATTCTTCAGAATTGAAAAGGCCAGTGCGGTTACCGGGTGCTCAAGGTCTTTTCGCTCAATCTGAAGAAGCAGGCACTCCTGAAGATTCCTGGCTCCAACCCCGGCCGGATCAAATTCCTGAATGAGCATGAGCACAGCATGCAAAGATTCATAGGAAGCTTCCATGCCCGAAGAAAATGCAAGATCATCGGCAATGGCTTCCAGTTCACGTCGAAGGTATCCGTCATCATCAATATTCCCAAGAATATACTCGGCCAGGATCTCCTGTTCCTCGGTCAGTTTTCTAAGTCCGAGCTGACTCTTCAGTTGCTCCCTGAAGGTATTGCCCAGCGAAAAGGGAATCTCTTCCCGCTTGTCATCGGCCGAATAATTCTGCGCATTCAGGCGGTAGCTGGGTATTTCATCATCCTGCATGTAATCCTCAAGGGAGAACTCATCGTGCTGATCCCCGGCCTGCTCATCTTTGGCTTCTTCCTGGTCGCCGAAGGGCTCCTCATTCCCTTCTTCCAGAACCGGATTTTCTTCGAGTTCTTTCTTAATCCGTTGCTCCAGCTGTATGGCGGGAATCTCCAGCAGTTTGATCATCTGGATCTGCTGCGGAGATAGTTTTTGAAGCAGTTTCTGCTGAAGCCTTTGTTTAAGCATGGTTATGGTCTAAAACTCTGCACTTTTTGGTGTGCGTGGAAATGGAATCACATCCCTGATGTTGCTCATGCCTGTAATAAACATAATTAATCGCTCAAATCCCAATCCAAATCCACTATGTTCTACAGTGCCAAATTTACGAGTTTCCAGATACCACCACAATTCATCTTCAGGAATATCCATTTCTCTCATCCTGTTTTGCAGCTTTTCAAGCTCTTCCTCTCTCTGCGAACCTCCGATAATCTCACCAATCTGGGGAAAGAGCACATCCATGGCCCTTACGGTCCTTCCATCCTCATTCTGCTTCATATAGAAGGCTTTGATGTCCCTGGGATAATCAGTCAGGATCACCGGACGCTTGAAATGATGCTCTACCAGGTAGCGCTCATGTTCGGCCTGCAGATCCAATCCCCATTCCACAGGAAATTCGAATTTCTTATCTGCCTTTTTCAGTATTTCAATGGCATCGGAATACGCCTGCCTTTCAAAAGGATGCTCCAGAACAAAGCGGAGTCTTTCCAGCAGTCCCTTATCCACCATCTTATTCAGAAACTCCAGGTCATCCGCACAATGATCCAGGGTATAGCGGATCAGGTACTTCAGGAAGTCCTCTGCCAAATCCATGTTGTCGTGGATGTTGTAAAAGGCCATCTCGGGTTCGATCATCCAGAACTCGGCCACGTGCCTGGGGGTGTTTGAATTTTCAGCGCGAAAGGTAGGGCCGAAGGTATAAATGGAAGAGAGAGCAAGTGCCCCCAGTTCACCTTCCAGCTGGCCGGATACCGTAAGGTTGGTGGGCCGGCCAAAAAAATCCTGGCTGAAATCAATTTCTCCGTCCTTAGTTTTCGGAGCCCCGTCCAGGTCCAGGGTGGTTACTTTAAACATGGCCCCGGCCCCTTCTGCATCCGATGCAGTAATAATTGGGGTGTGAAGATAAAAGAAGCCCTTGTCGTTGTAGTACTTATGAATGGCATAAGCCAGGGCATGCCTTATTCTGAATACAGCTCCAAAGGTATTGGTTCTGAACCTGAGGTGGGCAATTTCCCTGAGGAATTCAAAGGAGTGTCCCTTCTTCTGCAGAGGGTACACTTCCGGATCAGAATCTCCAAGAATCCTGATTTCCCTGGCCTGAATCTCTACCTTCTGTCCTTTCCCCATGGATTCCACCAGCTTGCCTTCCACGCTGATGCTGGATCCGGTAGTAACCCGCTTCATTATTTCTTCCGGAAAGGACTGAAGATCGGCCACTACCTGTATGCTGTGAATGATCGTGCCGTCATTCACTGCAATAAATGCAAGCTGGTTATTCCCTCTTCTGGTCCGTACCCACCCTTTCAATAACACTTCACTGTTAATTTTCGGCGCAGTAAATAACTCTTTAACTGTCGATCTCTTCATATGCTATGTTTTAAACAAGCTACAAAAATACAATTTTATCAAATTCCCATCGTTAACTTTATAATCTAAAAAGATTCAATTAATTTTACCCGTATACCAAAAACTGAAACCATGGAGCAAGAGAGGAAATCCATCATGGTTACCTGGGACTTTTCACCTGTGTCTTACTATGCACTTAAACATGCCATTAAGCTGGCCGGTATTGTAAAATACAACATCATATTATTTCATATTGTGAAAGATCAGGCCGAGGAAGAAGCTGCCAAAAAGAAATTGGAATCAGATGTAGTGAAGATCAGAAAGGATCTGGATGAGGAAGTAGGGTATGCGGTGCGTCATGGTAAAATATTCAAGGAGATCTCCGACTACGCTTCCAAAGAAGAGAATAACGTGAATTTTGTGGTCATGGGAACGCATGGCATGAAAGGCAGCCAGAAGCTGTTCGGAAGCTGGGCACTTAAAGTGGTCGCCGGATCCTCGGCTCCTTTTATTGTGATCCAGGGCGAACCTTCAGAAAAAGAAAGATATACAGACATCGTCTTTCCCATTGATTTCAAGTCCGAGAACAAGGAGAAATTGCAATGGGCCATATTTTTGGGAAAATACCTGAATTCGAAGATCCACCTTTACAAATCGCCGTCCATTGACAAGGACCTGCAGAAGAGAGTAAATGTGAACCTGAACTTTGCGATTCGTTTTCTCATACAGAACAACATTGAATATGAAATTCAAACCGCGTCGAAGCCCGGACCAGCAAATTTCCAGAAAGAGCTGCTGGCTTACTCAAAAAAGATCGGTGCCGACCTGATCCTGATCACCACCACCAAGCATATCACTAAAGCCGATTACATTTTCGGAGCAAAAGAGCAATACCTCCTCTCCAATGATGAGAAAATCCCGGTGATGTGCGTGAATCCCAAATCCAACTTCGCCACCGTGGGTCAGTTCATGTACGGCTAGGCATTAACTCTTCCCCATGTCCATTTCAGTTAAGGGTATTACAAAAAGATATGGATCTCAGGTAGCAGTTAATAATGTTAGTTTTGAGATTTCCAGTGGGGAAATTGTGGGCTTTATCGGCCCCAACGGTGCAGGGAAATCTACTACCATGAAGATCATCACCGGGACACTTCCTCCCGATGAGGGTTCGGTTCTGATCAAGGATTTACCCGCCCTGGAGCACCAGAAAGAAATCCGGCACATGATCGGTTACCTGCCCGAACACAATCCCCTTTACCTGGATATGTACATCCGGGAATACCTGAATTATGTGGCAGGCTTCTATAAGTCTAAAGTCGAGAGTCGCAAGTCTAAAGTCGAGAGTCGCAAGTCGAGAGTGGAGGATGTAATTGAGAGGACCGGGCTGGGTCCTGAGGCAGGGAAAACCATCGGGAAACTCTCCAAAGGATACAGGCAACGGGTAGGCCTGGCCCAGGCTTTGATACATGATCCCGACATCCTGATCCTGGATGAACCCACCTCGGGGCTGGACCCCAATCAACTTGCGGAAATCCGCACACTTATTTCGAACATAGGAAATGAAAAGACCGTGCTTCTCTCCACACACATTCTGCAGGAGGTGGAAGCCATCTGCGACAGGGTCATTATTATCAACCAGGGATGCATAGTAGCCGATGAGCTGGCTGATAAGATAGGTATGAGCAGCTCCGCTCAGGTGCAGACCATTCATGTGGAAATTGAAGAAAGCGCAGATACCGCAATCTGGGAAACGCTCTCATTTATAAAGAATATTAAAACCATTGGAGATAAGCAGTTTCTGCTGGAAACCCATGAAACACGCGATGTTCGGGGTGATATATTCAATTTTGCTGTCAGTCAAGGGCTTACTATCTTATCCCTATCATTGCAGAAAAAGAGCCTCGAAGAGGTCTTCCGGGAAATCACAAGTCGGTAACTATCTGATTATTATCTAATTGTGGCGTAAACAAATTGGCATTGTATTTGTTTACATTATTTATATATTTACCGATTCATTTTGTTAACCAAATGTTTACCGTATGAAATTAAGAGAATTAGCAATTCTAGGAGGTATTCTACTGGCAGGTACATTGTCTGCCCAAACCCTCACAGATGTTATTAATGAGTTTAACACGGGTGTGGAGAAACTCAATAACCAGGAGTATGAAGTTTCCATTGATCATTTCAACCAGGTAATTACCATGGCCGAGGTAGTAGGAGATGAGGCCAATGAAATGAAAGGGAAAGCAGAACAGCAGATTCCGGCAGCCTATTACAGGCAGGCTACGGTATTTATGAAGAGGAAACAATACGACAATGCCATTCCTTATCTTGAACAAACCGTTGAATTCGCCACATTGTACAACAACAATGAAGAGACCAAGGTTAAAGCCGCCAAATATCTGCCTCAACTCTATGTCAGAGAAGGAAACGTATCGTGGAAAAACAAAGATTTCGACCAGGCACATGCTTACTTTGATAAGGCACTTTCTGTAAACGAAAAACTCTATCAGGCACACCAGGGAAAAGGCATGGTTTACCTGGATCAGGATGAAACCTCTTCCATGCTGGAGGAATTTGCCCTGGCCAAAGAGGGTGCACAGGCAAAGGGAGATACCAAAACCATTGAAAAGGTTAACGGGGTGATCGATTCCTACTACAATAAATTCATTAAGGAGGAGTTCGAAATGGTCGACCCTGAAGACAATGATTATACCTACGTGATTGAAGCATGTGAAAATGCACTGGCAGCTAATCCGGAGAATCCGCGGGCCTTTTATCACATGGCAATGGTTAACAATAAGTCCATTGAATACGATGCAGCCATCGAGAATGCCTTGAAGGGGCTTCAGTATGAAAAAGAACCCGTATTTGTATCAGCCCTGTATTTTGAATTGGGCAGTGCCTATCAGAATACTGCTGAGTATGATAAAGCCTGCGAAGCACTCAAGAATGTGATGGAGGATCCTTTCCTGGACAGAGCCGAGAAGAAGATGGGAAACATTCCCGGATGTAACTAATACCCTAGCCGATAATATGATATTTAAGCAGCGTTTTTAACGCTGCTTTTTTTTGTCGCCTAAGCGAAAATTACTTCCTTTGTGGCCTGTATGTGGAGAGATTTGACTGATTGCAACCACGAAAAAAAATGCTAAACCAGGTTTTTCTTCAAAGATCAGTCAGCCCTTCCCTTTTGCTTTATTAAAATATTACACTTAATATTATGGCATATCTATTTACTTCAGAATCCGTTTCAGAAGGTCATCCCGACAAAATAGCCGACCAGATCTCAGATGCATTGCTTGATGAATTTCTTGCATTCGATCCGCAATCCAAAGTGGCTTGTGAAACCCTGGTAACCACCGGGCAGGTGGTGCTGGCAGGGGAAGTCCGCACATCTACCTATATTGATGTTCAGAAAGTTGCCAGGGATGTAATCTGTAACATTGGATACACCGAAAGTGCTTACCAGTTTGAATGTAACTCCTGCGGGGTGATGACATTGATCCACGAACAGAGCCAGGATATAAACCGGGGAGTGGACAGGGAAGATCCTATGGAACAGGGAGCGGGCGACCAGGGCATGATGTTTGGATATGCATGCACCGAAACCGATAATTTCATGCCACTTCCCCTGGAGCTGAGCCACAGGCTTCTGATCGAGCTGGCAGCTCTCCGCAGGGAGAAGAAAGAGATAAACTACCTGAGGCCGGACTCAAAGTCGCAGGTCACTATTGAATACAGCGACGACAACAAGCCCCTCAGGGTACATACCATTGTGATTTCTACCCAGCATGATGAATTTGACAACGACGACACCAGAATGCTTGCCAAAATCAAGCAGGACGTGAAAGACATCCTGATCCCAAGGGTGGTAAAGCAGCTTCCCGGGCGTTTGCAGAAGCTCTTTGACGACGATTTTATTTTACATGTTAATCCCACCGGTAAATTTGTGATCGGGGGTCCTCATGGTGACACAGGCCTGACAGGCCGGAAGATCATCGTAGATACCTATGGCGGGAAAGGTGCCCATGGCGGGGGTGCTTTTTCAGGGAAAGATCCATCCAAGGTGGACCGCTCGGCAGCATATGCAGCACGGCATATAGCCAAGAACATTGTGGCTGCGGGTGTGGCCGATGAAGCTCTAGTTCAGCTTTCTTATGCCATCGGGGTAGTGGAACCTGTGGGTGTATTTGTAAATACTCTTGGGAAATCGAACGTGGAGCTGACAGACGGTGAGATTGCTAAGCGCATTGAATCCCTCTATGACCTGAGGCCGGCTGCCATTGAACAGCAGCTTAAGCTCAGGAGTCCCATTTACAGGGAGACTGCTTCATACGGACACATGGGCCGTAC
>JBDLIM010000004.1:0-98511 GCA_039714915.1 Bacteroidota bacterium
TCCTTCTCCAACAATGCTTGCATTTTTATATTGTTTTTTCAGTTCATTTGAGTTTTTCCACTCAGCTGCTTTAGCATCATGATACCAAGCTCTTAATGAAACTTCGGAATCTGAATATCCAGGCTTTTCAAAAAACTCTCTCAAAGTTCTAAATGCAATAACTCTCATAATGCAAATATACAAGAATTATCTAATATATCCCATTTTGGGATATATCAATTCTGTCAGGCTGTTAGATGATACGACCTCAATGTGCTACAACGGTTTGTGTAAGTTTAGTAGCGGATTTGCATGCAGTTATCCATCCGTTAGGAACGGATAATAGGGCGTGAATCTGCTGTTCGAACACCACCGCACCCGCTATTAAATTTACACTGTGTTATGGCAAGTCATTTTGTTAAATCTTTTGATGTCGCTAATGCAATCACTCTACCATGATCACCCACGGCATTGTAAAAATGGTAAACAACTCCATTCCATTTTAATACCCAGGGTTTATGGGCATATTTTTTATCATAATCTTCTGAAGAAGATAACAAGTCTTCTCCATCCCAATCGGTCCAATTTATTAAATCGTATGAGCAGGCAAACCGTTCAAAAGCACCGGGTTTCCAGAATGCTCCAAAATAGAACATTACGTAAATATCACCGATTTTTGCAATCTGTGCATCGCCACAGATGCCTTTTCCTCTCGTAATGACAGGATTTTCTCCATATCGTTTCCACGTAACCATATCGTCAGATATAGCCATTGCAATACTTTCATAGTTAGCAGTATCTCCCTTAGCGTTATAATACATAATGAAGGGATGCCCTGTATGCTTGCTGCTATCACGAATGACCAAACTTTTGTACATAGTTTTGTTCTCAAACCAACGAACATCTTCATCTTCGGGAGACAAAAGAGGAGAATTATTTGTATTCCATTCATCAGCTTCTGTTAAAGTGGAGGAATTTGCCAAGCCAATTTTTAATGTGCCTGATTCGTATCCAGCTGTGTTTCCACCCAAGTAGGTCATCCAGTATTTGTCTTGATAATTTTCTACGGAATAATCACCACCCCAATCGGTACTAATAAGTGATACGTATCCAGCTTTTTGGTTGGCATCCCATGTGTTTTCTGTAAACGACAATATTTTTCCTTTCGATTCCCAATTGAGCAAATCATCACTTTGCGATAACCAAGTTTCATACCCATGACCATCAAAAACAACGTAAGTCATATACCAGGCATCGTTTTTGCGAAAGATAGTTGGACTGTCAACCATTCTTGTGGTATCAGGATGTTGAACAACGACACCATATTTAAACGGAGTTTTAATCTCATTGAAAATTTCCTCCATTTCTTCTTGAGGCACCACTTTATTTAATGGAGTATCTATCTGATTACAACCAAATAATAATATTACTGCTACTGTTACTAATAATAAGTTTTTCTTCATTCTAAATGTTTTTATTCTCCTTTTGTTGATTTGCCATAACACCGGTAAATGAACCAGTGGTGTTTTTATTTTGATTTTAGTTGTGTTGGTTTTGTATGGCTAAAATAAGAAATATTGTGCCAGTGGAGGGTATAGTTGGTTTTTATACAAGGAAAAAATTGAGGGACATGTAGAAGTTGAAGGGAAAGGGGAGGAGAGCTATGTGGACTTTCTGTCCAGGGGATTTTGGATTTTCATCAACGCGTTTGAGGCTACCCTGGTATATATTTCTGTGGTTTTTGTGCTAGCATGGCCCAGCAATTCTTGAATTACGCTCGCGCATTGACTGCGTCGAGCTCGTAAACTCGGTTCCCCGTAGCTTGCTGCGGGATTAGCGAGCACAAATAAAATTAGCAATCAATCGAAGATTGACTTCGTCGAGCTAAAGGTTCCTCGGAGCTTGCTCCGAGGAGCTTCAATATATCTGAGATTAATGCCCTGTTCCAGAAGATGTGTGGCGAAACTGTGACGGAGGCTGTGTGGAGTCACATATTTTAGGATTTGTGCTCTTTTGATACCGGCGCGAAAGACCTTTTCAATGCTGGTAGCACTGTATGGTCCGCCATTCTGACCTTCAAAGAGCCAGATACTTGGCCGGTAAAGCGGATAGTATTCCCTGAGCTCTGCTAAGAGCCGTTCTGACAGAAGGGTAAACCTATCCTTTTTTCCTTTGGATCCACACACCTTGATCAGCATTCTCTGAGAATCTATATCCTCTACTTTTAGATTAATTAACTCGCTCCGTCGTAAACCTGCCGAATATATGGTCATCAGGATACACCTGTGCTTTTTGTTCTTCGTAAGATCAAGAATTCGCTCTATCTCATTCAGAGTAAGCACTGTGGGAAGCTTGGACTCTTTTCTGGGTCTGTTTATCTGATAATACTCCCTTTTTCTCCCAAGCACCTGCTCATAGTAAAATTTGATGGCATTAATTCGCTGGTTTTGCTGACTGATCGAGATTCTCTTATAGCGAATCAGTTCAAGAATGTAGGTGTTAATTTCTTCAATCCTGATTGTCTTCAGATCCCTGCCTTGAAAATATCCTGAGTATTGTCGGAAATAATTAGTGTAAGTCAAGATCGTACTCTTACTGTACCGCTTCCTCTGTAATAGTTCCAGGTAAGCTTTAGGTAACTGATTTGCAGTTCTCATCGCATTAGTGTTATTGTAGTTAATGTGATAAGAGTGGCAAATATAGTTCACCTTTGTACCCGGTCCTTAATAAAAAGTTGAAATCTATCTCTATTGGGAGTCGCTTGGCAGGGGCAGATTTATATATCTTACAAATATCAATTATCTTTACACCTTCAAATTGAGGACTTAGATGAGTGAGAACAGGGAGCAAGTTTTTGAGAATGAGGAGTTCCAGGTACTTCTAAGGAAATATGAGGACATGCGGAGCGGATCCCAGTCCATCTTTTTTGATGTGGAGGAATTTGAACAGATTATCGATTATTACCTGGATGATTTTCAATACGATGAGGCCAGGGAGGCTGCGAAGTTTGGCAAGCAGCAACATCCCGGATCGGTGGAGATAAAGTACAAGTTTATCCACATCTATATTGAACAGAGCCAGCCAAAAAAAGCCCTGTCCATGCTGGAAGAGATTCCGGTATGGGAGGAGAATAATCCGGAGCGTTACTTCCTGAAAGGTACAGCCCTTTGCCTGACTGGGAAATTGAAGGAAGCTGAATCACAATTTGACAGGGGGCTGGAGTTATCAGCCGATGATACTTTCGATGCCCTGGTGAATATATCCATTGCATTTGAAAATGTGCGTCATTTCGAACTGGCCGTCAAGTACCTGATCCAGGCCTACAAGCAGCAGCCGGGTAACCTTTCCGTTTTATATGATCTGGGTTATTTTTACGACCGCCTGCATCGTTTTGACGAAAGCCTGAAGTATTATTCGCAATACCTCGATCTGGATTCCTATTCGGATAATGTGTGGTACAACATCGGAATTGTCTATCACAAGCTGGAACGCTTTAAGGAGGCTGTTGAAGCCTATGATTTCTCCATCGCCATAAATCCCGATTATGCTTCCGCCTACTTCAACAAGGCAAGTGTGTGGGTGAATGCAGGCAAGTTTGATAGAGCCATCGAAACCTATACCGATTTCCTGGAGGTGGAGCCTGAGAGTACACAGGCATATTGTTATATGGGAGATAGTTTCGAGCAGATGGGAAAGCTGGAAGATGCACTTGGGGCCTTTCAGAAAGTCATTGAGCTTGATAACAGCGATCCGGAAGGATGGTATGGAGCTGGCATGATCTTTCACCGCCAGGGAAAGTACCAGGAAGCGATTACCTATATACTGAAAGCCATTGAATTTGATAACAACAACCTGGATTACTGGATAAATCTGGGCTATGCCAATGAGGATGCAGGACTAACAGATGAGGCACTGAAATGTTATGCCTATGTAAGTAAGGTAGATACAGGTGATCTGGACGGATGGATGGCTCTGACTGGTCTATTGATGAAAGAAGGGCTTTATGAGAAGGCTCTGGCTTTCTTAAGAGAGGCTTTCGTACATCATTCCGAGGATGCCGGCATCAGAATTAAGATGGCTGTTTGTCATCTGAAGCTTGGAGAAAAGGAACTGTCCCTGAAATTTCTTGATGAAGCTCTTTCAGCCAATGTGGCACTGGAGTCAGAATTTGGGTACTATTTTCCCGAAGGCAGCCGTAACAAAGAATTTGAACGCATAATCCAACAGCACAAAAAATAGTGTTTTATGAAACGTCCATTATAATATTTTTATTATTATCATGGTAAGTTACATAGGACCAATAAAATAGACTAAATAATTACCTATGAACTTTAGCATTAATCACATTCCGGAAAGAACTTCGGGAGTTCGTTCTTATGGCCTGACCATGATGATGGACAAAGGATTGAGCCTTAAAGAGGCTGAAAATTTCATTGCATCCAGCGCTCCTTACACCGACCTGGTTAAATTTGGTTTTGGAACTGCCTTGATTACCAGAGATTTAACAGAGAAGGTGAAGCTATATCAATCCGCAGGATTGAAGCCCTATTTTGGGGGAACCTTATTTGAAATGTTCTTTGTACGGGGCCAGTTTGATCAGTACAGGAGCTTTGTGGATGAAGCCGGCCTAAGTAATGTGGAGGTCTCTGACGGCACCATTAAGATGGAACACGAAGAGAAGCTGGAGTGTATCCGGATACTTGCCAAAGATTACGAGGTGCTTTCCGAAATAGGCAGCAAAGTTAAGGGAGTTGAATTGTCAGATGAAGTCTGGGTATCCCACATGAGAGAGGAACTGGGAGCCGGTACCTGGAAAGTTATTGCCGAAGCCAGGGAAAGTGGTACCATAGGGATCTATGACTCTGAAGGGAAGGCCAACAGGGAACTGATCGATGCCATTATGAAAGAGATATCTGTGACTGATGTATTGTGGGAAGCGCCAATTAAATCACAGCAGACCATGTTTATTAAAATGCTCGGGGCAAATGTCAACCTGGGAAATATTGCTCCCAATGAGGTGCTTTCCCTGGAAGCCCTTCGCTGCGGCATGCGGGGTGATACGTTTTTTGATGTCCTTCCCGATGAGTTTCAATCCCGAAAACAGTAAATCTTGAAGAAAACTATTAATAAGTATATATTCCTGGTCCTCAGGGGAATGGGGATGGGAGCGGCCGATGTGGTTCCGGGAGTTTCCGGGGGGACCATAGCATTTATAACGGGCATATACGAAGAACTGGTATACTCTATTAAAAGCATTAACCTGGAGGCGCTTAAGCTTTTTTTTACAGGAAAGTGGAAGTCCTTCTGGAAGCACATCAACGGGAACTTCCTGCTGGCTGTATTTGCCGGGATATTTGTATCCGTTCTTTCACTTGCAAAGGTACTGGAATACTTACTGGAGCATCAGCCCATCCTGATCTGGGCCTTCTTTTTTGGTCTAATTCTGGCTTCTTCCTATGTGGTCTCCCGAAAGATATCAAAGTGGGAATACCCTAAAATTGTGGCTCTGGTGGGGGGCATTGGCATTGCCTTTTACATTACCAGCGTAACCCCAACCACTACCACCGATTCCACATGGTTTGTGATTCTGTCCGGGGGCTTGGCAAGCTGTGCCATGATCCTTCCGGGGATATCTGGCAGTTTTATACTCCTGTTGCTTGGCAAATACACTTTTGCACTGCATGCGGTAAACGAAAGAATTATCCTGGATCTATTGCTGCTGGGATCAGGAGCATTAGTGGGTCTTGTACTTTTTGCCAACCTGCTTTCCTGGCTATTGAAGAAGTATCATGATGTGACAATCGCTGTACTTGTGGGATTTATGATCGGTTCGCTGAATAAGATATGGCCCTGGAAAGAAACCCTTGAAACCATCGTGGTGGATGGTGAGCTAAAGCCCCTGGTAGAGAAAAACATCCTGCCCTCACTAAACAATGGGGATGACCGCTTCTGGATGGCCATGTTACTGGTTACAGCCGGAATCGGCCTTATCCTTCTTATCGAATTAGTCCTGGCAAAAAAACCAGCGTCAGCCTCCGACCACTAAACTCTAACACTCTAACATTCTAACCCATTCACAATCCACCATCCACCCACATACGGCCTCATAGGATATCCGCTTGGACACAGCTTTTCAGTTGCCTACTTCGAAGAAAAGTTTAGCAGGGAAGGGATTGATGCCAGGTATAAAAATTTTCCTCTTGAGGATATCTCTGAATTTTCAGCCCTGATAAGCAAGGAGGACAATCTGGAGGGATTGAACGTTACAGTCCCTTATAAACAGAAGGTGATTCCCTACCTGGATGCACTAAGTAAGACAGCACGTCATATACAGGCGGTGAATACAATATGTGTCTGCAGAAAAGAAGAAAGGGTGGCACTGGTCGGACATAACACCGATGTGACCGGATTCAGACGGTCACTTGAAGAGCACCTGCAGACACATCATACTTCTGCACTTGTTCTGGGTACCGGGGGCTCTTCCAAAGCTGTACTCTTTGTGCTTAAGGAGATGGGGATTGATTTCCGGCAGGTGAGCCGGTCCGCAGGGGAGAACCGGCTGAGCTACTCTGAACTGGATAAGGACTTGGTAGAAAACTCAAAGCTTATTATAAATACTACTCCCCTGGGAATGCATCCCGAGGTACATACCTTTCCCGATCTTCCATACAAGGCAGTGGGTGACAGGCATCTGCTCTTCGATCTGGTTTATAATCCTCCGAAAACCAAGTTCTTATCACTGGGTAAGAAGCAGGGAGCCACAGTGGTTAATGGCTATGACATGCTGGTATATCAGGCTGAGGGATCCTGGGAGATATGGAATAAATAAGATGCCATGGAAAATGCTTTTTCAGAAGAGTTTACAATAGCATCCTATGACTTGAATCCAAGGGGCCAGGCCAGACTCACCACCATGGCTAACTTCTTCCAGGAGATGGCTTATCAACATGCCGATCAGCTTGGATTCGGTTTTAAGGACATGAACCGGAGGCATAGCATGTGGGTTCTGTCCAGGATGAAAATCCGGATGGATCAGTACCCGGTTTGGGATGATCGCTTGAGTGTGGAGACCTGGCACAAGGGCATGGACAGAATTTTCGGGCTCAGGGATTTCAAGGTGAGGGATGAGGCAGGGAAGGTGCTGGGAGTGGCCAGCAGTGCCTGGCTTATTCTGGATAGCCAGACCAGGAGGCCGGTTCGGTCTGATTCTGATGTATTGCACGACAAAATAGGAGAGGAATCCGTCTTTGTTGAGAAACTGGGCAAAATTCCGCTTCCGGATCAGATGAAGGAGATAGGACGGAGGCAGGTTCAGTTTTCTGATCTGGATATTGTCCGTCATGTGAACAATGTCAAGTTCATAGAATGGTGCATAGATGGGCTTATGTCCGAGGAATTACTGGATAGGGAAATCAGGGAGCTGGAAATAAATTTCATGCACGAAGCCTTATTGGGAGATACCATAGTGTTCAGTGCAAATGAGACTTCCGGTTCAAGCCTGGATAATGAAGTATATTGTCTGGCGAAAAGGGAAGAAGACGATCAGGAGATCATCCGGGCAAGGATGGTTTGGGACTAGATATCTCCGTATGCCACATGAACCAGAAAGAGTCCCCAGGCAGGAGCCGACTGTCCCGCCTTGCTGCGGTCCTTTGCATGCACAATCTTTTTAAATCCTTCACTGTCAAGCTTTCCCTGACCCACATTCAGCAGGGTTCCCACCAGGGATCTGACCATATTCCGCAGGAAGCGATCTGCCTTGATCTCAAACAGGTAGGCGTTTTCCTCTTCTTTCCATTGCACATCTATGATCCGGCAATCATTGGTTTTCACATCGGTATGCAGCTTGCTGAAGCTGGTGAAATCCACCGTTGACCTGATAATTTCCAGGCAGCGTGCAATTTCCAATGTATCCAGCTTTCCATATACATGGAGGGAATAATTCCTTGTGTAGAGGGGTTTTACCCTGGAAATATGATAGTGGTAGGTGCGGGAAATGGCCGAAAATCTTGCATGCATGTCGGGCAACACCTGCCAGATCTTATAAACCACAATATCAGGAGGAAGGAAACGGTTCAGTTTAAAAACAAATTGTTCCGTCAGGGGATCTAGATCTGCTTGTTGTCCGGGATTTGACTCTGCAGGATCAAGGTCAAAATGGGTTATAAAATAGGAAGCATGCACACCCGTATCGGTTCGGCCGGCTCCGGTTAGGGAGATTTTCCGGCTCAGTAGAGTGGACAGGGCATTTTCTATGGTTTGTTGCACGGTTTTTTCATCGGGCTGGATCTGCCAGCCACGGTAGTCAGATCCATCGTAGGCCAAATGCATGAAATATCTGGACATAACACAAGCTTGATCGCCCTAAATTACCCTTTTCTTAACATTTTTTAACCCCTCTGCTCTTTCGATTGCTCTTTTTCCCAGCTATTTTTGTCCTCCGCAAGCATTCAAGTGCTTGATGAAGACATATAATAATTAAAAAGACTATTTATGAGTCAGGATGTTAATATTAAAGAACTCAACGAGAGGATTAAGAAGGAAAGTGAGTTTGTGGATCTGATTACCCTGGAAATTCAGAAAGTGATCGTGGGACAAAAAAATCTGGTTGAACGACTTCTGATCGGCCTCTTGTCTGATGGGCATATACTTTTAGAGGGAGTGCCTGGACTGGCTAAGACTCTGGCCATTAGCACCATGTCCCAGACCATTGATGCCAATTTCAGCAGGATACAGTTTACTCCCGACCTGCTTCCGGCCGACTTGCTGGGCACCATGATCTACAGTCAGAAGAAGGAAGAGTTTATTGTTAAGAAAGGACCCGTTTTTGCCAATCTTATCCTGGCCGACGAGATCAACCGTTCACCTGCCAAAGTCCAGAGTGCCCTGCTTGAGGCCATGCAGGAGAAGCAGGTAACCATCGGGGAAGAAACCTATAAGCTGGAGCGGCCCTTCCTGGTGCTGGCTACCCAGAATCCCATTGAGCAGGAGGGAACCTATCCGCTTCCTGAAGCCCAGGTCGATCGATTTATGATGAAAGTTGTGGTAAGCTATCCAAACAGGGACGAGGAAAGGCTCATTATCAGGGAGAATCTGTCCAGCGAGTTTCCAGTAGCCAGCTGCATACTGAAACCTGCGGATATCATGGCGGCCCGCGAGATTGTCAAAGAGGTGTACCTGGATGAAAAGATAGAGAACTACATACTCGACATTGTATTTGCCACACGAAATCCGGAACAGGCAGGTCTGGCACAGTTTGTGCCGCTGATTCAGTATGGTGGTTCACCACGTGCCAGCATCAACCTGGCCCGGGCAGCAAAAGCCTATGCGTTTATCAAGCGCAGGGGATATGTGGTACCCGAAGATGTAAGGGCCATCTGTCATGATGTACTGCGTCACAGGATAGGCTTAACCTATGAAGCAGAGGCAGAGAATATCACTACGGAGAATATTATTTCTGAAATACTGAATAACGTTGAAGTACCTTAAACCTCTCATATTAGCAATGTTGTTATCTTCCTGCTTCCTGGCGGGAGGACAATCTATGATTGGCAGGCAAAAGGATGATGTTCGTGCCATAATAAATGAAAATTACAGGGAATTCAAACGCGATAACTCAGTGATCAGGCAACAGTTCAATTACCTGAAATTCGTAAATACCGATAAGACCCGCACCTGGATTCTCTACTTTACCGATGAAGATATATGTAAAAGCTCCAAACTGATTTGTGACTATTCTGAATTTGACAGGGTGGTGGAGAGGCTTAGTTCTTCCCATGTGAAGGCAGGCGATTCTGAATGGGAATATGTAAGCAGGCAGGACACCATCCAGGTTAGCCTGAGTAAACAGGAATGGTATTTTACAGTGCGAGAAACAAGAAAGAAGTAAGTGGAAGCTAAAGATCTCTTAAAAAAGGTTCGGAAGATTGAGATAAAGACCCGTGGTCTTACCAGGCAGATTTTTGCCGGGGAGTATCACAGTGCTTTTAAAGGCAGGGGTATGACCTTTTCAGAGGTGAGGGAGTACCAGTATGGAGACGACATCAGGTCCATCGACTGGAACGTAACAGCCCGCTTTAATCATCCCTATGTAAAGGTGTTTGAGGAGGAAAGGGAATTGACCGTCATGCTGCTGATCGATGTAAGCGCTTCGGGGGATTTTGGCACGGAAGCCCAGCTCAAGCGAAGCCTGATCACAGAAATCGCAGCTGTGCTTTCATTTTCAGCCATTGAGAACAACGATAAGATAGGGGTAATCATATTTAGTGACCGGGTAGAAAAATTTATCCCTCCCCAGAAAGGGCGGAAACATATTTTAAGAATCATTCGCGAATTGCTGGAATTTCGGCCCCAGAGTAATGGTACGGATATTTCAGAGAGTCTGCGTTTTTTAACCAATGCCATTAAAAAGCGCTGCACTGCTTTCCTGATCTCCGATTTCAGGGATAAGGGCTATGCCCGATCCCTTCAGGTGGCCAATAACAAGCATGATGTGGCTGCACTTCATATTTTCGACCGGAGGGAAACTGCACTCCCCCCGGTGGGATTAATCAGGGTACTGGATGCCGAATCGGGAAAAGAGAGGTGGATTGATACATCAAGGAGCAAGGTTCGCGAGAGTTATGCCATGAAATGGGAAAGTCATGTGGAAATGATGAAGGAGATATTCAGCCGGGCAGGAGTGGACCATGTGTCTTTGCAAACCGGTGCCGATTATGTAAAACCATTAATGAGGCTTTTCAAGAAGAGATAGCATGAAAACGACTCGTATTCTGTTTATATCATCCTTTCTGTACCTGATGGCTTCTGTGCTGAATGCCCAGCTGATCAGTGTGAAATCTCAGCTTAGCTCCGATTCCATGATGATTGGCGATCAGCTGATGTATAAGCTGCATGTGGAAGCAGACGAACATGTGGATTTTATTCTTCCCCAGCTCCGGGATACACTGAGCGGCAATCTGGAAATCTTATATGCAGTATCGTCAGATACCCTGGTGAGTGAGGGAAAAAGAATGGTGGATCATCGCTATGTGATTACCGGATTTGAACCCGGTATGCAGCTTGTGCCTGCCCAGGAAGTTGTCTACACCACCGGGAATATAAGCGATACTGCACGAAGTATGCCTTTAATAATCAATGTGTTCGAGCCTGTTGTGGATACAACTCAGCAAATCAGGCCCATCAAGCCTCCCATCAATACCCCCCTCACCTTTAAAGAACTGCTACCCTGGATAGGGGTGGGTCTGGGCAGCCTGCTGATTATTGGAGCCCTTATCCTGCTCATTAGAAGGTATTGGATCAGGAAGGATGGAGGTGAAGGTTTGCCCGTGAAGTCCCTCGAACCGGCCCACGTAATCGCATTCAGAGAGCTGGATAAATTGAAGGAAAAGAAAATCTGGGAGAAGGGTGAGGTAAAACATTATTATACCAGGCTTACAGAGATCACACGACAATACATCGAGCGTCAGTATGGAATACCTGCTATGGAGCAAACATCGGAGGAGATTATGCACGATTTCAGAAGTTCAAACAGGGACGACAGTCTGCTGGATGAGATGCTTAAAGAGTTGCTTGAACTGGCCGACCTGGTGAAATTTGCAAAGGAGGATCCCCTGCCCGTCGATAACCAGTCCAACCTGAACAATGCCTACCTCTTTGTGCAGAAGACTTATCCTCTGTTCTATAAAGCAGAGCCTGAACTAAGAAAGGAGGATGCAGCCAATGAATAACATTGAATTTGCATACCCGGCTTTCTTTTATGGAATGATCCTGCTTCCAATCATGGTGGCATGGTACCTTTGGAGAGGGCGCAGAGGCACTGCTGCAGTAAAACTGTCCGGATTTGAAAACCTGGACGAGCGCATGGGCTCTTCCCGTATCTGGCTCAGGCATGTGCTCTTTGTGCTAAGGCTTGCAGTGGTGGGCCTGATTATCATTGTGCTGGCACGCCCCCAGTCCTCCAACAAATGGGAGCAGGTAACCACCGAGGGAATTGACGTCGTGCTTTGCATGGATGTTTCGGGCAGCATGAGGGCCATGGATTTCAAGCCCAACCGGCTGGAAGCGTCAAAAAATGTGGGTATTGAATTTGTAAATGCACGTCAGGATGACCGCTTTGGCCTGGTGGTTTTTGCAGGGGAAAGCTTCACCCAGTGTCCCATGACCACCGACCGGGCAGTGGTGGTTAACTTTCTGAAGGATATTGACTTTGGAGTTATTGAGGATGGGACTGCCATAGGTATGGGACTGGCTACTGCGGTGAACCGGATCAAAGAAAGCAAGGCGGTCAGCAAGGTGATCATCCTGCTTACCGATGGCGTAAACAACCGGGGCGATGTGGGACCTGTGACAGCAGCAGAAATTGCTGCAGGCTTTGGGATCAGGGTATATACCATAGGTGTGGGTTCTCAGGGAAATGCTCCCATTCCTGTTCAGGATATGTTCGGGAGAACAGTCACCAGGAATATGCCGGTTGAGATAGATGAAAAGGTGCTCAGGCAAATAGCAGAGAAAACAGATGGTGCCTATTTTCGTGCTACTGATAACAATAAGTTAAGAGAAATATACCAGGAGATCGATCAGTTGGAGAAGACCAGGTTGGATGTGAAACATTTCAGCAAGAAAAAGGAGGAATATTTTCCCTTTCTGCTGGCTGCGGTACTCTTGCTGCTGCTGGAGGTCCTGATGAGATATACGGTTTTTAGAATAATACCCTAGAATGATTCATTTTGCACATAAAGACATTTTGTGGCTGCTGTTAGCAGTGTTTCTGATGCTGGTGGGATACCTGCTCTACTGGCGGCACCGTAAACGTTCACTGGCCAGGCTGAGTGACAGCTTGCTTCTCAACACCCTGATGCCAGAGGCATCCCCCTTGGCTCACCACTGGAAATTTGTACTTCTTTTCCTGGGGACTACCCTGCTGATCATTGCCGCATCCGGCCCCAGGGTTGGCTCCAAGCTGGAAGAGGTAGCGCAGAAAGGACGGGAGATTATCATTGCCCTGGATGTATCCAACAGCATGCTGGCAGAGGATGTGAAGCCTTCCCGGCTGGAAAGGTCCAAGCAAATGATCAACCGCATGGTCGACAGGATGACCAATGATAAGATTGGATTGATCGTATTTGCGGGAGATTCCTACACCCAGATTCCCATTACCGATGATTACCCCAGTGTAAAGATGTTTCTTTCAGGTGCAGGACCTGACATGGTGTCAAAACAGGGCACAGCCATTGGTTCGGCCATTAAACTGGCAGAAAGGTCTTTTTCATCGGATCGGGAAGAACACATGGAAGGGGAAAGCAGGCCCAGCCAGGCCATCGTGGTGATTACCGACGGTGAGAACCATGAAGATGATGCGGTAGGTGAGGCCGCCAGGGCTGCTGATAAAGGGATTCGGGTGTATACAGTGGGTCTGGGAAATCCCAATGGGGTTCCTGTACCTCTGCGTCCTGGAAGTACATCCAACCGGCGGGATAGCGATGGGCAGGTAGTGGTCAGCAAACTGAATGACAAACTGCTTTTGGAAGTGGCTGCAGCAGGCAATGGTGCATATATTGCAGGCGACCGCATCAACAGCCTGATCGATGAACTGGACAACCTGCAGCGGACTGAGCTTAAAACGCGTGTATTTGCAGAATTTGCAGAAAGATTTCAATATTTTGCCGGTTTTGCTCTGCTCTTTCTGTTGTTTGAATTTTTTATCCGGTCGAGGAAGAACCTGTATTTACAGCGGCTTAATCTTTTTAAAACAAAATAGAGGAATGATATATAGGCTGAATATGATAGCAATACTGTTGTTGACTGGCTTGACTGTCTTTGCCCAGAATGACAGGAAAGTGATCCGGCAGGGAGTGAAAGCCTACCAGGACGGGGACTTTAGTGAAGCGGAAGTGCAGTTTCGCAAGGCAGGGGATCTGAACAGAGAATCATTCGAGGCTGAATTCAATACCGGAGCTGCCATGTATGGTCAGGAGAAATATGAAGAAACCGTCAAACAGTATGAAGATATAGTGGATCGGAGTGAAGATCCTGAAACACTGGCTAAGGTTTGGCACAACATTGGGAACAGCTTTCTGGAAGCCGGGCAGTACGAACCCAGCATTGAGGCATATAAGAACAGCCTGAGAAATAATCCTGCAGATATGGATACCAAATACAACCTGGCCTATGCAAGACAGAGGCTGGAGGAGCAAGAGCAACAGCAGCAACAGAATCAGGACCAGCAGGATCAACAGAACCAGGACCAGCAGGATCAACAGAATCAGGACCAGCAGGATCAACAGAACCAGGACCAGGATCAGCAGGATCAGCAGAACCAGGACCAACAGGATCAGCAGAACCAGGACCAGCAGGATCAGCAGAACCAGGATCAGCAGGATCAGCAGGATCAGGAGGCCAAACCCCTGGAGATTTCCAAGGAAGACGCTGAACGGATGCTAAATGCCATCCAGCAGCAGGAAAAGGATGTGAAAGAAAAGGTGGATAAGAAAAAAGCAGCGGCCGCTAAAGTGAAAACAGAAAAGGATTGGTAATTTCAACACATGAAACAGAAGCTATTGGCATCGGCTTTGGGATTTATTCTGTTCGGGTTTGTTCTGAACGGACAGGATGAGACATTCACAGCCACAGCTCCATCTGCGGTAAGGGTGGGAGAGCAGTTCCAGTATGTGGTAGAAGGTTCTGAGAGAGGTGATCTGAGGCTTCCCGATCTGAACGACTTTCAGCTGCTGGGAGGGCCTTTTTCTTCCTACTCATCCCATTCTTCATGGGTCAACGGGAAGATGACCATGGTGACCGTAGTCAGCTACACCTATGTGCTTAGGGCCAATAAGGCCGGAACCTTCACCATTCCGCCCTCTACGGTAAAAGTGGGCCGAAAGGAATACCACACCAACGAAGTGGAGATTGTGGTAAATAAGGGAAATACTCCTGACCCGGGAGCAACTCCGGGGTCAAACAATGCCCCGCCACAAGCCGGTAACGGGCAGCAGGATGCCTCCGGGACCGGGGAAGAAAACGATCCGGTCTTTCTGAGGCTTATCCCTTCTAAGCGAGAAGTATATGTGGGTGAACAGTTTGTATCCGGACTCAAAGTGTACACCCGGGTAAATACCCGGCCGGCGTCTTCCTCGGGGGATTTGCCCTATGAAGGATTCTATAAGAAATCCCTGGATCCAGATGCCTCCGCTCAGAGACAGGACATCGGGGGACAACAATATGTAAGCCAGGTAATACAGCGTCATATCCTTATCCCGCAAAAGTCAGGTGACATTGTGATTTCACCCTACGAGTCCGAATGGATGGTACAGCAAAGAATTCAGCGGCGCAGCCCCAACAACGTGTTCGACAGCTTTTTCGACGATCCTTTCTTTAACAGTTACCAGGATGTGCCTGTGAAGCTGGCCACCCGCCCGCTAACAATCCATGTGAAACCCATGCCCGCCGGGGCACCCGAAGGATTCTCCGGGGCAGTTGGCGATTTTTCCATGGTAGCCTCCTTATCGGACCAGGAGATTGAAGTAAATGAAGCCCTCAGTCTGAAAATTACCATTAGGGGAACAGGAAACCTTCCCTTGCTGGGCGAACCAAAAGTAAACCTGCCTCCCGATCACGATCTCTATGACGTAACCCGATCCCTGAATACAAGCACATCAGGCATGCGGATCTCCGGTACGGTTAACTTTGAATATCCCATTGTGGCCAGGCATGCAGGAAGGTTCAGGATCGCGCCGGTTCAATTTGCCTGGTTTGATCCAAAAACGAAACAATACCGCACAGCAAGCACCGATGAATTCACCTTCACCGTACTTAAAGGTGAAAGTGACGATGGCTCCGGAAATGTGTATGTACCCGGAGTGATGCACGAGAGCGTGGAGGACCTGGGAACCGATATCAGGGATATCTCCAGAAACTCCCAGGGATTTGTTCCGCTGGCCACTTCACTTTTTGCCGCACGCTGGTACAGGTGGATCTATCCCATCATTTTCCTGCTTGCGGTGCTTGCCATTGTACTTATACAGGTGGTGACCCGAAGAAATGCAGATCTGAACCTGGTTAGAAACAGGCAGGCCAACAAGATGGCAAAGGTCCGACTGAAAAAAGCAGATCGCCTGCGCAAATCTGAAGACCACAGCAAATTTTACGAGGAGATCGGGAAGGCCATCTGGGGTTATCTGTCCGACAAACTGAATATTGAAACCTCAATGCTTTCCAGGGAAGTGGTTATGGAACAACTTAAACAACATAATATCTCCGACTCAATGCAGGAAGAACTGCTCAGGATAGTGGATGAAAGCGAATTTTCACGTTTTGCCCCATCCTCCGAGAAAAGCGATGTACATCTGCTTTATGGCGACGCAGTAAGCCTAATCAGAAATCTCGAAAACAAGCTGAAATGAAAAGAGCCGTTCTGATCATATGCCTGTCGCTGTTTATCGGAGTGCTCCATGCCACTCCCGATTCATTATTTCAGGCGGGTAATACCCTTTACCAGGAAGGAAAATATGAGATGGCCCTGGAAACATATGGGGAAATCATCCAGATGGGATTTGAGACAGCCGGTCTCTACTACAACATGGGAAATGCGGCCTATCGTTCCAACAACATTGGCTATGCCATTCTGTATTTTGAGAAAACCCTGAAGCTGGATCCCTCCCATGAGGATGCAGCAAATAACCTGGAATTTGCTTCCAGGTACCGGGTAGACACCTTCGAAGAGGTACCTGAATTGTTTATCCGAACCTGGATCCGCTCCTTCTTCCTCTTGCTCCCGGAACGTGCCTGGAGCATCCTGTCACTTACCATCTTTATCCTGTTTATCAGCGCTTTGCTGATATATATTTTCTCCAGGAAGCTTCTGTTGAAGAAGCTTGGATTCTTTGTTTCATTGATTGCATTCTTCCTGTTTATCCTGTCATTTACAGGTGCTCTTAAACGCCACCGGAGCATTATAAACCCAGAAGCCGCTATCATCCTTTCTCCTTCGGTAGTGGTCAGGAGTTCGCCCAGCGATACGGGAACCGAACTATTCATCCTCCACGAAGGCACCAAAGTAAAAATCAACGAAGGGCTTACAGGCTGGCAGAACATCCGGGTCATCGACGGAAGGGAAGGATGGATCACTTCTGACGACTTCGGAAGCATTTAGATTAAGCTAAAAAAGCCTATCTTCATATTTTTCAATTTGCAACTTTCGACTTTTTACTTTTGACTTTTAACTATACTATTTATGTCTGTCCAAAAGTCTTTCCAGGAAATCAATGAGAGGATCAGAAAGGGCGAAGCCGTAGTGATGACTGCCGAAGAAGTGTCAGCAATGGGTAAGAAGCATTCGCCTGCTGAGGTGGTGAAAAAAGTGGATGTGGTAACCACCGCCACCTTCGGTCCCATGTGCTCCTCCGGAATGTTTATTAATACAGGTCATGCCAATCCCCCCATCCGCATGGAGAAAGCCACACTTAACGGCGTGCCTGCGTTTACGGGGATTGCCGCAGTGGATCTCTATATTGGGGCTACAGAGAACCATCCGGAGGATCCTGCTTACGGCGGGGCACATATCATTGAGGAACTGATTGCAGGAAAGGATGTGGAACTGGTAGCTCACGCCAAGGGTACCGATTGTTATCCCCTGCGCAACATTAAAACCACCATTAACCGGGACAACATAAACGAAATGGTGATGTTTAATCCCCGCAATGCCTACCAGAACTATCCGGTTGCGGTGAATCAGTCGAAACGGATTAAGTACACCTACATGGGCAGTCTCCTGCCCAAACTTGGGAACGCCAATTATTCTACCTCGGGCGAGTTGAGCCCCCTGCTCAACGACCCGGAGATGAGAACCATAGGCATGGGTACACGTATTTTCCTGGGTGGAACCACCGGCTATGTCAGCTGGTATGGAACCCAGTTCAAAACAGATGGAGAAGTGAATGAATATGGAGTTCCTGTTTCCAACTCGGCCACCCTGGCAGTGATTGGCGATGCATCCCGGATGGATCCGTCCTTTATTAAAGCCGCCTACTACGAAAAATACGGGGTCTCCATGTTTGTGGGGATCGGAATTCCCATCCCTGTGCTGGATGAGGAGATGGCATCCCGGGTAATGATCCGGAATGAGCAGATCACAACCCGCATCCTTGATTACGGGGATCCGGATCACCCGGAACTGGGCCGCACCAATTACAGGGAGCTTATGTCGGGTGAGATTGAATTACATGAAAAAAAGATCAAGACCTCATCTCTCTCCAGCATTTACAAGGCCAGGGAAATTGCGGATATACTTAAGAAGCAGATTACCGCTGGCGAGTTTTTGCTTTCCGAACCGGTGGAACTCTTTCCCAAGGGGAAGGGCCTGAATTCATTAGATATCAGATCTTAATTTCAGATTATGTCAAGGACAAAGAAAAGAATGGTACTTCGTTTTCCGGCCGACACAGTCAATGAACCAATTACCTACACACTGATAAAAGAGTATGATGTACTGATCAACATACTGAATGCAGATATTACCCATGGCAAGGAGGGGAACCTGCTTATTGAAATGGCCGGTCAGGAAGAGAATGTGAACAAAGCCGTGGTTTACCTGGAAAATAAACAGGTGGAAATCTCACCTGTAGTTAAAACCATCCTGTTTAACGAATCCGCATGTGTCCATTGTGGGGCATGCTCGTCGGTATGTTTCCCGGGAGCCCTGGATATGGATACCGAATCGCGAAAGCTGCAATTTTCACCCGAAAAGTGTGTGGCCTGCGAACTTTGCATCCGGGCCTGTCCCCTCCAGTTATTCGAACTAAACTTTGGAGTGAACTGATTGTACGAGCCCAGGTTATACAGGGGAAGCATGAACAGGGAGCGATTCCGGTTTTTTCGGGCAATGCTCCATGAATCTGACCTTTGGATTGGAGTTCCCCATGCGGAATTCAAAACCCGGATGCAAAGTGCTTCCGTGGACGAACTGCTGAGGCTCAGGAAGGTCCTGGAAGGGTATATGGCAGAAAACCCGGAGTTTGGTAATTCAAAGGAAGCCCTTCCGCTGCCCCCGGTTCCCGCCCGCATCCCTGAAGAAATAAGGATAATGCTGGAGTGTGGCCGGCAAACCTGCACTGGTCCCATGAGCGCTGTGGCCGGTTTGTTTGCCGAATACGTGGGGACCAGGCTGACAGACGAATTTAAACTGAAGGAAGTGGTGGTGGAGAATGGGGGGGACCTGTACCTGAAAAACAGATCAGAGTTGATTTCTGTAATTCACGCGGGTACATCAAAGCTTTCCGATAAGATGGCTTTTGTCATCCCTCCGGGAGCCAGGGGCATCTGCACCTCATCAGGAACTATGGGGCATTCCCTGAGCTATGGTAAGGCAGATGCGCTTACGGTAATTGCCGGGAGTACGCCCCTGGCCGATGCCTGGGCCACATCACTGGCCAACCGGATAAAACGCAGTGAGGATATAGAAGCGGTGCTTGATCATGTGAGCGGGCTCCCTGACCTGCAGGCCTGTGCAATTATTGCCGGTGACCACATGGGTGTCCGGGGAGAGATTGAGCTAAAACTAATAACTTAGGTCTTATGAACAGCCTGATCCTGGTAATTATTGCTTTTATTGGTTATCTCCTGGCTTACAGATTATATGGGCGCTTTCTTGGAAGAAAAGTACTCAGGCTTTCAGGCAATCAGTTAATGCCCGCCCATGAGTTGAAAGATGGCATCGACTATGTACCCACCAAACCCCATATAATTTTCGGACATCACTTTACCACCATAGCCGGACTGGGCCCCATCGTCGGTCCGGCCATTGGCATTATCTGGGGATGGCTCCCGGCATTCCTGTGGGTATTCTTAGGAAGCATTTTCATGGGTGCGGTGCACGATTTTACCACCCTGCTTGTATCGGCAAGGAACAGGGGCCAATCCATCGGAGAGCTCACTGCCCGCGTAATCAGTCCTTCCACAAGGTATGCCCTCCAGTTTATCATGCAACTTCTGCTGTTTATTGTACTTGCCGTTTTTGCAATGATAGTAGGATCCTTATTTGTGATGTACCCCGAATCCGTGATCCCTGTCTGGGCTCAGATTCCGGTGGCCATCTGGCTGGGTTCCCGGATCCGGAAGGGAAGAAACGACCTGATATACTCCATATTAGCCCTGATCATGCTTTATGGCTTTGTGATCCTGGGGGTGAATGTTCCCGTTTCCCTTCCCTGGGAAAAGGAGGTGTCGGTAGTGATCTGGTGTATAATGCTTTTTGTCTATGTGTTCTTTGCTTCCACCATCCCGGTCCAGAAATTACTGCAGCCGCGCGATTACATCAATTCGCACCAGCTTCTGGTGGCCATGGCCTTTCTGATACTCGGTGTGATTGTTGCCCACCCCGTGCTTACTGCTCCTGCCATTAATGCCAGTGCCTTTTTGCCGGATGCGGATGTACCCGATCTGGCCCCCATTCTTTTTATTGTGATCGCCTGCGGGGCCATATCCGGCTTTCACTCCCTGGCCAGTTCCGGAACAACGGTCAAGCAGGTTAATAATGAAAAGGATACCCTGGTTGTAGGCTATGGCGCCATGATTACCGAAAGCTTCCTGGCTGTGCTGGTCATTGTGGCAGCAGGTGCCGGACTGGGCATGGGCCTTGAAAGCGATGGAGAAGTATTCAGGGGACTGGAAGCCTACAAACATCATTATGCTTCCTGGTCCTCTGCCAGTGGACTATCTGCCAAACTGGATGCCTTCATCATAGGTTCTTCCAACCTGTTTTCCAGTCTGGGGATTCCTGTCAGGTATGGATCGGCTTTTGTAGTGGTTTTTATCGTCTCCTTTGCAAATACCACCCTGGATTCGGCTGCCAGGATTCAGCGCATCTCTTTGCAGGAGATATTCACGGCTAAAAATGGAGCGGTCCGTAAGACCATACAAAACAGGTACGTGGCCACCCTGATTATTGTGATGGCCGCAGCTGCCATGACTTTTTTTAAACCGGGGGGACAGGGCGCCATGGTACTCTGGCCTCTGTTTGGCTCACTGAACCAGCTGATGGCCGCCCTTGCGCTGGGAGTGGTAAGTGTGTACCTGGCTTCGAAAAAGATCCCGGTCTATTACACCCTTATTCCCATGATGATTATCCTGGTGCTCACGCTCTGGGCCATGTTGGAAAACCTGGGTGGCTTTATCCGGGATGGGGAGATGCTCCTGGTGGGCCTGTCGGCTCTCATTCTCCTGCTCACCCTATGGCTCACAGGCAGCAGTGTGGTAGCATTGTTCAGCAACAGGAAGGTTAATATCTAACCCGGAAAGAAGTAAACGGCTCCGGTTCCATCTCTCTGACATCCACTTTTTCCACCCAGCTGTATCCCGTTCCCCTTCTGCACCATTCCAGAAATTTCATGCAGTCCTCCCGGTTGCCCTTGATCACCGAACAGACCGATCCGTTGGAGCGGTTTTCCACCCATCCTTTCAGACCAAGCGATCTGGCCTGGTTACGCGCCGAATAGCGAAAGCCTACCCCCTGAACCCTTCCATGGATCCTGATCTCATACTGACAAGGCTTGTTATGTTTGCTATAATTCCTTAGCTTCATGGCAAAGCAAATCTAATGCATTATTTGCTCAACAAGCATTTGGGCAACTAGTTAATTTATGGATTGTAGCAATTGAGAGGAATGAAAACATATATAGCAATTATAGGGGGAGCCCTGTTATTTCTCTTCGTAACTGTCCTGCAGGGCCAGCAAGGCTTTCACGATTTTGTGGTGAAAGATATAAATGGGTTTGATTATAAGTTCTCTCAGCTGGAAGGGAAAAAGGTGCTGGTGGTAAATACGGCCTCCAATTGCGCACTAACACCCCAGTATAAGGGCCTTGAAAAACTTTACAGCAAGTATGCGGATCAGGGTTTGGTGATCATTGCTTTTCCCTGCAATGATTTTGGGAGCCAGGAGCCGGGGACCAATAAGGAAATTGCTGAATTTTGTTCCTCAAAGTACGAAGTGACCTTCCCTGTGATGGCAAAGATTGAGGTGAAGGGAGAAGATATGCATCCCCTGTATAAATGGCTGACCCAGGCCTCTGAAAACGGGGTGGAAGACAGCAGGGTAGCCTGGAACTTTCAGAAATACATGATTGATGAAGAGGGCAGGCTGGTGGGTCATGTACCCCCGCGAAAAAAACCGGGATGCAAGGAGATTATCAACTGGCTGCAGGAAAGCTGAGTATGCTTACCGGCAATCCAGAGCGTATTAGCCTGGAATCGGGAAATAAATCAGATTCAGGATCTTTTCCAGTGCGGCCTGATCCACCTCATTAAATGCATCCAGCCGGTCCGAATCCACATCGAATATGGCTTTAATGTTCCCTTCCCGGTCGAATACTGGCAGGGTTATTTCTGAATTTGACCTGGAATCGCATGCAATGTGCCCGGGATAGGCATGCACATCAGGGACCACAAGCGGAGCTTTCCCATGGTATGCCGCCCAGCAAACGCCTTTGTCCTTTTCAAGTTCCTGACAGGCCACCGGTCCCTGGTAAGGACCCACAATCAGTTTATCTTCCTTATTAAGGTAAAACCCTGTCCAGAAATAATATTCCATCTTATGATGTAACACGGCACAAACTGAGGCCATCCTTGCCAGGGGATCACCTGTCTTTTTCAGCAATTCCTCAAGCTGCACCTGAATCCGGCCGTAGCGTCCTTCCTTCTTTTTATCATTCATCATATAATGCGGCTTTCAACACCTTAAAAATAGGATTATTATTATCTTTGCCGCTCATTTTTCATAATGAAGTTTAAGGAAGAAATAGAAAGACGAAGAACATTTGCCATTGTGAGCCATCCCGATGCAGGAAAGACAACGCTTACAGAAAAGTTCCTGCTCTTCGGAGGAGCCATCAATGTGGCCGGGGCGGTAAAGTCCAACAAGATTAAGAAGACGGCTACCTCCGACTTTATGGAAATAGAAAAACAGAGAGGTATCTCAGTGGCTACTTCTGTGATGGGATTCGAGTATGGAGGGAAGAAGATAAACATTCTGGATACACCAGGTCACCAGGATTTTGCGGAGGATACCTTCAGAACACTCACGGCAGCCGACAGTGTGATCATTGTGATTGATGCAGCCAAAGGGGTGGAAGCCCAGACCCGGAAGCTAATGAATGTGTGCAGAATGCGAAAAACACCGGTGATGGTCTTTGTGAACAAACTGGACCGTCCGGCACTGGATCCCTTTGAACTACTGGATGAGATTGAACAGGAACTGGAAATACATATTCACCCGCTCAGCTGGCCTGTGGGCATGGGATCCGATTTCAGGGGGGTGTATAACCGCTTCGACCGGACCTTCAGATCCTTTGCAGGTGTAAGCAAACAGACCATAGGGGAGATGGTGGAGTACAGGGATCTTAAGGATGCTGATTTCCTTAAGCATATTTCATCTTACGAAGATCGCCTGGAGGAAGACCTGGAACTGATTGAAGGGGTATATCCAGAGTTTAACCGGGAAGAATACCTGGCCGGCAGGACCGCCCCGCTTTTCTTCGGGAGCGCCCTGAATAATTTTGGGGTCAGGGATATCCTGGATTGCTTTGTACAGGTAGCACCCTCACCGGGCCCGGTTCAGACAGAAACCAGGATAGTCCGGCCTGAAGAGGATAAGTTCAGCGGTTTCGTGTTTAAGATCCATGCCAATATGGACCCCAATCACCGCGACAGGCTGGCCTTTATTAAGATTGCCTCGGGCAGGTTCGAGCGGAATAAGGCATATGCCCATGTGAGAAATGGCAAACAACTAAAATTTTCCAGTCCCACATCTTTTATGGCTGAAAAAAAATCGGTCATTGATGAAGCCTATCCGGGCGATATTGTGGGGGTACATGACACCGGCAATTTTAAAATAGGTGATTCGGTAACAGAAGGAGAAAAGATCCACTTTAAAGGGATACCCAGTTTTTCTCCCGAATTGTTCCGCTATGTGGAGAATGACGATCCCATGAAATTCAAACAACTGGCCAAGGGGCTTAAACAGCTTATGGATGAGGGAGTTGCTCAGTTATTTGTAAGTGTGGCAAATGGCCGGAAAATAATAGGGACCGTGGGGGCCCTTCAGTTTGACGTGATCCAGTACAGGCTTCAGCATGAATACGGAGCCAGGTGCAGGTATGAGCAGTTCTCTATGCATAAGGCATGCTGGATCGAGACCGATCACCTGGGAAAACTGAAAGATTTCAGGCTCCGCAAATATCAGCAGATGGCCACCGATAAGGAAGGCAGGGAAGTATATATGGCCGAATCACCCTATAACCTGCAGATGGCCCAGGATAATTTCCCCGAAATCACCTTCCACTTCAATTCTGAGTTTTAAATTCCAGACCCTTACTAATCGAACTCATTAGCCAGGAAGCTGAGCCTTGCTTCAAGCCACGTGGAAATATACTCATATTCCAAATCGGGATCGATGTAAATATCTTCCCATCTTTTATTCTCACGCTTAAGGGCACCGTTCAATATCATCAGCTTATGGTATTGCCTGATTGGGAGCAATAGCGAGTCCAAATTGACTATGCTGCTCCTGTACAGTTCCCAGTTTGACTCGACCTTATCATTGAAATTACCTGCATCAGTCTCTCTCAATCTGATAAAGAGATGGTTTTCAATTCGTCCCCTGGGAGGAGAAACTGTACCATTCCACCAGATGCCCCAGGATCCATCTATATCCCAGGGAATAATTAAAGAAGCGGGATTGATCGGTATACCTGGCCAGAAAAGTGTTTTTTCCCGCATTGTCACCTTGCAATGTCTTCTCTGCTCAGCTCCTGAAACAAAGCTGATATTGCTTCCAGGTAGTAAGAATAGAGGACCGGATCTTTGGCAATGATATAATCCAGGTCCAGGAGATTTGAAAGCTCCCTGTAGAGATCTTCACCCTGAAAAGAAGTCAGACTATTATATATCTGTTGGAAACGGTTCTGATACACATCAAAGGGGATAAAATGAGTTGAAGGTGTATAATCACTGTCATCAATCATGTGATTGTACCCCCGGCGAAGAATATATTCACTTCCTGTATCTTTATAATAAGCCTCCGGATCCATACTTGTCGACTACAGGTATTGGATCTGAAAGAAAGACCACATAACTTTTTCGTTGGTACCAGGTTGCACTTTTACCTCTTACCCTGATTTCCTTCAGTTCCAAAGGTTGATCATTAAATGCAAGGCTCAATTCCGGATCCTCTATGGTATAACTTGTATCTCTGCTTTCATAGATATATTTCTGCTTTTCCGGTGTTACAGTCAGATGGAAGCGATCTGCATCAGCTTCCTCAAATACCACTTCCCTGTAACAGGAAACAACAGATAGTAAAAAAATTGATATCAACACAAAACTTCTCATAGCACCAGGTACAAAACAGCAATCTAGTTGCATGCAAAGAAACAAAGAAAAGAGATTTCTCTATTTGCCTGTACTCTCTTATAATTTTGGGTTCAGGGCAGATGTAAAATCACTATATTCGTGCGAATCATCAAATGCATACTGTAAACCGAAAATGAAGATAGATTTGCTATTACTTGGATTGCTGTGTACTACAGGAGTCATGTTGAATGGGCAACACCCCGACTGGGAGGGAGGCTATGCGGATGGTTGCACAAGCATCACAGTTGGTAAATCGGCCACTGCTGATGGATCGGTTATCACCTCCCATACCGACGACAGCCACAGAACACGATCCTGGATGGATGTGATCCCTGCAAAAAAACACCCTGAAGGTGCAAGCATAAGCATGTATAAACGAGTGGCATGCGATTCCTTTGCCATGCCTACTTACAGCCACATTCCCATTGGGGAGATCCCACAGGTGGAAGAAACTTACCAGTTCCTGAACACGGCCTACCCCTCCATGAACCAACATCAGCTGGGCATTGGAGAATCCACTTTTGGTGGAAGGGAAGAATTGCAGTCAGATGAAGGTCTGATCGACTGTCAGAGGCTTTGCCGTTTAATGGTGGAGAGATGTAAGACTGCCAGGGAAGCCATTACTCTCGCCGGCGAGCTTACGGCCGAATACGGATGGAACGATTACGGCGAATGCCTGACCATAGCCGATAAGAACGAGGTATGGCATCTTGAGATCATGGGTCCGGGCAAAGGAAAAGTCGGATCTGTATGGGCAGCTCAGAGGGTACCAGACGAACATGTATCTATAAATGCCAATGCTTCCACCATCAAGGAGATAAACCTGGATGACCCTGACTATTTTATGGCCAGCGGGAATATTCACAACCTGGCGCTGGAAAATGGCTGGTGGAATAAGGGCGAGACCTTCAGGTTCTGTTATGTATATGCCCCCGACAGCCGGACATCACTTGCCGCCAGAAGAAGGGAATGGCGGGTATTTGACCTGCTGGCCCCATCCCTGGAGCTGGATCCCAATGCAGAAAATCACCCTTTCTCAGTAAAACCTGATAAGCCGGTAACACTGGCAAAACTAAGACAGGTATTCTCAGATTATTATGAGGGCACCCCCTTTGATATGACTAAAGATCTGCTGGTGACCGACGATTCGGGAAGTAGCGTGATTTCCCCTCTGGCCAATCCACATTTGCCCTATGACATGAATAAACTTCTCCGGATTAACGGAGGATGGGGCTGGCGTGGGGAACGCACCATCGCACGCTGGTATACCATGTATGCCACCATTATCCAGTGCAGGGACTGGCTCCCCGATGAAATAGGAGGAGTGGTCTGGCTTGCCCAGGATAATGTGTCCTCCTCCATCTACATCCCTGTATACTGTTCAGGTAGCGATCTTCCTGACTCCTATAAGACCCCGGGGCGTCCCAATGGCTACACTACCCATTCGGCATGGTGGGCCTTCAACCGGCTGGGGACACTTACTGCCCAGCGCTGGGGGGAAATGCGATACGATGTGAATGAAGTCTGGGACTCCTGGCAAGGGCAATTATTTGAAGAGCAGGAGGCTTTTGAAGATATTGCAATTGAACTGTACAAAGCAGGAAAGAGCAAAGAGCTGAATTCCTACCTGACCAATTACACCATGGGATGGGGAATAAAAGTTGTGGAGAAGGCCTGGGAGCTTGGGGACATGCTCTGGACAAGGTACGATGAAAAATTCTAAGCAATGAGCACAGCTGTGAACAAACGCGGATTTGCCAGCGACAACAATGCCGGGGTACACCCGGATATACTCCGGGCCATGGCTTCTGTCAATGAAGGCCATGTGATTGCCTACGGAGATGATCCTTATACCGCAGAAGCAGTGTCGCGCATCCGGCAACACCTGGGTGAGGATGCCACTGTTTTTTTCGTATTTATTGGAACCGCTGCCAATGTGTTAGGTCTGTCCTCGGTCACTCAGTCCCATCATGCGGTGATCTGTCCCACTACCGCCCACATCAATGTGGACGAATGTGGCGCCCCCGAAAAGTTTACGGGATGCAAATTGCTTAGCTCAGACACTCCCGACGGAAAACTCACCGTCGAGATGATAGCCGCTCACATGCATGGGATCGGGTTTGAACACCATGTGCAACCCAGGGTGGTTTCCATTACCCAGGCTACCGAACTGGGAACGGTATATACAATCAGGGAGATACGCGCCCTGGCTGATTATGCCCATGCACATAACATGATTCTGCATATGGATGGGGCCAGGATCAGCAATGCGGTGGTTTCGCTGGACTGTGATATCTATGAGATGACTGGCGGGGCAGGAGTGGACATCCTTTCCTTCGGGGGAACCAAAAACGGGATGATGTACGGCGAGGCTGTGGTTTTTTTTAACAGATCTCTGGCCGAAGATTTTAAATACCGGCGAAAACAGGGCATGCAATTGTCTTCAAAGATGCGTTACATTGCAGCCCAGTTCAATGCTTTCCTTGAAAATGAGCTCTGGAAGAAGAATGCCTTGCATGCCAACCGCATGGCTCAGAAGCTCTATCATGCAGTGAAGGATATCCCTGGTGTTAAGATTACCCAGAGGGTAGAATCAAATGCGGTATTTGCAAGCATCCCTGCAGATACGATAGAGAAGTTGCAGAAGGAATATTTTTTTTACGTATGGGATGAAGATACATCCGAGGTACGCTGGATGTGTTCATTTGATACTACGGAACAAGATATTGAAGGATTTGCTTCATTGCTGCGCTCACTTCTCTGATCCCAAAAGAACTACCTTTTAGGAAGCAGCAGGGAGCTGTCCCCGTAGCTGAGAAACCTGAACCTGTTTTCCAGGGCATAGGAATAAACCCTCTTCCAGTCCTCACCGATTAAAGCAGCTATCAGCAACAACAGGGTGCTGCCCGGAAGGTGGAAATTGGTGATCAGTCCCCTGATGGTCCGGAAGCGGTAGCCCGGAACAATCATCAGCTGTGTTCCGAATTGCAGTTCATCCAGATGGTGCTTCCCGCAAAAACGGATCAGGGCCTCCAGGCTTTCACTCAGGGGAATGTGATCCGGCAGTTTTTCGTTGTCCCACTGAATAATCTCCAATGAACCGGGATCGGTCACGCGATCTTTAATTAGCTTAACTCCAAGCCAGTATAACGATTCAAGACTGCGGGTACTGGTGGTTCCCACCGCTATTAAACCTTCGGGCTGCCGAATCCATCTCTCCAGGAAGGTCCTCGGAACATGCACCTTCTCGCTGTGCATGGAGTGCATTCGGGCATTTTGGGCCTTAACCGGGACAAAAGTCCCCGCACCCACATGCAGGGTCAGCTCCTCGGTTCTTAATCCCTTCAGATACAGCAGCTCCATCATGTCCTTCGTAAAATGCAATCCGGCCGTGGGTGCGGCCACAGATCCGTTCAGCCGGCTGTATATGGTCTGGTAGCGCACCCGGTCGCTGTCTTCGGCGCTTCTGTTCAGGTAGGGTGGAATGGGAGTGGAGCCCGAGCTCTCAATAATTTCTCCAAAAGAAAACCTGGGATCGTTCCATTGGAAATTTATAAGGTAACTGTCCCCCGACCGGCCTGTATTATCAGCTTTCAGCAAAAGCGACTCTCCTGCAATGCGTGTCTCCAGAGTAACAGGGCCCGATTTCCATTTTTTTGCATTGCCTACCAGGCATTTCCAGAGGCATGAGCGGGTCGACTCGAAGGATTGCTGAAAATCCACCGGATCGATGGGTTCAAGACAGAATACCTCAATCCGTGCACCTGTGGGCTTCTTAAACTGCAGCCTGGCCTGGATGACCCGTGTATTATTAAACACCATCCGGGAACGATCGGGAAGATACTGAGGAAGCTTACTGAATTCATCGTGGGCAATATTACCCCGGTCATAAGTGAGCAACATGGATTTGTCCCTGTCAGGCAAGGGGTACCTTGCAATGCGGGTTTCCGGAAGCTCGTACCTGAAATTCCCGATGTCGATGTGATCAGCTAATGCCATATTTAAGGAATATAGTGGGCAAAATTAACTATTTTTGCATAGATCTTTAAAAAATTGCAGTAGTTGATCCTGTCGCTGCAGGTCTTCGGGCCTGTGGAGGAAAGTCCGGGCAGCAAAGGATGCCGCACTGCTGAAAAGCAGATGTCTGTGAGGGCATGGGAACAAAGAAGAAAACAACCGCCCTGTTTTCAGGGTAAGGGTGAGAAGGTGGAGTAAGAGCCCACCAGTGTAAGGGGTGATCCTTACAGCTGTTTGTCCTGCGGGCTGAAAGGCCATGTATACCGGCGTTATAAAGGTGATCCGCCTGTGCCGGGGGGTAGGCCGCTTAGAAAAATGACGGGAACCCTGGGTATCCGGGATACAGAACCTGGCTTAACAACTGCTGTAATTTTTTTCTTTAAGGCCGGAGACCTACTCTATCACTGGTTTTTCGAATAGCAAAGTATCTACATCCTGGTTGTATTCAACCTTTTCTAAGGTGATGGTGTAAACAATCTCTCCGCCTATTTTGGTTAGCAGGTAGCGGGCCACGGGTATGCCTTTCACATTCTTATAATCCTTCATATTGATCTCGATATCCTGTTCCGAGCCCCCCATAAGCTGAGTCGAAGTAATGGCGGTAATCAGGTGGGAGTCTTTGCTGATGAAAAAATTAAGAATATCTCCGCTTTCCCTGGTCAGCTTAAGCTGATCTGCTGAACCGTCTGCCGAAGTCCCCACCAATTCAAGGGTATTTCCTTTCTCCTCATAGTTCCACAAGGGATTTTCAAACTCTGCCTGTCCGAGGAGGGTTTCCAGTTCCTGGCCGGTGATTTCTTTGGGCTGGGTAATGCCCATGGCGGGTGCATACATCCAGCCCTTTTCGCCGTTATAAGTCTGGATTAGCTTTGTGCCCTGTACGTCAGCCTCAATTCTTAGTTTGTTGGGTCGTGACTGGTACATGGTAAAACCTGACTCAATCCCGGCCGTGGAATAGGTGTTCTTACCCCTGGTAATGATGGTTTCTATCTTCTCCATTTTCTCCTGGGAAGCAGCTTTATAATGGGCCTGTAGGACGGATTCCAGGCTCTGGGCACTGGCTAAAGAAAATCCGGCTATTACAAGGCTTGCTGAAATAACTAATTTATGCATGATATGTAGTTTATATTTTTAACACTAAAATTTCATTATCACCTCACGGATTCGGGTAAGTTTTTCCAGGAGCTGGTCCAACAATTCCAGCTGCAGCATATTGGCCCCGTCCGATTTTGCTTGTGAGGGTTCTGGATGAGTCTCCAGAAACAGGCCGTCAACCCCTACAGCAATTGCAGCCCGGGCCATGCTTTCAATAAGCTCCGGGGTACCTCCTGTGATCCCGCTAAGCTGGTTGGGCTGCTGAAGGGAATGTGTTGCATCAAATATGACAGGCACTCCAAACTTCTGCATCTCAGGGATTCCGCGAAAATCCACGACCAGGTCCTGGTAACCAAAGGTGGTCCCACGTTCGGTAATAAAGACTTTAGGATTGCCTGAATCCACCACCTTATCCACAGCAAATTTCATGGCTCCCGGAGACAGAAACTGGCCTTTTTTTATGGATACTGATTTCCCTGTCCTGGCACAGGCCACCAGTAAATCTGTCTGTCTGCACAGAAAAGCGGGTATCTGTAACACATCCACAAATTCAGCTGCCATCTGGGCTTCTTCAGCCGAATGCACATCGCTAATCACCGGAATTGAAAACTCTTCTCCTATGTCTTTCAGGATATGCAGAGCTTTTTCATCCCCAATGCCGGTAAACGAGTCTATTCTTGAACGATTGGCCTTCCTGTATGAAGCTTTAAAAACATAAGCTAGTTTATACTTCTCTGACAGGCTATGGATGTGCTCTGCAATCTTAAAAGCCATATCCCGGCCTTCAAGCACACAGGGTCCGGCAATCAGGAGGAAACCACTCTCCTCTCCATACCTGATGGAAGGCAGGACCGAAAGCAGCTTATTCGTTTTTTCCATACGGCTTCATTTCTTTCCACAAGTGACTTAGCCGTTTGAGCATTTCCTCTTCCCTTGGATTATCACCGGGGAAATAAAACTGCTGCCCGTCTAATTCATCGGGAAGATAGTGTTCCTGGACGAAATGATCACTATAGTTGTGTGCATATTTATAAGACTCTCCGTACCCGATTTCTTTCATCAGAGATGTGGGAGCATTCCGAAGATGAAGAGGCACAGAAAGGGCCCCTGTTTTCCGAACGGTTTCCATGGCCTTATTAATGGCTGCATAGGCTGCATTGCTTTTGGGCGAAGCTGCCAGGTAAATAGCCGTTTCTGAAAGGATGATCCTGGCTTCAGGCATTCCTATCATATGAATGGCCTGAAAACAATTTGTGGCCATCAGTAAGGCATTTGGATTGGCCAGTCCGATATCCTCAGAGGCCAGGATCACCAATCTGCGCGCAATAAACTTAATATCCTCACCACCCTCCAGCATTCTGGCAAGCCAGTAAACGGCTGCATCCGGATCACTTCCACGAATCGACTTGATAAATGCCGAAATGATGTCATAATGCATCTCGCCATTTTTATCATAAAGGGCCATGTTCTCCTGAAGCCGTTCCTTTACCATATCGTTGGTAATGATAATGCACTTATCCGGGGTAAATTCAGGATCTGAACATTCCGATTTCACCACCACCTCCAGGGTATTCAACAGTTTTCGGGCATCACCCCCCGAGTATTGCAGCATGGCCTCATTTTCCCCTATGCTGATATCCAGCTTTTTCAAGTAGTTGTCCTTGAGCAGGGCCCTGTTCAGCAAATCCACCAGGTTTTCCCTGCTAAGCGCATTCAGAATATATACCTGGCAACGTGATAGCAATGGTGAGATCACCTCAAAAGAGGGATTCTCTGTAGTTGCCCCGATCAGTGTAACAATACCCTGTTCAACTGCTCCAAGCAGTGAATCCTGCTGGGATTTGCTGAAGCGGTGGATCTCATCAATGAAGAGAATGGGATTTGGTTTGTTAAAAAATTGTACCTTTTTGGCTTTATCAATGGTTTCCCTTACATCTTTTACACCTGACTGAACTGCACTCAGGCTGTAAAAAGGCCGGTCGAGCTCAAAGGAGATAATAGTGGCAAGTGTTGTCTTACCCACACCGGGAGGGCCCCAGAGTATAAAAGAACTCATGGAACCCGATTGCACCATTTTGCGTATAACGGCGTGGGGTCCTACCAGATGATCCTGGCCCATGAAGTCATCAAGTGTCCCTGGGCGCATGCGGTCAGCCAGCGGCTGGTTGGGAAATTGAAATCCGGGTGGCATACGGACAAATTTAGTTTTTTTTAATTTTGGCAGCGAAACTAATTCACAATATGATGAAACGAAATAATTTCAGGAAAGGTCTGTTCATGCTAATGATGCAATCTGTTTTAATGGCATCGGTCTATTCACAGAACCTGTTGCTGGATGTAGTGCAGGGAGGGGTGGATGATGCCGAGGTGATCCTTCAGGATTACCTGGAACCCTTTGCACATATTGTGGGTTCTGACCTGAATGCAGGTTGGTACAATACCGCCCGGCCACATAAGCTGGGAGGATTGGATGTAACCGCCACCGTTAGCTGGGCCAAAGCTCCTGTATCGGCACTCACTTACGACATATCTGATCTTGAATTGAATGGAGAACTTGAGCCGTCCTATGGCTCCATTGCACCTACCATTGCCGGCGAACAGGAAATACGTCCGGAGCTTTCATACTCCCAGTCTGTGGATTTGGGTGGAGGCAATTTTCAGGATGTGGAGTATGCCCGCATCACAGTTCCCGATGGTTCAGGTGTGGATTTATTCCCTTTGCCCATGGCACAGCTAACCGTTGGATTGCCTTTTGGAACTGATGTTTCTGCCAGGTTTGTACCCCTGGTGGGTTACAAGGATTACGGGAAGATAGGTTTATGGGGCGTGGGAGGGAAGCACTCCCTTACACAATGGATCCCAGGCTTTGAAAAACTTGATTTCCTGGATGTTAGCGTGCAGGGTGGCTATACCAAAGTAGCCTCATCCGTACACGTGCGTGTGGAACCTTTGCCCACCGACATCGATCCTTATCCAGACTACAACTGGGACGACCAGTTTATCATTCAGAAAGTGGAAGGTTGGACCCTAAACCTGATTGCCTCACAAACCTTGTCGGTAATCACTTTTTACCAGGGGATCGGATATGCAAGTTCGCTGGTGGAATTGCTTTTGGAGGGGCATTACCCGGTAAATTCAGTCATCACCGATATGGAAAGTCCCGACCTGGGCCGAACCATCTATGAAATCATGGAGAATCCAATCTCAACCAAATATGAAAACTACAACAACCTGAGATTGAATGTGGGAGCACGTATTAAACTGGGAGTGTTTACACTGCACTATGATTTCACCTACACCCTTTACGCAACACAATCAGTTGGAATAGGGATCAGCTTCAGGTAGTTAAAATCCGTTCAGCGACATAGTAACGGTGGGTATGAGCAATAACCAGCCCAGGATAATCAGGATCGCCATAAAGGGCACTACCCATTTAAGCCATTTCTCATAGGGAATCCTTGCTACGCCCAGAACGCCAATCAATACGGGCGATGTGGGTGTAATCATATTGGTAAAGCCATCTCCAAGCTGAAATGCCATCACCGTAGCCTGTCTCGAAATACCGATCAGGTCAGAGAACTGTGACATAATGGGCATGGTCAGTGCGGCTTTAGCAGAACCACTGGGGATCACAATATTTATAAAGGTCTGGATCATATACATCATACTTACCGAAGCCAGCTTTCCAAACTCCTGCATGGATTGTGCAATGCTAAATAAGAGAGAATCGATCACCCTTCCATCCTCCAGGATCACCAGGATTCCTCCAGCAAGTCCTACCACTACTGCTGCAGAAAGAATGTCCCGCATTCCTTCGATAAATAAACTGGTGATCTTATTGGCACTTATGTTCATGGCAATCCCTGAAAAGATTCCCATAACGAAAAACAGGGTGGCAATCTCTTTTACGAACCACCCGTAACCCATGACACCGACAATCAGATATATGATGGTAAATATGAGCAGGTTAAGTATAAAGAAGTGAACCGATTTCCGAAGGGTAATAAATCCCGAGACAGCAAACAGCACACTGATGATGGGGAGAAACCAAAAGGTGTATTCACTGTTCCCGATGCGGAGTGTGGAGGAAGGTTCCAGCACAGCAAATACACTTATGCCTGCCAGTATTAAGAAATAGGAAATCCAGGCCGACAGGGGAGTATGGTAGCTTAGTTCATCCAGGTCCACGCTCCCCTTATCCCTCCAGTACTGGTCCGACTTATACACCGGAGATCGCTCCGGGTTATGACGGATTCTGGCCGCGTACCTTAATACCCATATGATCCCTGTCACATTAATGATTACCCAGACAAACAACCTGTATTCAATACCTGAGAAAAGTGGCAAACTGGACAGGCCCTGGGCAATGCCAATGGTAAAAGGATTCAGCAGGGCTCCTGCAAATCCCAGGCCGGCCCCCACAAAACACATGCTCAGGCCTACAATGGAATCATAACCCATGGAAATAGCCAGGGGGACGAAAATAATAATAAAGGCTATGGTTTCTTCACTCATGCCAAAAGTGGCTCCAAACACACTGAATATTAACATGATTAAGCTTATAATCATGTTGTCAATCCCGGCCCACCTGAAGAAGCGGTAGCGTTCAAGCTTTCTAACCCGATGCAGAAAGGACTGAATCCCCACATCGATGGCTTTGCTGTCATTCATGATCCAGAATGCACCTCCGATAATTAAAATAAATACAATAATGTCAGCCTTGCCTGCAAATCCATCGAACAGCGCACTGAATACCTGCCAGGTCTGAGGAGATTTTTCAGCATCATGAAAGGAACCTTCAATGATGACCTCCCTGGGAGTTCCATTCACATCCACAATCTCACGTTCGAATTCTCCCCCCGGCAGCACCCAGGTAAGAAAGGCAGCAGTCACAATGAAAAAGAACACGATAACATAGGTATGGGGAATCTTGGTTTTTCCGGCCATGTTTTCCAAAGTCAATTAGAGTGCAAATATCACTTAAAATCCCTAAGGAAATAAAATTTCTTAAATTTAGGCCGAACAAACAGGCCCTATGCTTCTTGCCCGACATCTTCTCCTTCTCCTCTGCTGGCTGATAGTTAGTTCATTATCAGCCCAGGACTCACTTAGAATAGACAGCCTTGAATCCTTCATAAGAGAGGATATTCACGACAGTGTGAAGTTTCGCCTGCTGTTGGAGATTGCCTCCGAGATACAGGCAAGTGACACCCTGAAATCATTTGATTACCTGGAAGAGGGACGGCTGATTGCCGAATCTGTGAACGACACCAGGAACCTGGGCCTCTACCATAAGACCCTGGGGAAAACCCGCACTGCATGTGGAGATTATAAATTAGCCATCATGAACTACGACCGGGCCCTGGCTTACTTCAATGAGGCAGAAGACCTGAAAAATTATTATGAGACAGTAAAGGAAAAAGGGAATGCCTACTATTACCAGTCGGACTACAACCAGGCCATCAAGCTCTATACTACCGCCCTCGATTTTTATAAGCAAAATAGCATGACCCTTGGCATTACACGATGCCTGAATAACCTGGGGCTTATTCATAAGAACAGGGGCGATTATGTAGAGGCACTTTCAGCATATGAGGAATCCATTTTTCATCTCGATACTGTAAAAAATGCCTATGACATCAGCCAGGCCTACATTAACATGGGCAATGTCTTTGTATTTCTGGGTAGCTATGACCGGGCCCTTGAATATTTTCATAAAGCGCTGATAATCTCAGAAAGGGAAGGCTTCCAACAGAATATTTCCCTTTCCCTGTCTAATTCAGGAGTGGTCCAGAACAAAATTCATAACTATGAGGAGGCTGATAGATTGTACCGTCGCTCACTGATTGTGAGTCAGGCAATCAACGATCCGGTGCAGGTTTCCAATTGCCTGATAAATATCGGGACCAACTATGCGGATATGGGAGAACCCGGGAAAGGGCTTGATTTTGTGGAAAGAGGACTGGCTTTCAAAGAAGAACTGGAAGACCAAAGAAGGATTTCAAATTGCTATATTCACCTGGCCCGGATTTATCATATGATGGAAGAGCCTGATAAGGCCCTTATATATTTTGATAAGGCTATTCCTGTGAAAGAGCAACTGGGTGACCAGGAAGGAATGGTAAGGTGCTACCTTGGATTAGGATCTGTGATGCTGGATAGAAAACAGTACGGTGGGGCCAGGCAAATGACCGATGCAGCCCTGGAAATTGCCACAGAGATCCATACCATGGAACATATTGCAGAAGCACTGGAAATTAAGAGGCAAATTGCTGTGACCAGGGGAGACTATCGTTCAGCTTACCGCTATGCCATGGATTACAATTTGTATAAAGACAGTCTTGTGGATGAAGCTACATACAGGGCAGGGATGGAGTTGGAGTTCCGATACCGCTCCAAAGTACTGGAACAAGAGAATGAAAACCTTAGAATCCAGGCCAGCCTGGACCAGGCCCTGATGAGAAGAAGAGCCACCATACTGAATACCATCCTGGGGCTTGCCTCTCTTCTGGCCATTGGACTCCTTCTGGTGGTCTATTTCATGAGGAAGCTCAGAAATACATCCCTGAAACTGGAAGAACAAAACCTGGTGATCATCAAGCAGAACCTGAAACTGGATCAACTGAACAGGACCAAAGACCGCATGATGTCTATCATCGCGCACGATCTGAGAGGAACCATTGGAAATCAACTGACTGCGGTTGAGGTGCTGCACAAGATCGAGATTGAAGGCAATTCTGAGATCGACCGCAGAAAACTTCTGGGAAATCTGAAAAATTCCGCCTCATATTCGCTGGAGCTGCTTGAAAATCTGCTGCACTGGTCCAGGCTGGAGGAGCAGGAGTCTTACTACCATCCCGAAAAAATTAACCTGAATCCATTGATAATGAGTTGTCTGGAATTGCATGAAGAAGCTGCCACAAACAAAGAACTATGCATCCACTATGAGATCCCGGAGGAACTTACCTGCGGAGCAGACAGAATAATGATGGAGGTAATTTTCCGCAACCTCATTTCTAATGCCATTAAATTCACGAACCGCGGAGGGAACATCACCATCAGCTCCGGCCAGAAAGACGGACTGATCTATTTCAAAGTCTCGGATCAGGGCATCGGAATGAGTCCTGAACAGATAGATAAGGTCTTGAATAACGGGGGCTTTACCCGCCGGGGAACTGATAATGAGAAAGGTGCAGGCATGGGATTGACTCTTGTTCGGGAATTTACCAGCATTCATAAAGGAGAACTGAAAATAAGCAGCAAGCCCGATAAGGGATCGGTTTTCGAAGTTATTATTCCCTGCAGAAATTAACTACTTTTGCTATGGGACCAGTTCGCCATGGCAAACATAGACAAATTCAACGAAGCTTTACAAACGCAAATCCTCAGCCAGTTCAGGGGACTGATTCGTACCTGCAGAAGCGAGTATGATAAGAGCTCCATGGGCCTGATCAGAAGCTCCTTCGAATTTCTTCTGGCCCAGGCGGGAAATAAACAACATGTTCACGGAATCCACCTGGTAGAATACGCTGCAGCTTTGGCCAGGATGACTGCAAAAGAGCTCGGTCTGGATGCAATCGGGACTTCAGCCGCAATGCTTATGCATTGTGTGGAGCTAAACCTCATTTCGATGGACAAGCTTGGAACCGGAGTGGGAAAGCGGACAGCAAGCATCATTGAAGAATTGCTTAAGATCAGTGACCTGGATACTTCAGCCAGCAGGGGACAAGCTGAAAATATGCGAAACCTGATCCTCACACTGGCAAGCGATTTTCGGGTCATCCTGGTCAAGATCGCCGAAAGACTTTACCTGATGCGTCAGGCACATGTATTAAGTGAAAAAGAGCAGATCGCCCTGGCTTTTGAGTCCCGTTCTATTTATTCCCCACTGGCTCACAGGCTTGGCCTGTATAACGTGATGTCAGAAATGGAGGACATCTCCATGAGTGTGCTGGAAAAGACAGAATATCAGTCCATTGCCGAGCAGCTAAAGGCCTCTACCCAGCGCAGGAATAAGTTTATACGGGAATTCATTCAACCCATTCAGAAGGACCTGGAGAAAGAGAAATTTGGGGTGGAGATCAAAGGAAGACCCAAGGCCATCTCATCCATATGGCGAAAGATGCGCAAGCAAAATGTGGATTTTGAAGAAGTATATGATAAATTCGCTATTCGCATCATTCTGGACACACCCTTGAAAAAGGAGAAAGCTGATTGCTGGAGAACCTATAGCATCATTACGGATCATTACCAGCCAAATCCTGAAAGATTAAGGGACTGGATCTCTGCACCCAAGTCAAACGGGTATGAATCGCTCCATACCACCGTAGTGGTCCCAGGAGGCGATTGGGTGGAAGTGCAGATCAGGACCAGAAGAATGAATGAGATTGCGGAAAAAGGTCTTGCGGCACACTGGAAGTATAAAGGGATCAAGGGACAGGCAGGAATTGACCAGTGGATTCAGCGGGTACGGGAAACCCTCGAGAATACAGATATGGATGCCGCTAATCTTTTAGAAGACCTGAAACTCAGTCAGTTCAGTAAGGAAATATTTGTCTTTACCCCTGGTGGAGACCTGAAGAAATTCCCCGAAAACGCAACAATACTGGATTTTGCATTTGACATCCATACCGATGTGGGAGCCAGCTGTGTCGGCGCCAGGATCAACGGCAAGAACGTACCCATACGCTATAAACTGAAAAACGGAGATAAAGTGGAAATCCTCCGGTCCAAAAATCAGAAGCCCAAGATCGACTGGCTCAATGTGGTGGTTACCTCCAAAGCCAAAAGCAAGATTAAATCTGCACTGAAAGAATCAAAGCTGAAAGAATCCGAACATGGCAAAGAAATCCTGAAAAGGAGATTCAGAAACTGGAAGATTGAGTTTAACGACAGCAGTGTGCGCCGGGTAATTCAGAATTTCAAATACAGGGATGCCATCGACCTTTACTTCGATGTGGCTACCGAAAAAGTGGATCTGCTCCAGATTAAGGAGCTTTTGACTCAGGCAGAAAAGCCACAGGATTCGAAGCCTGAAAAGATTGAAGAGGAAGCCCTGGACAGGATGATTAGCCCTAAACCTCAGGAATCGGGCGATTTTCTGGTGATCGACGAAAAACTGGCCAATGTGGATTTTAGATTAGCTCCCTGCTGCAATCCCATACACGGCGATGCCATTTTCGGATTCGTAACCATAAGCTCGGGCATCTCCATCCACAGAACAAATTGTCCCAATGCGCAACAGCTTCTTTCCCGCTTCGGATACCGTGTCGTAAAGGCACGTTGGACTCAGGTGGAAAAGGGGGCATTTTTCCCGGTTACGCTCCAGATAACCGGTGTGGATGACCTGGGCATTGTAAGCAATATTTCGGATGTGATCTCCAGGGATCTTCAGGTGAACATGCGATCCATATCCATCGATTCCAAGGACGGCATGTTCGAGGGAAGCATTACCCTGTTTGTGAAAGACACCCAGCACCTGGAAGCGCTGATCCGAAAGCTGAAGAAGGTCAAGGGAGTTATGAATATACGCAGACTGGATAACTAACTCGCTTTTGACTTTTGACTTTTAACTTTCGACTTCAATACCTTGGATCGGGTTTGTAGGGCAACTTGGCCATTTTCTCCACGGTCATCCCGGGAAATCCGAATTCCTCGGTTATTTCGCCATACAGCAAATAAATGCCCCGCCCTTTATAGGGATAGCGCCTGAGTGAGTCGGGAAAGTTCACCACATCGAAGAATTCCCCCTCCGCATCCAGGAAAGTGCCAAAATTCATCCATTGCTTGCGTTTTGTCCGTACATTTTTTACGGTCACCATATTTCCCAACATGCGCACTTTCTTCCCCAGGTGATCCAACATGTGGCGGGCGAAAATCTTTCCCCGAAAAGAGGTCTGCAATAGCTCAAAAGCAGGAATAGTCACTGAAAAACCCAGGATTTCCAGCTCATCGTAGGTGTGCTCCAGTGCCGTCTGTTCCAACTCCGGCAGGGTGAACTTACGCTTCTGTACAGGAAACAGCTCGCGCATGGGATCTTTTTTCTTCCGGCTTCCCAGGGCCAGATGTGCATCCCACAGTAATGCTTTTTTACTTCTGCCGGTGAAGCGCAGGGCGTTGATCCTGATCAGGATAATCACCTGCTCCAATCCAAGGGGCACGCGCTGAAGAAAGTCTTCAAGGCTTTTATAATCCCCATCTTGCTCCCTCTCATCAATGATCATCCGTGTTGCCTCTTGCTCCAGGTTCTGCAGGTGGATAAAGCCAATGTAAATATCTTTCCCGCTTATGGAAGTTTTATATTCACTGCGGTTTACACAGGGAAGGTGAATGATGCCTCCCCAGCGCCGGGCCTCATTAAAGTACACCCAGGTGCGGTAGTAACCTCCGAAATTATTGATCACTGCGGTCATGAACTCCAGGGGAAAATGTACCTTCAGGTAAAGCGACTGAAAGCTTTCCACCGCAAAAGATGCCGAATGTGCTTTGGAAAAGGAATATCCGGCGAAGGAACTGATCTGGCGCCAGACCTCATGACTAAGCTCATTGGGGTAGCCCCGCTCACGGCAATTGTCAAAAAAGCGCTGCGCAATCCGGTCAAACTCCTTCCTGGAGCGATACTTGCCGCTCATGGCCCGCCGCAGCACATCCGCATCGGCCAGATCCAGCCCTGCAAAGTGGTGACAGACCTTGATCACGTCCTCCTGGTACACCATCACCCCGAAAGTCTCCTTCAATTGCTCTTCCATGATGGGGTGGAGGTATTCAAAACCACCGGGATGGTGAAACCTGTGAATATACTCCCGCATCATGCCCGATTGCGCCACACCGGGCCGGATGATAGAGCTGGCGGCCACCAGGACGTGGTAGCTGTCACACTGCAATTTGGTAAGCAATCCGCGCATGGCCGGACTTTCAATGTAAAAACAGCCATTGGTCTCTCCCGATTTAAGCTGCTTGAGCACCTGCCTGTCCTTTTTGAAATCGTCCACCCTGTGTACATCCACCCCGATGCCCCTGTTGCGCTTAACGATTTCTGCACACTCTTTAATATGTCCGATGCCACGCTGGCTGAGAATATCCAGTTTTTCGAACCCAAGCGTTTCGGCCACATACATATCCCACTGGGTGGTAAGAAATCCCTTGGGAGGCATGTCCAGTGCTGTATATACTGTAAGGGGCTCTTCGGAAATAAGCACACCGCCTGCATGAATGCTCCTCATGTTGGGAAAATCCATAAGCTGGCTCCCTGCCTCATAGATGCGCCGGGTAATGTTATTATCATTCAGCTCGTTTCCAGGTTCCTTCACAAGCCGGTCAATTTCTTCCTTGGGCAGGCCATATACCTTGCCCAGTTCCCTGAAGATGGAGCGGTCCCTGAAGGTGGAAATGGTTCCGATCAGTGCGGTATGCTTCCTGCCATACCTTTTAAAAATATAGTCCAGCACCTCGTCACGGTCCTTCCATGAAAAGTCAATGTCAAAGTCCGGGGGACTGGTCCTCTTCGGATTGATAAAGCGCTCGAAATAGAGATCCAGGTCGATGGGATCCACGTCGGTGATGCGCAGACAATAAGCAACAATGGAATTGGCACCGCTGCCTCTTCCCACATGGTAAAAGCCCCGTGACATGGAGTAGCGGATCACATCCCAGGTAATCAGGAAGTAGGAGGAGAAACCCAGGCGGTCTATGATCTCCAGTTCATGCCTGACCCGCTTTAATGCTTCCCGGTTTTTCGGGCCATAACGATACTCCATTCCCTCCATGGCCAGTTTTTGCAGCAGGGTTTTATCATCCTGGGGAGTACCGGTAAAAGTCTTTTTGTTCTTCACTGTAGTGAAGTCAAAGTCCATCCGGCAATCTTTCAGGATCTGTTCCGTATTCCTTCGGATCCCCGGATAATCATCATATGCACAACGAAGCAAATCCGGCGACAACAACACCTCACTGTCCTGCGCCATTTGTCCGGGCTTCAACTGGCTCAGCAGGATGTTATGATCTATGGCCCTCAGGTGCCGGTGCAGTGCATGATCCTTCTTCCGAAGAAAAGTTACCGGATGCCGGATCACCAGCCTGGAAAGTTGTGAGCTCCACCCGGAGCTAAGGATCCTGTTTACTTCGCCCGGTCTTACACCGATCAGTTCCTGGTCGCGCAGCTTTCGTTTTCCCTGCCAGGGGTGGTCCTCAAAATCATAAATAAACCATACATTTTCCAGTGGAGGTGCACGCTCGGGCAGGGGAAGGCCGGTCTCGTTGTGATAGGATAGAAAATCGTTCAGCTCCCTGAAACCATTGGGATTTCGTGCAATGCCAGTGTAGAGGAAGCGATCCCCGCTTCGGTATTCCATGCCGGCTATGGGATGAACTCCATGTTCATGACAGGCCTTCACAAAATCCACCATGCCCATGGAGTTGTTTATATCGGTCAGGGCCAGTGAATCTATGCCCAGCCTGGCTGCTTCCTCCACCAGGATCCCCGGGGCCATGGTCCCATATCGCAAACTGTAATATGAATGGCAGTTTAAATACATTCACCATTTTACCTATACCAATACCGGAAGCGCCGGTTTTTCAGGTTATCGATTTGCTGCCGGTCCTCCGGAGAAGGGACAGCCTTTTGTTGCTGTGAGTGCTCTGTCCGTTCCTCCAAGTCGTGAAGCTGTATGCCGCTGGCCCTTTTGACAGCATCGGAACCATAGCGCCTTCGAAGCTTATCTACAGCCAGGTAGAGGTGAACCATCTCCGAAGTATCTTCGAACAAATTCAACTGCTGTACCCCACGGATCAGGCCGGAAAAACGAACCCCCACCAGCCGGATTAACATGCGACGCTGGTACAGGCGGTCAAAGAGCTCTCTGGCTATGGGCATTAACACATGATCAAAAGAAGTGTAAGGAACCCGCTTTTGCAGGGTGTGGGTATCGAAATTGGAATAACGGATCTTAAGGGTAACAATGGAGGTAAGTTTTTCTTCTTTGCGCAACTGGAAGGCCAGTTTTTCCACCATGGAGATAAGCAGGTCATGCAGCCCTGCCACATCCATGGTATCCCGCTGGAAAGTCCTTTCACTTCCAATGGACTTTCTTTCGGAATATTGAACTACGGGAGTGGGGTCGATGCCATTGGCTTTTTTCCAGATCACGATGCCGTTTTTCCCCAGCAGGCTGTCCATCATCTCTATGGGAATCTGGCCCAGGGTACCGATGGTGGCAATTCCCATGGAACGTAGGAGGTGAAAAGTCCGGTTCCCGATCATGGGAATCTTGCGTATGGAAAGGGGAGAGAGAAAATTCTTTACATGGAGACCGGGAATCTCGATTTCCCCATTGGGTTTAGCTTCTCCGGTGGCAATCTTTGATACGGTTTTATTCACCGACAGGCCACAGGAGATGGGCAGCCCGGTTTCCTTCATGATGCGTTGCCGCAGTTCATGGGTCCATTGCATGCATCCAAAAAAACGATCCATTCCTGTAATATCCAGGTAATGCTCATCAATGGAAGCCTTCTCATATACCGGAGCCTGATCGGCAATGATATCCGTAACCATCCGGGAGTGCTGGCTGTAGGCATCCATATCCCCCCTGATTACAATTGCCTCGCTACAGAGCGATCTGGCCATTTTCATAGGCATGGCCGAATGTACCCCGAACTGCCTTGCTTCATAACTGCAACTTGAAACCACCCCCCGGTCCGACATGCCACCTATAATCACGGGTTTCCCTTCAAGCTTACTGTTCATCAGCCGCTCCACAGATACAAAAAATGTATCCAGATCCATATGTACGACACTTCGATTCATGTTCGCTGCGCTCGCGTTAACATTTTTAATTTCTAACTATTTTTCATATATTTGATTAGTATTTAATCATTATTGTGATTACAATATAACCATACCTTGTAATTTGTACAATTAAAAAAACCTTTTTAACATGTATTTCGATTCGAATATTAAACTCCTGAGGAAAAGGAAAAAACGCACTCAGGATGAGGTGGCAGAACAGCTGCAAATGAAGAGATCTACCCTGAGCGGATATGAAAACCGGGTGGCTCAGCCCGGACTGGAAGTGCTTCTCTTGTTTTCGGACTATTATAGAATTGCCCTGGATACCCTGCTGAAAGTGGACCTCTCTACCCTGGGAGAAATACAGCTCCGGCAACTGGAACAGGGGGAGGATGTTTTTATCAGGGGAGGGAACCTGCGGATACTTGCTTCCACAGTGAATGCAGACAACGAAGAAAACATAGAACTGGTACCGGTAAAAGCACAGGCAGGATACACCAGCGGATTTTCCGATCCGGAGTATATCAGTGATCTTTCGGTGTTCCGGCTTCCCTTTCTGTCCGGAGAAAAAAAGTACAGAACCTTTCAACTGCAGGGTGATTCTATGCTTCCCATTCCCGAGAAAGCCTGGGTGACTGGTGAATACATGCTGGACTGGAAGGAATTAAGAACAGGGGAGGCCTGCGTGATTCTGACCATGGATGAAGGCATCGTATTTAAAATCATTGAGAACCGGATTGAGAAAGAAGGAAAGCTAAGCCTCTATTCCTTAAATCCGCTCTATGAACCGTATGCAATAAACGTGAATGAAATCAGGGAGATCTGGAAGTTTGTACATTTTATCAGCCATGAGATACCTGAACCTGTGATACCGGAGAATCAGCTGGTAAGGACCGTGGCCAGTCTGAAACAGGATCTGGATCGTTTAAAAATGAATATTCCCGGAATGGAGAAAAAGATTTAATTCAATCCAAAATCATTGCCCAGAAGAGTCTCCTGCTTCCGGATCATCTTAAGATAATGGATCTGCCCGGTAAGGTAACCCTCTTTCTGCCTGCTATCAGGCATGCTGATAAACTTATACTTATCCTCTGAACTAAGATTAAGTGCCTTGATTATATCCTGATGGTTAAGGGTCGCATGCTTGCAGCAATTAAGAAAATTATTGTCATACTGGTCTATGTAACTCTTAATGATCCCCAGGAGTTCTTCGCTTTCAATGGGTTCGGAAAAGGGCAAACGTTCAAAGGCTCCACCTGCATAGAGTTTCCCTCCAAGCTGCTTATTATACGTTATGATCTTTACCAGAGCAATGGATTCAACCGTGATAACCATTCGTCCTCCGGGATTCTCACCCACGACTTCCTTCAGTCGGACTTCACATCCATACTCCTGAATTTCCTTCCCGATTACATAAGGTATGACAAAGGAATCCCCTGTATTGCGCACTTCTTCGATCAGCTGCCTGTATCGTGGCTCGAATATCCTCAGGGGCGTATCTTCTCCTGGAAAAAGAAATACACTTAAAGGGAAGTAGGGGAGTATCTCTGCTTTGCTATTCATGCAAACAACATATTAAATATTAACAATATATCATTTAGAATTGTTTAACTTTTAACTTTTTAAACATCATTCACCATTCACCATTCACCATTCACTTTTGACTTTTGACTACCATGTGCTTTACCATTGAAGTTCACCTTACCCGCAAGACCATTGAGAAGCGATTCCCGGTAGAAACATCGGCTTTATATGACTTTGATTTCAATTATTTTTATAAAGCCTTTACCAATCCTATGCTTCCGGTGATTTCCCAGGAGATGCCTTATGAGGTCAGGTTGATGGAATGGGGCCTGATCCCCGCCTGGGCTGCAGATCGAAAAAAAGCCGAACAGCTCAGGAAAGGTACGTACAATGCCAGGGCTGAGACCCTGCAGGAAAAACCTTCATTCCGGGAGCCATTGAGAAAAGGACGCTGCCTGGTCATCGCTCATGGCTTCTTCGAATGGCAGCTGATAAACGGAGTGAAAATTCCCTGGTACATCAGCCTGAAGAACGACAAACCATTTGCGTTTGCCGGACTCTATGATATCTGGAACGACCCCGAAGGAGAGAATCTCTTGTATACTTTTTCTATTATTACCACCGCTGCAAATCGCTTGATGGAGAAAATACACAACACTAAGAAACGGATGCCTGTGATTCTTTCAGAGGAGACTGAAAACCAATGGATTTCCGGAGACATCTCCCTGCACAAAATTAATAAGCTCCTCCTTCCTTACAATGAGGCAGATCTTCAGGCATATACAGTATCACCCTCTTTATCACATCCCCATATAAATCCTCAGGATCCTGATATAATTAAACCATATGATCACTTGATCACTGGAAAATTATTCTGATTTCCGGATTTTAAACAGGTATATTAACATCGTGCCGGCATGTGTTTGAAGAGCAAATCATTAATCTATAATTACATGCCAGCTCATATTAACATCTTATTAACTTATTGTTAATAAAATCTGTTCATTCAATGTTCAATTCTTCGATGAAAAATATTTGGACAGAAGCCCTTTTGCGTATAATTTTGATTCCATCAAGTGAGCGATAAAAGGCCACTCAGTTCTTTAAATGATGAAGATCATTAGCAACCAGGGCAACCTGGATGTGTGAATATGAGTCACCGAACAGCTAACCAGGTATTGACGCTGTTCTGCCGATCTTCGGATCGGGCTGTTGACTGGAATACCGGAAGCGCTGTAAAAGGCACGGAAGGAGATTCAAACGGAAACCGTAGCATACCTGAAAACGCGGTGAAAGTTGTTAACTGTTGAGCATTACTCTCTGTCTCCGGACAGCAGAAAATGCAAGTTGTTCGATTCGTCGGGCAGCGAAAGGGAAATCGGGACTCCGGTCAAGTTTTCCGGTCATAATAACAGTAGCTTGGCGCAAATTAGCGACTACGGTAGCTAACGAGTGGAATGGGAACCAGATGCAAATTTGGCTCCCATTCGTGTTTTATACCCCCTCGATCCCCATTCCCCTTTCACCTTTCACCTTTTTGACCAACATATAAAAGAAGATTACAAATCCTCGCATAATTCCCTGTCAATGCATGATATTTTATGCGAAGAGTACTCATGTTAATTAATTATTGCACTATTCGCGCCTTTTGAGAGATCTTTATATCTTATTGATATATTGTGCTATACATCTATTCACTAAGAATAGTTGAAATCCTTGCAATGAACAATTCCGATAAAAGCGCATTTATATATAAATTAGATTATTAATTAGAGCCGGACAGGTATAAAATTGGAGACTTTGTGAGAAAGATATTTTTGTTTTTAAGCCTACTAGCTCTGTTCTTTTTCGGAGAAATTGCACTGACTTTTTCGGATAAAGGTTATCCTTCCATTCTGAATGATGAAGAGGTGCCTTTCTCTCTGTTGCTGGATAACCAGTATTCAGACTTTGACGGGACAGGCAACATAGACAGGCAGGTAAATTCATTTTTAAAGAAATGGAGAATCCAGGGTGCAAGTCTGGCCGTGACTAAAGATGAAAAGCTTGTTTATGCCAAGGGCTTCGGAATTGCCAACAGTGAGACAGGGGAGGAGGTAAAACCCGGCCACCTTTTTCGCATTGCTTCTGTTTCCAAATTATTTACGGCAGTAGCGATCATGAAGCTCCACGAGGATGGCCTGCTCGATCTGGATGAGACCGTTTTTGGAGATAAGGGAATTCTTAATGACCCGGCCTTCAGATCATACAGGGATAAGAGAATTGAGGATATAAGCATCCGGCACCTGCTTAATCATACAGCCGGCTGGTCGAGATATTCGGGCGACCCCGTATTTTCTTCCCGGTACATTGCCCTCAAGATGAATGTGGAAGCACCTGCAAGATTTGATGACATATTAACCTATACCTTATCCAAACGTCTGAATTATAAACCCGGGACCCGTTACAGTTATTCGAATTTTGGGTATGCCATACTGGGAGAAATCATTGAACGCAAAAGCGGGATGGCTTACCAGGATTATGTGGTCATGAATATTTTCAAACCCTTGGATATACATGACATGCATATAGGCAAAAGTTATTACCACGAAAAATATCCCAATGAAGTACGTTATCACAGCAGTGCAGGTGCCATGACTACTTACGACATGGATGGAAGTGGAGAAAGGGTACCCATTTATTACGGAGGAAATAACATAGAGCTGCTTGGGCCGGCCGGTGGATGGGTGGCCTCCGCTCCTGAGCTGATTAAATTCCTGACTGCCATTGATGGCTTTGATGAACAGCCCGATATAATTTCCAGGGAGTCCATTTCACAGATGACAAATCCCAATGTAGCCGGAAAAGGATTGTTTGGCTGGAGAGGAACCGACAAATACGGAACCTGGTGGAGAACAGGTTACCTTACGGGTTCTTCGGCTTTAATGGTCAGGCAGAAAGATGGGGTAAACTGGGTGGTTATGATGAACACCAGTACCTATAAACACTCCAGAATACACAGGTATGTTTCCGGATTAATGTTTACTGCTGTGAACCGGGTTAAGGAATGGCCCGAAATAGATCTGTTTACTATGGAAACTACTACTCCAAACCCCATAGCCGAGATCCCGGCAAAAAATCCTAAACTTTAGGTGATTTTACTGCAAGTGATTTAGATATTCCTTATATATTTGGTGCCTGCCGCAGGCACCAAATGGAGCTTTCATCTATCCAACATATTGACCCTGGTCAGCTGGCTGACATTGAAGCAGACATTTTCCTGACCACCCTGGGATTTGAATCCCGCTGTACCAGCGTAGCCAGGTTACTGGAAAAACATCAGTGCAGGAAAATTGCCCTCTCACGTACAGATCATATAAAAGAGCATTCTTATCAGGAAAACAATGCCTATTATACCGGCCAGGGATTTGAAATTGTTCCTGTTGAATCGAAAGTTCCTGATATGGAAGCTCTTTTTGGAGCTTACACCCGGGAAAACATCCGGGTGATTATTGATTGTACCAGCATGTCGCCCCGCTGGTACTATAAATTCTTCAGTTGGTTCAGTGAGAAACAGGATGGTTTTCTTGAAGCTACCATACGTATTGCCTATACCATGCCGGCTTTTGGCGATCATGAGCAGATCAGGAAGGTGAAATCGGTGAAGAATTTTATAAAAACCGAATCCGAAGGAAAAGGTAAAAAGAAAACTGCCCTTATCCTGGGACTGGGACACGAGAAAAACACCTGCGAAACCATCTATAATAAAATAAATCCGGATCTGCTGTATTTATTTTATGCCGATCCGCCGGCAGATAGAAAGTTTGTGGAGAAAATCTTTGTGAATAACCATGCACTGATTAACTCCACATCCATACGGAACCTGATCGCTTATCCCTTGCGAAATGGTCAGATGATTTACCAGACCCTGATTGATGCCATCCTACCTCTGCGTAACGAATACTCCGTAATCCTGGTGCCTCAGGGTCCGAAATTCTTTTCCGTAGTAGCCCAGCTAGTCCATCTGGGTTACCCCGATATTCAGCTTAGTTATCCAAAATACAAGAAACCCCCCGCAGTGGATCAATATCCTTCTGATGAGCCGGTAGTACTTGATGTCCTGTTCGAAGGAGAAGAATAAAAACAATTTCAGGGTATCATTGTTATACCATCGAAATTTCTATTACGACACCACAATCATTGATTTCATATGGCAAATTTTGATATTATTATGCCAAAAATGGGTGAAAGTATTGAAGAGGCAACCATCACAAACTGGTTTGTAAAAGAAGGGGATAAGGTTGACGAAGATGATGTCCTTCTTGAAATAGCCACCGATAAGGTTGATTCGGAAATTCCCTCACCTGTGGAAGGGACCGTTAAAAAAATACTGTATAAACAAGACGAGGTGGTTGCAGTGGGAGCTGTGATTGCTGTGATCGACCTGGATGGCGGAGATGTTTCCTCTGAGCAAGAGCCAGTGAAAGAGCTTACGGAAAGCAGCGAACAGAAGGTGCCCGCTGAGGAAGAAGTTGCACCTGTCTCCTCGGCACCAGATCGTTTTTACTCACCCCTGGTGAAAACCATTGCCAGGAAGGAAAATATTTCCCGGGAAGAACTGGATTCAATCCAGGGAAGCGGCTTAAACGGACGGGTGCAGAAAAGGGATGTCATGGAATACCTGAAAAAGAGGCAGGGGTCCGTAACAGCAACTCCAAAAGAAACTGCCCCGGCAGCAACACCAGTGACCGCAGATGGAGAAGATGAAGTGATTGAGATGAGCAGACTCAGGAAACTCATTGCCGGACATATGATAAAATCCAAGCAAACTTCAGCTCATGTAACCAACATGATTGAAGTGGATGTGACTGGAGTGGTCAACTGGAGAAACAAAGTGAAAGATGAATTCTTAAAGAAAGAAGGGCTAAAAATCACCTTCCTTCCGGTATTCCTTGAAGCTACGGTAAAAACCCTGAAGGAATTTCCTCAGATTAACGCTTCAGTGGATGGGGACCGCATCATTATCAAGAAAAAAATCAATCTGGGCATTGCTGTTTCCTTGCCTGACAATAATCTCATTGTTCCAAATATTAAAAATGCCGATTCTCTCAACCTGACAGGTTTAGCAAAAAGAATGAATGAACTGGCAGTAGCCGCCCGCAGCAATAAACTGGAACCGGATGACATCAGTGGAGGAACTTTCACGGTCACCAACTTCGGAACTTTTAAGAACGACATTGGAACACCCATAATCAATCAGCCGGAAGTTGCTATTCTTGCCGTCGGTGCCATTAAGAAAAAACCAGCTGTTCTGGAGACTGAACATGGAGACGTAATTGCAATCAGACAGAAGATGTGGCTTTCCCTCACTTACGATCACAGGATCATTGACGGAGCACTGGGCGGTGCTTTTCTGAAACGCCTGGGAGACCACATTGAATCATTCGATCCGGATTCCGGCAATTTTAAACTTTGACAAGAAATGTCTGAAAAAAAATACAGCATTAAGCTAACCGATAAGGAAACCCTGGCAAAGTGGTTTAAACTTATGCTTGTGGGTCGCAACATTGATGATCGCGCCCCCAATTACCTGAAGCAGGCAATCGGATGGTCGTATCATGCTCCCTATGCAGGACACGACGGAATTCAACTGGCCATTGGACAGGTTTTCGACAGGGAAAATGACCATCTTTTTCCCTATTACAGAGATATGCTTACTTCGCACTCGGCTGGGCTTACAGCCGAAGAACTGATTCTCAACGGCATATCAAAGGATGCAGATGTGGCTGGAGGAGGCCGTCATATGTCCAACCATTTCGCCAAGCCGGAATGGAATGTACATAACGTTTCCTCGTGTACAGGAAATCACACCCTTCATGCTGTAGGTGTGGCGCGGGCACTGAAAAAATATAAGGTGCCCGGAGTGGCCATAAGCTCCCAGGGCGAGTCATCTGTTTCTGAAGGGTACGTATATGAGGCCATTAATGGAGCCAGCAACGAAAAGCTCCCGGTCATTTTCGTCTTTCAGGACAACGGCTATGGCATCTCGGTTCCCAAAACAGATCAGACAGCCAACAGAAAGGTGGCCAATAACTTCACAGGATTCAAAAATCTGAGGATATTTCATTGCAACGGGAAAGATGTTTTTGACAGCATGAATACCATGAGCGAAGCAAAAGCTTATGTGGCTGAATATGAGCACCCGGTCATTGTACAGGCCAATTGCATCAGAATTCATTCCCATTCCAATTCAGACAGGCATGACCTGTACCGGGACGATTACGAACTCAATTACGTACACCAGTATGATCCCCTGGCCAAGTTCAGAAGACTGCTGCTCAGGTACGAACGGTTTACGGAAGCTGAAATTGAAGCACTGGAGCAGGAGGCAAAGGAAATCGTAAAAGCCGCCCACAAAGTGAGTTTGAAAGCACCCCATCCTGAGCCCGAATCCATTCATGAATTTGTAATCCCTGAACCTTATGCAAGTGAAAAGTATCCGGAGGGATTGCATAGTCACCAGGGAGAGCCTAAAAAACTCATTGAAGGTTTGAATGAAACCCTGAAGGCCGAATTCAGGCACAATCCGGACACATTCATCTGGGGGCAGGATGTGGCCAGCAAGGAGAAGGGGGGAATTTTCAATGTGACCAAGGGAATGCAACAGGAATTCGGAAAAGACCGCGTTTTCAATGGCCCTATCGCTGAGGATTTCATCATGGGAACTGCCAATGGAATGAGCCGTTATAATGACAGACTGCGAATTGTGGTTGAGGGCGCCGAATTTGCCGACTATTTCTGGCCGGCCATGGAGCAGTTTGTGGAAACTACCCATGAATACTGGAGGACCAAGGGACAATTTTCTCCAAATATTACTGTCAGACTGGCCTCGGGAGGTTATATCGGAGGCGGGCTTTATCATTCCCAGACCATTGAGGGTTCCTTAACATCCTTACCCGGAGTAAGGGTAGTCTACCCCAGCTATGCGGATGATGCGGCTGGCTTATTGCGAACCAGCATACGATCAAGGGGGTTTACCCTGTTTATGGAACCTAAAGCCCTTTATAATGCTCCGAAAGTGTCCACTCCAATACCTGACGATTTCGAAGTTCCTTTTGGCAAAGCAAGATTGAGGCGGGAGGGAAGCGATCTAAGTATTATAACTTACGGCAATACCACGCCCATGTGTGTTGAACTGGCCGATCAGTTTAGCAAAGACGGGAAAGCCAGCATTGAAGTGCTGGATCTCCGTTCACTCAATCCCCTGGATACCGGTGCCATACTTGCTTCTGTGAAGAAAACCGGAAAAGTACTTATCGTTCATGAAGATAAAGTATTTGGAGGCTTTGGTGGAGAAGTGGCTGCTCAGGTCAACGATCTTGCCTTTGAATACCTGGACGGACCGGTAAAGCGAGTGGGTTCCACTTTTACCCCGGTTGGATTTAACAGGATACTGGAGGCTGCCGTACTCCCCGATCTGGAAAGGATTGAAAAGGCTGCAAGCGAACTTTTGAATTATTAAGACCAAGGAGGAACACCATGAATAAGACCGCAATTATATATAGTTTTAATACAAAGAAGACTGGTAAAGTTGCCGAACGGATCAAAGAGGTTTTTGATGATGAATCGGTCGAAATGGTAAATGCCGAAGAGATCACTGAAACACTTTTTCTCTCTTTCGATCAGATCATAATGGGTGTTCCCACCTGGTTTGATGGCGAATTGCCCAATTACTGGGATGAGTTTGTTCCGGCCCTGGAAGGCGTGGACCTGAGGAGTAAAAAGATTGCTCTCTTCGGTCTGGGAGATCAGAAAGGATACCCGGAGAATTTCCTGGATGGCCTGGGTCTCATGGCTAAACTTCTGGAAGAACGGGGTGCAACTCTGCTTGGTCTTACATCGGTGGAAGGATATGAGTTCGAGAGCTCCCTGGCTGTCAGGGGGGAAAAGTTTGCAGGACTGGCCATTGATTTTGAAAACCAGGCTTCCATGAACAAAGAACGTATTGCTGCCTGGGTAGAGCAATTGCAAAAAGAATTTTCCTAAATCATCGTTTTTTAGTCCATTTGTGTGAATTAATTATATGTTGAATAGCACTCTTTCATATAATTTACTTCTTTTGTGTTTTAATTATACATCACCGAAAAACTACAACAATGGCCAAAGATCGCGTATACATATTTGATACCACCCTGAGGGATGGTGAACAGGTCCCCGGGTGTCAGCTGAACACCATTGAGAAGATTGAAGTTGCTAAGGCTCTGGAAGAGCTGGGTGTGGATGTAATTGAAGCAGGATTCCCCATTTCAAGTCCGGGCGATTTCAATTCAGTGGTTGAGATTAGCAAAGCGGTTACCGAACCGGTGATCTGTGCACTTACCCGTGCGGTAAAAAAGGATATTGAAGTAGCTGCTGAATCTTTAAAATTTGCCAAGCGCCCCCGGATTCATACAGGGATAGGAACATCATATTATCACATTTACCATAAGCTGAACAGCAATCCGGAAGAGATTATCAAGAGGGGAGTAGAAGCGGTGGCTTATGCAAAATCCTTTGTGGAAGATGTGGAGTTCTACGCTGAAGATGCGGGTCGGTCCGATAATAAATACCTGGCTCAGGTGGTGGAAGCCGTAATTGAAGCTGGTGCCACTGTTATAAACATCCCCGATACGACGGGATACACCCTGCCCGATGAATATGGCAAAAAAATCAAGTACCTGGTGGATCATGTATCCAACATCGATAAAGCTATTTTATCCACTCACTGTCACAATGACCTGGGAATGGCCACAGCCAATACCATGAGTGGAGTAATCAACGGAGCAAGGCAAGTGGAAGTGACCATAAATGGAATTGGCGAACGCGCAGGAAATACTTCCCTGGAGGAGATTGCCATGATCATGAAAAGCCGCAAACATCTCAACCTGATATCGAATATTAATCCCAGGAAAATCTATCGGACCAGCAGGCTTGTCTCCACACTGATGAGAATGCCTGTACAACCCAATAAAGCTATTGTGGGAAGAAATGCCTTTGCTCATTCTTCAGGAATACACCAGGATGGAGTGCTGAAGCGGCGGGAGAATTATGAGATTATTAATCCCAAATCGGTAGGCATTAATGAATCATCTATTTTACTTACCGCAAGAAGCGGGCGGGCTGCATTAAAGCACAGATTGGAAAAGCTGGGATACACTTTTAGCAAGAAAGCTCTTGATACCATCTATGAAGAGTTTCTGAAGCTTGCTGATTCAAAGAAGGAGATCATCGATGAGGATTTGAAAATGCTTGCCGGAGCCAGCGCCAGGGATATCAAACGTAACCTACACCTGAAAAAATTGCAGGTATTATGTGGAAAAGGTACAGTTCCGGTCGCCAACGTCCACCTTATCTGGGATGATGTCTGTCATTCCGCCACAGCTGAAGGCAATGGACCGGTCGATGCTGCCATCAATGCAGTCAAAGAGGTACTGAAAAAGAAAGTAAGGATTGAAGAATTCTTGATCCAGGCCATTACCCGGGGCAGCGACGATATGGGGAAAGTGCACATGCAGATTGAACATAAGTCAGTGATCTACTACGGATTTTCAGCGTCTACAGATATTATTACCGCATCAGTTGAAGCATTTATCGATGCCATGAGCCAGATCGTTTAGCAGAGCAATCGCACTTTATACAACTATTTGTTCTGATGTTTGTCTTTATGAGCAAATGATCTGTCTTCCCCCAGGATGAAAAAACGTTGGTGCATTATTGTTGGACTTCTTCTGAACTTCTTCTTCCTTTCTTATGAAGGCAGTGCGAAGGTAATAATCAGCGGTTATGTGCGTGATGCAGCCACGGGAGAGGAATTAATTGGGGCCAATGTGTCCATCCTTGAAAGTGGTGCAGGAAGCATCACCAATACCTATGGATATTATGCACTCAGCCTGGATCCCGGATTATACACCCTGGTTTTCTCATATGTGGGGTATATAACAGAAACTCAAGCACTTCGACTAAATGCTGATTTATCCCTGGATATTGAGTTAAAAGAATCCGTACAGGAATTAGAAGCAGTTACAGTAAGAGCTGAAGCCGGCAATGCCAATATCACCAGGCTGGAAACAGGATCAACCCAACTGCCGATTCAATCCATTCGCAAGATTCCCGCTTTGCTGGGCGAGGTGGATATAATTAAAGCCATTCAATTGTTACCAGGTGTGCAGGTAACCAGTGAAGGCTCTTCCGGCTTTAGTGTAAGGGGTGGAAGTCCCGACCAGAACCTGATCCTGCTTGATGAAGCCACAGTCTACAATGCAAGTCACCTGATGGGATTCTTCTCCGTGTTTAATAACGATGCCATTAAGGATGTGAAACTGTACAAAGGCGACATTCCGGCTAGCTCGGGTGGAAGGCTTGCTTCCCTGCTTGATATACGCATGAAAGATGGAAATAACAAGAGATTCAGTGCCACCGGGGGCATTGGTACCATTTCAAGCAGGCTTACCCTGGAGGGCCCTGTGTTCTCAGATAAAGTTTCCTTCCTTTTGTCAGGTCGCCGCACCTATGCGGATATTTTTCTTCCTTTTGCAAAGGATACAGCTGTCAGGGACAATTCGCTTTTCTTCTACGACCTGAATGGCAAATTAAACTATACCATTAACGATAAGAACCGGATTTATTTTTCAGCTTATTATGGTAAAGATGTGTTTGCCAATGATTTTGCGGGCATGTACTTTGGAAACCGAACCTTTACCTTCAGGTGGAATCACCTGTTTAGCAAAAAAATATTCAGCAATTTCACCCTGGTCAATTCACACTATTTTTACGATCTGGGAACCCCCGAAGGATCCACTCCCTATTTCAACTGGCTCTCTTTTCTGGAAGACTACGGATTTAAGGGGGATTTTATATGGTATCATTCGCCCGGGCATACCTTCCGCTATGGCCTGTCCGGCTATTATCACATTATAAAGCCTGGAATGATAAGCGTGGAAGATCTCGATAAAAACAAAAGCGATTCGGAACTTTCAGATAACCATGCACTTGAAAACGGTTTTTATTTTTCTGGGGAGTCCAGGTTGGGGGATAGATTTGCGCTTCGATACGGGCTCAGATATTCCATGTTCATTAACGCCGGACCCTCCACTGTGCTTAGCTATGATGACAACTACCAGGTAGTGGACTCAAGCATTTACGCGAAATGGGACTTATACAATCTCTACCATGGCCTTGAACCCCGGATTGCGGCCAACTTCATCCTAAACGACAGAAGCTCGGTAAAAGCCAGTTATTCCAGGACCCGCCAATACCTGCAGATGGCCAGTAACTCTACAGCCGGAACACCCCTGGATATCTGGTTTCCTGCCTCACCGAATATTGAACCCCAGTTGTCTGACCAGGTAGCGGCAGGTTATTTCAGGAATTTTTTCGACAACAGGATAGAAAGTTCGGTGGAACTCTATTATAAGAAAATGACTAATTCCATCGACTTCAGAGATCATGCTCAGCTGCTGCTAAACCCCAGGCTCGAGGGAGAGCTGAGAATTGGCCAGGCCACTTCCTATGGTGCAGAGTTTTACATAAAATACGAGCTCTCCAAATTTTCAGGATGGATCAGTTACACCTATTCCAGGACCTTGAGAGAGATTCCTGAGATCAACGAAGGAAAAGCCTATCCGGCACCCTATGATAAACCCCACGACCTGGCCGTTGTATTCAGTTATGATCCTACGCCCCGAATCGGACTCGCAGCCAACTGGATCTACAGTTCAGGCATTCCTTTTACACTTCCTTCAGGCAGGTATGAGATCCTTGGTAACATCCTTCCCGTATATACTGGCAGGAACGAATACAGGCTTCCTGATTACCATCGTCTTGACCTGTCAGTTACCATCAGGGGCAAGCAAAAACCCGGCAAACGATGGAAAGGAGAGTGGAATATTTCGGCTTACAATGCCTATGCAAGAAAGAATGTCTGGACCCTGAATTTCATCCAGGACGATGCAGAACCAGACCGGACCTATGCTGAAATGACTTACCTCTTTTCCATTATCCCGGCCATCACCTATAACTTTAAGTTCTGATGCAAATAAAAGGTCATTCATATAAGTTTCTCTGGCTCGTTTTATTATCATTTATGCTTGCTTCATGTACTGAAATAATTGATATTGAGCTTAATTCGACCTATCGTCGCCTGGTGGTCTATGGGGAAGTAAGCAGTGATTCACTTCATCACCAGGTAAGCTTATCCTATTCAAGCGACTACTTCTATAACAAACCCTCGCCCGGTGTATCCGATGCCCGGGTCGAACTGGAATTTGACAATGAACTGATTGTCATGGAAGAATACGATAGCCTGCCGGGTGTATATCTTTCACCAATTGCTTTCAGGGGAACCGTAGGGGAGAAGTACAGTTTGAGTGTCAGTCAGGTGGATGTGGATGATAATGGCGAAGAAGAGAACTACCATGCGGTGAGTATCATGCCGGGTGGATTGGTGCTGGACTCCATCTCCCTTCTCTATTTTTCTTCCCCATTTGGCTCAGGTTATCAGGTTTTAATGTATGCCTTCGATCCTCCCGAAAGAGAATGGTATAATTTCAAACTTTGGAGGAACAGGGATATGCTTACCGATACCCTGATCAAATATTCTGTTCAGACCGATGATTTCTTTAACAACAGTTATATCTCCGGCCTGCCCGTAGGTTTTCTTTCCGACGATGATCCCAGGGAAGCGGTGCAGCCCGGTGATACCATCACTTTCGAGCTAAATAGCATTCCGCAGGACTATTATAATTTTATAGTAGATGCGCAGCTGGAGATCATGGGAAACAATCCCCTGTTTTCAGGCCCCCCGGCCAATATCAGATCAAACATACAGGAAGGGGGCATGGGAATATTTACGGCTTATTCCATTCAGCGTGTCTCCTCCATAGCTCCCCCAAACCCATAAAAAAAGCCCCTGTTTCCAGGGGCCTTATCAAGTCCGTAATGTGATCTGCTAGTATACTCCAATCTGGTGCCTGTCTCTTACCACAATCTCAGGGTTCCCGTCAAAGGTGGTAATCAGTCCGGTAACTGTGATATGCTCTCCAAGGAAGTAGCGCTCGGGCCTCCAGCTGAATTTACGTGCAATCCTTGCAGGCAGCACAACCGTGAACTGCTGGTAGGGGAAGTCTCCTCCGAAGAAAAGCAGGTAGTCATTGGTTTCCTCATTATACCAGGTGGCATATACCCTTCCGTATACATTGGCCACTTCACCCAGGTTATACTTGGCATCGAATACAGAGATGGTGTGTATTCTGTGTCCATACCTGTAGTTCCAGCTATAATCGGGGTACCACCTGCGGTAATTCCGATACATGTGCCTGGTCCAGTAAATATTGGTATAGGCCGGATAGTAGAGCACATGATAGTTGTGCACGTAGGTATCGTGATGATAGTGGATCTTAACCTTCCTGGTAGGATACACATAGTGATAGTGGTTTCCACCGTAGTACCGTTCGCTGGCAAATTTATTTGCCCTGTGGTGAGTCTTCCTGTTACGGTCCACATATACCTTGGAATCGGGCTTTCGATAGGTGCTGCGCGGATTGTGCGAAGTACTTACATTCGCAGATCTTTGAGAGTTCTGAACGGTTCGCTGCCTCTGAGCCTGCTGGGTTCGTGCCTGTCGGGCGGGCTGAGCGTTCCTTTGCCTTTGAGCCTGCTGAGCCTGAGCCTTTCGGGCGGGCTGAGTGGTCCTTTGCCTTTGGGCCTGCTGAGCCTGAACCTTGCGGGCGGGCTGAGTGGTCCTTTGCCTTTGGGCCTGCTGAGCCTGAACCTTGCGGGCGGGCTGAGTGGTCCTTTGCCTTTGGGCCTGCTGAGCCTGAACCTTGCGGGCGGGCTGAGTGGCATGGGTGGCTTTCTTTTTAACTTCCCTGGGCTGGGTTCTGGTCGCTGTAGTCCTTTCCTTCCTTTCCTTGCTGGCAGGCCGTCTGGCCTGCTGGGCATAGATAGCTGCAGAAGTAAAAACCATGGCGATCACTGTCGCGGTGATATATTTTTTTGTTTTCATGATTTCCCGGTTTTATTTGTTACAATCTTTGCTTGTTAAAGTTCAAATTCGGTGCCAAAAAAGGTAAGTGTAAACTTTACGTGAGCAAGATTTGACACATAACGCATTATGTATCAATGAATTGCTAAAATAAGAAAATCCCGGCTCTCTTTAAGAACCGGGATCCCCGTATATAGATTTAGTTTTAGGGTTAGTGACTATATGGTTATAGTCTGTATCATACTAACGAAAGCAAATATAGAGCATATATCTTAAAAACCAAAAAAGTCTACAGATCCTCATCCAGGTCAAAATCCAGATCCAGATCCCTGAATACAGAATCCAGATGCACTTTAGCCCTGCCCATCTCTGCTTCGATCTCCTCCCAGTTAATATCTTCCAGCGACCTGCTCACTTCTTCCTTAATTTTATCAATGTCGATATCCATGTCAAAATCAAAATCCATATTCATCTTCAACGAATCCAGATCAATCCTGGCTTCCTCCATTTCCTTTTTGAGCTCCTCCCAGTCAATCTCTTCCATGATCTCAATCCTGGCCTCTTCAAATTCCTTTTTGAGCTCCTCCCAGTCAGTCGTCTCTTGCTCATCTGGCTCATTTTCTACCTCTGGTATAGTATCAAAAACCGCTGTCGAAAGGGGATTGAAGGTAAGGCTCTCTGAGATGCTGATCTTTTGCCAGGACTCATTGTCCTTTACAATGGAGAAGCCGGAACTGAAACCGGTCACGGTCAGCATGATAAACACAGCTCCGGCAAGTATAAGGAGGGAGAATAGTTTTTCACGAGTGCTATTTTTCATGGGATTTTGATTTAAGATTCTTTTAATCCGGGTATAAAGCTGAAAAGGATCTGTGCCTCCTGCCCCGGGTGCCAGGTGGGCAAATTGATGACCTTGACCGGCAAGCTCATAAAGAGCTTTCGCATAAGCAAGGGGATCAGCGCAGGAATTAAGTACCCTGTCATCACAGCATTTTTCCCTTTCATTACGAATTATCTTCGAAATGGCCCATACGGCTGGATTATAAAAGAACAGATTTTCCATGATAAGTTGCATCACATTTGCAAGGGTATCAAATCTGCGTAGGTGAAAAAGCTCATGCATCAGGATGGTTTCAACCTGCAAAACTGAAAGATTTGAAAACATCCCCGCAGGAACAAGGATAACAGGCTTCAGAAATCCAATCAATGCAGGTACCGTCAGACTCTCTGTTTCCATCAAGGCCACATTCCTGTTGATTCCCAGGGTATCCTTCAGCTGTTCAAGCCTACTGTGCCAGGTTTCCTGAACAGGAAAGCCGGACTTCCTCATAACTCTCAGGTATCGCAAGGAAAGAGCCGACCGAATCAATACTACTGGAATTCCTGCAAAATACATATAAGTACAGATCATAAACAGCAGGTGAAAATCCGGAACTAGCTGTACAGGAATTTGATCCTTAAAGGACAATAGAAAAGAGCTCCCTTCAGTTTCTGTAGTAAGTTGTACAGGATTTTCAGGTGAAAACAGCAAAAAGAATAAGGTGCCAACCGTCCCCAGTAATAAAAGCATGGAGAGCATCGATATCCTGTACCTGAGGTCTGAATAACGATCGGGGATGGAATTAAGGATAAGTCTGAGTATGGACAGTATGAGCAGGGCAATCCAAATGCTGTGAATAAGGGTTTTTCCCAGTGCTACGATCCAGTTTCCCGTGCAAACAAACAAGTCCATCCTACTTCTCCTCCAGTTTTTTGATCAGTGCCTTGATTTCAGCCAGTTCCTCCGGCGAGCTGGAATGGGTACCCAGTGCCTGTAGGATCAGGCTTGATCTGTTGCCCCTGAATACAGTCTTAATCACATGATCCAGCACAGTATTCTGCACTTCTTCAGGCCGCAGGGTAGGAGAGTATATGTGAGAACGATGATCCGTATTTCTTATCAGTAGTCCTTTTTCTGTCATTATCTGCATGATTTTCAGGGTGGTGGTATAACCAACCTTACGGATTTCATTCAACTTGTCATTGAGTTTCCTTACGGTGAGGGGGCCGCATTCCCAGAGCAATTGCATAATTTCAAGTTCAGATTCTGTGGGCTTCTGCTTCATTGTACGAATGATTTCGTAGTAAAATTATACGAAGCACTTCGTAATTACAAATAAATAGACTGGAAATCCCGGATATTTAAGATTTCTTAACAAAATCACTAACCATCACTTTTTCAAAGTGGTTTATCCCAAGCACACTTTTGGAGGATCTTGACTCCATCATCAGGTTCATAAAAGCAGTAGATGAACAAAGATCTTAGCGTTCTGGTTATGCGTAGTTTGCTTGTGTTGCCTTTTTATGCATTCTTCTTAGCAATATAAAATCCATAATTGTAATGATCCTTGTATTTATCATACAATTCTATTTCAGCTTTGTTTTCTTGAACGACTTTTCTAGCAAGTTCAGAATTGTTATTCCGTTCAAGAAAAGACTCAAACCTCTCTTCCATTGGCTTGTAATAGTTTACTGTCCAACTATTTTGTTTCAAATAAAAGTAGCCCGCAAGAGTATATCCCTTATCTTCTAAAATTTTAATTTTGTTTGAAGCTAAATCAATTTCAGGGTATTCCAATTTCCAAAAACTTTCTATCTCCTTTGGTCTTGAACTGGTTATCCAAGTAATTTCACTAACAGCCAAGTAGCCACCTATTCTTAAATAATCTTTCCATTTTTTTACGCCATTTTCAAATCCGAGATTGTAAATCGCTCCTTCTGACCAAATAATATCAAATTCTTCGTTGCTAAATGGCAAGTCATCCATTGATTTTTCAAGCGTCTTGATTTTTGATTTAAATCCTAATTTTTCTGATTTTTGATTTAATTCATCCAAAAATTCAGGAAACATGTCTACTGCTGTTATTTGTCCTTCTGTATTTTGTGCGAGGGTAATTGTTTGACCTCCTGAACCACAACCAATGTCGGCAATTCTTAAATGTTTCTGTTTCGGTAAATTCATAAGTTCAAGAGCCTTTAAGGTCTCTTTTTCACTACCAGGTCCTTGTCGTTCGGAATATTTATGAAGGTCAACTATTAATTCTAATTCTGTCATTTCATCGTTCTCTTAGGTTGCACAAAACTGACATATACTCAGCACATGGTTTACAGTGATAAATATAGTTATCGTTCTTCTGAGGAAAACACAAGGGCTTCATAAGTGAATAAGTCTGCCGTTTTCCATCCTTCCCATCCTATTCCCGCCTTATTCTTTGCACAGTTGCCCAGGAGTTCCTCGCGGGTCCAGTTCTGAGAAAGGGCTACCTGTGGCAGGAAAGTCCCCCGGTTTATGCCCTTTTTCATAAATATTCCGTGCGTACCGGGGACTATTTCCGAAATATCATATACCCTGACCCTGGGAGTGAGTACGCTGATTTCTATCCGGACCCGGTCCAGCTCAGAGGGATCAATGGGATCAAAACGGGTATCAGAGGTGGCAGCAGATACAGCCATATTCCGAACATTCTCAAACAGGGGGGTTTCTTCCGAAAAAGTGCCTATGCATCCCCTTAACTTCCCATTCAGGTATATAGAAACGAAAGCTCCGCAACAGATTTGCAGATTTGCTGACAGGTTTTGCGCCAGTTTTTTCGCCATTGCCTTATTCAGATTACCCAAAATAGCATCCCTGGCAATCTGGATCAGATCCCGCTTCTCTTCTTCGGTAAGTATCATTGGTACATGATCATGGAGATATAGTTCACTACCTCCCTGGATGGGATCACCTCACCCGAGTGTCCCCTGGCTAATATTTGAATTTCATACTCAGGGGATATGCTTCCCGCATACTCCATAAGCGACATAATAGGCCCATAGCCACAAACCGAGATGTGCTTTTGTTTTACAATCCGTTCGATACCTGCTGCATCCCTGGCCTGGATTCTGTCCAGCACAAGCTGGTCACAGGATGCGCCTTCTTCCGGGGAGAGAAAATGTGAGAAATCGCAGGATGCAATCACCATTATATTACGTTTTGTTTGCTTTACAGCCATTCCAATTCGTGCTGCAACCAGGGATGCACTTTCAAAATCCTGATCCATCATGCATACCGGAACTATGGAAAATGAATGTGCCGGCATGAAATACTGCAGGAAAGGAATGATCACCTCGGCTGAATGTTCGCGGGAGTGAGCCAGCCTGTCATAAGGCAGTTTCATAATTTCAGCTAAATCCCGGTCCAGACTAACATCCCCAATGGCATTGCTCCATACATCCGAATCATCTATGGCCAAACGGCTTCCAATTCCGTTATGATTGGGATGTATAATAACAAATGTATCCGGATAAATCTCAAGTTTCCTCAGTAGTTGAAAAAACGGAACGGTCTGATACCCCGAATATATATGGCCTGCATGGGGGAGGACTGCACCAAATATCCGTTTGGGTTCAGTACCCGTGTACCTGAAGCGGTCTTCTTGTTCAATTTCCCTGATCTGCCCGAATATCCGGTTTTTTGAAGAGGGGTAGAAACGACCTTCCACAATTGCACTGCGTGTTCTCATCTGTTTAGCTATTTAAACACACCTTTGATCTTATAGTTGCAATGCTTGCAAAATCCATCGCCAGTCATTCCGGTGACCGATGTATTGTACAGAAAACGCTGTATAAGTACTTTTCCACAGCCCGGACAACGTGTGTGGCTATCAAGCTGTGGAGTATTTCCGGGATATACATAAAGTAGTTTCTCCCTGGCCAGATCCATAAAACGCTCCATGGTGCTCAGGGGGGTAGGGGGAATGCGCAGTTTATATCTGGGGAAATACCTGCTCACATGCAGAACCGTATCCCGGCCACATACTTCATGGATCCAGTCAACCATATCCATCCATTCTTTCTTTTTGTCATTCAGTTCGGGAATTATCAAAAAGGTCAGTTCGAGATGCTTTCCTGATTTTACAATTCGTTCTATGGAATGAAGCACCGGAGTTAATGTTGCCCCGGCCCGACTCTGGTAAAACTCATTGCGGAACGATTTCAGGTCAAGGTTAAAGGCATCCATGTAAGATAAAAGCTCATCCAGTGGTTCTCCGTTAATGTACCCATTGGTAACCATCACATTGCACCGATCCTGCTCTTTGATAAGTTTTGCGCATCTGAGCATGTATTCAAAATAGATGGTAGGTTCATTGTAGGTATAGGCGAGTCCGATGTTATCCCGGTGCAATACGGCTTTACCCACAATGTCTTCCGGATCCCTGGAGGGATGATGTGAGAAAATACGGTGATCTATTTGAGAGATATCACAATTCTGACAATAGTCACAGGTCATATTGCAGCCAAAGCCTCCGATAGAGAGAATGGACTTCCCGGGGTAAAAATGATACAAGGGTTTCTTTTCAATGGGATCGGTGGAAATGGCCGAAAGTATGCCAAAATTCTCTGCATACAGATTACCTTCCAGGTTTACCCGGGTCTTACACTTCCCGTATTGACCTGGTTCAAGGAGACAGTAGTGCGGACAAAGACGACACTGTACTTTTTGGTCTTCTTTTGTTTTATAATGTGCAGCTGCCAGCATGATATAAAGTTACAACGAAAAACCGATGATTTCCAGCCCTAAACAAAACCCCTGTTTTTAGGTTAATACGATTAGATACTTTTTCGTATTTGGTATGAGAAAATACACTTTGATTATATTTACAGGCCTGCTTGGTATGGCTACATTATATGGGAACAGAAAAATGAACGATAAATCTGAACTTGCAACATTTGGCGGGGGTTGTTTTTGGTGTGTTGAAACCATTTTTGAGCGTGTGAAAGGGGTTCAGACGGCTGAATCAGGATATTCCGGAGGGCATATACCCGATCCGGATTATACACAGGTTACCACCGGTCTTAGCGGTCATGCCGAAGTGGTACAGATTACCTTTGATCCTGAACAGGTCAGCTACACCGATTTACTGGAGATATTTTTCAAAACTCATGACCCAACCACGCTGAACAGGCAGGGCAATGATGTGGGTACCCAATACCGCTCTGTAATATTCTATCACAGTGAAGAACAAAGGGAAGAAGCAGAAAATGTCATTGCCCTGCTTGCATCAGAAGAGATCTGGAACGATCCCATTGTAACCAGTGTAGAGGCCTATGAAGCCTTTTACAAGGCAGAAGGATATCACCAGGAATACTTTGAAAACAATCCCAGCCAGGGGTACTGCAGGATCGTAATTAATCCGAAAGTGGAGAAATTTGAAAAAGCCTTCAGGGAGAAACTCAAGTAATTTACACAGCCGGCAGGCTTATAACAAATAAGGCACCATTCCCAGGCTCACTTTCCACACTTATGGTACCCTCGTTCCGGTCCAGGAATTCTTTACAGATAACCAGACCCAGTCCCGATCCCGATTCGCCGGTTGTGCCCGGTGTACTCACCACCTCATTGGCATCAAAGAGTTTTTCCTGTATTTCTGGTTGGATGCCGATTCCTTCGTCAGATATGGCAAGAATACACTCATTTGTATTCATCTTTGAGCTGATGCGGATCTTTCCCCCCGGAAAACTGAATTTGATGGCATTCATAATCAGGTTCCGCACTACTGTGTGAATCATGGCCCTGTCGGCATGAACTACGCATTTCCTGTCAATTTTAGCAAGACATACCACCTTCTTAGAGTCCAGATTCGCTTTCATTTCCTTGATGCACTCATCCACCAGGGCCTTCACTTTAATACTCTCAGGTTCATATTTCACAGCCTTCATCTGCGCCCGGGCCCAGATAAGCAGGTTTTCCAGGAGGTTCTGAATGCGCTGAGTTCCCTGCAAAACCTGCAGCAGGTACTCCTTCTGGGTCTCCACTGGGAATTGGTCGAAATTATCGTACAATAATTCAGAGAAGCCTGTGACAGCCGCCACCGGATTCCTGAGATCGTGAGCCACCACCGAAAAGATCCGGTCTTTGGATTTATTGAGCTTCTGAAGTTCATTTTCTGATTCACTCAGCTGCTGAATCGCGTTTGATATCTGCAGGTTTCGTTCAGCCAGCATCTGGTTGGTCCTCTTTTTTGATCTGAGGTTCACGGCAATGAAGATGACCAGGCCGATAATGACAACAATAAATATGATAAATACCTTGTTCAGCATTTTCTGAACCTGAGCTTCGGACTGCAATTGCAAAATTTCCTGATCCTTTATCTCCTGTTCGTAGCGCGCTCTGAGGCTGGCCATCTGTTTGGATTGGATTTCATTAAACAGAGCCTTGTACACCGTGTCGTATCTCAATAACCAGTTGTAGGCCGAGGCATAGCTACCCAGTCCTGCATGCATCCTGGCCAGTTCATCATATACTTCCAGCTCCAGGTTCCTGAATCCCCTGTCCTTGGCAATTTTTAAGGCCCTGTGCAGGTACAACAATGCAGAATCCTTATTTCTTATTTCTCCATACAGCGAACCAAGACTGGTATACACCGATCCAAGAATATATTGGTCACCTATTTGTATAGCCAGCTGCATACCCATTCTTAAATAATCAAGAGCCATGTTATAAGCCCCAAGCGCTTTATAGGTCAGTGCAGTATTTTCATAGGTGCTTGACAATATATATTGCTGTGTCTCCGATGCAAGTGAGTCCGGATCAAGTATGTCCATTACCTGTTGGAAGTATATCAAAGCCGAATCATAAGACTCCTTATCATAAAATATCAGCCCGATGTTACCCAGTACATTGCACTCATCAGTTGAAAGTCCGTGTACTTTGTAAATTTCATAAGCGTTCTGATAATGCTTTTCAGCATCCGTCAGGTTGTCCATTTCATGTGCCACCTTTCCCAGGTTGTTTTGCATCATGGCAATTCCCATCTGGTCCCCTTCTCTTTCATGTGCACGAAGGCTTTGCATATAGCAAAAATAAGCTTCGCTGAAATTCGCCATCTCAAAATAAATGTTTCCCATATTCAGTGCACATTCTCCGATTTCGTGCTGGTTCTCCAGTTTTATGAACTCTTCAAAGGCTTTATTGTAGTAAAACAGGCTCCTGTCAGTAACCATTTTTATTTCATAGATCTTTCCCTTGCTTTTAAAAAGGTAAGGAAGGAGTCTTTTCGAATCGCCTTTTTGAAAGATCAACTCCGATTGATTTGCATAATAGAGTGCACTGTCGGAATTGACAGATTGCAGTTCAACTGAAAGTTCATAATATATCTTGCCTAATTCTTCCCCTGATACTACAGTAGTTAGGTTCAATAAACTATCAATAGCATGACTCTGGGAATTCAAAATGCCGCTCAGCATAAAAGCTAAAGAAATGAGAATCAGGATTCTTTTCATCGGGTTGAATTACGCTCGGGAATTACCCGCAGCTATGCTTCGGAAACATTCTTGTTGACTAATATACGCATTTAGGGATGAAAAAGTTCATTTGGGGACCGTCAAAACGCACTGCCGGGAGCACTTTGAGTACTTTTGATGAAAACTTTTTTATGAAAGATAATGATAAGTTTAGCCCCGGGGAAGAACTGGCAAATGCCATTTCCCACCTCACAGGGACCCTTCTGGCCATAGCGGCACTCATTTTAATGATTAATCATTCTCTTGCAAATGGCAACAATTTGCATCTGTTAAGTACAGCCGTATTCGGAACTTCGATGATCTTGCTGTATACCTCCTCCACACTTACACATATTCTGCCTATGGGGAAAGCCAAGGATCGCTTCTTTAACATGGACAGGATTGCCATATATATTCTTATCGCAGGGACCTATACGCCCATAGCCCTGATCACTCTGAACGGGCCTCTGGGGTGGACCATCTTTGGTATTGAATGGGGAATGGCTCTGGTGGGGACAATGATGATCCTTATCAGACCGGGAGATTTCCATTCAGGAGTGAATACATTTTATGTATTGTCCTATGCAATTATGGGCTGGTTGGTGCTGATCGCCATCGGTCCGATATTCAAATCACTGCCTCTGATGGGGGGTATCTGGATTTTTATCGGGGGACTGGCTTATACGGTGGGGATAATATTTTTCAAGTCCATTAAATTCCCGTATCACCACCTGGTGTGGCATTTACTGGTGATTGCAGGCACTGTTTCTCACTTTATTGCAGTCTATTTTTTCATAATTCCCAGTTAAAAAGTGAATTGTTATTGACGAATTGTGCAAATGGCGTGAAAATGTATTACTTTTGCAGAGTTATTAATTTTCAATTTATACAATGAAAGAAGGTAAAGTAAAATTTTTTAATGAGTCCAAAGGATACGGATTTATTAAAGACGTCGAATCTGACGAAGAGTATTTTGTCCATGTATCTGGCCTGATCGATAAGATTAAGGAAGATGATGATGTAACTTTCGAGCTTACTGAAGGACGAAAAGGATTAAATGCAGTGAATGTCAAACTGATATAGTTGACCACCTCATTACGTATTAATCTAAACCCTTTGCTTCTGCGAGGGGTTTTTTTTTGCCCTTCCTGATTTTCCCTCTATTTTTATGATAAACTATATATTATGAAATTCAATCGTCGCAGCTTTCTGACCAGTTCAGCAACCTTAGCCATGGGAACCTCTCTCGGCCTGCAGGCAAGGGATCAAAAAAATGCTCCCTCATTTGCTGTGAATGCAGATGCCCCTTCCCTGGAAGGAAAGAAAGTACTGTATACCTATGGAGGATGGCAGGGCCACGAACCCAAACAATCGGTAGATATTTTTAAACCCTGGATGGAAAGCGAGGGTGCAAAAGTGGAAGCCTTCGACAACCTGGATCCCTATGCCGACGCCGGATACATGAGCAAAATAGACCTGGTAATCCAGACTTTTACCATGTCAGAAATTTCAAGAGAGCAGGAAAAGGGACTTCTGGATGCCATAAAAGGAGGGCTTGGTATAGCCGGATGGCATGGAGGCTTATGCGATTCTTTTCGTCAGAATGTAGCTTACCAGTATATGACTGGCGGACAGTGGGTCGCTCATCCGGGAGGGGTGATCGATTACAGCGTTCAGATCACCGATCATGAGGATCCGGTGACCAAGGGACTTGGTGAATTTAAAATGCACAGCGAACAATACTACATGCACGTGGATCCAAATATGAAGGTGCTTGCAACAACAACCTTTAATGCGGATCACGACGACTGGGTAGACGGATGTACCATGCCGGTGGCCTGGAAAAAAATGTATGGAAAAGGAAGGGTATTTTACACCTCCCTGGGCCACGTGATGGCAGACTTTGATGTTCCTGAGGCTTTGGAGATTATGAAAAGAGGGATCCGATGGGCATCTGTCAGCAAGTACCAGCCTGCTGAACCCTGGAAAAAGCCGGTCTATTAAAGGAGTAATCAGGGTAAAACAGGCACTTGCTGTAAAAAAAGCAGCTCCGGGGATTGGACATTAGAAAATATTGTCTATTTTCGGATTGATAAAATTGTCTATGACTCATTTCTCGAATACAAATAACTGGCGATGGCGTTGGTGGCATCTTCGAAATGCTTCGTGGGCAATGATAGATTTGTAAAAATACATACATATACATTAAAATATTCACGGGGCATGTTAAATTTAACATCCCCGTTTTTTTTTGACATTAACTAATACCCTAAAATCTGAGAAATTATGACAAAGAGCAAGAAAATTATCCTGGAAGAGCATGAAATGCCCAGGCAATGGTATAACATAGCAGCTGATTTGCCCGGAACCATGAATCCCCCTCTGGGACCGGATGGCAATCCGATAGGGCCTGAGGCACTTGCCCCCGTATTTCCAATGAACCTGATCGAGCAGGAAGTAAGTACAGAGCGTTGGATAGATATTCCGGAAAAAGTATTGGAGATGCTTACCATGTGGCGCCCGGCTCCGCTTGTAAGGGCCTATGCACTGGAAGAGGCACTGGGTACTCCGGCCAGGATCTATTACAAGAATGAAAGCGTTTCTCCGGCCGGCAGCCACAAACCTAACACAGCAGTTGCTCAGGCCTATTATAACAAGGAGTTTGGAATTAAGAAACTGACCACTGAAACCGGTGCTGGACAGTGGGGGAGTGCATTATCCTTTGCATCCTCTTTACTGGGCCTGGAATGCAAGGTGTTTATGGTAAGGGTTAGTTTCGACCAGAAGCCTTTTCGTAAGATGATGATGCAGGCCTGGGGTGGAAGTTGTATTGCAAGTCCCAGCAATGAAACCCAGGCAGGAAGAGATGTGCTTGCCCAGTTTCCTGATACTCCCGGAAGCCTGGGAATAGCCATCAGTGAAGCTGTGGAAGCTGCTGTTACAGATCCATCGGGAGAGACCAGGTATTCGCTGGGAAGTGTGCTGAACCATGTGATGCTGCATCAGACTATTATTGGCCTGGAAGCCAAGAAACAACTGGAGAAAATCAATGAGAAGCTTCCCGATGTGATCATCGGTTGTGCCGGTGGTGGCAGTAATTTTGCCGGAATTGCATTCCCCTTTATGCTCGATAAGATAAATGGCGCCGATATCGAAATTATCCCCGTCGAGCCTGCCTCCTGTCCAACCCTGACCAAAGCACCATTTGCCTATGACCACGGCGATCTGGCAAAAATGACTCCCCTTTTGGCCATGAATTCCCTGGGGCACGGATTTATTCCTCCTCCCATCCATGCGGGCGGACTTCGTTATCACGGAATGTCACCCCTGGTAAGTCATGCTGTAAAAGAGGGTCTGGCTACACCCCAGGCCATTCATCAGCTGGAGTGCTACGATGCAGGTCTTACCTTTGCCCGTACAGAAGGAATCATTCCGGCTCCTGAAACCACCCATGCCATAGCTTCTGCCATACGTGAGGCAAATAAAGCCAAAGAAGAAGGAAAGGAGAAGGTCATCCTGTTCAATTTCAGCGGACACGGACTTATGGACCTGGTGGGATATGATAAGTATTTCCACGGCGAACTAAAGAATCATGAGCTCGCACCTGAAGACTTTGAGAAGTTCACTGCTGTTCTAAAACAGCATCCATCGCCCATTGTATAAGTTAGTTAGTATCTGCGTTTTTAAAATGTTCCGGGTCATTATACCCGGAACATTTTTTTTTAGGGTAGAGCCGGACTTGTGCGGTATATCATTGAGAAAGCAATTGCGAAGTACCAAGTTTAACAAAAAACCTGAAAAATGAGAACGCAATTTTTAATGACCACTGCTATCACAATAGCCCTGCTGATTTCCGGATGTGAAAACAATTCATTCAGCGTTTTTGAAGATATTGGCGATGCAGTGACCATAGCTGAAGATGAGGTATTTGCTCTGAAATCGGCCGAAGCAACCGACTGTGATGTAAGCGCAGCCAGGTTTGGAGGACACCTTTTCAGCGGAAGGATGATGATCAGCGGACCTCACCTCTTCTTTGGGAGAAGTTTTCCGGACTGTGCTTCAGTAAGTGTGGAACCGGAAATTGAAGGCCAGGATTTTCCAAAAACCATTAGCATTAATTACGGCGAAGGCTGTGTGGGGAAAACAGGCCTTGAAAAACGGGGGATTATCACCCTGTATATGACCGATACCATTTTAAATGAAGGTGCCACCTACACCATCACATTTGAGGACATGACCATTGGGAACAGGGAGGTGGCTAAAACTGCCATGATCACCAACGAAGGTCAGGATGCAGATGGAAACTGGGTATTCAGCTCAGAATCAGTGATGACTTCCACCATGGAGTCCGGAGGAAGCACCATGGGCATGGTCAGGGACTTCACAGAGAAGAAGGTCTGGCTAAGTGGTTTTGAGACTCCTGAAATTGAAGATGATGTCTTTTTGAAAAGCGGGGGAGGAAGCCTGACTGTGAATGATGAGCTAAAATTTGAGCGTAACATTATCGAAGACCTGCTCATTGACAGGAGCTGCATGTTCCCCCTGCAGGGTATTATTGAGATAAGCAGGGGAGAAGAGACCATGACCATTGATTACGGAGATGGAGAATGTGATAACCTGGCTGTGGTGAGCAAAGATGGAGCTATTGAGGAAATTGAACTGATGAGCGGCCGTTTCAGAAAAGGTTTTCAAAGGCACAAGAGAAACATGAATCAGGAAAAGGGTTGGTGGTAATGCTTAGTTAGTGTTTCTTTTCGTGCGGGTTCTTTTACATTTTGTAATTTGCAGGGAAATCAAGAAACAGGGCAGGTGACCAGAGAAGAGTTTAAAGTTCTTTTTGATACCCATTTTGATGCCATCAGAAGGTATCTTTATTTCCGCTCGGGCGACACCACGGTTTCGACGGACCTGGCACAGGATACTTTTCTTAAGATCTGGGAAAAGCAGTTTAGTCTTGATTCTGTCAGGGATGTGGGTTTGTTATACAAAATTGCCGGAGACCTGTTTGTCAGTCACTATCGGCGGGATAGGCTTTCCAGGGGGATCATGAAAGAACTCAGCTTCGATCTGGAAGGAGCAGGTCCTGAAGAAGATCTGCACTTCAAAGAATTACAGGATAAATATGAAAAAGTTCTGGCTCGAATGCCTGAGAAACATAGAATTGTCTTTTTAATGAGTCGCATGGAGGGCCTGAAATATCAGGAAATAGCAAGCAGATTGTCACTTAGTGTGAAGGCCATTGAGAAACGAATGACAGCTGCACTTTCCCTGTTGCGAAAAGAATTAAAACCCCATGAAAAGGAATAAAGTACATAAGAACCAGCAAACAGATCCGGATCTGTCTTCAGAATTCCTTTCCCGGGCTAAAATTCCCTGGGAAAAGAGCAAAGAAGATATCTGGCAGGATCTTTCAGACCACTTACAGGAGGGGCAACCGTCTAAGGTGATCATTCCCGGTAAGCTTCCCGGTAAACAATGGCTTGCCATGGCAGCATCAATAGCACTCCTCCTTGCAGTGGCCTCCTTCCTCCGTTTCTCCACCAGGACCTTGGAAACCCTGCCGACTGAGCATGCTTCCCTTGAATTACCAGATGGTTCCGTGGCTGAACTCAATGCGGTCAGCACCCTTAAATTCCATCCCTACTGGTGGTGGTTATCCAGAGACGTACACCTGGAAGGAGAAGCCTTTTTCAAAGTGGAGAAAGGCAGCAAATTCAAGGTATCCTCTTCACACGCCGTGACTGAGGCTCTGGGAACATCCTTTAATGTGTACTCCAGGGGGAGCGATTACCAGGTGGTATGCCACAGCGGCAAGGTAAAGGTAAGCTCCAGGCTCTCGGATGATGTGGCTTTACTGGCTCCTGAGATGAAGGCAAGTATGGATCCTTCAGGGGCCATCCAGGTAGTTGACCTGGATCAAATGGAAGAGTCTCCAGGCTGGCAAAATAACTTGCTGATGTTTTCATCTGTACCCCTCAGACTGGTGTTTGATGAGATAGAAAGGCAGTATGGCATTAAGATCATAACTCCCCGGGAAATGGATCTGCGTTTTTCAGGTAACTTTGCCCTTGAGTCCTCGGTGGAAAATGTACTAACTTTGCTGTGCATGCCGTTTGACTTAAGGTATGAACAGACTTCCGGGAAAACATATTCCATTCTTCCAGACCAGGAGGATTAATCCGGCATGGGCCCTCTCCCTGTGTTTCCTGCTTAGTTACCTTACACTTTCAGGACAGAACATGGTGATTGAGGCTGATCAGAAACCCTTGAACCTGGTACTGATCCAATTGGCCAAAGCCTATGAAGTTCAGCTCTCCTTCGATGATGAGTTGCTTTCCAGGTATCAGGTTACGGCAAACCAGAGCTTTGGATCCCCTGAGGAGGCCATAAGTTACCTGCTTAAAGACCTGCCCCTGGATTACCAGAAAAGTGGTGAGGTTTTTGTCATATTTAAGAAGCAGACTCTACCTGAGGTGCGAACATACAGACTGTTCGGACAGTTGCTTGATGCGCATTCAGGCGAAGCTTTACCCTATACGCACCTGCTCATTCAGAATAAGGGCATAGTTTCAGATTTCACAGGGAAATTCTCTTACCTCACCCATACAGATACTCCCCTTGAAGTGAGTGCTTCATACCTGGGTTACTACATTCTTGATACCATACTGAGTCCGGGAGAGAGGCACATCCTGACCCTGAAGCCATCCATCATTGGTCTCAGGGAGGTGGTTATAGAAGGAAGTATGATCGAAAGATCAGGTCAGGCAGGCGAGGAGGCCGGAATGATCAGGCTAAATCATAAAGTAGCCCACAGGTTGCCGGGCAACGGGGATAACTCGGTTTTCAATTTTCTCAGATTACAACCGGGAATACTTGCAGCTGGTGAACAATCCAGCGAAATGATCATATGGGGAAGTTATTCAGGACACAGCCAGCTTATATTTGATGGGATCACAATTTTTGGCCTGAAAAACTTCAATGACAACATCAGTTTTGTAAATCCTTACATGGCCAAAGACATCAAAGTGATGAAAGGGGGTTATGGTGCCGAATATGGCGATCGTGTGGGAGGCATCGTGGAAATTTCCGGGGTGAGTGGCAGTACTCAGAAGCCATCCATTAACCTGAACATTAACAACATGACCGTAAATGGCATGGCCAGTGTACCCCTGACCAGGAAGTCCTCTCTTACCTTTGCCTATCGCCATACCTACTATAATTTTTATGATGCCGGTGACTTCAGCATCATTGGAAGAGGCAGGCCAACTTCAAGTCAGACCGATATATCTGTTTACCCCGATTACCTCTTCCGGGATTTCAACCTGAAATACGGAGGAAGCACCAGATCGGGAGATATGTATCACATCAGCATATATGAAGGAAAGGACAATTTCTCCTATTCCATCGACCAGGAAAGAAACAGAACTCAAATCAGCCAGGATACCGATGAGAACAACAGGCAGCGCGGAGCTGCCCTGTTTTTTGGTAAATCCTGGAGAGGAGGGAACATCAGCAATTTCTCCCTGAGCTATTCGGGACTGGAAAGAGAACAATCAGAAGCATTGGAAATGATCAGGGGAATCAGTGGATCGATTGTGACCAATGAGGAACTTTTTTACAGGAATCAAATACAGGAAGCTGCATTCACAAACAAAAACCACTTTTCACTCACTCCTTCACATAAACTGGAGACTGGCTGGAGTTATATCTATGATAAGCTAGCCATGAGGGAAGATTCATTTGAGGTAAATATCAGGGATTCCAGACAGGAGGCACACAGGCTGAATTTTTACATACAGGACAGGATCACCCCCAATGAGGTACTTAGTGTCACCCCCGGTATTCGCATAGATTATCCCATGAATCTGAAAAGGGTGTTTATTCAGCCCAGGATTAAAGCAACACTCAGCCTGGGTGATCACATACGTTTAAACGGCGCCTGGGGCATTTACAAGCAGTTTATTTCTGAAACATCCATGATTGATGACCTGGGAAACTACCGCTATTTCTGGGCATTGTGTGATAACGAGGAGGTCCCTGTATTGCATGCTCAGCACCTGGTGGGAGGGATAAGTTACCGAAGGGAAGGATTTACCATAGGCCTGGAGACTTTTTACAAAACCACAGAGGGTATCACCAGGTATATAAACATGTGGAGAGAGGGTTTTGAAGCTGTATTTCAGGGCCAGGCAAAAGTCTACGGCATGGACCTGCTTGTTAAAAAATATTTCGGTGCCCATGAAGCCTGGGCCTCTTATAGCCTCAGCAAAACTGAAGAGTATTTCCCCTACTTTCCCAGTGAAGCCTATGAAGAAGCACCCCAGGATCAAAGGCATGAAATAAAAGGTGCCCTCCTAATAAATCTTAAACCCTTTTTTCTCTCTGCTAATTATGTATATGGTTCGGGATTTCCGGATCGCCCTTCTTTCTTCCATGAAGAGACAGACAGGTATCCCTACAGCAGGCTTGATGCTGCCTTTATCTACCGCCATTCGGTCAAAAGCTATCATTTCGAAGCCGGAATCTCCATACTTAACATTCTGAACACCGAAAACATCAAACAATCCAATCTTATTCGAATTCCCGGCACACAGACGGGCAGCATTTCCATCCATGCAGAAGCCGTGCCTTTTACACCCACCCTTTACCTGAATATTTCATTCTGATGCCATTGATATAGACTTTCCTGTAAGGGGATTAATTCCTATATTGAGTGGATGAAATCTATTGCAGTGTATTGTGGTTCCAGTTCCGGAATCAACGGAATTTACAGGGAACAAGCTGGCAAGCTGGGTGAATTGCTGGCCAAAAAGAAGATCCACGTAGTCTTTGGTGGAGGCAAAGTAGGATTAATGGGAGTACTTGCCGATGCGGTGCTGGAAGCCGGCGGACAGATCACCGGTGTGATTCCTTCCTTTCTGAAAATTAAAGAAGTGGCTCACGAGCAGCTGTCTGAATTGATCGTTGTGGACAGTTTGCATGAACGAAAAGCTCTGATTAGCAACATGACCGACGGGGCCATCGCCCTGCCCGGAGGACTGGGAACCCTGGATGAGCTTTTTGAGATGCTTACCTGGGGACAGCTGGGTCTGCATGCCAAACCGGTGGGTTTACTAAACACCAATCAATATTTTTCACCTGTTCTTACTGCCATTGAAAAGATGATCCGGGAGGGCTTTTTGAAAGAGCGAAACAGGGAAATGGTACTGGTCAGTGAGGAAATGGAAGAGCTGTTGCAAAAAATGAATGCATATAAGGCTCCCGTATTTCCCAAATGGATTTTAGATGCATGAAAAAGCCCGTACTTCTGTAAGCTAAACCAGTTTGGCCCTAAGTTTTATATCGGCAGCAGCCACCAGACGGGAGATTGGACATCCTTGTTTTGCTGCAGCAGCAAGTTCATCGAACTTTTCCTGGGATAATCCCTCACACTTTACCGTGCAATCCAGTTCAATGGTGGTAATAAGCGGACCTTTGTCATCTTTGCCCAAATGTACACTGGCTGTGGTTTCCACACTTTCGGGTTCCAGTTTTTCACCAGCGATAAGTGCCGCAAGGAACATGGAATAACAGCCTGAATGGGCTGCGCCAATAAGCTCTTCGGGATTGGTGCCGGGCCCTTCCTCAAAGCGGGAAACAAAAGTAAATGGACCACTGTAGTTACTAAAATTCATGGTTCCCTTTCCATCTTTCAGGGTTCCATTCCATACTGATCTTGCGGTTCTGACTGACATTCGGATTGTTTTTTAGAGTTAATTGTAAATATGTCCTGTTTGTACATTAACCCGGAATCCGTTTTTTTGTTCGTAAGCCTTGCCAATATTACATGAAAAATTACTAGCCCCTTCCACGGCCCCTGGCCGGTCTTTCTTCGGGCTGACCATCAGGAGAATTCTGCTGCCTCTGCTGGCGCATTTCGTTTCTGCGCTGCTCCTGCATCTCAATAAACTGTTTGTACTGATCAGGACTGAGTACTTTCTCATACTCGGCATTGCGCTCGTCCCGTATCTTCATCATTTTTGCCCGCATCTCCTCCCTGTCTGCAGGCGGACCTCCCGCATTCATCATCTTCTGTCGCTCGATCTGCATCTTGTTATAAAAATCCATTTCAACAGCCAGGATCTTCTTGTGCTGGTCGTCATTCAGTTTAAGAGTTTTGGCTGTGTTTTCGGCCCGCTCCCTGATGTCCTCCTCAGTCAACTGGAATCCACGACCTCCGCCCGGACCCTGAGCGGAAAGTTGTAATGCAAAAATCAGCATTGCAGCTGCTGTCAGTGAAAATCTTATAATGCGATTCATATGTATATGGTTTTAATTAAGGAACTGTTTGCTCTTATGACTAAAGCTCTGGAAAAAGGTTTAAATTTAATATCAAAATTACTGTAACCCCTTTAAACTATAAAGCGTCCAAGCAGTCAAAGCTCATGATTAACAACATATGCAAGATTTTCTCCATTGCAAATCGAAATTAAAAACCTGACTAAAACCTATTCGGGGGGATTCAAGGCCCTGGATCAGGTAAATCTCACCATCCGAAATGGCATGTTCGGACTGCTGGGACCAAACGGTGCAGGCAAATCCACCCTGATGCGGATCCTGGTTACCCTGATGCAGTCCACCGAAGGGCAGGTACTGGTGGATGGAAAAGAAATTCAGAATTACCGGAAAGAGATCCGGAAAATGGTGGGCTATCTTCCCCAGGATTTCCGCTTCTTTGCAAAGCTGAAGTCCTGGGAATTTCTGGATTACGCTGCACGCCTGGGGGGGATGTCCTCCAGAAGAGAACGAAGAGAGCGGGTAGATGAGATGCTGGAAAGTGTAGGACTGTACGAATTCAGGAACCGGATGGCCAACAAACTGTCGGGTGGAATGAAGCGCAGGCTGGGAATTGCACAGGCACTGATTGCTCACCCTTCCCTCATTATCGTGGACGAGCCTACTACGGGACTGGATCCTGAAGAGAGAATCCGCTTCCGGAACCTCTTGTCTGATCTGGGACGAAGTGAAACCATTATCATCCTCTCCACCCATATTGTGGGTGATATTTCAAGTACCTGTAACCAGATGGCCCTGCTGAATGAAGGATCCCTTATATACAATGGAACCCCGGACCACCTGGTGGACCTGGCAAAAGGTCATGTGTGGCGTACCGAGATTACCCAGCTGCAGTACGAAAAGTTAAAAGATGAGGTACCCATCATTTCCACCATCCCCTCGGGAGAAGGCTGGGAAATCCAGTTTGTGGGTGATAAACCCGATTTCATAGATGCCGTGCCGGTGGATCCAAACCTGGAGCATGCTTACGTCTACTATATGGATAACCAACTGGAACACTGGAACCTCTGATGAGCCTGATCAACATATGGAATGTGGCCACCTATGAAAGCAAGACGCTTTTCAGGAGCTGGTTCTTCCGGATTTTTTCCATCCTGGCCCTGCTGATCCTCTTTGGTACCAACATGGGCTTTTTCGGAGCACATTCCGATGCGAGGTGGACCTTCAGGGCCATTGCTGCCAACATGCCTTATATAAATGTACTCTTTATCAATGTGGCCCAGGCCGTCATTGCCGTCTTTCTTGCATCAGATTTCCTTAAGAGAGACAAAAAACTGGATACCACCGAGGTGATATATGCCCGGCCCATCACAAACGGGGAATATGTGGTTGGAAAAACCCTGGGTATCCTGGTACTCTTCCTGGCCCTGGTTATTCTGGCCCTGGGCATGTCACTGGTATTTAACCTGCTAAGAAAGGATGTTCCGGTGATCTGGGAAGCCTATCTCTATTACCCCCTGCTGATCACCCTGCCCACCCTGGTATTCATCCTGGGACTTTCTTTTTTCCTGATGATCCTTTTCCGGAGTCAGGCCGTAACCTTTCTGGTACTTCTGGGCTATATCGGACTCACACTGGCCTATTTCCAGGATAAGTTATACGGTATGCTCGACTACATGGCATTTAACTTTCCCATGGTCTATTCCGATTTTATAGGCTTTGCTGACCCTCAGCGAATTATCCTGCACCGGCTGGCCTACCTGATGTTGGGCATGGGATTTATCTTTGCCGCCATTCGTTTCCTGAACCGTTTGCCCCAGACCGGACGCTGGAACTTTCTGAATCTTTTTCTTTTCCTGGCTTTTATTGCCGGGGGAAGCTGGATTGGATACCGCTACTATGATTCTTTCAGGGAAAGCGCAGAGAAAAGGGAAAGCTACCTGTCCATAAACAACCGTTTTGTTGAGAAACAGGTGGTGGACGTCTCATCCAACCAGCTTCGTGTGGAGCAGAACGGAAAAAGGTTGCTTATATCTTCTTCCCTGCGTTTCAAAAACAATAACAAAGAAATAATAGATACACTGATCTTTACCCTGAATCCGGGTTTCCAAATCGATAGCATCACCGGTCCGGGTGGTCCGGTGGACTACCTGCGCAGGGAGCAGCTCATTCAAATTATTCCCGGGGAGGCGATGATGCCCGGAAGAAGGGGAAGCCTGGAATTATATTATTCCGGGATCCCTGATGGTTCCGTTGCCTACCTGGATATTCCCAGGGAACAGGTGGAAGCATTAAAGCGTGCAGCGGTGGCTACCTTCGACAAACAGCCCGGGATCATTCACCCTGACTACATGCTGCTTACTCCTGAGCTAAACTGGTATCCCAGGGCAGGAGTAGGCTTTAACATGCAAAACTTCCAACCACAGGAGCTTGATTTTGCACGCTTCAGCATGACCGTGTATCCCGATTCGGGACTTATGGCCATTGCACCGGGAGTAGTGGATACCCTGAGTGGCGGATTCAGGTTTAGCCCTGAAAATGACCTGAGTGTGCTTCCCCTGGTTATCGCCCCTCTGGAGCGCCTTAGCCTTACCATTGATGAGGTGGAGTACAACCTCTTCCTGGATCCCGGCCACGACTATTTTTCAAGCTATTTCTCAGAAATCGGTGACACCATAGAGGCTTTGATCAAAGAGCAAAAAGACAATTACGAAATTGATGAACTGGACCTTTATTATGCCTTCAACAGGATTAACCTGGTGGAAGTGCCCATACAGTATCATGCTTACGAACGTCCCTACATTCAAACCGTGGAGACCATTTTACCCGAGATGATCCTCCTGCCGGAGAAAGGAGCAGGCCTCAATACACTTGATTTTGAAAGATTCAGGAAAGCAGAGGAGCGAAGGGACCGGGACCAGGAGAACAAACGCAGTACCAGGGAGATTCAGGTGGATCAGTTCAAACGCTTCCTTCAAAACACCTTTTTCAATACGGGAATCCGCACCAGGGGGGGAAGGGAAAGCAGGGGAGAAGACCTGATCGCTTACAATAAGGACCTCTATTCGAAGAATCCTTACTGCGTTTTCCCGCTTTACTACAGCTATGTTACTGGCATCAGCTCCTCTGAATACCCCGTATTGAACTCCATGCTGGAAATCTACCTGAAGGAGGGATTTGAAGTGCCTCCACGGGAGGGTTTCACCGGGGGTATTACAGATAAGGAACGGGCCAACCTGGCACTTCAGGAAAAAAGCATGGTTGAACTTTTTGCCGAATGGGATACCGAACTCACTTCTTCCCTGATCAATCAGACCGGCAGTTTTATTATTTCTGCTTTAAAGAACAGGGTTGGAATGGGCGATTTTGATTATTTCTTCTATTATTACCTGGAGGATCATGCCTTTTCCGAAATTTCCTTCGAACAATTCTCCAGGGACTTCTACAATGAATTCGGAGTGGAGATTGCTCCCTACCTGGATGTAATCAACACCGGGGGAGGAATGGCTACCTTTAAGATCTCATCACCCGAGTACATCCAGACCAGGGATGATATCGGGGATGTGTACCTGGTCAGATACCGGATTTCAAACGTGGGTGATTCCAAAGGCCTGGTGGATGTGAATTTCCGGATCATGGGCCAGGGAGGATTTGGCGGAGGTGGTGGAGGAATGACCGAAGAGAAACGCTTACACGAAGTAGATCCGGGACAAACCAGGGAGATACAGGTGGCACTCTATGACCGGCCCATGATGATGACCGTGAATACACTGATATCGGGCAACATACCATCCAGTTATAACAACTTCCTCCGATCTGCCACCGAAGTGGAACGCACCAATATGGACGAGTATGAACGAAGCACTGAAAAGCAGGTGAGTTTTCTATTCGAAGATGAATATGTGGTGGATAATGAAGACGAGGGATTTTATGCGTATTCTCTCTCCCGCGAGAGTAAACTTAAGAAGTACATCGATTCCAGGAAAGAAAAGGAAGAGGGGCTGAAATACGAGAGTCTGAATGAATGGTGGACTCCTTCCAACTGGACCCCGGTGGCACATTCTGCTTACTACGGGGAAACTGTCAGGTCAGCCATGGCCATCCGGAACGGAGATGGCAGCAATTATGTGACCTGGAGTACGGTGCTTCCCGAAAATGGATTCTATGATGTATATGTGTACATTCCGGTATCTGCCATGTATAAGCGCCCCTCCAGACGGGAACATGGAAGCAGTGGACCGGGTAGCGGGCAGGGGCAGGGAATGAGGCGGATGGGACCCGAATTCGAGGATAAGGGAGCAGATTATAACTACACCATTTCTTCCAATGAGGGATCCGAAAACCTGGTATTTGAACTGAATAATCCGGAAGATGGTTGGAACCGGCTGGGATCTTTTCATTTCCCTGCAGATACAGCCATGGTTAGGCTCAGCAATGAGACGGACGGAAGAAGGGTAATCGCCGATGCGGTGAAGTTTGTGAGGAAACGGTGAATGGTGGATGGTAAAATAAGATATTATGAAAGCGACAAAAACGAACAGGTGGTTTAAGGTGGTGACAGTGGCAGCCCTCCTGGGCATAGGGGGCAGCGGGCTTTTGGCACAGGCCCTGCTGACCATGGACCGGGCCCTGGATATTGCCGAAGTAAACAGCCCCGATATGAAGCAGACCGAACTGGCCCTGATCCGCAGTCAGGAAAGGCTAAATGCCCAGAGGGCAAGGCTGAAATCCCAGTTTACAATTACCCTGGATCCCTTCGAATATGAAAAGACCAACCGCTTCGACCAGCAGACCAGTGAGTGGTACCTGAATGAATCGGCCTCCTCGGGGGGAACCTTTGCCATCAACCAGCGGATCCTGCCCACCGACGGACAACTGATGCTGGTGAACCGATTTGCCTACGATTACAGCTTTACCGAATCGGCTTTTGCATCTGATCCCGTATCCAAAATCTTCAGAAACAATCTCTACCTGCAGTTTACTCAGCCTATTTTCACTTATAACCGGACCAGGATGGAAACCGAAACACTGGAGCTGGAATACGAATCCTCCCTGCTTCGCTACCTGATCATGAGGCTGGCTCTGGAACGGAATGTGGCACAGCAGTTTTATGCAGTATACTCCAATCAGATGAGACTGGAGATTGCCAAAGAGGAGCTGGCCAGCAACCAGGAGAGTTACACCATCATTAACAACAAGGTGGAGGGGGGCCTGCTGGCCCTGGAGGAATTGTACCAGGCCGAGGTAAACCTGGCCTCCAGTCAGTCCGGAGTATTCAATGCCGAGCTGACCATGCTGAACAGCATGGACCAGTTTAAGGTACTGATCGGGCTGCCTCTGGATACTGCCCTGATGATCGCTGCCGAGATCATGGCCGATACGGTACCGGTCAACCAGGAACTGGCCATTACCCACGCTCTGGAGAACCGCATGGAGCTGAGGGAGCGTGAGATTGACATGGAAAATGCCCAGTTCGGCCTGACCCAGGCAGAGGCCACCAATGAGTTTGCCGGATCCATCACAGCTTCTTTCGGGGTACAGGCCTATGACGAGATCTTTAGCGATATGTTTCAGACTCCCACCAACACCCCGGCCATTGGAATCTCCTTTGATATCCCCCTCTTTGACTGGGGAGAACGTAAATCTACAATCAAAGCGGCCGAGGCCAGCCTGCAAACCTCCCAGCTGCAGTACCAGGTGGAGCTCACCGATATCGAGGTGGGCATCCGGTCGCTGATCCGCAACCTGAAAAACCTGGAGAACCAGATCCAGATTCAGCAAAAAACCGTGGAGAATGCCCAGCTGGCCTATGACATCAACATGGAACGTTACCGCAACGGCGATCTCACCAGCCTCGACCTGGGCATGTACCAGACTCAGCTTTCCCAGGCGAAGATGGATGTGACCAATGCCATCATAGATTATAAGATTGAATTACTGAATTTGAAAATACAGACCCTGTACGATTTCGAAAAACAGATACCCATCATACCCGAAGAGTTAATGTCAAGTGAAAATGAAAACAAATAGAACTCCAGAATTCATGAAAAAGATCAGATTTACCGCATTCGCACTGGTCCTTCCGCTGTTGTGGCTTTCCTCCTGCAAACAGCCTGACACACAAATTGATACCACTATTGAGGTGCCGGTGGGAGTCATCGAGGTTAGTACCTCAACCATTGAAGAGTTTGTGAGCACCACCGGTTCGGTCTATCCCCTGAAAGAGGTAACCCTCAGCTCGGAAATCACAGGGGAATATGTGCTCCGGCTTAATCCGGCCACCGGAAAGCCTTATGCACTGGGCGACCGGGTAAAAGAGGGAACCGTAATCATCAAACTGGAAGATGACGAATATGTGAATAGCCTGAGGGTGAAATCCAAGGAAGTTGATATGGAAATATCCCAACTCGAATACGAGAAACAACAGGCCCTTTACGAAAAGGGAGGAGCCACACTCAGGGATCTGAAAAATGCCGAAATCACCCGGATCAATACGGAGTATGACATGGAAAGCAGCAGGATCAGTCTGGAAAAGATGACCCTCAGGGCACCTTTCGGCGGAGTAATTGCTGATCTGCCATACTTCACCCGGGGAACCAGGGTGGCAGTCAATACCGAAATGATAAAGATCATTGATTATGCCAGTCTTTACCTGGAAGCCATGCTCCCGGAAAAATACTTTAAGAACATTGAGCGGGGATATAAGGTATATGTGACCTCTTATACCAGTACGGCTGATACCCTCACCGGGATCATCACCCAAATATCTCCCTCTATTGATCCCGATGCACGCACCTTCAAATGTTTCGTGGAAGTGGAGAACCGGGATCAGGTCCTGCTGCCGGGTATGTTTGTGAAAGCCGACCTGGTGGTCAACAGTGCTGAAGAAGTAATTGTCATACCCAGGGATATCATCGTTAGCCGAAACCGGAATCAGATTGTTTTTGTGGTTGAGAAGGGGGTAGCTACGGAACGGATCATCACCACAGGTCTTCAAAGCGAGAAATCCGTGGAGGTAAAGATGGGCCTTTTGAAAGGGGAAAGCATTGTGAATTCAGGCTTTGAGACCCTGCGGAACCAATCCCGGGTGAAGATCCTCAGGTAATCATTTAAGCATAGCCGAAATGTTAAAAGCCATAACCAGATTTTCCGTCAGATACCCTGTATCGGTGAGCATGATCATCGTGGCCACTCTTCTGCTGGGATTTATTTCTTTCGATAAGCTGGGGGTCGACCTTTTCCCGACCCTGCATAGCCCCAAACTATACATTGAACTGGTGGCCGGAGAGCGTCCTCCGGAGGAAATGGAGGAGAAATTCGTGGATGACGTCGAATCCCTGGCCATAAGGCAGAGCGGAGTGGTCAATGTCTCATCCACCTCCAGGGTGGGTGTGGCCCTGGTGGAAGTGGAGTATGCCTGGGAGAAGGATATGAATGAAGCCTTCCTGGATCTGTCCAAGGCCCTGTCAACTTTCAACCAGGATGAGGATCTGGAAGAGATCAACATTACCCAGTACGATCCCAATGCCAGCCCGGTCATGCTGGTGGCCTTCCGGCACAGTGAGACCAGCGACCTGAATGAATTAAGGCTTACGGCCGAAAACTATGTGAGGAATGAACTGATCCGCCTGGAAGGGATAGCCGATGTGGAAGTTGATGGCGCAGAAGAGCTTGAGGTTCTGGTAGAAACGAATGATTACCTCCTGAATTCCTTTAATCTGGATATTAGCAGCATTGTCAACAGCATCAATGCATACAACCAGGACGTGTCCGGCGGATCCATTGTGGAAATGGGCAAGCGCTACATTGTACGGGGAATCAGCGAACTGGAACAGGTCAGGGACCTGGAGGAGATTATAGTGAAAATGGGACAGTCCACAGAGGAATCCGGAGGAGAGCGGGTACCGGTGATGCTCCGCGATGTGGCTACGGTGAGCTACAGCCTGAAAGAACAGGAGAATGCAGTAATGCTGAATGGGGAAGCCTGTGTGGGACTGAGTATTTACAAGGAAATGCGTTACAACACCGTAAGGGCGGTGGAGGATTTGAAGGAGGCTCTGGACGAGATGCAAAAAGCCCTTCCCGGTTTTACCTTTACGGTGGTGGAGGATCAGGGTGATTACATTTCATCGGCCATCGGGGAAGTGAGCAACAGCCTGATCGGAGGCATTGTACTGGCTGTATTTGTACTTTTCCTCTTTCTGCGCCGCATAGGCCCAACTGCCATTGTAAGCGTAGCCATCCCGGTCTCAATCATCGCCACTTTTGTGCTTATGTATTTTACAGGGCTTACCCTGAACATCATGACCCTCGGGGGACTGGCACTGGGGGCAGGTATGCTGGTGGACAATGCCATTGTGGTGCTGGAAAATATATTCCGGAACCATGAACAGGGTGCTTCTGCCGATGACGCTGCTGTCCGGGGCACTTCCCAGGTGGGTGGGGCCATCATTGCCTCCACACTCACTACCATCGTTGTATTCATCCCCATCGTTTACCTGCGGGGGGCATCAGGAGAACTGTTTAAAGAACAGGCCTTTACCGTGGCCTTTTCCCTGCTGGCTTCACTGGTGGTAGCCATCCTGATCATACCTATGCTCTATTCCCGCCTCTACAATAAGCGTTCGCCATTTGCAGGGCGCACACGGAAATCCGTACAGTTTACTACCTACGGTTCCTTCCTGAACAGGATCCTGGATTACAGGGGATGGATCCTTCTGGGGGCTGCGGGCCTGATGGCAGGAGGATGGTTTATGCTGCAACAGACCGGCAGTGAATTTATGCCGGCAGCTGATGCCAGGGAGTTTTATGTGGACCTGGAGATGCCTGAAGGCACACAGCTGGAACGCACTTCCGGGGCAGTATCCAGCCTGGAGACTATTATAAGGGAGATCTCAGGGGAGGGACTGGCTATGATCTACAGTGAGATTGGTCCTACCTCGGGACTGGCCTCCACCGGAGAGAACCTCTTCGACGACCAGAACAAAGCCACCATCAAGGTAAAACTCAAGGAGGACAGCCCTGTATCTGCAAAAACACTGATCTCTACACTGTCCGGACATTTTCGCGAAAATCCCAATTTCACAGCTCTCTTCCGCCAGGAAGAAAGTGCCCTTTCCACCATACTGGGTACCAATAAGCCTCCCCTGGTGGTGGAAATAATAGGTGAAGAGATGGATGAACTGGAATGGCTTACCGGATCGGTCCTGGAACAGCTTAATCAGATCCCCGGAATAAGAAATATAAGTACCTCGGTGGAAGGAGGAGCGCCGGAGGTGGTGATTGCCATAGACCGCTACCGGGCCGGACTCATGAACCTGGATGTAAATACCCTGATCAACAGGGTAAGCGAAAAACTTCTGGGAGCCGATGGGGGACAGATGGAAGTGAAAGGGGAACTGACCGACATTACTGTCAAGCTCAACGAAATTAGCCTGAAGGAACTGGAAACACTCACAATAAATGTGAACAATACGGAAATACTTCTCAGGGAGGTGGCAGAAATCCGTGTGGGGAGCTCTCCCAGGGAGATCCTTCATAACAACCAGAACCGGATCGTGGAAATCACAGCTGATCTGGACAGGGACTTGCCCCTGGACCGGGTAGCCCTGTCCATTGACGAAAAACTGGCAGGGGTGGAGTTTCCCCCCAAATACAGCTATCAGATAACCGGGGAGGAAGCCATGAGGAAGGAAGCCATGGGCAGTTTGGGCTTTGCCCTGCTACTTTCCCTGATCCTGGTCTATATGGTGATGGCCGCCCAGTTTGAGAGCCTGGTGCATCCCTTTACCATTCTGCTGCCGGTACCACTTGCAGTGGTTGGAGCCTTAGCGGTCTTCTGGTTCCAGGGCAAAGCCATAAACATTATGGCTCTTATCGGGATCATCCTGCTGGTTGGGATAGCGGTGAACGACTCCATCATCCTGGTGGATGCCATTAACCAGTTTCGCCGGGAAGGAATGAAGCTGAAGGAAGCCATTGTGTCGGCCGGTCAACGCCGGATCAGGCCCATTGTGATGACTTCACTGACCACCATACTTGCCCTGTTCCCGCTAACACTGGGATTTGGTGAAAGTGCATCCCTTCGTTCTCCCATGGCGTGGGCAGTGATCGGGGGACTGGTGACCTCTACCATGCTTACCCTGGTAGTAATCCCTTGCATATACATGGCGTTTGGAATGCTTGGGGAAAAGCGCATCAAAGAGGAGGTACCGCAGGGTGAATAAACATTTTCTCATACAGCGTAAAGTCCTGATATCAATGCTGTTTGTAGCATTGACCATGCTGGGAACTATCTCCTGGAAACAGTTGAAAATGGAGATATTCCCTAACGCCGAATTGCCCATGCTCTTCATCCAGGTGAATTCCATGATTGAATGTACCCCGGAGTACATGGAGCAGGAGGCCATTATCCCCATAGAGAGCGTGATTACGGGACTGGAGAACATAGAGAAGATTGAATCCAGTGCCGGAAGGCGCAACGGATCAGTCCTGGTTTCCTACGAGGAACGAACCGATCTGAAGTATGCCTATCTGAAACTGGATGAGCAAATCGCTTCCCTCAGGGGCGATCTGCCCGATGAATTTAATTTACAGGTGGTGAAGATCGACCTGGAGGACATTGGGAATACCCTGATGAGCCTGCAGGCTCTTGGATCCGGGGGAGTGGACCGGGTACGCAACTATGTGGACCAACACATCATTTCCGGGCTGGAGAATATTGAGGGAGTGGCTGCCGTAAATGTATTCGGCGGAAGGCAGAAATCGGTGGATATCATCCTCAACCGGGCTGCCTGCGACGCCTATAACATTGCTCCCACCAGGGTCAGGTCCATATTGTCTTCCAATATGAACCTCAGGGAGTACGGAGGAACGATTAAGGAGGAGGGACGCCGCTACTTCATATACCTGGATGCAGCCTATGAAAGCATTTCCCAGATAGAGGACCTGATCGTCGGACGGGGAAATAATCCGGTCAGGCTGAAAGACATTGCTGAGGTTTACTATGGTGAAAAGGAAGAAGAAACCATCAGCAGGGTCAACGGGAAAGATGCGGTATCCCTCCAGGTGGTCCACGATGCTCAGGCCAACATCATCGAACTGTCGCACAAGGTACAGGATCAGCTGAATATCATCAACCGGGAAGGAACTCCCTTTGATATACAAGTGACCATCCAGGAGAACAGTGCCGAGCTGATGGAAAAGAACATTGACCAGATCATCAGGCTGGCACTGACCGGGGCCCTGCTGGCCATATTTGTATTGTGGGTCTTCCTTCGGAATATAAGACTGGTGATCCTGGTGGCCCTGGCCATGCCCGTTTCCATATTTACCGCATTTAATTTCTTTTTTGGATTTGACATCTCTATCAACAGCCTGACCCTGATTGGTATCGCCCTTGCAGTGGGCATGCTGCTGGATACCTCTGTGGTGGTACTTGAAAATATCTACAGGCTCAAAGCGCTTGGATATTCGGCTGCTGAGTCCGTGACCAGGGGTACCGGAGAGGTTTGGCGGGCCGTGGTGGCTGCTACCGGCACTACGGTAGCCGTCTTTATTCCCTTTGTCTTCTCTTCTGAATTCCTGGTTAAATTATTTGCCAGGCACATCGGAGTTTCCATTATCTCCACCCTGCTTGTTTCCCTTGTTGTTTCCCTCCTGTTGATCCCCATGGCCGTAAATGTGATCCTCTCCCGCAAAAGAAAGGATCATAGCCGAAAGCAAGTCTACCAGGAGGTGTCCATAGACAATCGCCTGGTCAGGATCTACCTCACCCTCTTAAAAAGTGCACTCAGGAATCCTGCATCCACCATTGTGGGGGTACTGATCCTGTTTTTTGCCACGATTTTATCCACCCTTTCGGTTTCGGTTAACAAGCTGGAAAAGCTTGAAAGCGACCAGATCACCCTGTATGTAACCATGCCTACCGGGACAACCCTGGAAACCTCGGATCAGATGGTGGCAGGAATGGAAGAAGCCCTGATGGGAATTGAAGAACGAAAAGAGGTGATTTCCAGGATCGAGGAGGAGGAATCCACTGTAACCCTGATACTGCAGGAGGATTACCGGAAAATCAATAATCGCTCCTTTGGCCAGATCCAGTCAGAGGCATATGAGTTGGTAAAGGACATGCCCGCCTCTGACATCAGCCTGACAGCCACAAGCGGGGTAGGAGGCATGAGGGGAGGAAACGATGGAGCCGGTGGAGCCGGAGGTGAATCCGGTTTCCAGGAACTGTTGGGAATTGGCGAAGATGAAGAATACATCGTTCTGAAAGGCCAGGATTTCAGACTCATGGTGGAGGTGGCCGAAGACCTGCAGTCCTACCTGGATGAACTGGATAACATCAGTTCGGCCAGGGTATCAGTCCGTGAAAACCAGCCGGAAGTTCACCTCGATTTCAACCCACTGTTAATGAGTCGTTACGGCATCAACCGCATGCAGGTCATGGGGGAACTGAATACCTTCCGGAACGAGATAAGTTCGGGAGTCAACTTCAGCCAGGATAACGAGGAGTACGAAATCATTATTAAATACGATGAGGCTCTAGAAGAGGAGGATCCCGATAAGAGGCTGGCCGACCTGCAGACCCTGGATATTCCTGACAGTGAGGATGCTTATCTTTTTGAGCTTCAGCAGATATCTGAAATCTACTTTGCCAGTGGCCTGCGTGATATCTCCAGGGTAAACCAGGAAAAACAGGTGGAGCTTCGCTACCAGTACAACGACGATGTGTACGACTCAAATGAATTGCTGGACTATGCCCGAAGCGAGATTGAAGATGTAATTCGGAATGCCAACATTCCTGCAGGGGTGGCGGTGGAACTGGTGCAGGAAGATTCAGGACTCGACGAATTCAAGTACATGTTTCTTATCGCCATGATCCTGGTATACATGATCCTTGCAGCCATATTTGAGTCTTTTGTCACGCCTTTCGTGCTCCTTTTCTCCATTCCCCTGGCTGCCATTGGATCCTTTTTCCTCCTGACTGTAACCGGGGAATCCCTTTTCAATGCCAATACCATCATGGGATTCCTGATCCTGCTCGGGGTAGTAGTCAACAATGGGATCATACTGATCGACTACATAAACGAGCTGAGAAAAAAGGGATACCGGAAAACACGGGCCATCCTGGAGGGAGGGCTTTCCAGGGTACGTCCCATCCTGATAACTGCTGTCACCACCTGTGCAGCCATGATCCCGCTGGCCCTGGGAGATGCCGAATATGTGGAAGCCATTGGCCCGCCCTTTGCCATCACGGTTATCGGGGGACTGAGCCTGAGTACCCTGCTGACCCTGGTATACATCCCTATGCTGTACAATGGGATCGAACAGGCCCTGGCCTGGATCGGGAGTCAGCGACCGGGGGTGAAAATAATTCTCTTGTTACTGGAAGCCGCCGGAATGGCACTTGTGGTCCTTTACATGCAATCCTTTGTATGGAAAATGGCCGGCGGGCTCCTGGTCATAGTGGGTATTCCGCTGGCCTGGTGGTTTATCTCCAGCAGCCTCCGTAAGGCCACTGAGCGCATCATAGAAGAAGATTCACCCATCCATATCCGGGTATCCAACCTGGTTAAGGTTTATGGCAGGGAGTCAAAAATGTCAAGGGATTTCAAAGCAGGCAGAAGGATGGCTGAACTGGCAAAACAAACAGGCCGGGCACTGAAACCAAGACTGGAAGCTCTTATCTGGCAGATTCCCCTTCTGGGATTCCTGGTCTATTTTGCCTGGTTTTACCTGGCAGGAGGCTTCTGGCAGCTCTTCTCTTCGGCGGTGGTATACTATTACCTGCTTGCCATCATCGGGGAATTCAGCCGCATATCCCGGAAGAAATTTCTACGCCTTTTTATGGTGTTTTTCAGATTTGCTGCTCCACTGGCAGTACTGCTAATCTTCCAGTCCCGGTGGGACCACCTGTCCCTTACACTTATAGCCGGCATAGCCTGGTACCTGGCTGTGATCATGGGACAGGTGTCAAAGAGGGTGAAGCAGCCCGCTTTTGAGCTTAAGAATATTCGTACCAGCTTGCGTTGGTTTTACTGGTTTGTCTCTGTCCTTCCTCTGGCAGGAAAAGAAAGGGAGAAATTCAAAGCCCTCAAGGGAGTCACCCTGGAAATTGGTACCGGGATGTTCGGTTTGCTGGGCCCCAACGGAGCTGGAAAGTCGACCATGATACGGATCATCTGCGGGATCCTTGAGCAAAGTTATGGAAAGATCTGGATCAATGGGATCGATACCCAGGAGAAACGTGAGGAGCTGCAGGGGCTCATCGGATACCTTCCCCAGGAATTTGGCATGTATGAGAACATGTCGGCTTACGCCTACCTGGATTACCAGGCCATGCTGAAAGGCATCACCGACAGTCATGCTCGTTCAGTACGAATCAGGGAAGTCCTGGAATCGGTGCATATGTGGGATCAGCGCCAGAAAAAAATCGGGGCCTATTCAGGGGGAATGAAACAGCGGATAGGGATTGCCCAGGTTTTATTGCATCTGCCCCGCATCCTGGTGGTGGATGAGCCCACCGCGGGTCTCGATCCCAGGGAACGGATCCGTTTCAGAAACCTGCTGGTGGAACTGAGTGCCAGCCGGGTGGTAATTTTCTCTACCCATATCATTGAGGATATCTCCAGTTCCTGCAATACCATGGCGGTGATTAACCGGGGAGAAGTACTGTTTAACGGAACTCCTGGAGAAATGACAGAGATCGCCAGGGGCAGGGTCTGGAAAACCAGCCTTCCTTCTGAGCAATTTGAAAAGGCCACCCGGAAGATGCTCGTTGTTCACCACATGAGGGACGGGGAAGAGATCCGTTTCAGGTGCATCTCTGCCGAAAAACCCTTTCCCAATGCGGTGGAAGAATCCCCCTTGCTGGAGGACGCCTACCTGTGGTTGCTTCGTTCCGATAAAGAAAATAAAGAGAAATAAGAGTCATGGCAAGAACCAGTTCTTTCATACGCAATATTTACAGCCTGGCCAGGTACAACATAAGGATTATTTTCGGTGGAAAATTCATCTATTTCATCCTGGCTGCCTTCATATTCTTCCTGGTTTTCGGTACCATTATGGCCCTTGACGGGGGCATGATGCATATGGAAGATATTTACGGACTCCTGGCTTTCCCTGCCATCCTGCTGGTGTTCTTCCCTTCAGTTTTCGGGATACAGAGCGATGCCGATCAGCGCACCCTGGAGATTATCTTTGGAGTCCCCGACTACCGCTACAAAGTATGGCTGGTCAGGTATATAATGATACTTGTACTGGTATTTATCCTGCTATTTCCCTTCGCAGGCGTGGCCTGGTACGCCCTGATGAGCTTCCCGGTCCTTCCCATGATCCTGCACCTGATGGTGCTGGTACTCTTTACCTCGGCCCTGGGCTTCTGCCTTTCCACCATCGTAAAGAACGGAAATGCCACAGCAGTGATCATGGTAATCCTGGGACTGTTTTTTTTAATTCTCAGCGATGAGCTTTATGAGTCCAAATGGAATCTTTTCCTGAATCCATTTAACACTCCCCGGGATCTCAATGACATCGTCTGGAAGGAGATCATCCGTCAGAACAGACTGATTATGGGGATTAGCAGCCTGGTATTAGTTCTGTTGGGTTTACTTAACCTTCAGCAGAGGGAGAAATTTCTGAGATAAACTATAAACTGCCAAATATGAAACTGTTTAGCCTTATTTTCTGTGCATTATTGATAATCCCTTTACAGGCTTCCCCTGTGGATCCACCCCCGGTAATCGGGCTTTGTATTGCAGCTCCTCAAAGCAGTGAACTGGATCTCTTTCTGAAATTCATGGAAGAAGAACTGGGACCCGGGGGAATCAATACACTGGTGTTGAGGGTGGACTACAATTATGCCTATGAATCACATCCTGAACTCAGGAATGAAGATCCACTTAGTAAAACAGATGTGAAAAAGCTGGTTGCCACCGGACGCAGACATGGAATTCAGATCATTCCCCAGATCAATTTGCTGGGACACCAGTCGTGGCATACCACCATGGAAAAGCTACTTGCCGTCTATCCCCAATTTGATGAAAATCCCTCGGTGAAATTGCCGGAGGAATATGAATGGCCCAATGCCGATGGTCTCTATTGTAAAAGCTATTGCCCTTTGCATCCCGAAGTACATGGAGTGGTCTTTGCACTGGTGGACGAGATCATGGAGGTTTTTGAAGCCGACGCCTTTCATGCCGGCATGGATGAGGTTTTCTACATAGGCGAAGATGAATGCCCCCGTTGTCAGGGCAGGGACAAGGCCGAACTATTTGCCGGTGAGGTAAATAAGATCAGGGATCACCTGGCGGAGAATCAGCAGGAATTGTGGATCTGGGGTGACAGGCTCATAGATGGCTTAAGCACGGGTCTTGGAATGTGGGAAGCCAGTGAAAATAATACCCACCCTGCGATTGAACTGATATCTAAGGATGTGGTGATCTGCGACTGGCACTATGAAAGAGCAGATCCTACAGCAGCCATGTTTGCCCTGAAAGGATTCCGGGTGATTACCTGTCCCTGGAGAAATCCTGAACTTACCCGGGAACAATTGAAGATGACCGATGCCTTCAGAACACACAGTGTGGACAGGGTACGGGACAGATATTATGGCTTTATGCAAACCGTATGGAGCCCGGCAGAAAGTTTTCTTGAGCAGTACTACTCAGCAGATCCGGAAGTGGCAAATTCCGGTCAGGTGGCAAGCCTTAAGGAGATCTTTAAACACTACAAGGCTGTGGAATGAACTCGTCTACCAGGCTGAAGTCTATTGATATTCTCAGGGCACTCACCATGCTGCTGATGATTTTTGTAAATGATCTCTGGACCCTTTCTGAGGTTCCTGACTGGTTGGGGCATAAAGCAGAGCATGAAGATGGAATGGGACTGGCCGATGTGGTTTTTCCCGCCTTCCTTTTTATTGTGGGATTATCCATTCCCTATGCGATCAGGGCCAGGTTAAAAAAAAGAGACACTAAGGTTCAGGTGCTCAGGCACATCCTTGAACGTACCCTGGCATTGTTGATCATGGGCGTGTTTATGGTCAACCTGGAAAACATTGATTCGGAGAAGCTCCTGTTTAGCGCATCCATCTGGCAGATTCTGATGACCCTGTCCTTTTTTCTGATCTGGAATATATACAGGGGACCGGTTTATGGAAAAGTCTCCCCCTGGATTTTAAAAGGATTGGGATGGGCCATTCTGCTCTTCCTGGCCATTACTTATCAGGGGGCAGGGGAGAGTGCCAATCCCTGGATGCGCTTTCACTGGTGGGGGATACTTGGATTGATCGGCTGGGGATACCTGCTCAGCGCGCTGGTTTACCTGTGGCTGGGCAATAAACCGGGAAAGATAGCCCTTATACTTCTGCTTCTCCTGCTGCTGAATATCAATGAGTTTAAGACCCCGCTGTCCTTCAGTATAAAAATGGTAGTAAGTGCGTCCACCTATTTTCTGGTGCTGTGCGGGGTACTGGCCTCTGCGATGATGATCCGGTTACAGGAACAGAAGAAGATGCAACTACTGATCCCTTTCCTGCTTGGTTTTGCAGCCCTGTTGATGCTTTTCGGATTCCTCAGCAGACCCGCCTGGGGAATATCCAAGATACAGGCCACACCTTCCTGGACAGCCATATGTGCAGGAATTACAGCCCTGGCTTTTGCACTCATGTATCTGCTGGCCGATAAAGCGAAGTACTTCCGCTGGGCCGGGATCATCGAAGCAGCAGGATCCAGCACCCTGACCTGTTACCTGGTCCCGTATTACGTATATGCCATCCGCAGCCTGTCAGGGATCATCCTTCCCGGTGCACTGACCACAGGCGGAATCGGAATCCTGAAATCCATTCTGTTTGCCATCCTGATCATCCAACTCACAGGGCTAATGGGCAGGATAGGGATCAAACTGAAAATCTGAGTATTTCAAACAGGGCATTGATAAAATATTTCCCTATTTTAGTAAGAGCTTAAACCTGATTCCTGCATGAGATTTTCCATTCAGCCTGAACCAAGGCCCGAACAACGACTACGCACGCTCACTCTGGATGAACTGGTATCTATATGTGAGCATGAACCCGGTGAAAAGCCCCAGCTGGAGCAATACTTCTCACCTACGAAAAAAGCACAATTTATAAAGGATTTCCTGCATTATTTAAATAGCGGGCTCCTGGATGCCAAACATGGAAAGCTGGACCTGGATAAGTACCTGTCCTTTATTCTGTCCTTTCAGTTTACGGCTCCTTTACTGGAAATTTCTGCCGAAAAGGAACTGGGTATCTTTTACAGGATCCTGGAGAAAAAATACCAGGTGGAGGACCTGGATCTGAACCTCCATTTCAGCAGGGAATCCCGGGACAGCGGAATGGTTAGTGAACAGGAGGCAATCAATGCTTACCGGGACGAACTGGAGGACGCCTACAATGGCCTTAGAGAAGTCAAAGAAAGTGTTCAAAAAAGACTGAAACAGGATGCCATTGAGGCCATTATGCACTGGCAAAAGGAAAAAAGCAATACAGCGCTAGCAGAAGCATTCGGTCGCTCCATAGTAATACCCTCCTTTTTCTCATTTATGGATAAAAAGACATTGAAGTTCTACAGGGCTGCCACCCACGGAATAACCTACAGGGTGGCCGTACCCGATGAACTCAGCTAAACAACATCACCATGGGAAATCTAAAAGGCCTTTTACTTGTTCTTATGAGCATGTTACCCATCCTCAGTACCGGGCAGTTTCAGAACCCCGAAACCGGTTTTTTCAGCCGCTTCAACGATATTGGAACACCTGCCATACCCGGATCCGTGGAATATTCTGAATCCCTGCAGGAATACGTCCTGACCGGTTCAGGTAAAAACATCTGGTTCGCAGAGGATAATTTCTCCTTCCTGTGGAAAAATATGGAAGGTGATTTCATCATTCAGGCCCGGATGAATTTCCTGGGCGAAGGTAGCGATCCCCACAGGAAGGCGGGTCTGATGATCAGGAAGGGCCTTTCGTCGAATGCAGCCCATGTTAGCTGCGTTTTGCACGGGGATGGCCTGACTGCCCTGCAGTACAGGGAAAAGGCGGGAGCTGATATGGACGAGATTATATTCGATGCATCCGGACCCGGAGTGATCCAACTGGAAAAAAAAGGAAACATCTTCACCATGTCGGTAGCTCACTTCGGAAAATTGTATGAAAAACACAGCCTTCAGATGCCTCTGGAGGACGGCCTCCAGGTGGGTTTATTTATTTGTTCTCACAACGACGCGGTAACAGAGAAGGCAAAATTTTCAAATGTGCGCATCTTCGGAACCGCACCCGATGACATGGTGCCCTATGAGGAATACTTAGGCAGCCTGCTTGAAGTAATGGATGTGGAGACGGGACAACGACAGATCCTGGCCGGGGCCCCGGGTTCATGGCAGGCCCCCAACTGGACACCCGATGGTCAGACACTCATATTTAATGCAGATGGATTGTTGTACAATTTTGATCTGCTTACCCGAAAACCGGAAGTACTACCCACTGATTTTGCCACCAGGAACAACAACGACCATGTCATCTCCTTCGGAGGCACCCAGCTGGCCATAAGTCACCATGCGGAAGAAGACAATGGGCGCTCCGTGGTCTATACACTGCCATTGGAGGGGGGAACTCCAAAGCGGGTAACTCCCCTGAGCCCATCCTATTTGCATGGTTGGTCGACCGATGACAAATACCTGGTGTATACGGGGAGGAGGGATGGTGCCTACAATATTTACAGAATCCCGGTGGAGGGCGGAGAAGAAATACAACTCACCCATTTTGAAACCCTGGACGACGGCCCGGAATACAGTCCCGATGGCAAATACATTTATTTTAATTCGGCCCGGACCGGGACCATGCAGGTCTGGCGAATGGACACAGACGGAGGGAACCAGACCCAGATCACTTATGATGAGTACCAGGATTGGTTTCCGCATGTTTCACCCGACAACAAGTGGATCGTGTTTATCTCCTATCCTCCCGAAGTACCTGCAGCCGACCATCCCTTTTACAAGAGAGTTTACCTGAGGCTGATGTCGGTGGAAGACCTGAAACCCAGAGTAATTGGCTACCTGTATGGGGGACAGGGCAGCATCAATGTACCCAGCTGGTCGCCCGACAGCAAGAAGAT
>JBDLIM010000005.1:0-98085 GCA_039714915.1 Bacteroidota bacterium
AGGATTTTCTGGATACCAACCCTACCAGTGCTTTCACGGAAGCCACCTATGTGAAAACTGTGGATGAACTGGAAACCCTGCTCTACACCTGCTATTCAGTTATTGGTTCCTATTATCCAGAAAACACTTTTGCCCCCTTTAGTCTGCCCTTGCATATGTTTATTTTCGGGAATATAGGTTCGGACGATGCTGAATGTTGGGAAGACCGGAGTATTTCCTTGTCCATGCAGACCTCTGACAATGATTGGACTTTTTTTTACTGGCATATCAATTATTACCTTATCGCAAAATGCAACCTGGTGATCGATAAATCGGAGGAAGTGGAAGGGGATGAAGAGGAGATCGAAATAATCGTGGATCAGGCCAAGTACTTGCGTGCACTGGGCTATTACAACCTGGTAACCATCTATGGCGGGGTTCCCGTATTCACCCACTGGCTCAATCCGGATGAACTCAATCTGGAACGTGCCACGGAAGCTGAGGTCTGGGCGCTGATTGAACAGGATCTATTGGATGCTGGGGACCTTCCTAAAAGAAGCCAATGGAACGAAAACGGCAGGATCACACATGGTGCAGTTCATGCACTGCTTGGGAAAGTATATCTATGGCAGGAAAGATGGAAAGAGGCCATCCAGGCCTATACAGCCATCATTGAATCGGGGGAATACAGCCTTGTGGATGACTACGGGCTGATCCACCGGCATGATGGAGAGCACTGTGAGGAATCAATCCTGGAATTCCAGCAGGCGATTGACGTGGAAGGAGGACCTAATATGGTCACCTGGTTGGGAAATTTCAGACTGCCAAAGGAAAATGTTGGTGGAGGTGAATATTTAGCATGGGGTTGGGATACTCCCACCCAGAACCTGGTGGATGAATTCGAGCAGGGAGACCCCCGCCTGTTGTATACCGTGTCCTTTGCAGGAGATTCCTTTCCCACCTCATTTGGGAATATGGTACTTGAAAATCCCCTGGTCTACACTTTAACCGGCTATACAACGCGAAAGGCATGGATCCCCTGGGATGAAAGGCCCCAAGTTGGTTGGAATTTTGAAATGAACTGGCGCTATTGCCGTTATGCCGAGGTTCTGCTTTTCTGTGCGGAGGCACTTAATGAAAATGGGCAGGCGGCCCAGGCCAGGGACTATGTGAATATGGTCAGAGATAGGGCCCGGAAAACTCCTATTGATGATCCGCAACGAGAGTACACAGTCTGGGATGGCTCTTACGAGGGTGAGCTGCTCCCCGATGTGACCACCGATGATCAAGCTGAACTTCGCGAACTCATTTGGAAGGAACAGCGGGTAGAGCTGGCCCAGGAGGGACACCGCAGGTGGATTCTGCTCCGGACCGGTCGCTTCAAGGAGGCCATGGAAAGAGCCAAGGGTGCTAAAGGATGCACGGTGGAGGATCACGAATGGCTTTTCCCCCTTCCGCCCGATGAGGTCACCAACTCCTTTGGCCGGATCACACAGAATCCGGGGTATCAGTAGCAAACAGAAGAGGGCACCATTTCGGACACCCTCTACAATTTTTAATTGGATAGGACAGGTGTCAGGTCTTAGGGAGAAAAGTGTTATTTATAAGTCTTTCTAACTGCGGGATATCTTCCTGGCAGGTCTTCCAGATGACACTTATATCAACTCCCATGTAACCGTGAATTAATTTATCTCTCATACCTCAAATATTACCTGTAGATCTTTCTGAATACTTTTTCTAATCCGTTCGTTTCTTATTGCTCCTTCGGTGACCAGATCCACTTTCCTGCCAATTAGTTCAGATAACTCATTTTCGATCCTTACCAATTGAAACAGTGTACAGGTTTCTTGAAACCTTATCAGTATATCAATATCGCTTTCTTCGGTATTTTCCCCCCTGGCATAGGATCCAAACAATCCAATCCGTTCAGGTTTAAAATCCCTGAGATAATCAACGATTGTCTTATGTAACTGTTCATCAGACATATTGCAAATGTAAGGAATATCTCTAACTGTACACTTAATTCAGTTCCGACACCCTCCCCGGTGACCATGGCGCTTTCAGCGCTTCAAGCTCACGATCAAGCTCGTTAACGCCATCTACAACCTGCTCCAGTTGGGCAAGCAGCGGAGGGAACTCCTCTTTCAGGATCTCCAGTTGATCGGTCTCGGTTTTGGTCAGGCCGGATGTGGATGACCAGTGGGTATAGGTCATAATGCTCAGCCGGCGGTTCAGGGGCATTTCCATGGGTGGGAGCTCCTCCCAACTGGCTTTTGCGCGCGGGCCCTCAAGTTTGTAGAGGATGTTCTCAAGCTGCTTATCAAGCTTCTCAACTTGTTCAAAGATCTCCACACCTGTACCCGGAGTTTGTTTGATCACCTTCCGGATGGTGGCCAGCTTGGTCAGCTGTTCGCGTGCCATTTGCCTGGTACCACTCATTACCCTGGAGAATTCGGAAACTTCCGACTGGAAATCGACCACAGCCTGGTAATCCTCGGCCGGTAAGCTTGCCTGATTCAGCAATGAAGCACTAAAATCAACAGGATCTGTCAGCCTGGTGACTTCTCCTCGCGCTACCATATAAAGCTCCACACTGTATGTACCCGGCATAGCCAGGGTGCCTGGTGAGGAAGATTCCACTTTTTCGCCCGAGCCTCTTACTGCAGAAACCGGCTTTGAGGATGAGTAGCGAAGATCCCAGCTAATCCGGTTTACTCCCTTGGAAGCTTTCGAATAGAGTTTCCGGATCCCTGTTCCGGAATCATCCCGGATGGCAAATACCAGGTAGGGCGCCTCCTCTGCTTCTTCTGCCCTTAATTCCTCCCGGGTAGGCTGGGGAATGGCTTGCTTGTTCTTGAACAGCTCTTTCTCTCTCTCCTGGCGCTCCTCTTTCAGGGTCCTGGGAACCTCCTTCAGGTAATAAGTGAAAGTAGCTCCAAACTCAGGATTTTTAACCGTGTAAAAAGTTGAACCCTGTCCTAATTTCCCACCGGCCTGAATGTACATCAGTGCATCTTCCACCGGGAAAATATGGGAGGGCTTTCCCAGGATCTCTTTCTCTTTAGCCAATTCTCTGAGGGGCGTGTAATTATCCATTATATAAAATCCACGGCCAAAGGTGGCCACCACCAGGTCGTTCTGATCCTCCTGGATAACCAGGTCACGCACGCTTATGGTGGGCAATCCTTCAGTAAATTTGGTCCAGGCTCCTCCCCCGTCCACACTGACAAAGAATCCGAGTTCGGTACCTATAAACAGCAAACCGGGGACTTCCGGATCCTGTTCAATGGTATGCACCGTACCCTGCTCAGGAAGGTTGGAGGCTATGGATACCCAGCTCTGGCCCCTGTCTGTACTCTTAAGTACATAGGGGGTAAAATCATCCCGCTTGCGGTTATCAAAGGTGGCATACACCACAGAGGCATCGTGCCGGTCGGCCAGCAGATCACTCACATAGGTATACTCCGGGATTCCCGGGAAAGTGCCAATCTTTTTCCAGTTTCCGCCACCATCCTCCGTTACAGCTATTACCCCGTCATCGGTCCCTGTATAAATTAGCTTTTCATCCAGGCGGGATTCGGAAAGGGATACTCCGGTTCCCCACAGGCTGGTGGAAACATCTTTAACCACGGCATCCCGGCTCCAGTATTGTCCCATTACCGGCCAGGTATTCCTGTCGGTTTCAGAAGTCAGATCCTCGCTGATCACCTCCCAGGAGTTTCCCCGGTCATCGGACCGGAAGAGCTTATTGGCCATCATATAGAGCCGGGTATTGGAGTGGTGACTGATCACCAGGGGTGCATTCCAGTTCCACTTATAGGTCTCTTCTCCCTTTCCGGGCCATGGCTTAATGGAGATTCCTTCCCCGCTTTTGCGGTCGTGTCGGTGCACATTCCCGTACTGGGATTCGCAATAGACTATGTTGGGATCTTCCGGATCAATGGCCACCCAGAATCCGTCTCCACCTTTGATAAAGGTCCAATCCTCACTGCTCACACCCACCGAACTTTTATTCATGGACGGGCCTCCCAGGGTCCTGTTGTCCTGAGTGCCCCCATACACATTGTAAAAAGGTTGTACATTATCCACATTCACCCTGTAAAACTGGGTAACCGGCAGATTGGACTTAAACTGGCAGGTTTTACCTCCGTCGAAGGTTTCATACACACCCCCATCTCCCCCGATCAGGAAATGCCTGGTATCGGATGGATCGATCCACAGGGCGTGGTCATCCACATGTCGATTGTTATTGCCCAGGCGGTCCCAGGTCTTACCCCCATCCTTTGTCACATAAGAGTAAGTCTCCATGGAATATACCTTATTCACATCCACCGGGTCGCAGTAGATCTCGTTGTAGTACTGTCCGCTTGCATGGTGGTCACTCATCTTCTTCCAGGAAGCACCCCGGTTGTCGGAACGGAAAAAACCTCCCTTTCCCTCCGCGGCCTCCACAATCAGGTATACCACATTGCGGTCCACCGGAGACACATCGATTCCCATTCCACCGATATGAACCTCTGGCAATCCCTTCATGGATTTGATCCAGGTCTCTCCCCCATCGGTGGACCTGTACACGGCCGACTCGGGTCCTCCCCCTATTTTCGTAAATACATGACGGCGCCTCTGCTCACTGGTGGCATACATTACATCAGGATCCACCGGATCCATCACCACATTGTTCACCCCGGTATGCTCACTGATCTCCAGTACTTTCTTCCAGTTTTCCCCGCCATCATCTGTCTTAAATAGTCCGCGATCTCCGCCCGGTCCCCATGCCGAACCTTCCGCAGCCACAAACACCACATTGGAGTTCCTGGGATCCACCACAATTCCCCCAATGTGTCTGGACTCCTTCAGCCCCATGTTTTTCCAGGACTCTCCTCCGTCTTCTGATTTATATACTCCATCCCCGTATCCCAGGGCACGCTGGTGGTTGTTCTCCCCTGTACCTAACCAGATAAGGTTCGGATTATTGGGATCTATGGTGATCACTCCGGTAGAATAAGTTCCATATTTATCAAACACGGGCTTGAAGGTGGTTCCGTTGTTACAAGTCTTCCACACATTACCCGAGGCCACGGCCACATACCATTCGCTGTGATTCTCCGGGTTCACGGCAAAATCAGCGATTCGTCCAGAGGTAAGTGCCGGTCCGATCCCTCTCCACTTCAATCCGGACAAGAGCTTGGCATCAATGCCTTCGGTCTTCTCCGGCTCCTTCGCTTGTTTCTTTTCTTTTGCATTCACAGAAACAGAACTGAACAGGACTGCTAATACAAGAATTGCAGGTATCAGACCAAAGCTGGAAATAATTACCTTTTTCATCATGCGTGGGTTTTGAATTGTTAAAGAATGGGTGAAATTACATATTCATCCCGGTTAATTATCACTATTTTTAACCAAAATAAATGCTCTATGACAGATACCATACTCAATCACAGAACCATAAGAAAATACACCTCCGATCCCATCCCGGATCAGATCCTTGAATACATCCTGGAGGCCGGGACCAGGGCTTCCACCACAGGGAATATGCAGGTCTATTCCATCATAGTAACCACCGAAGAGGGGATCAAAGAAGAGCTGGCTCCCTGCCACTTTAATCAGCCCATGGTAAAGCAGGCTCCGGTGGTGCTTACCTTCTGTGCCGATTTCAACCGCTTTAATAAATGGTGCCGTCTCAGAAAAGCCGAGCCTGGTTATGATAATTTCCTCTCTTTTTTTACCGCTGCCATTGATGCCTTGCTGGTGGCTCAGAATGTATGCATTGCAGCTGAAGATGCCGGATTGGGAATATGTTACCTGGGAACGACCACCTATATGGCAGGGAAGATCCTAGAAGTCCTTGATTTACCAAAAGGTGTGGTTCCGGTAACCACTGTAACCCTGGGATACCCGGATGAGGACCCTGAGCTTACAGACAGGCTTCCCCTGGAAGCAGTTATTCACAGGGAAAAATATGTGGATTACTCAGATGAGGATATTGATAAACACTACCAGATTAAGGAGTTAATCACAAGTTATCAAACATTCGTCAAAGAAAATAACGTGGAGAGCCTGGCACACGTATTTACAGATGTACGCTATAAAAAAGAGGACAATATTCTGTTTTCTAAAACATTAATTGACATATTGGAACAACAAGAGTTCATGAATAATCGTTAAAAAGGAAACATTGGTAAAGCTTTTCTCGTAGAGGTGAATAACCCATTAAAAAACTGACTTTTTTGTAATTAGATATAATCATATATTTGTAGCACATCAATACCGGAACAAAACCAATTACCATGAAAAGAGTAGTGATAATCATAGCAGTCGTATTTGCGGTAGGTATTCTCGTTAGTTCATGCAACAAGCAGGCCTGTCCAGCCTACACCCAGGTGGACACCGAACAGACTGATACCAGTGCTTAGCATCATAGCCTGACCTGTATCCCCCGTATAAAGATTTACCTCCGGTAGATCTTTTTTTTGTCCGGAAACCAACAATCCCTTCAATATTTCGTTTCTTTGTAAGGTAGATCCTTATTGACTTTCAATGAGAAGATTCCTTATATTCATAGCGATCATTCTTTTTTCAGGCTGTTCCCTGATGGCCCAGGGGGAGATTGATGATCAACTCAGGGTAATGTTAAGGGATGAAAGTACAATCGGGGTATTTCTCAATTCCAATGGATTTGGTGCAAATTACAGGTACGGATTCTGGCGAAATGCCTGGAACCAGTTTATCATCGATGGAGACTTCTCTTACGTAAAGCATCCCAAGGAAGTGAAGACCACTGTGGCCTATGATTACAGTACACATCGCTATGTATATGGGAAACAAAATCTGTTCTGGGAACTAAAGGGAGCAGCAGGCTGGCAAAAAGAGCTGTACCGGAAACACGATAAGACCGGTATTTCAGTCAGGTTGTTTTACAGCGGGGGACTTTCCATTGGGTTTATAAAACCCATATATTACGAGGTTTATTCCATTTCCCCCATCGGGGAAGTCATCGATAAGGAATATATGAAATTTGAGACCGGTAGTCACCTGATCAATATTGGAGGGCGGGGACCCTTTTTCATGGGATTTGATGAGCTGAAAGTTCTTCCCGGAATCTATGGAAAAACCGGATTCAGTTTTGAGTATAGTCAGAAAGATGCCATTGTCCATGCCCTGGAGGCCGGAATAAGTCTGACCGTCTATCCAAAAGACATTCCAATCATGGCCACCGAAAAGAACAGCTTCCTCTTTTTTAATCTGATTGTCGGATACCGCTTCGGTAGAATAATTGATATAAGTGAAGCTTCAAGGTCTAAGTCCTGGAAGGAGAAAAGGAAGCAAAGGAAGGCCCAGGAATCATTCATGAAATACCCGGTCTATTAAGAATTCATCATTTCGAAATTTTGCCTGTCCCGGGACTTTGACGAACGGATAATATTCCGTAAATTCGCACTCCTGTTATAAAAAAAACAATAATTAGTTAATCATTTAATAATTAAAAACATGGGAAAAATTAAAGTTGGTATTAATGGATTCGGCCGGATCGGAAGACTGGTTTTCAGGGTAGCTGCTGATATGCCTGAGGTTGAAGTTGTAGGTATTAACGACCTGATCGATGTGGACTATATAGCATATATGCTGAAATATGATTCTACTCACGGACGTTTCAACGGCACTGTAGATGTAAAAGACGGAAATCTGGTTGTGAACGGATCAACCATCAGGGTGACTGCCGAGAGAAATCCTGCAGACCTGAAGTGGGATGCGGTTGGTGCTGAGTATGTGGTTGAATCCACTGGTCTTTTCCTGACCAAGGAGAAAGCACAGGGTCACATCGACGCCGGAGCTAAAAAAGTGATCATGTCTGCTCCTTCCAAGGACGACACTCCAATGTTCGTAATGGGTGTGAACCACAAGAAATACAGCAGCGACATGAACTTTGTATCAAATGCTTCATGTACTACCAACTGCCTGGCCCCTATTGCCAAGGTGTTAAATGACAAATTTGGAATTGTTGAAGGTCTCATGACTACCATTCATGCCACCACTGCTACTCAAAAGACCGTTGATGGTCCTTCCATGAAAGACTGGAGAGGTGGACGCGGAGCCGGACAAAACATCATACCTTCCTCCACAGGAGCTGCCAAAGCTGTGGGCAAAGTGATTCCCGAACTGAATGGAAAACTTACAGGGATGGCATTCAGGGTACCCACCCCTAATGTATCTGTAGTGGACCTCACCTGCCGACTGGATAAAGGTGCTTCCTACGAAGCTGTTTGCGCTGCTATGAAAGAAGCCAGTGAAGGTGAACTGAAAGGTGTTCTTGGATACACTGAAGAATCTGTTGTTTCTAACGATTTCCTTGGGGAACTCAACACTTCTTTCTTTGATGCAGGTGCCGGTATCGGTCTCAATGACAACTTCGTGAAAGTTGTGAGCTGGTATGACAACGAAATGGGTTACTCCCGCAAGGTTGTTGAACTGCTTCTCTACATGGACTCAGTGGACAACGCATAGAGGATATCATTTCTCAATAGAATCATAGGGGAGCTCGTCGGCTCCCCTTTTTTGGTGTATTTAAAATTAATTAACGATCCTTAACGTCTTTAAGGAAACCCGAAATACAGTTTATGATAACTTTACTCATAAACACCGTCCTGCATTGAGTCGTTATTCTGAAAATACCTTTCCCGCCAGTACCTGGCTATTTCCCCCCGGATTCTTTTCGGCGCTTGTACTCCTGGGATTTTCAATCGGCATTCACGCACAGTATACAGTTCATGGAACTGTTTATGACCAGGCAACAGGCGAACATCTGGTGGCTGCTACTGTCTATGATACCCTGTCAAAATCAGGAACGGTTAGCAACGAATACGGTTTCTTCAGCTTAAATACCACCAGGCCGGAAGTAGTACTGAATTGTTCCTATGTGGGCTATAGTACAATTCAGTTGAGCATGCAGCTGGATTCTGATACCGGCATAGATATCAGCTTAAATCCAAACCTGGAATTAGAAGAAGTTACTGTCTCCGCGCAATCCTCAGAACGGGATTTCAAATCTTCTCAGATGAGTGCTCATAACATCAGCAGGATGCAGCTAAACAAAATACCTCTTTTGTTTGGGGAGACTGACCTGATCAAGGCACTGCAATATTTGCCTGGGGTTTCCTCAGGATTGGAAGGGACCAGCGGGATCTATGTCAGAGGAGGCGGAACAGATCAGAATCTGATCCTCCTGGATGGAGTTCCTGTGTATAACGTGAACCACCTTTTCGGGATCTTCTCGGTATTTAATGGCGACGCCATTAACAATGCCACCCTTTACAAAGGAGGATTTCCAGCCAGGTACAGCGGAAGGCTCTCTTCTGTGCTGGACATTCAAATGAAGGAAGGAAATATGAAAGAGTTTCATGGATCGGCTTCCATTGGTCTGATAGGTGCAAAACTGATGCTGGAGGGCCCCATTATCAAGGATCGCACCTCCTTCCTGGTCTCCGCCCGGCGAACCTATGCCGATGTGCTCTCCTACCCTGTCCAGTATATGGTTAACAAACGAAACCACCGGAGCACAAATAGTTATTTCGGCTATTATTTTTATGACCTGAATGCCAAGATAAATCATAAATTTTCGGAAAATAGCAGGCTCTATCTGAGTACCTATGCAGGAAAAGATGAGTTCTATACAAAAGATGCATACACAAGCCTGGATTACGACACCCAGGAGCCTGTAGAATCAAAATACCGGGAAGGATTTAACTGGGGAAACTGGACCACGGCCCTCCGTTGGAATTATATCTGGACCAGCCGCCTTTTTTCCAATACTACCCTGTCCTACAGCACTTACAAGTTCAAAGACTATGATGAAACCCAGGTGTTCATCACTCGCAGAGATACTGGAAATAATGCATCAGGCTTTCAATCCGGACAAACAGCCAGGACTGAGCAATACTATTCCGGGATCAGAGATCTTTCAGCGCGCCTGGATTTCTCGTTTACTCCTTCGGGCAGTCACACCCTCAGATTTGGAGCCAAAGGAACCAGCTACATGTTTGAACCCGGTGTCAGCATCACAGATTTTGAGTGGGAAGCCATCGGGCATGGCACAAGCATTACCGGGGCCGACACCATCAGGGCAAAGCAATTCACAGCATATGTGGAAGATGACTTTCAACTGGGAAGCAAGTTCAAAAGCAATGTGGGGATCAGCACCACTCTTTTTAATGTAAAAGGCAAGACCTACTACACCTTTGAACCCAGGATTTCAGCCAGGTACCTGATCTCAGATAAGCTGGTTCTGAAAGCTTCGTTCGCCAAAATGTCTCAACCATTGCATCTGCTGACCAATGCGACCATTGGACTGCCCACCGATATCTGGGTACCTACGACCTCCACTCTTGCTCCTGAGGTATCATGGCAAACAGCGCTTGGAGTGAAGTACAAAACAAATACAGGATTTAATTTCTCCATTGAAGGGTTTTACAAGGAAATGGAAAACCTGGTGGAATATGCCGAAGGGGAAGAAATTTTCCTGAACGATAAACACTGGGAATCTCGAATTTTATCAGGTTCAGGGACCGCCTACGGACTGGAGTTTTTTGCTGAGAAAACAGCTGGCAGGCTAACCGGATCAGTGGCTTATACTCTCTCAAAAAACAGCAGGCAATTCGATGATGTAAATAATGGAGAACCCTTTCCTTATAAATATGACAGGCGCCATGATATTTCCATTGTGGCCAACTATAAACTTAAGGAGAACATATCCATGGGAGCTGTCTGGGTATATGGTTCCGGGATCAATATTACTACCCTGGATCAATCCTACTACAATCCGCTTATGATCCTGGACCATGATCCTGAATCAGACTACCCCCTGAGGGACAATGATATCATACGGAATTTCAGCGAAAGGAACGGGTATAAACTACCTGCATATCACAGGCTCGATATCGGATTCAATTTTGAGAAGCAGAAGAAGAGGGTGAAGCGGACCTGGAGTGTGGGTGCATACAATGTATATGCCAGGAAAAATGCATTTTACATTTACGGGGATAAATGGCACGATCAGGAGACCAATCAGATGGAGCAGCATGTCACCCAGGTCACCTTGCTCCCTTTTGTTCCCTATGTCAGATACGCAATCAGGTTTTAGAAATGAAGTTCAGATACGTCCTCATAGCACTGCTGTCCCTGCTGATCTCCTGTGAAGTAGACATCACTGAAGAATTCCAGGATAGCCAGCAGAATGTATTTATTGTAAGTGGTCAGTTAGTTGCATTTGAGCACCCCACCATCAACCTGACCCGGAGCATCACCATGACCCAGGTGGATACCCTGCTTTACCTGAATAACGCGAGGGTGGAAGTGAGCTGGAGTGATCAGACTCTATTACTGGAGCCGGTTGCTTATGGCAATTACACCACCGAAGAACTTGTGCTGCAACCCGGTGTAGAGTATTACTTCCACTTCTCAGGAGAAGGGCTGCCCGATGCATCAGCCACAGTGACCATCCCGCATCTTCCAAAGATTTCTGAACTACATTGTGCAGTCGATGATACCTTTAATATCCACCTTGATCTTAGCATTGAGGACCCGGCCGAATTTGAAGATTATTATACATTTTATATCTCAGGCTGGCTTCGTGAGATCCACGTAAATCATCATGGAACGGATGAAGAAACCCGGGATACCCTGAATGTATTTACGAATTACCGATTGAATATCCAGGACCCGGTATTTGAGTATACAGGGGATCTCAGGGATTTTCAGGTAATTGAAGAAGAAGAGATGTTTTACTCCATATTCCATTTCTCTGATCTGCTATTCAATGGGACTACTCACACACTCTCAATCGACGATTACTTAAGGAGATTCTATAACGACAGCATCCCCGAAATAAATATTCACCTGGTCAAAAGGGATGCGCATTACTTTAAGTTCATGGAATCCATGCTCCGCTATGATCCCTATAACGATCTGCCGATGATCCAGCCCGTTCAGATCTACTCCAACATTGAAGGCGGTTTCGGACTGATAACCGCCAACAGCCCACTCACTCAGACTATTAATATGTCAGAATGGTATTACGATCCGGAATTCCTGGAAATGGTTGGGAAATAGTCCAAATATATGAGAGTATTATCTATAATTTTTTTAATCTTCAATTGGATTTTCGTATCTGCACAGGATCTGAATACATCCATAACTCTTTCGGGTCAATTAGTTGATAGCATTACAAATGAAGGGGTTGAGTATGTGAACATTGGGATTCCAAATACACCTGTGGGTTGCATTTCTGGCTCGAATGGTTTTTTCTCTATGGATTTGGACACTATACAATATAGGGATAGTACAATCCGAATATCAGCCATAGGCTACGAACATGCAGAGTATGCAATAGGTCATTTTAATTTTTTTGACTCCGTCATAGTCTTTCTGAAACCTGAAATCTATCACATTGATGAAATAGTCTTTGAAGGGCAGCACCTCAAATTAAAGAATTATGGAATAAAGAGAGGTGGAGATCGTATCATCAAAGGGATGCTACATGGTCTTGAGAAAGCTTATTTCATACCTGTCAAAAAAGAGCGAATTAAAATAAAAGATGTGAACTTTTGCCTCCGCTCCGAATTCGATACAGTTACCTTCAGAATCAATATATACAACAAAGCAGACAATGCACCCAACAATAGGATTAATACAGAAAACCTTCTTTTTACACAAGTTTCAGACAAAACAGGATGGATAAGCTGCGACCTTTCTGAGCGGAATTTGTTTTTCGACAACGACTTCTATTTAGCTATAGAGTTACTTCCAGAACTAAATAATGACACGGAGGTGAGATCTGTCTTCAAAGCAAAGCTTGGGGCTAAAGGAAAGCTGTTCTCCAGAGATTATCTTGATTCCTGGATGGAAATCAAAGGATTAGGCATACCTATCAATATAAATTACTTCCAGATAGAGCCCTGAAATAGCACACCAGGCTTACCTTCTTACCACAAATCTCTCTACAAAAGTATTCCGCTCTGATGTAAGTTTAAGCAGGTAGATTCCATTCTCAAGCTCATCGGTTGAAAGGGTCATACTGCTTCCATCAGCATTAACGGTTGATACCAGATTCCCGCTTATGCTATAGATGGAAATCACACCCATGGATCCCCAGGTATCGGGGAAGGAAACGGTTATAAATCCTTTTGCCGGATTCGGATAGATCTTAATTTCCTGATCATCCTGAATGCCGTCTGTTCCCAATGCATTCAGTTCAAACACATTGGATCTGGAGATGCTGTAATCGATCCCGGCCTTTTTTGCGGGTTGACAAACACCACCCCTCGAAACTACAATTTGGTAAAACACTCTTTGGGAAGGAGGATTAAGATCAGTGAAAGAGCTTACATTGCTCGATACCTCCTGGAACAGCTGCAGTGAATCCGGGTGCGTTCCCCTGTAAATACCATAGGAGAGGAATGCAAAGCCCTGGTAGTGAGTCCATGATAGGTTATTTTCACCACCTGTCCCCAGATTTGCAGTCAGGTGTACTGAGGTGTGTACTGGGCTAAATTCCGATTCATTCCCGCAGGTATCCACATAGCTGAGTTGATATGAATGAGGCAGGGCTTCTGGCGAAGAACTTGAATCTACATACACACTGAATTCATCTCCGGCAAATGATTTAAGCTTCAAAAACACCCCTGCCTGGTTTGATTCACGGTAGATATTGTATCCTACAATGCTGGCATCATTCATCTTATTCCATACAATACGGTATTTGGCAGAAGCTTCATCCACGCCCACAATGCATATCTCAGGGCTTTGAGTGGGTCCAACAATATGGATGGACAAAGTATCAGAATTAGGGCCGCTACAATCTTTTGAGGCTGTTTCTGCAAATAGCAAGACCTCCCCTGCGAAATCCTGGTTCCATTCTACAATAACATTTCGGCCATCACTGACCAGGCTTCCGGCATCCACTGGCAGCAGAATCCAATGATACGTTTCAGTATAGGGATCCTCGGGCAGTGCATATGAAGTTGTATCTGTTCCCATGCACAGTTGCTCTGGTCCCGCTGGTATCCCGGGATCCAGACTGTATGGATGAAGGGATAAGCTACAAAATGCTGATGCTTCTCCCCACTGATTCTTTAATCTGCATTCATAATTACCGTAGTCATCAAGATCTACGTTCTCGATATTAAGTATACTGGCTGTTTCTCCCTCAAGCAATCTTCCATTAAGATACCATTGGTACTGGACCTCGTCCGGTTGGTATGCAATAACTTCAAAGGACGCATCGCCACCATAACATATTGTTTGATCTTCTGGGGCAGCAAAAACATAAGGTTTTGAAACAATCCATACCCAATCGCTATATCCCCGACATTCTCCACTTATGGTATCAAGAACCGTCAGTCTGAAAGCATTCGGGTATATTCCCATGGGCAAGTCAAATGTCAGGGTGGTTAAAGATCCATCGGTCGTTGCCTTATCGGCTTTAATGGTATCCCCAAAGCAATGCCGACAGGGTGGAAAGTCAATGCTATATTTAGGAGTCAGCAGGGCTCCAAGATTCTCCTGGGTGTAATTCCCGGAATCCTGGACAATCAGCTGATTCTCCATTCCTGCATAAATCGTATCACTTGATTCAAAATGATAAGACATGCACTGGCCCATTGAAGGAAGGGCAAACAGGCTAAATATAGCGGCTAATAGTAAGCTTCTTAGATTCTTCATTGAGTTGCTAGTCTATTGTTGTATAGTAAATATCAAGTTTGGGTCTGAGGGCCTCAAGGGGATGATCGCTGGAGGCGAGAAGCATCTTTCTATAGGGTGCTTCATTATTCAACCTGAGAAGCATCCCAAAACTGTTGCTTCCATCCTCAAACATATCACGCAGTAACCCGGTAATATCCATATCAGTGTAATCCTGGGTAGGTAATCCAGTTCCCTCAACGAATACCTGGTTTTTATCAGTAGTGGAGGGCTGAGTTCTCCAGGTGACCTCAGATTCAATCCAATCAGAAGTAATTCTCTGAATCAGAAAACTGTTCTCTCCTTCGTGCTGGTCTCCATAGGCAGATGTTGTGTTAAAATATAACGACAGAAACGCACTGTCGATCTGAACATCTGAAGACATGGAGGACAGGTCAAAGTCCATCATTATCCGGTTTACGTTCAATATTCCTCCCTGGGTCCACGCATAAAGATGCAGATCGGGTGTGCTTCCATAGTTATTATCCGGTACGATCATACCCACAATGGCGTCCTTACCCCTGTCCCCATCTGGCTGAAGGCTTAATGTCAAATGCTGTAGTTCAGGAACATTATTTAATTGAACTGTGATCGTGGAGGTATCTGACAGTGAATTCGTATGGTTATCAGATACTCTAATCAAAACACTGAGGCTCTGGTTTACTTCATAATCAAAGCCTGCGGTATCAAGAACAGATAGGGAACCACTAAGGGAATCCAAATGGAAATAACCCCTGTCGTTTTGTCCGGCAATTTGATAGTAGAGGCTCTGATGAGACTCCTTATCGCTTGCAATTACCACACCAATTTCCTGACCACGGTATGGGTTTTCATCTATGGTAAAAACGCTTGACTCAATTTCCGGTGCATATTCATTCACATCCTTAACTCCAATTCTGATTCTTGCTGCCGATTCCAGGGGATCCTTGTTATGTCCATCCGAAACAACTACAGTGAGCAGAAATTCAGTTTGGTTTTCATAGTCAAGATTAGCCGGATCACTTATTAACAGATTTCCACATGAGGGATCTATTTCAAAAACATCATCTTCGTTGCCATCAATGATCTCAAAAGCCAATACCTGCCCTTCATCCCGATCAGATGCCTCAACTTTACCAATAATGGTGCCGCCTGGGCAATTCTCTTCGACTGTGAATTCCTGATCAACCATCTCAGGGGCAAACTCATTTTTATTACAGGAATGCAGGAAAAGAGGGATCAGGAGAATCCCAAAGGCAAAATTGAGGGTTTTCATAGAATTGGATCAGCTAGTTGGGATGCCTATTTATCTGTTGAAGTATAGTAAGTATTAAGTTTGATTTATAATGAACGTGAATTTATAAAACACGGTTGCACATAGAACTCTATTTAAAATAAAACTGGATTAGTATATCTCAAAAAAGTGCCTGCTTTTCGATATGCAATTTGACAACATCATAGCAAAGAGGTAAATCATAATAACTCTTTCAACTTACCCAGGTTCGCTTTAATGAGCTCAAGCTCTTTGGCCGATACATTCGAAATAATCCTCAATTCGCATGCAGACCGGTAAGCAAGCATTTTTTCCATAATCTTCTTGCCTTCAGGGCTTAGATCCAAATGAATGGCTCTGCGATCCTTGTTACTTGTTGAACGCAATAAATACCCTTTCACAACCATTTTATCTACTATCCTGCTTATCCTGCTTAATGACAATCCCATATGCTCGGCCAGCTGATTGCTATTGATTCTATCACTGCTACTAATGGCAATAAATGCATGGTATTCTGCCTGTGAAAGATTATGTTCATCCATAAACACATCATCCATCAGCATGAACTTCTTTTTCAGTTCATAAAGTAATTCTATGATATTGTTTCCCATTGCTTATCGATATTTTGCCTAATCATTTATGCTGTTTTGGAAAAAGTTATATATTTGCACGCGAAAAATTGCTACTAGCATATATTGCGGTTAGCAAGTTATAATAATCCTTAAAAGATACAAATAATGAAAAAAAATCTGTTAACAGGAATTGCTGGATTAGTGTTAGGTGTAGTATTGACCTTTGTTGTAATGTACAAGGCTGCACCAGGAATGATGCTTCTTGAAGATGAAAGCAAATTTGCAACCTTCGAAGAAACTGTATCGCAGTTCGAACAATCGGTAAAGGATCACAACTGGAAGATTCCTACAACACACGATTTGCAAAATACCATGGCCAAATTCGGGAAAGATGTAAAAGCAGTTAAAGTAATTGAGCTCTGTCACCCTGATCATGCAGGTAAAATCCTGGAAAAAAGTGATGAACGCGTGGTTTCTTCTTTAATGCCTTGCAGGGTTGCCATCTATGAAAAAGAAGATGGGAAGGTCTACATTTCAAGGATGAACTCAGGTCTGATGGCAAGTACTATGAAAGGAGTCATTCCGGAAGTAATGAAAGAAGCTTCAAAACAAAATGAGGAGATTCTTGAAGTCATTTTGAAGGACTAAAAGAATTAATTCATTTTAAGTAAATCTCAACAATACCATAGCTATGATGATTATGAATCGTAAAGTCGTAATATTAAGTGCAATAATGCTTGTATTCATGCTTGCATTACATGCACAGTTTCAAATTGACGGGGAATTCCGCAGCCGGGCCGTAACAGATCATGGATACAAAGTTCCTGTGAAAGCTGACTATAACGCCCAATTGTCTTTCGATCAAAGATCAAGGCTGATTCTTGGATACACAAAAGACAGACTATCGGTTAGATTTACCCTTCAGGATGCCCGTGTTTGGGGTTCCGATGATATGTTCAACAAAACCGGTGTGGAAGGGAATTCATCCGCTCTGGGGGTATATGAAGCATGGGTTGAATTGCAGCTAGGACAATATTCAGGAATACGTGTTGGACGCCAGGAGTGGAACTACGATGACATGCGGATACTTTCCGGGAGGAACTGGTGGACTTCAGGTTTGAGTTACGATGGCGTATTATTCACGCACAACAACATAAACTCAGGATGGCATATTAATGCTGGTCTTTCTTATAACAATATGGGCAGCAGAACAGGAGCCGTCAATAACAGTTTGTGGGATTCGAACAATCTGAAAACCATGAATTTCATCAACTTAAAGAAGGATTTCTCAAATAAACTGTATGCAGTAGCTATGCTTACCTTTTCCGGAAAGCAAGATATGATAACAGATGAATTGATCAAAACCGGGACGCATGGACTTACCTTAAGCTATAATCAAGGAAAAAAGGCTGACAATGGATTCTTTGCTTATGCTTCAGGATATTATCAGCATGGCGAAGCTATGTCCTTTGGTATGGATGAGAATCGCAAGGCCATTTCTGCTTATATGTTAAATGCCCAAGCAGGTATGAGGATTCTGGAGAAGAAACTTGAGGTTTCACTGGGTATGGAAAACCTCTCCGGTCATGATTATTCCAATACGGATGCGGATTACAACGATACCCGTCACTCTTTCGATTTGTTTTATAGTGCGCGTTTCCCTTATTATGGAGGACATCTGAATTATTTCCTAATTCAGGATTCCTATAAAATAGGGACAAAAGGAGGAGGATATATGAATCCCTTTTTCAAAGTTAGATTCAAAGCAAGCAAGAAGGATATCATTGATTTTGCCTTGCATAATCCAATGTTGACAACCCATGTTGCCGCTCATACAGGTTTTGATCCACCTACGAAAAATCCAATTCCGGAAATGGATCAGGAAGGCAACCCGGTGTATTGGAAAGGCAGCCTTGGAAATCATATCGACCTGGATTATACCAGGAAAATAAGCAAGGAAGTAATTTTCAAAATCGGAGCTTCCTATGCGGTGGTTTCCGACATAAAGAACCAAATGGTTTATGGCTACAATGGAGATCCGGCCAACCAGGAACTTAGCAATCTTGGACAGAACTATTTTGTTTATACCATGCTAATTGTGAAACCCAATTTCTTCCGTTCTGAATAATTATATTATCAATAGGCAATAATATATAATATCCTATTGCCAGCTAAGAATGATCCCGTAAGCATACTATCTTGTTTACGGGATCATTGTGTCAATTACTAAAAGTCAAGGGTCAATCCTACACCACCAGTAGCAACTCCCAGCCTAAGCAGCAATCCCTGTTCAAAGTAAGTGCCGTTCAGGTTTGAGTTATATAGTTCAACCGCCTGGAACATTCCCTTGGATGCCTGTATGGAAAGAGGGATCCCAATGGCCAGACAACCCGCACCTATGCCGGCAAGTACCCAGTTTGGATCCCCTCCGGCAATGGCAGTTCCAAGAGGCCAGCCAATCATAAAACCACCTGCAAAGCCCAATACAGAGGCAATATCTGAATTTGACTTAGCCCGCTTCATCATCGCATAAGCCTCCTGATCTACTTCCATACGCTGAAGCAGTGCCTTTCCATTCAAAAATTCCCCATTCTGCTCAAAGCGATACCCTCCAAAAGCTTTGGTGGCTACAATGGAATCACTCTGGGCAAATAGGGAAATAGAAATAGCTGAAAAGAAAATAAAGAGCACAAGATTTCTCATAATAAGACTGATTTTTTTGATTGGGATGAACTGTGCTCAATGATACTCCGTAGCAAACTACGGGGAGAGTCAATTCAGTCTTATATACGAAACTGGATTAGAAATGTTATCCCTCAGAAAACTTTAGTAGTATTCAATATGCTCGAAGGGTATCTGTATAGTTTGCTCGTAGTGGATCCCCAGTTCCTGGATGGATTCATCCCCCTCTTCGAAATACCACCTGATCTGTACATTCTTGCCGGCATCGTGGTTGATCTTCATGATCCGCAATACTTCGAGCATGTATTTTGAAGAACCACTGTTAATATACTCCAGCCTGATGTTCATCACTGTATTCTCGGCCGGTTTGAGAAAATACTCATTGATCCAGTCAATCAACAATTCGAAAAACTCACCCGGATCTTCCGGGATCGATCTTCCCTCCAGGGAGAGTTCACCAGAATCGGCAATAAACTCCACTTCCGGTGAGTTGAAATTCTTTTTCAAATAGAGGTCTTCCATATTATTTCACTGTTTTACTCGTACCTTAATGCAAGGATCGGATCTAGTTTTGAGGCCTTTACTGCAGGAAAGTATCCCGAAATTATTCCAACTCCAAAGCACAATCCAATACCCAGAATAATCCATTTCCATGGAATGATGAAACTGGAACCTATAGCTAAAGATACACCATTTCCAATGACAATTCCTAAAATAATTCCAACAACTGCTCCCATTTGCCCAATTACAATGGCTTCATACAGAAATTGCCGCTTAATCATCACCGACTTGGCACCAAGTGCTTTCCGGGTTCCTATCTCCTTGGTTCTTTCTGTGACCGAGACCAGCATTATATTCATCAATCCGATCACAGCTCCCATCAGAGTAATGAGCCCGATAAAGGTGGCTGCCATGGTTACAAATTTCAGGTTTTCGATCAGCATCTGTGCCAGCTGATCACTTTTCGTGATATTGAAATCACTTTCATCCCTGGCGTCCAGGTTTCTCACCAGACGAAAAATCCCTTCCGCTTCCGAAACAGAAATATCAAGCATTTCCGGAGTGGATGGCATCACATTGATGGAGTAGCGCATCTGTGGCATGGAGAAATACTGTCGCACGTTGGTATATGGAATAATGCAGGTCCTGTCAGTCCCCATTCCTCCCGACTGTCCCCTTGACTTCAATACCCCAATGACCCTGTACCGGCCATTTCCCACAGAAATAAACCTGTTTAAGGGATCCATGTTATTCGGAAAGGCCTGTTTGGCTACATCATGACCTATTAATGCCAGGTTGGCATAATCTTCCACCTCACCGGCAGAAAAATTCCTGCCCTTCTCGATTTCGTATCCGGCCGTATAAATATAATCCTCATCACCCCCAAGCACAGTGGTATTGGGATTTGATTTATAGGACTTATACTTAACCACAGCAGTACTGGAGGCTCTGGTCCAGATAGCAACCCGCCCCGGGAGCTTATACCTTTCCTTAAAGTCTTGAGCTTGCTTGTGGGAAATAAATTCATGATTCTTACGTCTGTAGGACTGATTCCCAATCTGAACCCTCATGCTTCTCGATTCGATGGTAAAGGTATTTGCACCCATCAGGCTAAAAGACTCGGTCAGACTGTTTTTAATAGAATCGATGGCTGTAAGGATTCCCACCAGGGCCATAATGCCAAAAGCAATGATGAAAATAGTAAGGATGGTCCTGAGCAAATTAGTCCTGATGGATTTCAGGGCGATACTCACATTTTCTATAAACATTGCTAAGCGCATGGCTGTGAAAAATCAATCTGGAAATAAAAATATAAAAAACTGAACAATCTTAGGCCTATTCCGTCAGGCTAACGATCATTTTCCAATATATTTGCATTTTATTTAAATCTTCATCCATGACATTCGATTTCGAGCTTATTCAAAAGACCTATCAGGCATTCCCTGAACGGATCAACACTGCAAGAGAGATTCTGAAAAGACCACTCACCTTAACTGAAAAAATCCTGTACGGACACCTCTTTGACGGAAAACTCCTGCGTCCTTTTAAACGGGGTGACGATTATGTGGATTTCAAACCCGACAGGGTGGCCATGCAGGATGCCACGGCACAGATGGCACTCTTACAGTTTATGCAGGCCGGCAAAGCTAAGGTGGCCGTACCCTCCACGGTACATTGCGATCACCTGATCCAGGCAAAGGACGGAGCCGGTGCCGATCTGAAAACAGCCCTCCATACCAACCAGGAGGTTTACGATTTTCTGGGAAGTGTTTCCAATAAATACGGAATTGGCTTCTGGAAACCCGGAGCAGGAATCATTCACCAGGTGATTCTGGAGAATTATGCCTTTCCAGGCGGCATGATGATCGGGACCGATTCGCATACGGTGAATGCAGGCGGATTAGGGATGATTGCCATTGGCGTGGGAGGAGCCGATGCTGTGGATGTAATGGCAGGGATGCCCTGGGAACTTAAATTTCCTAAGCTGATTGGGGTGAAACTGAAAGGGGAATTAAATGGCTGGACCTCTGCCAAGGATGTTATTCTGAAAGTGGCCGGTATTCTCACTGTAAAAGGAGGCACCGGGAAAATTGTTGAATATTTTGGAGAAGGGGCCGGATCCATTTCGTGTACGGGAAAAGGAACCATTTGTAATATGGGAGCAGAAATTGGTGCCACTACTTCACTTTTTGGCTATGATGCAAAAATGAAAGAATACCTGGAAGGAACAGGCAGGGCAGACGTGGCAAGCGAAGCCGATCTGATTGCCGGACACCTGACCGGCGATCCGGAAGTGTATGCAGATCCGGAAAGCTATTTCGATGAGGTGATCGAGATCGACCTTTCCACACTGGAGCCCCATATTAACGGGCCATTTAGTCCGGATAAGGCCTGGCCCATCTCTGAATTTGCCAGGGCGGTAAAGGAAAACGATTATCCTCAGAAACTTGAAGTGGGACTCATCGGATCCTGTACCAATTCATCCTACGAAGACATTACCCGGGCAGCCTCGGTGGCAAAACAGGCCCGGGAGAAGCATCTGAAGGTTGCTGCAGAATATACAGTCACCCCGGGATCTGAACTGGTCAGATACACCATTGACCGGGATGGATTGATAGGGACCTTCGAGGAAATAGGCGGAGTGGTACTGGCCAATGCCTGCGGGCCATGCATAGGACAGTGGGCAAGACATAATGCTGATAAGCAGGAAAAGAACTCCATCATTACCTCCTTTAACCGGAACTTTGCAAAAAGGAACGACGGCAATCCGAATACCTACTCCTTTGTGGCCTCACCCGAGATAGTCACAGCCATGGCAATTGCAGGAGACATGACCTTTAATCCCCTCACCGACAGTCTTGTGAATGAGAAAGGAGAAAAAGTAAAACTGGATGAACCCACAGGCCTTGAACTGCCGTCCAGGGGATTTGATGTGGAAGATAAGGGTTATCAGGCTCCTGCTGAAGACGGCAGCGGGATCTCTGTGGTAGTGAGTCCGGATTCAAAACGACTGCAACTCCTGACTCCCTTCAAACCATGGAACGGAGAGGACCTGACCGGGCTGAGGCTGCTCATAAAAGCTAAGGGGAAATGCACCACCGATCACATTTCCATGGCCGGACCCTGGTTGAAATTCAGGGGGCATCTGGATAACATTTCCAACAACATGCTGATCGGGGCCGTAAATGCAGCTAACGATCAGACCAATTCAGTACTGAATCAGGAAACAGGCAGATATGATGCCGTACCTGCCACTGCCAGGGACTATAAAGCCAGGGGGATCGGGACCATTGTAGTGGGTGATGAGAATTATGGGGAAGGTTCATCCCGTGAGCATGCAGCCATGGAACCCCGGCATTTGGGTGTAAGGGTGGTACTGGTAAAATCATTTGCCAGGATCCATGAAACCAATCTGAAAAAGCAGGGCATGCTGGGTTTAACCTTTGCCGATAAGAATGATTATCAGCTGATCCGGGAGGATGATGTGGTTGATGTGGCAGGTCTGAAAGAACTGAAACCGGGCAAGGCGCTGGATATTATTCTGCACCATGCCGACGGAAGTTCCGATTCATTTAAGGCAAATCATACATTGAATGAAAACCAGATCAAATGGTTCAGGGCGGGTTCAGCCTTAAACCTGATCAAGCAGGAAAACAATTAAGAGCTTGCAGAAAAAATACCCCTTCATCAGCACATTCACCAGACTGGGTGAATTTCTTGCTCAATTTCCAGAGGGAACCAGGAGCAGTGCCCCGGGAATGGATGAGCTGAACAGGGAGTATTTCGATGAATTCTCCTCTCTCCTGGAGACGGAGCATATTTATAATCCCTGGTTTACCCCGGAGTCCATTCAAAGGGCCCTCCTTGGAATTTCAATGATGTTAACAGAGGAGGTGCTTCACAGGTGGTGTCATGAGAACGGAATTTCAGGGAAGCCACAGGAAAGCATGAAGACCATCGGACTGGTTCTGGCCGGGAACATTCCCCTGGTAGGATTTCATGACCTGCTGTGTGTACTGGCTGCCGGCCATAAGGTACTGGCCAAGCCTTCCTCAAAAGACGAGCGGCTAATACAAAAAGTGGCCGAACTGCTTGGCTCCATCGATCCTGCCATGGGCGGGAGGATTGAATTCAATCCTGAGAAACTCAAGGGCATGAATGCGGTCATAGCCACAGGCAGTGACAACAGTGCACGTTACTTCGAATACTACTTCAGGGATATGCCGCATATCATCAGAAAGAACCGGAACGGGATTGCAGTGCTCACCGGGAAAGAAACGAAAGACGACCTGGCAGGAATCGGAGATGATATTTTCTCCTACTTTGGCATGGGGTGCAGAAACGTGACAAAAATATTCATCCCCCAGGATTATGACCTGAAGGTATTGCTCGGGGTTCTGGACAGCTACCATCCGCTTTGTCAGCATCATAAGTACAGTAACAATCTGGCATACTACCGCACCATGTACCTCATGAACCAGGTCCCCCTTCTGGATAACGAAGTCCTGCTTCTTAAGGAGGATCATTCCATTGCCAGTCCGGTAGGTGTTGTATTTTATGAAAGATATTCGGAAATTGGGTGGGTACAAGAACAGCTAAGAATCCATAGCGAAGAGATCCAGTGTGTTGTTTCCCTGCACCCTGATATAGAAGGAGCATTGCAGCCCGGAACCACACAGGAGCCCATGCCATGGGACTATGCTGACGGAGTGGATACAATCAGCTTCTTAAAAGAAGAAATATGATATATCTTTTCAGGGTCGTTAGCGATGAGGACCAGAATTTCTATCGCGATGTGATAGCCGAAGGCTCGGATACTTTTCTTGAACTGCATCAAACCCTGCAGGAGAACCTGGGTTACGACGCCAACCAGCTTGCCTCCTTCTTCATTACCAATGAGATGTGGGAGAAACAAAAGGAAATTACCCTGATTGATATGATGCAGGATCCCAATCTCGGTACCACCACCATGGACCAGGTAACCCTGGAGGAATACCTTACGGAGATTAACCAGCGGATGATCTATGTCTTTGACTTTTTTGCGGAGCGGGCTTTTTTTCTGGAACTGATTGAAACCACAGACCAGACCTCCCCCAAGGAAACTCCTTTCATCGGACAGGGTGCCGGAGATCCTCCCCCTCAGCTGGCTATGGATCTTCTCGTGGATGAGCCGGAATCAATGCCTGATGCAGATATGGAAGAAGATGAGCAGGACGATCTGCGGCTGGATGATCTGGATCCGGACCTGTTTAACACCGGCATGCCGGAGGATTTTTAAGATGAACGGAACCCTGGTGGTGTTAGGCGGGCCAACCGCAGTAGGAAAAACAGCCTGTGGCATTGAGATTGCCAGACATTTTGGAACGGAAATCATTTCGGCCGACTCCCGACAGGTCTACAGGGAGACCTCCATCGGAACTGCCGTTCCCTCCCCGGAAGAGTTAAAGGCTGTGAAACACCATTTCGTCCAGACCATTTCACTGGAAAATACTTACAATGCCAGCATGTTTGAGCACCAGGTCCTGGATTGTCTTCAGGAACTCTTTACGAGGAAGCAGCTGGTACTTATGGTAGGGGGATCAGGCATGTACATCGATGCAGTTTGTGAGGGCATTGACGAACTTCCAGGCACAGATCCCCGCTTAAGAAAGCAACTGCTGAAGCGCTTTGAAGAGGAAGGCCTGGAAGTCTTAACCGGCGAACTGAAGGAACTGGATCCGGTTTCCTATGAGAAGGTGGATCTGAAAAACCATATGAGGGTACTGAAAGCGCTGGAAATTTCACTCCAGACCGGGAAGCCCTATTCCAGTTTTTTATCCGACTCCATAAAGGAACGCCCTTTCGGGATCATCCGGATTGCCCTGGATATGGAACGTGAAGTGCTATATGACCGCATCAACCAGAGAGTGGAACAAATGATGGAAGCCGGACTGCTTGAAGAAGTTAAGCGCATACAGCACCTGAGGGGGTACACTGCACTTAAAACTGTTGGCTACAGGGAGCTCTTCAAATACCTGGACGGCGAAGTATCGCTTGAGGAGGCTGTGGATCTGATCAAACGACATACCCGTAAATTTGCCCGCAAACAACTCACCTGGTTCCGTAAGGAGGACCGGTACAGGTGGTTCTCTCCTGATAAACCGGAGGAGATCATTCACTGGATAGACAAACACTTACCCGGACAGGATAGCTGATGCGTAATTATCCCAACTCATTTCTGCCGATGTAGCATAGACGTTCCCGGCCGGAATGGGTTTTTCGATGGATAGCAGCATTACCTCTGCCATAGATGATGGATTCCCGGGTTCGGCCAGGTAGCCGTTGTATCCGTGTTTAACAGTTTCTTTGAAGTGGCCCACACCTGCAGCCAGAATGGGGAGCCCAAAATTGTAAGACATTGATTCCACACCGGATGGAGTCGCTGCCGAATAAAACAGGGTAATGGAATCGCTGGACTGAAAATAGGTATGTACATCCTCGTTGGGTACGAATTCTGTAATGGCCACCACCTTTTCCTGCAAACCATATTTCTCAATTAAGTCCAGCGGCCTGTAATTCCGTTCATCATCCTTCTTGCTGAGAAAGATCTTTTTTGCCATACCAAAAAGGGTATTTTTCAGACGTGTGCTGAACTTCTTGGAATCCAGGGTATTCCAGAATAACTCACCCACAATGAGGAGAGAAACATCGTCTCGTACATCGCTAACCTTCTTAAAGGCTTCAATGACATTATGCAGACCCTTGTATTTCCTGATAAATCCAAAAAAGAGGAAGACATGCTTTTTCAGTCCCAGGGAGGCCTTGAAAGCATCCACATCAAAAGAGGCATCCTTCTTAAACATGTCATAAACCGGATGGTATAATTTCAGCACCCTAACACCCTTTCCCTGATCAGTGGAATTCTCACCGGGAACAGGATCGCCGGTCTGCCACAGCTTATAATCCCGGTCAGGTATCAGTTCCTTTAGCTCATGGAAGGTTTTCAGGGAATGGGTAATGTAGCCCTCACAAAATCTCAGGCATCGCTTAGTGATGATGCGGTCCAGGCTGCTGTTCTCCTTTTGCACTACAAAATGAAGGTCAAAAAAGAGCCTGATCCCTGCTTTCTGTAATTTCCTGGCCACATAACGAAGGGGAATACCCTGTATGGCTATGGCCCATTGGAAAATGACCCGTTCAGGTTCCAGGCTTCGAATCAGCTTTACAGTCTTTTGCCAGGTACCCGGACGATTGTAGTTCAGGAGGTAATGTACCTTGATCCTTGTCCCGGCCAGCTGGTCTGCCTTGCTCTTGCGATCGATAAAGTCACGGGGAATAATGGCAGGATACTGCTGGGTCCATGATACAATATGCACCTCCACATCATTATGACGGTCAAGTGCCCTGGCCAGGGAAGTATTGTAATTAGCTATTCCCCCCTTAAACTGAGGACCCGGACCAAAAACAACGATTTTTTTCATTCCGGAAAGATCTTAGATCTGCTTCAGTGCTGCTTCATACACCCTTCTCATGCCCTCTTCCAAAGAGATTTTTGGCTTCCAGTCAAATTTCTCCTCAACCAGTGACATGTCGCAGTACCTGGAATGAACACCCACAGGCTTATCCAGCAGGGGCTTGATTTCCGGCGAATATCCTGCGATTTTTGTGAACACCCCGATCAGGTCCAGGAAGGAGGTAAGTTTTCCGGAACCGATGTTATAGGCACTTCCATCCGATACCTGTTCCATAAGAATGAAGATCAGGTCCAGCACATCATCGATATGTACAAAATCTCTTCCCTGCTTTCCGCTGCCCCAGACTTCGAATGGATTCTCCTTATGTGCAGCCCTGGCTGCAATGGCAGGAACCGGATAGGTCAGATTCTGGTCTTCCCCGTATCCGGAAAAAGGCCGGATGCAAACCACCGAAATCCCGTAATGCCTGGCTGCAATCTGTGCAAGGAATTCACCGGTCAGCTTGGACCATCCATAGGTCATATCAGGCACACCAAGATTCTTGGTGAAATCAATGTCCGGTTCACTCAGTGCAATGGCACCGGTGGGTGACTGGAGACTGATGGGGTAAGCAGCACTTGAACTGGGATATAAGACACGCTCCGGCTTATGTTGGCAGGCCCAGTAGAAAAACTCTGCATCAATGGAGAGGTCCAGGGCCACAGCCATGGGATCGCCCTCAATTTTCAAGCGGCCACCCACAATGGCGGCAAAATGAAACACATCGGTAAATCTTTCAAATTCCAGTCCGTAGGTATCCTGGATGTGCCTTGGATTCATTCTGAACCTGAACAGCAGATCCCTGAAATCGCCCTTCCAGAAATAGATCCGCTCATCCTCCCCGAGCACTTCCACATCCCCGATCATCCGGGTACCCGAATACTCCATCCAGGTCGAAGGGTGGGTACCAATGGAAAGGTCGTCCACAATAAACAACTTATCCTCCGTGGTGTTGTATAAACGCCTGACCATGTTCCTCCCCACAAATCCACAGGCTCCTGAAATTAAATGAATCTTCATCTCCTCAACGTAATTGATTAAATCTATACTTTCTTTTCTATCTCGTAATTATTCCGTTCAACTGCACTGCGGGAGATCAGTTCTCCAAGGAATCCTCCTATGAAAAGTAAGGTTCCCATGATCATGCTTGTGAGTCCGATATAAAAAAATGCACTGTCGGCAATCAGTCCCTGCGGGACTTTCTTAATCAATGCAAGTAATTTATCGATTCCCATATAGAGTGCTATGCCCAGACCTACCAGGAACATAAAGGATCCCAGGAAGCCAAACAGGTGCATGGGCTTCTTGCCGAACCTGGTGAGAAAGGAAACTGTCAGCAGATCCAGAAAGCCTTTCATAAAGCGGTCCATCCCAAACTTGGTCACCCCGTATTTACGCTCCTGGTGCTGAACCACCTTCTCCCCGATCCGGGGGAAACCTGCACTTTTGGCCAGCACGGGAATGTACCTGTGCATATCTCCGTAAACTTCCACACTCATTACCACCTCGTGCCTGTAAGCCTTCAATCCGCAATTAAAGTCATGCAAACGGATCCCGCTCACTTTCCGGGCTGCCCAGTTAAACAACTTGGTGGGAATACGCTTTGAAAAAAAGGGATCGTATCTTTTCTTTTTCCAGCCACTCACTACATCAAACCCTTCCTCCACGATCATCCTGCGCATTTCAGGAATCTCCTCAGGGCTGTCCTGCAAATCAGCATCCATGGTAAAGACCACTTCCCCTTTAGCAACTCCGAATCCGGTGTGGAGAGCAGCCGATTTTCCGTAATTCCTTCTGAATTTTATCCCCTGTATCTGTGGATAGGTATTTTTTAATGTTTCGATCTGTTCCCAGGAACCATCGTTGCTGCCATCATCCACCAGGATCAGCTCATAGGTGAGCTTATTGGAAGTCAGCACGCGCTTGATCCAGTCACATAATTCGGGAAGCGACTCCTCCTCGTTAAACAGGGGAACTACAATCGATACATCCATCAGCCTGGTTGATGCTTAAGCTATTTTATCTGCAGGATTATCCTTTTTTACAAATGCAGCTATTACCAGTCCAATAATTGCAAACATCACCGGACTAAAAACAAGGGCCATGATAGTCATGCGGCCAAGAGTCATGCTCTTGTCTAACCTTTCCAGGGCAGCATCCATAGCTCCTTCCGGTATCCTTGGATTATTCAGGAGCCTTTGTTCCTGGGCAAGCTTTAATTTATCAATTAATTCAGGATCTATCACACCCATCATTATGTAACTGTATATGCTTGTAATAATGGTGGCAATTACGCCCACGACCAGGATCATTTTCCACATCTGGCCAAAAGTGGCATAGCCGCCCAGGTATTCTTTTCTATACATAAGAAGGCAATAGATCAGGATCACCAGGCTAACAAGCAGACTTACCCAAGGAGCCCAACTCTCCACAGTGAGATCCATAACATAAAAGATCACGCCAACAAGAATCCCAACGAATCCAACAATTGCACCGTAGATAAGTGCCGGTTTCCAGAAAGGAGCTTTTGTTTTTTCTTCCATGATAAGCGTATTATGAAGTTAGTAGTTTGTTCCAAAAAAAAGGGCAAGCTACTTATATCGCACCGCTACAACCGCTTACCCTTGCTACCTTCCGGTCCTGGGGGAATTCAGCAGGAGCTGGTCGTATAAGACTTGCCCGGGGCACAAATTTAAGAAGAAAAAGCGGTTCTGCCAATATCTCGTGTTATGAGACATCCACAGAACCGCTCATGATGACTTTCGACTATCGACTATCGACTACTTATTTGGTCTAAGGCTTCTCACCTGCACACCTGCCTGCCACATCTCCGACTCGCGAAGCTCTTTTAATTCGGCGGCCAGATATTTCTTATAGTCCGCTCCTCCTGTTTTATCAAGCACCCATTGCGCTTCCTCTCCCGATTTCACCCGAGCGTAGAGATCCTTGAATACCGGCAGGGTGGCTTCCCTGAATTTCGGTTTCCAGTCAAGGGCTCCGCGCTGAGCAGTGGCACTGCAGTTCGCATACATCCAGTCCATCCCGTTTTCATCCACCAGGCGAATCAGGCTCTGGGTTAATTCCTCCACTGTTTCATTAAAAGCTTCGGAAGGGCTATGTCCGTTCTCACGAAGCACATCATACTGAGCTTCCATGATTCCGGCCAGTGCACCCATCAGTACACCACGTTCACCGGTAAGATCGCTGTATACCTCATCCTCAAAGGTAGTCTTGAAAAGATATCCTGAACCAATCCCGATTCCCAGGGCCAAAGTGCGTTCCTCTGCATTCCCCGTGTAGTCCTGGAAGACTGCAAAGCTTGAATTAATGCCCGTTCCAGCCAGGAAGTTGCGCCTGACACTGGTTCCGGATCCTTTAGGAGCCACCAGGATCACATCCACATTTGCGGGTGGTATTACTCCGGTTTGCTCTTTGTAAGTAACTGAAAACCCATGTGAGAAATAGAGTGCATCTCCCTCTTTTAAGCAAGGCTTAAGTTTGGGCCATACAGCCCGCTGGGCTGCATCAGAAACCAGGTACTGGATCACAGTAGCTTTTTCTGCAGCTTCCTCAATGGGAAAAAGGGTTTCGCCCGGCACAAAGCCATCTTTCACAGCCCGGTCCCAGTCTTCCTTAAATTCGGGTGCCTGACCAATGATTACATGGATGCCATTATCTTTAAGGTTGAGTGCCTGCGCAGGTCCCTGGACTCCATATCCAATAATTGCGATCACTTCATCCTTAAGCACTTCCTGTGCTTTTGCAAGAGGAAATTCTTCCCTTGTTACGACATTTTCTTCAACGCCGCCAAAATTCAATTTTGCCATTTTCTGTTTTTATCAAATTTACTATTATCTATTTAACCTTTACTTGCCACTTCAGTATGTTACTACATCATTGGCCGTCTCCTTGTGATGTGTGTCAATATCCTTCAGGTAGGCCGATATCTCTTTAATCTGCTTGGTAAGGGCAATCCGACCCGATCTTGCAAACTGGAGCACACCATACGATTCCAGCTCTCTGAAGAGCTCTTTGGTCTCCTCTTTGTGACCGGTTTTCTCGACGACAATGTATTCCGGTTCAATGGTAAGAATCCTTGCATTATGCTTCCGGATCAGGGTCTCCACCTCATCACCATTGGCAAATGAAGTGGTAGGTACTTTGTACAATGCGATTTCCTGGTATACAATCTCATCCAGTGTATGGTAAAATGCCTTCAGGATTCCGATCTGTTTCTCGATCTGCTTGGCAACCGTCTTAGCCATGTCCTCGGTGGCATGTATCACAATGGTGAAGCGGTAGATCCCCCTCACCTCCGATTCAGAAGTATTTAAGCTTTCAATATTAATTTTCCTGCGGGAAAAGATCACTGTGATCCTGTGCAAAAGGCCCACCTTGTGCTCGCTGAAAACCGATATGGTATATTCCTTTTTCATCTCTTTCTTCTTTTTATTATTAATCCAAACGGATATCTGAAACTGATGTACCCGGGGTAATCATGGGAAAGATATTTCCCTCTTGCTGGACCTCAATTTCAAGAAGGCAGGGACCCTCTTTGGTCAGTAATTCATCCAGTGCCTGGTCCAAATCCTCCCGTGTGTTGATCTTCCTGCCCGGAACACCAAAGCCTTCGGCAATTTTGATAAAATCGGGATTGGTAAGTCCTGTGCTGGCATAACGGCGGTCATTAAACAACTCCTGCCACTGCCGTACCATACCCAGGTACTGGTTGTTCAGCAGGATCATTTTGACCGGCAGCTTGTACTGGGCAATGGTTCCCAGCTCCTGGATGGTCATCTGGAAGCCGCCATCGCCCGATATGGAGACCAGTGGACGATCGGGATTGGTAAAGGCTACACCCATGGCAGCCGGCACCCCGAAACCCATGGTTCCCAGTCCGCCCGAAGAAACCCAGGAGTTGGGCTCCTTGTGCTTGTAATATCTGGCCGCTGCCATCTGTTGCTGGCCCACATCAGTGACCACGATGGCCCTCCCGTCAGTCTTCTCAGATAAATGATGGATCACTTCTCCCATATGCATCTTGGGATCATTCGAAAAGCAATCCTTGTTAATCACTTTCTCTTTCTCCACCTTCTCAAATTCCTTAAACGAGTTGAGCCATTCACTGTGCTCAGCAGGCTTAATCTTCGGCAGCAATAGCCGGAGTGCCTGTTTGGCATCGGCGTTGATGGCCACATCGGTCTTTACAATCTTGTCAATCTCGGAAGGATCGATCTCAATATGAATCACCTTGGCCTGTTTGGCGTAAGAGCTCACGGTGCCTGTTACCCGGTCATCGAATCGCATCCCTACAGCGATCAGTACATCACATTGGTTGGTATTAATGTTGGGTGCATAGTTGCCATGCATACCCAGCATTCCCACGGAAAGGAGATGATCTTCCGGGAAGGCGGATAAACCATTCAGGGTATGTCCCACAGGAATCTCAGCTTTTTCAACCAACTCCCTAAACTCCTTCTCGGCCCTTGCAATGGTTACTCCATGTCCACAAAGAATAAAAGGACGCTCCGCACCATTGATCAGCCCTGCTGCCGCCTTAATACTCTCAGGGTCCGGTTTTGGATTTGGCAGGTAACTCCTCACGTATGTCCGTTTCTTATAGTTAAACTCCACCTCCCCGACCTGGGCATTCTTAGCAATATCGATCAGCACCGGTCCTGGCCGCCCTGAATTGGCATAGAAAAATGCCTTGGCCATCACATCAACGATCTCATCAGCACTGGTGATCTGGTAGTTCCATTTTGTCACTGCCATGGAAACACTCACCATATCGGTCTCCTGGAACGCATCTGTTCCAAGTGCAGGGGCTCCCACCTGTCCGGTAATGCAAACAAGCGGGACAGAGTCGAGCATGGCATTGGCCAATCCGGTTACCAGGTTGGTCGCACCGGGTCCCGAAGTGGTAAAACATACACCCGGCTTCCTTGATATTCTGGCATAGCCCTCAGCTGCATGGATGGCTCCCTGTTCGTGCCGCACCATCACATGCTTTAGTCTGTCTTCGTACGTATACAGCGCATCGTATACAGGCATGATGGCTCCGCCAATATACCCGAATACGGTATCCACACCCTCTTCCAGCAACGACCTGATAAGCGCCTCCGCCCCGGTCATTTTCTGACTGGCTGCCGGCTTCCCTGCAGCCTTCTTCTCAGTTTGTGTTTCCATACTAATTAAGTATTTGTTTAGTCTTGTTGTTTTATAACGATCACTACTATTTCCTTATTCAACTATCCTAACAGCTCCCCTGTCAGCAGAAGAAACCATGCTGGCATAAGCTTTCAGAGCTTTAGAGATATTCCTTTCCCTGTCTGGTTTCCATGCATTCTCCTTCATGTCCTCTTCTTTTCTCCTCTTTTCAAGCTCTTCATCACCCAGCAACACATCCATGCTTCGGGCAGCAATATCGATCCTGATCCGATCTCCATCCCTGATCAATCCGATGGCACCTCCATCTGCTGCTTCAGGGGATATGTGTCCGATGGAAAGGCCTGAAGTACCTCCTGAAAAACGACCGTCTGTGATCAGTGCACACTGATCACCCAGGTGTCTTGACTTAATATAGGAGGTTGGATAAAGCATCTCCTGCATTCCGGGACCTCCCCTGGGGCCTTCGTAACGTATCACAACCACATCCCCTGCCACTACTTTTCCTTCAAGGATGGCATCACAGGCATCATCCTGTGAATCGTACACCTTTGCCGGCCCCTCAAACTGAAGCACCTTGTCAGAAACTCCGGCGGTTTTTACAATGCAGCCCTCCAGGGCTATATTGCCGGTCAGAACAGCCAGACCGCCATCCTGGCTGTATGCATTTTCAATGCTCCGGATGCACCCGGTCTCCCTGTCCAGGTCAAATTCCTCATACCTGGCATCCTGCGATCCCATGGTGAGGTTGATGCCTCCACCGGGGGCTGCGGAATACACTTCCTCAAAGCGGTCACACCGGGCCTTATTTATCAGATCGGAACATTCTATGGCTTCCCGGAGAGTTTGCCCATCCACCCTGGATACAGCCCCATGGATCAGGTCTGCCCGCTCCAGTTCCGACATAATTGCCATGATCCCTCCGGCACGGTTCACATCCTCCACATGATAGTTTGAACTGGGAGCAACCTTACATAAAACGGGTGTAATCTTTGAAAGCCTGTTGATATCTGCCATGGTAAAATCAACTTCTGCTTCATGTGCAATGGCCAGCAGATGAAGAACCGTATTTGTGGATCCTCCCATGGCAATATCCAGGGTCATGGCATTCTCAAATGCATCAAAAGTAGCTATGTTCCTGGGCAGTACCCGCTCATCCCCTTCCCCGTAATAAGACCTTGTATTCTCAATGAGCTGATGGGCTGCTTTATAAAACAGGTTCTTTCGCTCCACATGTGTGGCCACTACCGTTCCGTTGCCTGGAAGCGCCAGGCCAATGGCCTCATTCAGGCAATTCATTGAATTGGCAGTAAACATACCGGAACAGGATCCGCAGGTGGGGCAGGCAATTTTTTCTATTCGGGCCAGTTTATCATCGCTTACTGCAGGATCTGCGGCCATTACCATGGAATCGATCAGGTCGTAGGCATCATCTCCATCCCTGCCTGCTTCCATGGGTCCGCCCGATACAAAAATCACCGGGATATTCAGACGCATGGCAGCCATCAGCATGCCGGGAGTAATCTTATCACAATTTGAGATGCAGAAAAGGGCATCCACCTTATGTGCATTGGCCATATACTCAATGCTGTCTGCAATCAGGTCCCTGGAAGGCAGGGAATAAAGCATCCCGTCGTGTCCCATGGCAATCCCGTCATCAATGGCAATGGTATTAAATTCGGCTGCAAAATAACCTGCCTCTTCGAAGATCTGTTTTACCTCCTGCCCGATGTGATGCAGGTGGGTATGTCCGGGAACGAACTGTGTAAAAGAATTAGCAATACCAAAAACCGGTTTCCCAAACTGGTCCTCTTTCATTCCATTGGCACGCCATAGGCTCCTGGCACCTGCCATTCTTCTGCCCATGGTACTAGTATGGCTTCGGTATTGTATCTTCATCATTCCTAAGTGTTTATTCTATATACTAAAAAAGCCATCCTCTGTCCTGAGAATGGCCTTATATATTTTTTATTTCTTATATACCACTCTCAGTCGGATCCTGGGAAAAGCACCAGCACCTGCACCACGAGAACGTTATATAGAATGTTATTCAACATAGTTCTAAAACACACGTCAAATATAGAGATTAAATCAATTCACCAAGACAAAAGATATGAAAAATAACATTTTATTCCTCATTTAGCTCATCCTCCCCTCCTTCTTCCGGCAACTCAAGCACCTCATTTGCATCGTGGGCATCCAGGGTTTCCACATTTTTGAGCTTTCTCTCGATTTGATTAGTCCTGGTGCTCCTCAGGGTTTCCAGCGAACCAGAGGCCGTATTGAGCTGCTTCTGCACCTTATTCAGCTGTTCTGAAAATTTCCCGAATTCTGTTTTCACTGCCCCCAGAACCTTCCATACTTCGCTGCTTCGCTTTTGAACTGCCAGTGTTCTGAATCCCATCTGCAGGCTGTTCAGAAGGGCGGATAAGGTGGTGGGACCGGTCACCGTAATTTTATAATTCCGCTGCAGTGTTTCAAACAAACCCGGATGCCTTAACACTTCTGCGTAAAGGCTTTCCACCGGAAGAAACATAATGCCAAAGTCAGTCGTATGCGGCGGGTCTATGTATTTCTCACTGATGTCTTTGGCAAAACCCTCCACAGCCCTGATCAGCTGTTTCTGAGCCAACTCTATTTTCTCGGGTAAGCCGGCTTCATAAGCCTCCAGCAATCCTTCATAGGGTTCAATGGGGAATTTAGAATCCACAGGCATCCATACCTCTTCATCCGTGCTTTTCCCGGGAAGTTTGATGGCATATTCCACATGGGTCTGACTGCCCTTTTTTGTGGCCACGTTTTTACTGTACTGATCGGGTGTTAAGATCTGCTCCAGGATATTTCCCAGCTGGTACTCACCCAGCACTCCCCTGGTCTTTACATTGGCTAAAACCTTCTTCAAATCACCCACACCGGAAGCAATATTCTGCATCTCCCCAAGGCCCTTATGCACCTGTTCCAGCCTGTCACTCACCTGCTTAAACGATTCGCCCAACCGCTTTTCCAGGGTCGATTGGAGCTTTTCATCCACCGTCTTCCTCATTTCACCCAGCTGTTTGCTGTTATCTTCCTGTATGAGTTTCAGATGCTTCTCTATGGTCTTTTCAATCTCCTTGATGTGATCGGCAGCCAGCTTGTTGTTATCCTGCTGCTGTTTGTTGAAATCACCGAACTTCTGCCTGATCAGCTCATTCAGCTCCTTAATATTTGCTGAAAACGTGTCCTCAAAGGACTTCAAAGACCTGCTAAGCTCCTCCCTGTTTGCCAGGGCAGTATCATTGTTCTCCTTACGGTTTATCCGGAACTCTTCTTTGATGGATTTCTCTGTCTTTTCCAGGGTAGTTTCAAACCTGAGAATGGAAGATTCCACCTCTTTCATTTGTGGCTTGATATCCACCGACACTTTCTTCATCAGGGCGATGATCACATTAACGATGGCCAGGAGAATGAGGATGCCCAGCAGAATTTCTGTCATAATACTAGCTTTTGTAAGGTAAAGGTAGCACAATCGGAAAAAACATAACTTTGTTAGATGCAGGAAGAGAGAAAGAGATTTATTTACAGCCTGGTATTCCCCGGTGTCTTTCTCTTATTGCTCTGGGCTGTAAAATTTTACGAATTTTCCATGGAAGTTTCTTTCGTGGAAGCCGGAATCTATCCAAGAAAATTCATGGGATTAAAAGGCATACTTCTCTCCCCCCTGATCCATGGAGATTGGAAGCACCTGATTGATAACTCTATGCCCGTACTGCTTCTGAGCCTGGCACTATTTTATTTCTACAGGGACATTGCTTATAAAATCTGGTTCCTGATCTACTTCATTGGCGGTATATTGCTCTGGGGCATAGGCCGGCAGGCCTATCACATCGGAGCATCGGGTTTGATCTACGGACTGGCTGCCTTTCTGTTTCTCAGCGGCGTGATCCGAAAGGTAAGAAGCCTGATGGCCATCTCGCTGCTGGTTGTTTTCTGGTACGGGAGCATGGTATGGGGATTGTTGCCCTTTGACTTTAAGGTTTCTTTCGAGGCCCATATCACCGGGGTGGTTGCTGGAGTGGTCCTGGCATTTGTTTACAGGGATGAAGGCCCCGAGCCCGAACGCTCCTCCCTGGATGATGAAGAGGAGGACGAAGAAAACGACAGTGGGGCTGCGCCCCTTGACAATGGTGACTCGTGACGACTACCGACTTACAACTACCGACTAACGACTACTCCAGTTCTCTTTCAGAATTGCATACAGATGCTCATCAAGGAGTTTGCCTTCTTTCATTACTGTCCGCCGGTGAATGGCTTCCAGTTTAAAACCGTTTTTTTCCAGTACCCTCATGGAGGAGTGGTTGTGCTCATAAATGCATGCAAACAGTCTCAGCCAGTGAGTCTGTACAAATGCATACTCCACCATCAGACCAACAGCATGGGACATGATCCCCTTGTCCCAGTGTTGTTCAGAAAGCCAGTAACCGATCTCCCCATTGTAACGGTATACATCCTTAAGGCCATGCAGCCCGATACCTCCGGCTGCCTCTCCGTCCACCTCGATGGCCAGGATGATGTCATCCGTATTCTCTCCTACCAGTTTCAGCCACCTTCGCGCATCGGGCAGGGTATACGGATAGGGGAAACCATCCCGGAGATTGATGGCGATATTCGGATTGTTGGCATGCCTGATTAGAGACATGGCATCGTCGGAATGCCATGGGCGCAGCGAGAAGTATTCGGTATGAATGGTGGGAAGCTGCATAACTTCAATTTACGAAACAAACTCCATTTGTTAAGCAATTATGCTAATTTTACGCGATTTATCGGGACAATATGCTGCTGAAACTCTATGAACAGAATCCGGATCCCAGGCTGATCGATAAAATTGTTGAGCTGCTGAAGTATGGAGGTGTGATCATTTACCCCACCGATACGGTCTATGGCATGGGTTGTGATATTACCAAGGCCAGGGCTGTGGAACGGGTGGCCAGGATCAAGGGGATCAAACCGGAGAAGGCCAGGTTCTCATTTCTCTGTTCAGACCTCAGTCACCTTTCAGATTTTGCCAGGCATGTGGATAACAGGACATTTAAATTAATGAAGTCTTATCTGCCGGGACCCTATACTTTCATTCTCAATGCCAGCAACCAGGTACCGAAATCCATCAAACAAAAGCGTAAGACTGTGGGGATCAGGATTCCTGATAACAACATCATCCTGGAGATTATCCGGCAACTGGGACACCCCATACTTACCACCTCCCTGAAAAAGGATGACAGGATCCTCGAGTACCCTACCGATCCGGAGCTGATCTTTGAGGAGTACCGCGACCTGGTGGATGTGGTGATTGACGGGGGCTATGGAGGAATTGTGCCTTCCACTGTTCTTGATTGCAGCGGGGATGAACCCGAAGTGATTCGCGAGGGCCTGGGGGAAGTGGAATCATCTGCGCCAGAACATTGGCGAAAATAGCACCAGCACTGTAAATAGCTCAAGCCTGCCCACCAGCATCAGGAAGGAGAGATACCACTTTCCTGCAACATGGATCTCCGCATAGTTTAGCGCAGGGCCGACTTTACCAAAGCCCGGTCCGATGTTACCCAGGGTAGCTGCAACTGCACCCACCGAGGTATCAAAGTCGGTGCCCAGTACCGACATGATGGCCATGGAAATGACCGCAATAATCACGTAAAATGCAATGAAAGCCAGCACATTGGTAACAATCGACTCTTCCACTGCCATCTTGTTAAGCCTTACCGGAATGATTGCATTGGGATGGATCATTCGTTTTAGCTCCTGGGTGCTGTTCTTAAGTATGATTACAATGCGCATAATCTTGGGGCCACCCCCCGTCGATCCGGCCGATCCACCAAAAAACATAAGTATGAAAATCAGGACAATCAGCCAGGGTGTCCAGGTCAGGTAATCAGTTGTGGCAAAACCCGTAGTTGTAAGAATGGATACTACCTGGAATATGGCATTCCTGAAAGCAGGCTCCAGGCCTCCTGCAGATGAGTAGAAGAGTCCGATTGAAATCACAATGGCAAATCCCCCGATAAAGGCCAGATACCATCGAAATTCTTCATTCTCCCATATCTTTTTGAACTTTCCATGCATGGCAAAATAAGAAAGTGTGAAATTAGTCCCGGCCAGGAACATAAACAGGGTAATGATGTAATGTATATATGGAGAATTCCAATGGGCAATACTGGCCTGTTTTGTGGAGTACCCCCCCGTGGCCATGGTGGTCAGGGAGTGACAAATGGCATCAAACAGGCCCATCTCCCCTGCCCAGAGCAGCAAGGTTTCGCTGATGGTGAATATAAGGTATATCAACCATAAGCGCTTGGCTGTATCCTTCACATGCGGATGGAGCTTATCAGGTGTGGGACTGGGTACTTCCGCGGAAAACAGCTGCATCCCTCCGATTCCGAGAAAAGGCAGGAGAAGCAATGTGAGAAGGATGATGCCCATTCCGCCCAACCACTGTGTCAGGCTCCTCCAGAACAGTACACCGTGTGAAAGCGCTTCAATGTCATTTAAGATGGAAGCTCCGGTGGTGGTAAATCCGCTGATGGTTTCAAAAAATGCATCTGTAAAACCAGGTATAGAGCGGGTAAGCAGGAAGGGCAGGGTGCCGAACAGAGAGAACAGGAGCCATCCCCCTGTAACAATTACATAACCATCCCTTCTGTCTAATCTCAGCTCCGAATTCCTGAATGGAAGGTAGGCCAGTGCTCCGATTCCGGACGTGATCGCTCCCGATAAGAGGAACTGCAATACATCATGCTCCCTGTAAATCAGCGACACAGGAATGGAAAGCCACATGAAGATTCCTTCAGTGACAAGTATGAGTCCAAAAATGCGAATGATGGTCCGGAGGTTAAGCATGGATTCGTTTAATTGAAAAACTTGCCAATGGTACCTATCACACCGGGCAGTGCAAACACCACCACCCTGTCATAAGGTTTGATCCGGGTATCACCATGGGCGATAAAAGCATTCTTTCCCCTGATAACTCCACCAATTATGGCTTCTCTTGGAAACTTTACCTCAGCCAGGGTACCTTTTGTTGCAAGAGCATCAGGTTTCACCACAAACTCCATGACCTCTGCCTCGGTTCCGGTCAGACATTTAATGCTGGAGACTTCCTCAGACATGGTAAAGCGGAAGATCCTGCTTGCTGTGATCAGCTTCTTGTTAATAATAGTATCCACACCTATATTCTCGGCCAGGTGAATGTAATCGATGTTCTCCACCTCAGCAATGGTTCTCCTCACACCCAATTGTTTGGCCAGTAAACAGGAAAGGATGTTTGTCTCTGAATTCCCCGTAACCGCAATAAAAGCATCCATCTTTTCCAGACCTTCCTGCCGGAGTAACTCCATATCGGTGCCATCGCCGTTTATTACCAGGGTATTGTTTAAAATATTAGAAAGGGCGTAACTCTTCTGCCTGTTTTTTTCAATGAGTTTCACATAATGAAGTTTCCCAAGGGCATCGGCTGTTTTTCGTCCGATGCGGCTACCTCCCAGGATCATAATATCCCGAACATCAAACTGCTTTTTTCCCGAATACTTATACAGCTCCTTAAGGCCGGCCTTACTGCTGATCACATAGACCAGGTCACCGGACTCAAACTTGTCGTCGCCTGCAGGAACAATGGTCTGGCCACGCCTGGTGATTGCTACTGCCCTGTAATTCAATCCATTATCGCCTGGAGTTAATTCCCTTAATGTTTTGTTAATAATGGGAGCATCCTCGTCCAGCCTGATCACGTACATATGAAGCTTTCCTCCCGAGAACTCAACCACCTCAGTACTCCCGGTTTCAGCCAGAAGTCCCACAATCTCACGGGCTGCAATTTTCTCAGGATAGATCATGTAGTCCACACCCAGATTCTCAAAAATCTCCCGGTTGGCCGGCAGGAGGTATTCCTGGTTATCAACCCTTGCTGTGGTTTTTTTTGCCCCCAGACGCTTGCTGAGAATGGCAGCATTCACATTTACAGCTTCTGAGTAGGTGACCCCAATAAAAAGATCGGCTTTACTTATTTTAGCCTCCTTCAATTGAGCGATGGAGTTTGCATTTCCTTCGATGGTAAGCACATCCAATGCACCACCCACGGCCTTCAGGCGATCTCCATCATTGTCGATCACCACCAGGTCATGCTCCTCACTACTTAACATTTTGGCCAGATGAGTACCAACTTCGCCAGCACCGGCTATTACAATACGCATATCACAATAAAAAACAACACACCAAAATAACAGATAATTGTCCAAATGTACGAATGGAAGCCTCTTTTTTTACCATCTTTTCAGATAGGCACCACGCTCGGCAGTAATGTATTCATCTAAGTTTAAAAGCTTATCAGTTCGAAAATGCTCAAGCTGAACCGAGTACCACATCTGATTTGAGCCATCAAGAATCAGCTCTCCGGAACCGGTCAGCAGATCCCCGGGAATACGCCAGACAGGAGGATTTTTCGATAATAGCACAAAATCATAAGCGAGGATTCTGTTAAGCTCAGGCTGGCAAAATTGTATACCTTTAATTTCCAGTTCTGATGCGCCGGAAACAAACCAACCTTTGCGCTGATCATTTCCCAGGAGCCACATGCCGGGAGCCACCTGGCGGCAGGCCGTAATGGAACCGTCTTCATGAAGTACCTGGTGAAGATCAATGGTCCTGGATTGAAAGTCCCGCCTGCTCCAGGTCTCAGCTATATATTTCTTCATATATACAGAAGTGACGCTGTCCCTGTACCAACAGTAATGGTCCACCCTTGCTCCCTCCCTGAATGTAAGCATACTGGCTCTGTTGAAATGACTGATTATCAATTCTGAAGAATGCAAACAGCGATACCTGGTCACCGAAGCCCAGCATAAACTCGCAGAGGTCAGCATAAGCATCAGATACCTTGGTAAAACAGACCGGTGATTGAGCATAATCATGCCCACGACCAGGAGAGCCATCCATAAACACAGGCTGATTGTGTTTAATTTCATTTCACCGATTACAGCCCCGGGTACGGATGCAATAAGACCAACCAACAAATTCATAAGGTAGGCCAGTTTCACCAGCAGGGCATTAAAAAATTCACAGAATATTCCTGATGTGGCAAAGGGTACTGAAATCACAAAAATGCTTATCAACACACTTAGCAAAGGAACTGTCAGCAGGCTGGTGACAAGAGAATAAACAGGGATCTGGTGAAAATAATAGATGACCAGGGGAGCTGTTGAAAGCTGGGCAGAGAGGCTGATAAGGGTAGCTTCCCATACCCGGCGAAGCACTCTGTTTTGAAAAGAGCACATGCTCCTGAATACCGGGTATAAGCATGCAATGCCCAGAATGGCAGCATAGGAGAGTTGAAATCCCACATCCATCATCGACTGTGGACGGATCAGGATCAGCAAAAAGGCGGATACAAGGATTCCGTTAAGGGCATGTGTGCGCTGGTCCATTAACCGTCCTGCCGTAAAAAGGGTGAACATGGTCGCTGATCGACAGACCGAGGAAGAAAAGCCGCTTACAAATGCAAAAGCCCAAAGCAGGATAATAATGGTAAGAGACCTGTAAAGCTCTTTCCCTGAGATCCTGGTCATCCATGAAAAAAATCTGTACAATACCCACCATATCAGGCCTATATGCAATCCGGAAACCGCCAATAAATGCATGGCTCCTGCATGAGAATATGCCTGTTTCAGATCAACGGTCAGATCGGAGCGATCACCTAGACAAACCGCTTTTAAAAGGGAGATCTCACGCTCATGCCCCTTCCAGTGACTGGATACTGCCCTTCTTATGCGGGCCGCACTGATGCTCCGGCCTCTGTCAATCTTCCTGCCCGGAAAATCCCTCCCTCTGCCCTGATCTGCATTTGAATCTGGGTAGAACCTGTACCAGCAGTTTTTCCTGCTCATAATCGCCCTGAAGTCCGGCGCTCCCGGATTACCGCTGTTCCTGATGGGTGCCAGACGTCCATACAGTTGCCAGGTTTCCCCGGCCCCGGGCATCATCAAACCCTTCTCAGGGATGGAAGAACTTTTGACATGGACTTTGAGGTGGGTCCTGACCTTGAAAACAGAATCTCTGCAGGCCACCATCCGGACATTCATTCCATAGCTCCAGCTGCTTCTCCCGGGTTTTGGGCCTTCCGTAATCTCCCCGCGGATTATTAGCTTCTGGTCCAAAGGCAATACGGGATCAACCGGTCTGCTTACTATGCTGCTTAATAAACCCGACACAAAGATTATTGTGAATGCAAAGAATGAAAACAGGTACACTCTGTATCCCGGGTTCCTGCCAATCCAACGAAAAACCGCAATCAGGAGTATCCACAATAAAGCCGCAAAAAATAACATCCAGGCTTGCGTACTCCATAAGGCCAGATCAGGCATCCCCTCACTATGGAGAATTCGGGATCCGGCCAATGACCCTCCGGCAAATGGAAAGAGTGCCCTGACTATTGGAATTCTTCTCAGATCAAACATGGAAAAGGACCCGGCTTTAAGTAATTTATGTGGCCGCATAAAAAATATCTGCTATTCCAGCCCGTTTTTTTTGAACCTTTCAGCGAAATGAGAGTTTTATATACCAGAACATATATACACCCATAATCAAATTCGTATGGCAACACTTTCAACAAAATTCATGGGGGTCACTCTGAAAAATCCCCTTATTCTGGGTGCCAGCAATCTGGTAAACAGCATTGACAAACTAAAAGAAGCTGAACAGGCAGGTGTCGCAGCCCTTGTATACCGTTCCCTGTTCGAAGAACAAATCCAGTTGGAAGATCATGATTTGAGTACTCAGATGGAAGCATATGATGAGCGAAATGCGGAAATGATCAACCTGTTTCCCAATATTGAGCACGGGGGCCCCAAGGAACACATTTATAAGCTGAAACAGGTTATTGATGCCTTATCGATTCCCGTTTTTGCCAGCCTGAATGCCATCTATAAAGAATCCTGGGTTGAATATGCTACCCTTCTTGAAGAAGCCGGAGCAGCCGGACTGGAATTAAACTTTTTTGCCCTGCCCCGGAATTTTGACAAGTCAGGTCATGACATCATCCTGCAGCAGATCGAGTTTCTGAAAGCGGTCAAGTCAGCTGTGAAAATCCCGGTAAGTGTGAAGCTTAGCCCCTTCTACACCAATGTATTAAAAACCATCAAGGACCTGGATGATGCAGGTGCCGATGCCTTTATTCTTTTTAACAGGTTATTCGAGCCTGATATCGATGTGGAGGCTGAAAGGCATGTATCTCCCTGGAACCTGAGTACTCACTCCGACCACCGCCTTTCCATTCGCTACATTGGACTGACCCATGGGAATATTAATGCCAGTGTGGCTGCAAACAACGGCATTTATGAAGGCATCGATATGGTGAAAATGATCCTGGCCGGAGCGTCGGCAGTACAGGCTGTAAGTACCTTCTACCATAATGGCGTGGGACATGCGTCAGAAATGCTGAAAGAGCTGGAAGAGTGGATGGACCGCAAAGGGTATGAGCACATTGATGCATTTAAGGGCAAACTCAGCAGCACGTCAATTAATGATCCCTTTGTATACAAACGTGCACAGTACATTGACATGATCCTGAAATCCGACGAGTATTTCAGCCTAGCTTAGGCAGCCTTTTACTTTTTCGGAAAGACGATCTTATAATCCTTATCCACCTTACCCCGGCTTATGGCATTTAAACGCGGTGAGAGGAGCTTGCGGCGGATTGGATTGATCTTGTCTACGAAAAGCTTCCCTTCCAGATGATCGTATTCATGCTGGACCACCCTGGCACGAATGCCGTCAAACTCTTCTTCCATCAGGTTCCAGTTTTCGTCAAAGTATTCGATTCGAACCTTACCGGGCCTGCTAACCTCCTCGCGGATATTGGGCAAACTCAGGCAACCTTCCTCGAAGGACCAGGGATCTCCCCATTCCTTCAGAACATAAGGATTGATAAAAACCTTTATAAACTCTTTCAGTTCCGGTTCTTCCTTATCCTCGCTGATGGGGCTGGTATCCACTACGAATATTCTCAGTGATTTGCCCACCTGGGGAGCAGCCAGCCCGACTCCATCGCTGGCTCTCATTGTATCAAACAGATCTGCAATCAACTGATCCAGATTCTCAAAATCCTCCGGAATTTCCGGTGCCACCTTCCGCAGGACCGACATTCCATATACATATACAGGTAAAACCATTTTATCTATTTTTTCTCTCAAGGAAGGATTGAAGGATCAGGGCAGCACTCACCTTATCAATATTTCCTTTCACCCGCCGATCCGACTTCTTCATCCCTCCTTCAAGCAGTGCATCCATGGCCAGCTTGGATGTAAAGCGTTCATCCATCCATCTTACCGCTATCTGAGAAAAGCGTTTTTTAAAAGCCTCCACAAAAAACCTGATCTGTTTCATGGACTCAGACTCGGTATTGTCCATCTTTCTGGGCTGTCCTACCACGATGGTCTCCACATTTTCCCTGGCAAAATAGGCCTCCAGGTAACTCATTAAATTATGGGTTGCAACCGTATCCAGGGGCGATGCTATGATCTGTTCCGGATCGGTAACTGCAATGCCTGTCCGCTTTGTTCCATAATCGATGGCCAATATCCTGCTCAAAACTTGTAATTTGCACGCAAAGTTAAAATTTTAATTTTTCTATATAAAGAAAGCCGCCCGGTTTCCCGGGCGGCTTTCTTTATCTATATGCTCACCTTGATTTCTCTGGCTTTCGAACTACGACGTAGGCGCGAAATCAAGGCTGGCCATCCTCACATAGCTGTTATAACGCCATTTGGCATTAGTCTGTGCAGCTTTGAACAGTTGGGCCGCTTCTTCAGGGAATGATTTCTGCAGGGAAGTATAGCGTACTTCCGATTTCAGGAAGGACTGGAACTGATCCCACTGGGGCTCTTTGGAGTCCAGGATAAATGGGTTCTTACCTTCATCTTCCAGCTGCGGATTGTAGCGATAGAGGTGCCAGTATCCACTCTCCACAGCAAATTTTGCCTGGCTCTGAGATTTACCCATGCCTGAACGCAATCCGTGGTTAATACATGGTGAATAGGCAATCACTATGGATGGTCCGGGATAAGCCTCAGCTTCCCTGACAGCCTTCAGGTATTGCGACTGGCTGGCTCCCATGGAAACCTGTGCCACATATACATAGCCATAAGTCATGGCCATCATACCCAGGTCCTTCTTGCGGATCTTCTTACCGGAAGCGGCAAATTTGGCCACAGCCCCCACCGGGGTTGCCTTGGAGGCCTGTCCACCAGTATTGGAATATACTTCAGTATCCATCACAAGGATATTCACATCCTCACCGGAAGCAATTACATGGTCCAGTCCACCATAGCCAATGTCATAGGCCCATCCGTCACCTCCAAAGATCCATACGGACTTCTTCACCAGGTATTGCTTCAGATAGGTGATTTCCTCCACAACAGCGTGGGTCTCACTCTCCAGAACTTCAAGCAACTTTGCTGAAGCAGCCTTGGAGGCATCCATATCAGCCATGGAAGCAATCCACTCACCAAAAGCCTCTTTGGTGGCAGGCTTCACCTCGTCCATGACAGCTTCCATTTTATTCTTTATTCTATCTCGGTTTTTATTTACACCGGTAGCCAGTCCAAAACCATACTCGGCATTGTCCTCAAAGAGTGAGTTGGCCCAGGCAGGTCCCTGACCGTCTGCATTGGCGCAATATGGAGTTGAAGGGGCTGAGCCTCCATAAATGGACGAACAACCGGTAGCATTGGCCACCATCATCTGGTCACCATACAGTTGGGTAATCAGCTTGATATACGGGGTCTCTCCACAACCTGCACATGCTCCTGAGAATTCGAAGAGGGGTTGTGCAAACTGAGAGTTTTTCACGGTCTGCTTCTTATCAACCAGGGTGTCCTTGTAAGAGATCTCTTTTACCAGGTGATCCCAGCGGGGAACTTCTTCCAACTGAGTCTCCAGAGGCTTCATTTCCAAGGCCTTGGTCTTGGAAGGACATACATCGGCACAGTTGCCGCAACCGGTGCAATCAAGTACAGAAACCTGGATCTTAAACTGCAATCCGGCAAATGCCTTGCCATTGGCTTTCAGGGTCTTGGTTCCTTCAGGCAGCGCTTTGGCCTCCTCCTCATCAATCAGGAAGGGACGAATGGCAGCATGGGGACATACATAGGCACACTGGTTACACTGAATACAGTTGTCTCCGATCCATTCGGGAACATTGACCGCAATTCCGCGCTTCTCATATTGTGAAGTTCCTGCAGGGAAGGTTCCATCTTCACGACCGGCAAATGCACTTACGGGAAGATCATCACCGGCCAGATTATTAATGGGCTCAACCACATTCTTCACAAAGTCGGGTACACCCACTCTTTCATCCTTCACAGCCTCATCCTTGAGTGAAGCCCAATCGGCCGATACCTCAACCCTGGTTACGGCTCCGCCTTTTTCAACGGCAGCAAAGTTCATATTTACCACTTCTTCACCCTTGCGGCCGAAACTCTTGATGATGAACTTCCGCATCTCTTTCACAGCCTGGTCGTAGGGAATGATATCGGCAATCTTAAAGAAAGCCGACTGCATGATGGTATTGGTGCGGTTACCCAGCCCGATCTTCTGGGCCAGCTTGGTGGCGTTGATGATATAAAAATTAATGTGATGCTCCGCCATATACCTCTTCATATGGTTAGGCAGATGCTTGATGGTATCTGCTTCATCCCAGATGGAGTTGAGCAGGAAGGTGCCGCCATCTTTCAGGCCCTTCAGCATGTCATATTTCTCCAGGTAGGCAGGTACGTGACAGGCTACAAAATCGGGGGTTCCCACCAGGTAGGGAGAACGAATGGGATTGTCACCGAACCTCAGGTGAGAGGTAGTAATCCCGCCCGACTTCTTGGAGTCATAAGCGAAGTAAGCCTGGCAATACTTATCGGTCGATTCGCCGATAATCATGATGGAGTTCTTGTTGGCACCCACGGTACCATCAGAACCCAGCCCGTAGAATTTCCCTTCAAAGGTTCCTTCCGATCCCAGTGAAATTTCAGGAAGCAGTGGCAAGGAAGTGAAAGTTACATCATCCACGATACCTACGGTGAATCCATTCTTGGGTTCAGCCATTTTCAGGTTCTCGTAAACGGAAAGCATCATGGCCGGGGTGGTATCCTTGGAGGAAAGTCCGTAACGACCTCCAACTATAACAGGTGCATTCTCTTTCCCGTAGAAGAGTTCCTTCACATCCAGGTAGAGCGGCTCGCCGTTGGCTCCAAGCTCCTTGGTGCGGTCCAGCACTGCAATGCGCTTCACAGACTTGGGAAGTACATCCATGAAATATTTGGCCGAGAAAGGCCGGTAAAGGTGTACAACTAGCAGACCTGCCTTTTCACCTTTGGCATTCAGGTGATCAACCACCTCTTTCAGGGTTTCGGTAACCGAACCCATGGCGATGACAATGTTCTCCGCATCCTCAGCTCCATAATAGGTAAAAGGCTTATACTCACGGCCGGTCAGTTTGCTGATCTCCTTCATGTATGCAGCCACAGCGTCGGGAATGCCTTCATAAAATTTATTGATCGCCTCCCTGGTTTGGAAGTAAATATCAGGATTCTGAGCTAATCCCCGTGTTACAGGGTGTTCCGGATTCAGTGCATTATCTCTGAACGCCTTTAAGGCATCCATATCCACCAGCTTGGCCAGCTTGTCCTGGTCCGGTGCTTCCGCCTTCTGAATCTCATGGGAGGTACGGAATCCATCAAAGAAATGAAGGAAAGGCACCCTGGTTTTGATAGAGGTCAGGTGAGCCACAGATGCCAGATCCAGTACCTCCTGGACAGACCCGGTTGCCAGCATGGCAAAACCTGTCTGACGGGTGGACATTACATCGCTGTGGTCTCCAAAAATGGACAGAGCCTGAGCTGCAAGGCTCCGGGCTGAAACATGAAATACACCGGGAAGCAGTTCGCCGGAAATCTTGTACATGTTTGGGATCATCAGCAACAATCCCTGTGATGCCGTAAATGTGGATGTGAGGGTTCCACTCTGCAGGGATCCGTGAACTGCACCAGCTGCACCAGCTTCAGATTGCATCTCTGCAACCTTAACGGTCTCCCCAAAAATGTTCTTTCTGCCATTGGCCGACCACTCATCCACATGTTCTGCCATGTTGGAAGAAGGAGTGATTGGATAGATGGCAGCTACTTCACTGAACATGTAGGCAACATGCGCAGCAGCATAATTACCATCACATGTCATGAAATTCTTCTTATTTGCCATGTTATTTTTTGTTAAGTATTTAAATTACAAGTAATTAACTATTTTGACCGAAGTCACCCAAAATTAGCAAAACAGACTTAATTGCAATTGGAAGTTTCTAATATAAAATCATTTCAAATAATCTATTGATTCTTTGCAGTCTAAACAAAAAAAGTGACGTACATCGCGTCACTTTTTTTGTTTATTCCGGCTGGATCAGCCACTATTCATTGAGATCAGGAATTCCTCGTTGGAGGCAGTTTTGCTGATGCGGTCCCGAAGGAATTCCATGGCCTCCACAGAGTTCATATCGGAGAGGTAATTCCTGAGGATCCATATCTTATCCAGCATAGGCCTGTCAAGCAACAGATCTTCCCGGCGGGTGCTGGATGGATTCACATCCACAGACGGGTACACACGCTTGTTGGAAAGCTTTCTGTCAAGTTGCAGTTCCATATTGCCCGTTCCTTTAAATTCTTCAAAGATCACATCGTCCATTTTTGATCCGGTCTCGGTAAGTGCCGTGGCCAGAATGGTAAGTGAGCCTCCGTCTTCAATGTTCCTGGCTGCACCAAAGAAACGTTTGGGTTTATGCAAAGCATTTGCGTCAACTCCACCGGACAGCACCTTCCCTGAAGCAGGGGATATGGTATTATAAGCCCTGGCCAGTCTTGTGATGGAATCCAGGAGAATCACCACATCATGACCGCATTCCACAAGCCTCTTGGCTTTCTCTAGTACAATATTAGCAATCCTCACATGACGTTCTGCAGGTTCATCAAAGGTGGATGAAATTACCTCAGCATTCACGTTCCTGGCCATGTCAGTCACTTCCTCGGGACGTTCATCAATAAGCAGAACGATCATATACACCTCCGGATGGTTTGCAGCAATGGCATTGGCCACATCTTTAAGCAATACCGTTTTACCGGTTTTCGGCTGAGCCACGATTAATCCACGCTGTCCTTTCCCGATGGGAGCGAACATATCAACCACCCTTACCGATAAATTATATTGTCCTTGTCCCACCAGGGTAAATTTCTCGTCTGGAAAGAGCGGGGTCAGGTAGTCAAAGGGCACACGGTCACGAATATAATCGGGGCTGCGGCCATTAATCTCTTCCACTTTGATTAGTGGAAAATACTTTTCCCCTTCCTTGGGGGGCCTGATGGTCCCGGTCACATTATCACCGGTCTTAAGCCCAAAAAGTTTAATCTGACTCTGAGATACATATATGTCATCAGGAGAATTGAGATAGTTGTAATCGGACGACCTCAGAAATCCATAGCCGTCAGGCATGATTTCAAGCACTCCAGAGTTGGTAATCAAGCCTTCAAAATCATACTTATCCACTTCCCGTCTTTCATAGGGTTTTTTATGGCCATTCCTGTCTCCTCTGTTGTCACGTTGCATGGAAGTCCTGTCACGATGCGAAGTTCCCCGATCCCGGTTATCACCCCTGTCACGACTGTCACCTGTCGCCTTTCTGTCACGATGTGCAGCATCCCTATGGCCACCTTCCTTTTTAATTGGCCTTTCATCACCTGAGACTGCAGGATGCTCCGGGGAACCTTTTTGAGTTTCATCTTTTACAGCTGGGATTACCTCAGCCTTCTCCCCTGTTGCATCTGCCGCTGCTTCAGGCTCACGCTTTTTTTCCTTTTTTGGTCGACCGGGTCTTTTTTTCTGCTCCGGGGCTTTCTCCCCGGCTACCGGTTCGCTTTTTGCTTTTCTGGTATTTTCCTTTTTAGCCGATTCCTTTTTAGGTCCATCCTTTTTAGGTCCATCCTTTTTAGGACCATCCTTTTTGGGACCATCCTTTTTAGTATTGTCTTTTTTGGCTGCTTTGCTCTCAGAGACTACAATGGCCTGGGTATCCAGAATTTTGTAAATTAAATCCTGCTTTCTGAAAGACTCTACCCTTTTAATTTTAAGCTCCTTAGCAATCTCTCGCAACTCGGAGAGGAGCTTCTTATTCAATTCAAGAATATCGTACATATATATGAGGTAATTAAATAATGATCCCGTGAGGATTGTTCTAAATCAAAGTAAATGGAATATCAATAGGTTGGAACTAACGTTCGATAGAATGGAATTATAGTGCAATATTAAAAGAATTATGGTGAACTACCAAAAATAATCTATATTTAGGTCCATTTAGCTACCCATAGCACTCAGCAAAATGAGACAGCTCAAGATCATTAAGCAGGTCACCAACCGGGAAACACCCTCTCTCGATAAATACCTGCATGAGATTGGCAAGGTGGATCTGATTACTGCTGAAGAAGAGGTGGAGCTGGCACGCAGGATCCGGAAAGGGGATGCTGCAGCCATGGAAAAACTCATCAAAGCCAACCTTCGTTTTGTGGTTTCGGTTTCCAAGCAATACCAGAATCAGGGCTTAAGTCTTCCGGATCTTATAAATGAAGGGAACCTGGGGCTCATAAAGGCTGCCCAGCGATTTGATGAGACCCGCGGATTTAAGTTTATCTCCTATGCAGTATGGTGGATCCGGCAAAGTATTTTGCAGGCCCTGGCTGAGCAGGCCCGGATTGTGCGATTGCCCCTGAATAAAATAGGATCCATTAATAAGATTAATAAAACCTTTGCCGAACTGGAGCAAAAGTTTGAACGTGAGCCCACAGTGCTTGAGATAGCTCAGGCCCTGGAGCTGGCTCCTGAAGATGTAAAGGATGCCATCCGGAGTTCGGGAAGGCATGTATCCATGGACGCGCCCCTTCAGGACGGTGAGGATGGAAACATGTACGATGTTTTGCTCAACGGCGAAGCTCCCACACCCGACCGCGGACTCCTGAATGATTCACTTCGAAAGGAGATTGAACGTGCACTCAGCACGCTTACTTACAGGGAAGCCAGCATTATCAGGCTCTATTTCGGATTGAACGGAAAACACCCCCATACCCTGGAAGAAATTGGGGAAGAATTCAACCTGACCCGTGAACGGGTCCGTCAGATCAAGGAGAAAGCCATAAAAAGGCTGAAACACACCACCCGCTCCAAAATCCTAAAGAGTTACCTGGGCTAAGCCAACTTCTAACTACTTTTTTATTATATCCCCCGCACTGGAACTACGTGAGTGCACAACCTGTGCATCTCCCCGGTAATAAATATTCCCTGCACTTGAAGCATTCATGGATATCTCTTCAGTGGCGTGCACCCTGGCATCACCGGCACTGGAAACACTCACATCCACCTTATCGGCTATCAGGTCAAATGCATGCATATCTCCGGCACTGCTTAAACTGGCATCCAGCTCACGGGTTCTGCCCGAAATTCTGGCATCCCCGCTGGAACTGATATCCACATTGATGCGCTCTGCCTCCACATCCAGAGAAAGATCGCCTGCGCTGCTGATGGAAATCCTGAGATCGTCGCAATGAAAGGGGGTCATCCCCTCACAATCACCGGCACTGCTGATTTTCAATTCCTCCAGTTCGGGCAAGGTAACAAAGACCTTTTTCGATTTTGCACTCCTGATATTGACCCTGTCGGTCTTTATCACCAGCATATCCCCGTTTACTTCAGTAAGAATTACTTCCATCAGGTTCTCATCCGCCTCCACTTTCACAGCAAAGTCATCTCCCTCGCTCAGGTATACATCAATGCCGGTGCTGACATGGACCCCGGTGAAGCCCGATACATCGCGGGTTTCTTCCTCCACCTGTCCATTCCCTGATATGCCATGATTCCATCCCTCGATGATGCATGAATTCAGAACAAGGCTTATGCTTATAAAAAGAAATGCAGCTTTTTTCATCTTTTGTGAATTTAATTTACAAGGTTATAATTACACTATTTGTGAGACGTCTCAGGTAGTAAAATGTTACTCTACTTCAAGAACCAGTCCTTTCAGGTACTCCCCTTCCAGGTGGAATATACTCACAGGATGATCGGGAGGTTGTGAAAGGTGGTAAAGAATTCTTACCCTGCGCCTTGCATTGGCCGCTGCAGCAAAAACCGATTTCCGGAAATTTTCCCGGCTGACAGCCTGTGAACAGCTAAAGGTAAAAAGGAGCCCTCCGGGGGCTATCTGTTCAAAAGCCTTCTGATTAAGCCGCTTGTATCCCTGCAGTGCATTATTCAGCACCTTCTGATGTTTGGCAAATGCAGGCGGGTCCAGAATAATCAGGTCATAGGATTCCTTCATTTCCCTTAGATAATTAAAAGCATCCACAGCAAAAGCAGTGTGATGTGTATTTCCCGGAAAATTCATCTCCATGTGCTCGCGGGTCAGGTCAATGGCCTTCCCGCTGCTATCCACACTATGAACAAGTTCTGCCTCGCCCCCCAGGCCATATACGCTAAAACCACCTGTGTATCCAAACATATTCAGTACCCTGCGGCCTTTCGCCCATTTTCCCACCAGCTTCCTGTTCTCCCTCTGATCTATAAAAAATCCCGTTTTCTGCCCCTGAACCCAGTTCACATTAAAACGGTAGCCGTTCTCCAGAACCTCCCCCTTCTCCAGGTTCCCCAACAGAAATCCGGACCGGTCCGAAATTCCCGGCTTGTCCGGCAGGGTCGATCCGCTCTTATTATATATGGTATGAATATGCGCACCTGCCACCTTCTTTAATGCTTCTGTAATCAGTTCCAGGTTGCGGTACATCCCGATGGAATGCATCTGAACCACGGCCACGCCTGCATAAAAATCAACAATAAGCCCGGGCAGCCCATCCCCTTCCGCGTTCACCCACCGGAAGACATTGGTAGCGGGATTGGACACCAGTCCCAGGTTTTGCCTCAGCTTCCACGCATTTCCAATCCTCTCCATCCAGAAATCCGGGTTTATTTCCAGGGCTTCGAAGCTCAGGATCCTGATTGCAATGGAACCGTCCTGGTAATGGCCTGTGGCCAGGAACTCATCCTTATTGTCATACACATCCACGAGCTCACCTTCACGCGCAGTTCCGTAAATCTTCTTAATGGCTCCTGAAAACACCCATGGATGGAAGCGTTTGAGTGATTGATCTTTGCCTGACTTCAATACAATTCTGCTTCTTTCACTCATGGGGATCGCGTATGGATTTTTTTAAACGCATGTAAATCATCAGGCATATCCAGGCATCGGTGGCCGCATACCTTATTTGCGCCTCCGTAAGTACATCCGCATCCCAGTTGGATACCTGCTGCGATTTTGAAATGCGACGCCCGAGTACAATGCCACTCAGTTTTTTCAATCCTTTCTCCTCGATGCGAAAGGCTTCCACATACTGCTGCAGATCAAGGAATCCTTCTGGTTCGAACTGAAAATCAGCTCGCATTCTTCTTAAATCGTCATTCAGGCCCAATCCCACCTTAAGAAGATCCTCACGGGTAAGCAGGTCGATCAATTCTTCGGGATAACCGATCCTGCTCACTCTCAGTAACCATGCCCGGTCCAGGGTTGATATCTGGATCAGGGAAGTTGGATATACCACCCCTTTTTTAAAGGAGGGCCTGGTCTCCGTGTCAAAGCCGAGGACAGCTTGTTCCCTGATGTATTTTATCTCTTCCTGAAATTCCTCTATGGAATCAATCAGCCTGATGGGCCCCTCGTACTGGATCAGATCCAGATCAGCTACTTCATCCTTGCTTATTTCGCTTTGAAACATCACTCTTTTTCTGTTGGATCAATTCCAGCCACAAATAAATCATGCAGAGCCCCCAGGGATTGTAGTAATTTCTTTCCCCAGTGTTCAGCAAAACGTTCTCCCAGCTCCCAGGCAGCATCGTTCATCAACTCTTCCATTCCACGGCTGTATATGGTGGTAAAATCTCTCAATTCCTGGTATACATCGGCCGCATCTTCCGATATGGTATGGCTAACCAGTTCCGACCGGTCGAATTCACCCTCATCGGCCAGGCGAAGGTAGTCGTTATGAGCACCAAGGATCATGGAGATCCGCTGGTAGATCTGCGACCATTCCTGTTCGCTAACTGTCGGATCTCCCGGGGCTTCTCCTGAGGGCTCAGTTACACCCAATTTTACAAATGAAGCATATACTCCTGAAAACCAGGTAACAGCCTCGGAAATAAAAGCTTTTCCCTCCTGCCCTTTTAGATGTTCAAGGAAGCTGCAATACCCATTGGCTGCAGTAACAAATTCCACCATTTCGCTGGAATACACATAATTATGAAGATTTGCTATTTCTTCCTGCATGGCGCAAATATAGTTATTTCAAGCTTAGCATCAGGTTTTTCTCTCTCACTACCTTTCCCTGCTCCACCAGCCACTCCAGCACGTCTGCCAGCTTTTCCGGATCCGCTCCCGATCTGGAGACCAGTTCTTCGATACTCATGGTATTTTTCGAAAGCTGCTCCTCAATGGATATGCTGATTGACTGAAACTCTTTACTGCGGGGATCCAATGTCTTCTCCGACCTGCACACATCGCAGCGTCCGCAGGCCGGCGCATCGAGCTGGCCAAAATAACTCAGGAGAAACTGGTTTCTGCACAGGGTCCTGGCTGAGGCATAGCGCAGCATTTCGAGGATGCGTTTTTCGTACCTCTCTTTTCTGAAATTATACCTCCCGGGTGAGATAAACAGGTTCTTTTCATCCAGCCTCTCCTCCAGGAAGGTAATGATCGGCATCTCCTTTCGTGGAATGTAATGTATGATTTGCCTTGCCGAAAGGGTTTTGAGGTAGGTATAGACTTTTTCGACCGGGAGGCCCGACTTCCTGGCCAGGAAAGCTTCGTCGATCTTCACATACTGCGAGAACAATCCGCTGTAAGATCTGAGCAGCAGCTTGATAAAACCATCAAAATCCCCGTGTTTCACCTGGAAACTGTAAAGTCCGTCACGTGCCACCCGGAATTTAATCCGGGAAGGATTATGGAAAGCTTCTGTGAGTGAAATGTAGCCCTCCCTGCTGAGAATGGTGATCGCACTGTTTGCCACCATGGCGTTGAACCTGAACCTGTGCAGGAATTCCCCAAACTCAAAATCATATTGCTGTCCCTTACCCCCACCGTGTGAAATCTGCAGATAATTACACAGGGCCTTATACACCTCCCGGATCTTGGGGATTCCGGGAAAATTTACTTCCATACGCTGCCGGGCCAGTCTCTTATCGGAGGGACTGAACAGGAGGATGGCCCAGGCCTTACTGCCATCCCTGCCTGCCCTCCCTGCCTCCTGGAAGTAAGCCTCAGGGGAGTCGGGCAGGTCCATGTGAATTACAAAACGCACATCCGGTTTATCAATTCCCATACCAAAGGCGTTGGTGGCTACCATGAGCCTGAAGCGGTCGTTGGTCCACTCCTGCTGCCTCAGATTTCTCAATTCCGGCTTCAGGCCTGCATGATAATAATCGGCCGCCACTCCTTCCTTCCTGAGCACCTCGGAAAGCTCCCGGCAATTCTTACGGTTCCTGGCATAAATGATCCCGCAACCCTCCAGTTTCTTAACGATCCTGATCAGCTCCTTTCGTTTATCTTCCGTATGCCTGACCAGGTAGGCCAGATTCTCCCGGTCGAAGCTCTTTTTCAGGAGCTTCTTTTCCCTGAATAACAGGCGTTCCTGGATGTCATCGCAGACTTCAGATGTGGCTGTCGCCGTTAAAGCCAGCAGGGGTACCTGATCCAGGACCTTTCTAAGGGAGCTGATTTCCAGGTATGAGGGGCGGAAGTCATAACCCCATTGGGAAATGCAATGCGCTTCATCCACAGCAATCAGGTTCACATTCATGTCCCTGACCCGGGTCAAAAAGAGTTCTGTGGCAAGTCGTTCCGGGGAAACATACAGAAACTTAAAATCCCCGAAGACACAATTATTCAGATTTACATCTATCTCATGACGGGTCATCCCCGAGTGAATGGCAATGGCCTTGATCTTACGTCTGTTCAGCTGGTCCACCTGGTCCTTCATCAGAGCAATCAGGGGTGTGATAACCAGGCAAATTCCGTCTCTCGCCAGAGCGGGTATCTGGAAGGTAAGGGACTTCCCTCCTCCCGTAGGCATCAGGGCCAGGGTGTCATTCCCTGCAAGTACGGAAGCAATGATCTCTTCCTGTAAGGGCCTGAATTCTGTAAAACCCCAGAAACGAGTTAAAATCAGGCGAATTTCTTCAAGTTCTGCTAAGCTTTTTTTTTGTAATTTTGCCACATTTAAATTTAACCAAATAATTATACAATGTCATTCACTCAGGATAAAATAGCCTCTGAAGGACTTACCTTCGATGATGTGTTACTTGTTCCGGCCTACTCTGAAGTTCTTCCCAGGCAGGTGAGTATAAAAACCCAATTCTCCAGGAACATCTCCCTGAATATTCCCATTCTGTCGGCTGCCATGGATACAGTTACAGAAGCCCAACTGGCCATTACCATTGCCAGGGAGGGAGGGATAGGTGTGATTCATAAGAACATGCCCCTGGACGAACAGGCACGCCAGGTAAAGCGTGTAAAAAGAGCCGAGAGTGTAATGATTCATGAGCCCATCACCATCCGCAAAGACGGTACCGTCAGCGATGCCCTGAGCCTGATGAAGGAATATAAGATCGGGGGCATCCCCGTGGTGGATGCCAATAACTACCTGATCGGGATTGTCACCAACCGGGATCTGAGGTTCCAGGAGAACATGGAACGGGCCATAGCCGAGGTAATGACCGGCGAAAACATTATCACAACTTCCAAAAAGACCAGTCTGGCCGAAGCCGCACAGATTCTGCAGGCATATAAGATTGAAAAACTGCCGGTGGTAGATGCCGAAAATAAACTGATCGGTCTGGTTACTTATAAGGACATTACCAAATCCAAAGACCGCCCCAATTCCTGCAAGGATGCAAAGGGACGCTTGCGTGTGGCTGCCGCAGTGGGTGTTTCAGCTGATATCATAGAGCGGATCACCGCACTGGAAGAAGCAGGAGTGGATGCCATTGTGATCGATACAGCACATGGTCACTCCAGAGCTGTAGTTGAAGGCCTGAAGAAAGTAAAAGCCAGGTTTCCCGATCTGGATATAGTCGTTGGGAATGTGGGTACGGGTGAGGCTGCCAAAGCGCTGGTTGAAGCGGGTGCTGATGCAGTAAAGGTAGGGATCGGCCCCGGTTCCATATGTACCACCAGGGTGATTGCCGGTGTGGGTGTACCCCAGCTTACTGCCATATATGAGGTAGCTAAAGCTATAAAAGGATCGGGCATACCTGTCATCGCTGACGGAGGCATCAGGTATTCGGGCGATATTGTAAAAGCACTGGCTGCAGGAGCACATTCCATTATGGCAGGATCCTTATTTGCCGGTGTGGAGGAATCTCCGGGTGAGACCATTATTTACAACGGCCGAAAGTATAAATCATACCGGGGCATGGGTTCACTGGAAGCCATGCAGCACGGTTCGAAGGATCGTTACTTCCAGGATATGGAGGACGATATAAAGAAACTGGTACCGGAAGGGATTGCTGCCCGTGTACCCTTTAAAGGCAGCCTTACTGAGGTAATCTACCAGATGTTAGGCGGACTGAGGGCCGGAATGGGATACTGCGGCGCCGGAGACATTCCTACTCTCCAGGAGGCAAAATTTGTCCGCATAACCAATGCAGGAGTTCAGGAAAGCCACCCGCATGATATAACCATTACCAGGGAGGCTCCTAATTATAGCAGATAATATATCCATCTATCCATCGTTTTACAAAAAACAATTTTACTAAAAATGAAACAGAGTATATTCACATTGATCCTGATAACAGGAATGGCATTTGGGCTAAAGGCACAGGAATCACCGGTGCTGTTAACCGTAGGAGATGATCCGGTGACACTGGGCGAATTTGAAAGGATCTACAAAAAGAACAACAATGAGGCTTCGCTGAACCGGCAAACTCCGGAAGAATACCTGGAGCTGTTTATCAATTTCAAGTTGAAGGTAAAAGAAGCTGAAGCCCTTGGCATGGATACCACCACCAAGTTCATCAACGAACTGGAAGGATACAGGGCACAGTTGGCCAAACCATACCTGACCGACGAGGAAACCAAAGAGGAGATGATGAAGGAGGCCTATGAAAGGGCCCAGCTGGAGATCAGGGCCAGTCATATCCTGATCAAGCTTCCGGCGAATCCAACTCCCGAGGATACGCTCTATGCCTATGAAAAAATTATGGAGATCAGGAAACGAATCATAAATGGCGAGGAGTTTGAGACTGTGGCCCGTGCCACCTCGGATGATGCTTCAGCCCAGCGAAACGGAGGAGACCTGGGATATTTTACCGCATTTTCCATGATCTATTCCTTCGAAACCATGGCTTATTCCACACCGGTTGGTGAATTATGCATGCCTTTCAAAACCAATTTTGGCTACCACATATTAAAGGTGGCTGACAGAAGACCGGCCAGGGGCCAGGTAAAAGTGGCTCATATTTTTGTGCGGACTCCCGAAACTATGAATGATGAACAAAAAGAAAAGGCTTATGAAAAAGCACAATTGCTTTACGACAGCATCCAGTCAGGAGTCGACTTCAGGCAACTGGCCATGCATAATTCTGAGGATCCCGGTTCTGCCAGGAACGGGGGTGAAATCCCCTATTTCGGAACCGGAAGAATGATCCCTGAATTTGAGAATGAATGCTTCGCCCTGGAAGAAGCCGGCGAATACAGCAAACCTTTCAAATCCTTTTATGGGTGGCATATTGTAAAGTTGCTGGATAAAAAAGGAATTGGCAGCTACGAAGAGATGGAGCCCACACTGCAGGAACAAATAAACCGGGGGGACCGTGGCAAACACAGGACCGATTGTTATATTTCCAAGCTTAAGGAAGAATATGGATATGAGGAAAACCTGGCATCCCTGGAACCTGTTTATGCAGCTGTAGACAGCTCCCTTCTGGTAGGACAGTGGAAAGCCGGTGAGCTGAGTTATCTGAGCACTGATCTTGTTAAGATCGGCAACAAAAAGGTTGCCACCGGAGAATTTGTGGATTACATTGAAAAAACTCAGAACAGGGGGAAATCAAGGGATCCAAAATCCTATGTGGATGTATTATACAAAGAGTTCTCCAACGATGTGGTCATGAAATACGAAGAGGACAATCTGCCGGAGAAATATCCGGAGTTCGGGTATATCTATGAGGAATACCACGACGGGATCCTGCTTTTCGATATCATGGATCAGCAGGTATGGTCTATGGCTGTATCCGACACTTTGGGATTAGAGGCCTTTCACAAGGCACATGAGAATGATTATATGTGGAACTCCCGTACGGATGCAGTCCTGGTAACATGCAGTGAAGAAACCGATATGGCAGGAGTACGGAAAGCCTATAAGAAGATTCTCAAGGGTAAATATGACGAAGCCGTATTGAATGAAAAGTTCTGTGCCAATGATACGCTACCCTGCATCAGTCTCACCCCTCTTCTGGTGGAAGAAGGTGAAAATGAAATGGTGGATGCACGGAATGGAGTGCCTGGACCGGGACCGGTGGTTCAGAGCGATGCATCCAGCACTTTTGTTATTATTAAGAAGGTGAGATCGCCCGAACCCAAAAAACTGGATGAAGCCCGGGGCCAGATTACCTCAGATTACCAGACTTACCTGGAAGAGGAATGGATTAATACACTTAAGGAAAAATATCCTGTGGAAGTGGACAGAAGCCTGTTATCGGGGATTGAAAATTAACTATGTTTAGAATTCTGCCACTTATAGTACTCATTTTTGTCGGGGTAAACGGATGTTCTCTGTTTGAACGGAACAAGCAGGAGGAACCGCTTGCCAGGGTATTTGAGACCTACCTCTATCCTTCCGATCTTTCAGATGCCATCCCTCCCGGCACAAGCAGCCAGGACAGCCTGGTCTTTGCGACCAGGTTTGTGGAGACCTGGGTAAAGGACCAGTTGATGCTGAACAGGGCAGCACAGGCTCTCAGCGAGGAACAGAAGGATTTCGAGAAACAGATTGAAGAATACCACAGGTCCCTGCTGGTATACTCCTACAGGCAGAAACTCCTTCAGCAAAAGCTGGATACCACTGTTTCAAAGAATGAGATCAAGGCCTATTATGAGGAAAATATCAATAACTTCATGCTGAATGAGGATGTGATCAAGGGAACATTTATAAAGATTCCATTGTCGGCGCCCATGGTGGATGAGCTAAGGCGCTGGTCGTGGAACAGCAGGGAGCAGGACCTGGCGGAATTAGAGAAATACTGTATCAACCATGCTGACAAATACAGTAATTTCAGTGATACATGGATCTATTTTTCTTCCATCAAGGTGCAGCTTCCCATGCGGATCTCCGATCCATCCAGATACCTCAGGTATAACAAAAATATTGAGACCACCGATGCAGGGTTCAGGTACATGTTGCACATATCGGATCATGTGACAGAGGGAGAGGCAGCTCCCCTTGAATTGGTGTCGAACGATATTACAAATATCATTTTAAATAAGCGTAAAATAGAGTTCATTCAGGATCTGGAGCAGAGGGTGTACAATGACGGAGTGAACAGGAACCAGTTTGAAATTTATCAGTAATGCAGATGAAGAGAACTTTTATTTATATCGTATTTGGAAGCATTCTGTCGGTTCAGGCAGTGGCTCAGCCCTTTGTTATTGACAGGGTAGTTGGTGTGGTAGGTGATTTTAATATTCTCCAGTCCGACATCGAACAGCAATACCTGCAGCAGAAAATGTCGGGGATGTACATGTCTTCAGACGCACGTTGCAAGATCTACAACCACTTTGTTGAACAGAAACTTCTGATGGCACAGTCGAAGATCGACAGCGTGGAAGTGGGGCCCGACATGGTGGAGATGCAGATGGAAGGACGCCTTGAATATTTCATCAGTCAGTTTGGCGACGAGAAGGAAATGGAGGACTATTTTAATAAATCCATATTCGATATCAAAGATGACCTGAGGGAAGCCATAAGGGAACAAATGATTACCGAGCAGGTAAGGTCCACCATTGTGGAAGATGTGTCCACCACCCCTTCCGATGTAAAGAGTTTTTATCGTTCCCTGGAAGAGGACAGCATCCCCTATATCAGTACTCAGGTTGAGCTGGCTCAGATTGTCACCTATCCGAATTACAGCGAGGAAGCTATTTTCGAAGTGAAGGAGCGTCTGCTGGAATTAAGAAAGCGTGTACAGGAGGGGGAAGATTTTGGGACACTTGCCATACTCTATTCGGAAGGTCCCACTGCCTCCAGAAGGGGGGAGTTGGGTTTTATGAACAGAAGTGACCTCGATAAGGCTTACTCTGAAGCAGCATGGGCACTTAAGCAAGGTCAGGTCTCAAAAATCGTAGAGAGCTCATTTGGATTCCACCTGATACAGATGATTGAGCGAAGGGGTGACCGGGCCAATACCCGCCACATTCTGATGAATCCCAAAGCCGATGCAAATGCAAAACAGACAGCCATCCATAAGCTGGACAGCCTGAAGATAGTTATTGAGGTCGATTCCATTACCTTCGATCTGGCGGCTAAGAGGTATTCCGAAGACAGCAACACCAGCGTGAACGGTGGACTTATTGTGAATCCCCAGACCATGGCTGCTACTTTTGAACTGGACCAGCTCCAGACCAAGGATTACTATATAATCCGTAACATGGAAGTGAGTGGTCTCTCCGAACCCTATGAGACGGTTGACCATAAAGGCAAGGCCTGTTACAAGCTTGTTCAGCTTAAAAGCAGAACCGAACCTCATCGGGCCAATCTGAAACAGGATTATGTGCTCCTGGAGAACATGGCCCTGAGTTATAAGACCAATCAGGTGATCAGGGAATGGTACGCCGAAAAGAAAGAGACTACTTACATCAGAGTGGATCCTGCCTTTAAAGATTGTGCCTTATACGGCCAGCAGACCAGCCAGAGATGATTGCTCACCGGCATAAGCGCCTCTTAGTCAAAAGCCTGCTTATGCTATGCATGCTCATCCCAGCTCATCTTATTTGGGCTCAGAAAACCACTTTAATTGAGATCCTGAATTCCGATCTTACTTCTTTTGATGAATTGCAAATCGGGAAAGATGCTACCAAACTGATCGGGAATGTCAGGCTGAAGCACGAGGATGTACTTATGTTTTGTGATTCGGCCTACGTATACCAGGCCACCAGTTCGGTGGATGCCTTCAGCAATGTGAAGATTGTGCAGGGAGATACCCTCACGCTCACCAGTGACCTGGCTTTCTATGATGGTGTATCCAGGATGGCCCGGGCCAGAAACAACGTCCACCTGGTAAACAAGGACATTACCCTGCTCACCGATTCCATGAATTACTACAGGGCCCTGGGGATTGCAGACTACCTGGGAGGAGGCATCCTGACCCGGGAGGATAACCGGCTCACCAGTGAACGGGGACGCTTTATTCTTGATTCGGAAATATTCTACTTCATGGACTCTGTGGTAATTGTCAATCCGGATTATACCATAAAGACCGACAGCCTGGAATACAATACTCAAACGGAAGTAAGCTACTTCTTTGGTCCCACAGAAATTCTTAACGAGGAGCGATACATTTATTGTGAGAAAGGCTGGTATGATACAAAGCAGGATATATCTTATGTTACTGACCATGCCTACCTGGAAGAAGCCGGCAGAATCCTGAAGGGGGATACCCTGTATTATGAGGCCAATGAGGGATTTGGCTGGGCCAGATCAAGTGTGGAACTCATCGACACTTCCGAAAACATGATCCTCAAAGGCAACTACGGGGTGTATTACAGCGAAGGGGAACTGGCCACGGTCACCGACAGTGCACTGATGATACAGGTGGACGGACCTGATACCATGTACGTGCATGCAGATACCCTCCGGACCATGCAGAATCCTGAATTTGAAGAACAAAGCCGCATTCTTAAAGCCTATTACAGGGTGAAAATTTTCCGGCAGGATCTGCAGGTAATGTGCGATTCCCTAATCTATGTGGAGGCTGACAGCGCTTTCGATTTTTTCGGAGAACCTGTTCTGTGGTCGGATGAGAACCAGCTGACTGCCGATCAGATCAGGGTGATCATGGTCAATCAGCAACTGGACAGGATGTTTCTTAGCGGAGTAGCCTTTGTGGCCTCTCAGAAAGATGCGGAAAGTTATGATCAGATGCGTGGAAAGGAAATGACCGGATATTTTACCGATAACAAGCTTACGAAAATACTGGTGACAGGGAACGGTCAGACCATTTATTACGCTACCGACCAGGATCTGATCATAGGAGCCAATAAAACAGTCTGTTCCGATCTGATTATTTACCTGAAGGATAACAAAATATCAAGGGTGAACTACATGACCCAACCCGATGGCACCTACTATCCCCTGAACCTCTTCCCAGCTGAAGAGGCCCGCCTGGCTGATTTTAAATGGCTGGAACAATGGCGTCCGCTAAGATGGCAGGATGTCTATTTCTGGAAATAAAAAAAGGGGCACAGGGCCCCTTTCTAAAATTTTTATCCTTCATGAATCAATACTCATCCTCATTAAAGAAAAAGTCATCTTTACTGGGATAATCGGGCCAGATATCTTCAATGCTTTCATATACATCGCCTTCATCCTCGATTTCCTGCAGGTTTTCAATCACTTCCATAGGTGCACCTGATCTGATAGCAAAATCAATAAGCTCCTCCTTGGTGGCAGGCCAGGGTGCATCTTCAAGTTTAGAGGCTAATTCCAGAGTCCAGTACATCGATGTATTAGTTTAGTAAAATATAAGGTGCTTTAAAATGCGGCAAATATAAAAAAAAATTTAATTCCTACAAGTCACTTTTCCAGGGCTGTTGTTTAATCCCTTTCAGACTTGCAATTTTTCTGGAGGCCACAAAAAGATAATCCGATAAGCGGTTGTAAAACTGAAGAATGAGGGGATTGATCTCGCTCTTCTCGTTCAGTCTCAGGATGATTCGCTCGGTTCTGCGGCACACAGTCCTGGCAATATGTGCCTGGGAAATGGCCGGATGTCCACCGGGCAAAACAAAGGAAGTCAGAACTTCCAGGGAAGCATCCATTTCATCAATGCGTTTTTCAAGGAAAACAATATGGTCGGCTTTTATCCCGGGCATGCCTTCCGGCATCTCATCAAAATCTGCAGCCAGCATGGAAGAACTAATCATCTGAACATCCATGATGGTCAGCAGATCTTCTTTTAAATGGGGATCATCCACCAGGTCGCGCAACATGGAAGTATGCGCCATCAGCTCATCCACAGAACCGTAAGCTTCGATTCTTGGATGAGATTTGGATACTCTGCTGCCCCCGATCAGAGAGGTAGTCCCCTTGTCCCCGCCTTTGGTATAAATGGCCGATTTTTTTATTTCTCAGGATTTTTATTGATCTCAATCTTGTCAATCTCTCCGTCCAGCAAACGAATGATGCGGTGTGCATAACGGGCAATGGACTCTTCATGCGTAACCAGGATAATGGTATTCCCCCGTTCATGGATATCTCCGAATAACTTCATGATATCCACCGAAGTCTTGGAGTCCAGGTTACCTGTTGGTTCATCCGCCAGGATGATGGATGGATTATTCACCAGGGCTCTTGCCACGGCCACCCTTTGCCTCTGTCCACCCGATAATTCATTGGGCCTGTGATCCATCCGGTCGCCAAGGCCCACATCTTCAAGGGTATGCTTTGCTTGTTCCACCCTTTCTGATTTTCCCATACCCGCATAGATCAGGGGCAGGGTTACATTTTCCAGTGCAGTATACCTGGGAAGCAGGTTGAAGGTCTGGAATATGAAGCCAATCTCCCGGTTGCGGATTTCAGCCAGGCGGTTGTCATCCATCTTACTCACATCGGTCCCGTTCAGAATATATTCCCCGCTGGTCGGCGTATCCAGGGCACCCACCAGGTTCATAAGGGTGGATTTACCTGAGCCCGACGGACCCATGATGGCCACATACTCGTTCTTTTTAATCTCTATGTCTACCGACCGAAGAGCCTCCACGGTTATGGAGCCTATGTAATAATTTTTAACGATCTTATCCAGACTGATAATAGTTTCCATTTTTATTGAATTGTACACGAAAGTAAGCAATCTGAAGTAGATATAATCTAAAAAATGTTTAAAACTTAATCTTGTAATGTGTTTTATGCAGGTCCTTTCGCAAGAGCAGGATTCCCATGTGAAACAGATCTATGCTCACCCGGACATCGGGCCGGGAAATGATCTCCTTCCATGCCCGGTTCATTCCCCCGGACCAATAGATATCATCCATTACAATAAGGGCTTCCTCCCCTGCCATGGAGATCAGAGACTGCACATAGCTGACCGTCGGTTCATGCCTGTGATTGGCATCCACAAAGGCCAGAAAGCGGCCTGGTATTTCCCCTTTCATACCCTGCAACTGTCCATCCACTTCTCCGCAATGCACTTTGACAGCATTCAGTCCGTAACGTTTAAACAACTTTTCAGAAAAGGTGGCTCTGGAAGCATTTCCCTCTATGGTATGTACCTGAGCAGGATCAGATCCGGATCCATGTGCAGCTTCCACTCCCGAAGCCAGGTATAGGGTGCTTATACCCAGGCCGGTACCCAGTTCCAGGATCATCTCCGGCTCCATCCATTTAGCGATCCTGTACAGCAGGGCCCCAAATTTTCTGCTTACAGAGGCTCCCCTGACAAAAGACCGGATCTTCCTTTCTCCATCCGGAATCATATCCGGGCTATTTCTCAGCTCCCTGTGGATATCCCTGATCCTCTCAGGGACCTCTGTCTTTTCTCCATTACAGACCACCCGGTTGACAAATTCAAACACATAGGGTGAGTGGATCCCGTGCCCTTTCCTGTGCTTCCTGTAAAACAGGTGTTGGATGTACTTAAAAATTCTCCAGGCCATTTCATCCTGTATAAAAGCCATTCCAATGAATCCTGGCTAGGGTTGAAAGGTCTTTTTATGCATGAAACCAAGCTGGTGCCATTCGAAATCGATGCTGTCATTGGGCTGAGCTTGTCCAGGCGTGCTTCGCCCCTGCTGTATATATCTGGTTAACAGTGATTTTAATTCAGATACTTTCTCTTTATTTGAAGCCTGCAGATTACTTGTTTCGCCCGGGTCGTCCGATAAGTTGTATAGCTGGACATCCGGAAGGGAATCCAGTTTCTTCACATCATTGGGTGTGGGGTAGCTCCACCCTCCCGAACCGGGACACATGATCAGCTTCCAGTCCCCCTGCCTGATGGCAAAACTTCCATTGATTGAATGGTGTACTGTGGCTTCCCTCAGGGGGCGCTCGGAAGGCATCTGGTCAAACAAGGAGCTCAGGTCATAGCTGTCTTCTCCCTCGTGGTCGCCGACCTCATACCCGGTCAGGCTGGCCAGGGTCCTGAAAATGTCCGTGGTGCAGATGATCTCATCGCTAACTGTTCCATACTTGATCCTGGCGGGCCATTTTACGATAAAGGGCACCCGGTGTCCTCCTTCGAAAATATCGGCTTTGTGTCCCCTGAATATATAGCTTGGATCATGCCCTTTTTCCTCCAAAGCATTAAAATCAGCCCTGGGAGAGCATCCGTTATCACTGGTGAAGAATACAAGGGTGTTCTTTTCAATTCCCGCTTGCTTAACTCCCTCCAGGAGTTTCCCCATATAATCGTCGATCATCATCACAAAGTCCCCATACGGATTGAGTCCGCTCCTGCCCTGCCAGGCCTCGGTGGGCAGGATGGGAGTATGCGGGGAGGGAAGGGCCAGGTATAGGAAGAAGGGCTTTTTCTCTGCAGCCCGTTGTTGAATAAAGTCCATGGATCTTCCAAAGAAATTAGGTGTGACCTCCTCATGGATAAAATCGCTGCCTGTGGGGCCTTCCCTCCAGAATCCCTGGAAATCATCATTGACGGTTTTCCGGTCCGGCAATGCGGTGACTTTCCCGTTTTCCACATAGACATAGGGAGCCATATCCAGGGACCCCGAGTGTCCGTATGAATAGTCGAAGCCCAGGGTACCCGGTCCCCTGGATATGGGCGTGGAAAAGTCAATTTCGTTATCTCCGATATCCCAGCGTGATTCATCATATTCGCCAGGGTTCTTTATGCTCCAGTTCCACCCCAGGTGCCATTTTCCTATAAAAGCGGTATGATAACCTGATTTTTTCAACATGGAAGCCACAGTGGTACGATCCCGGGGAATGAGGGCCCTGGATTTACCTGACAAAACACCGCTTTTCAGCTTCGTTCTCCAATTGTATCTTCCGGTGAGCAACCCATAGCGGGTAGGTGTGCAGACCGACGAGGAGGTATGTGCATCGGTAAAACGCATTCCTTCAGCAGCCATCTTATCCAGATGCGGGGTTTCTATGCCTCCGTGTTCATTAAAAGATGAAAGGTCTCCATATCCCAGATCATCTGCCAGGACGACAATTATATTGGGGAGCTCATCCGTATTGATGGATTCCTCAGGATTACAGGATATTGCCAGAATACCTGCCAAGGCCAGGATTATCAGAATTCCAGAATTGTTTTTTCGTATCATTATTTCTCTGTATTTAGACTTTAGTCGTGCATCAATTTACTAATAAAAATGAAAAACCGGGGGTAATTAATGGGATACATATGGGAGTAAAACCATCGATGGCACAGGCAGGCAGTTATGAAAGCGAAAAAGAATCTCTATTTTTGTGCATGCAACAATATCTTCAGCAGGAGATCCAGTTTCTTCCCGGGGTTGGGCCCAAGCGCGCCGACCTGCTGAAACAGGAGCTCAGGATCAACACTTTTGAGGACCTGATTACCTGTTATCCTTTCAGATATGTGGACAGGAGCAGGTTTTACAGGATTTCTGAAATAACATCTGACATGCCCCAGATACAGATCCGGGGGCAGATTAAGGGATATGCTGCTGTAGGAAAAGGGAGGGGTAAAAGGCTGGTGGCTGATTTTACGGATGGTTCGGGCCAGATTCAACTGGTCTGGTTTAAAGGTGCAAAATGGATCCCCGAGAATTATCCCATCGGAAAAGAACTGGTAGTATTTGGCAAACCCACTGTCTATCAGAGAAAACTGAATGTGGTCCATCCCGAGCTGGAGGACCCTGATAAAAAACATCCTGTCAGTTCCAAGCTCCAGGCCGTTTACTCCACCACTGAGAAACTAAAGGACCACTACCTGACCTCCAAAACCATCAACATACTGATGGCCAACCTGATTAAGGGCCTGCCGGCCAGATTTGAAGAAACCCTTCCCTCCTGGCTTCTTCAGAAGCTTAACCTGGTGAACCTGGATACAGCCATGCGCCAGATTCACTTCCCCGATTCTTCGGGCCAATATAAAAATGCCCGGCTTCGCCTGAAATTCGAAGAACTCTTCTACATCCAGCTGAATATCCTGCAGAGCAAAACCGACCGGAACAAGCGCTTCAGGGGGAATGTTTTCGAAACGGTGGGAGCAAGCTTCAACACCTTTTATAAGGACCACCTTCCCTTTGAGCTCACAGGCGCCCAGAAAAAAGTAATGAAGGAGATCCGGAAAGACATGGGATCGGGCCGGCAGATGAACCGCCTGCTGCAGGGGGACGTGGGCAGTGGAAAAACCCTGGTGGCACTGATGTCCATGCTGATAGCCATAGACAACGGCTTCCAGGCCTGCATAATGGCTCCCACCGAGATCCTTGCCCAGCAACATTTTAAAAGCATCACATCCTTCCTAGACGGCATGGACATCCGGGTGGAACTCCTCACAGGATCCGTCAAAAAATCCCACCGCGAACCCATCCATGAGGGCTTACTGGGCGGATCCATTCATATTCTCATAGGGACCCATGCCCTGATCGAAGATGTGGTTCAGTTTCATAAGCTGGGACTGGTGGTCATTGATGAGCAGCATCGCTTTGGAGTGGCCCAGCGGGCCCGGCTCTGGAAAAAAGCCAATGTGCTGCCCCATGTGCTGGTGATGACCGCCACTCCCATCCCCCGCACCCTGGCCATGACCCTGTACGGGGACCTGGATGTATCGGTCATTGACGAACTGCCTCCGGGCCGCAAGCCCATAATCACACGCCGCTCCTTTGATTCAAAAAGGCTGATGGTCTTTGGCTTCCTGAAAAAACAGCTGGCTGCCGGCCGCCAGGCTTATGTGGTGTTTCCCCTGATCAAGGAAAGTGAATCCATGGATTATAAGGACCTGGAGGACGGCTATGAAAGTATCTCCAGGGCATTCCCCCCACCCGAATACCAGGTGAGTGTGGTGCATGGCAAAATGAAGCCCGAAGAAAAAGAGATCTCCATGCAGCACTTTGTAAAGGGGCGTACCCATATCATGGTGGCCACCACCGTCATTGAAGTGGGTGTGGATGTACCCAACGCCTCGGTGATGATTATCGAAAGTGCTGAAAGGTTCGGGCTGTCCCAGCTGCATCAGCTCAGGGGACGGGTAGGACGAGGTGCTGATCAGTCTTACTGCATCCTGATGTCGGGTTATAAACTTTCGGAGGAAGGCAAAAAACGCCTGGAAACCATGGTAGGTACCAACGACGGTTTCGAAATAGCGGAAGTGGACTTGCAATTACGCGGCCCGGGTGATATTGAGGGCACCCAGCAAAGCGGAGTTCCTTTCAACCTGAAAATTGCTCACCTGGGCAAAGACGGTCAGATCCTCCAACTGGCCCGCGACACTGCGGAGAACATCATTGCCGAAGACCCTGATCTGGGCCTGGAAAAAAATTTCATCTTTGCCAAACATGTGAAAAAGGGAAATCCCGGGCGGATCGACTGGGGCAGCATCAGTTAAAAATCTGAGGATCCCGATTATTTAAATCCATAATAAATAGCCGGGAATTTGGATTAATATGATATTCAGCAACAAAGATTCGCTCCACATCAATAATTTTGTAGCTGTTTTGGACTCAACTTCTATTATGTCCGACCGAAATCTGATTGACCACGAAGGAACCATAGATCGCATTGAAGACGGAGTTGCCCATGTGAAGATCACCAGTGAATCAGCATGTGCCGCCTGTCATGCAAAAGGAGTATGCAGTGCCGCCGACCAGGAAGAAAAATTCCTGGATATCCCCCTGAAGGAAATAAGCTATAATAATGGAGAAAGCGTCAGGGTACAGGTAACCCGGCATCTTGGATTCAAGGCTGTTGCTCTGGGATACTTTTATCCCTTCCTGCTGCTTATGGCCGTGCTGATTGTCCTGATCATCAGTGGAGTCAGTGAACTGAAGGCTGGAAGTCTGGCTCTGCTCTCCCTGATCCCATACTACCTGCTCCTTTACGCATTCCGTAAACGCATTGAATCTACATTTACATTCAGTATTAAGAAAACCAACACTGTGCAATGAGCCAGATCATTCTATTTACTATCATAACCCTGGTTGCTATTGGGGCTGCCGCTGCCATTATCCTCTACTTTGTGGCACAGAAATTCAAGGTGTATGAAGATCCGAGGATCGACGAGGTTGAGGAAGCTTTGCCAGCCGCCAATTGCGGGGGATGTGGTTTTCCCGGCTGCCGGAACTTTGCAGAAACCCTGGTGAAAACAGATGACTGGGATGGCCTTTTTTGTCCTGTAGGAGGCAATGAGACCATGGCCAGAGCCGCCTCCTTACTGGGCAGGGAAGCCATTGAACAGGCACCCCGGGTGGCCGTGGTCAGGTGTAACGGAGCACCTGAACACAGACCCAGGACAAATGTGTATGACGGAGCACCTACCTGTGCCATAGCTCACAGCCTTTATACCGGTGAAGGGGGATGTCCACATGGTTGTCTGGGTGAAGGAGATTGCGTGGTGGTATGTAATTTCGACGCCATTCACATGGATCCGCTCACAGATCTCCCTGTGGTGGTTGATGAGAATTGTACTGCCTGCGGAGCTTGCGTGGAGGCCTGTCCCAGGGATATTATTGAACTTCGCAAGAAGAATAAAAAGGACCGTAAAATATTTGTAAGCTGCATCAATGAAGAGAAGGGTGTAGTGGCCAAAAAGAATTGCAGCGTAGCATGTATCGGATGCGCCAAATGCTTCAAAGTCTGTCCACATGAAGCCATCACCATGGAGAATAACCTTGCATTTATCGATTCGGATAAATGTAAGTTATGCCGGAAATGTGTGCTGGAATGTCCTACCGGGGCCATCCTGGAACTCAATTTCCCACCCCGTAAACCAGCCAGGGAAGAAGCTGTAAAAGCAGAAACTAAAAAATGATTCGATGAGTCTAAAAACATTTTCAAGGGGTGGTGTTCATCCCCCCGAACATAAACTTTCATCAGGCCGGACAGTGGAGGTCCTTGATCCCCCGGAGGTGGTGATCATCCCGGTATCCCAGCACCTGGGTGCTCCCTCCAAAGTGCTTGTAAACAGGGGGGACCAGGTAAAAGTAGGTCAGATCCTGGCCCGGTCTGAAGGTTTTATCTCAACCAACATTCACTCATCCGTATCAGGAAAGGTTCTGAAAGTGGACAAATTCCCCGACAGCTCGGGTTACCGGAGAATGGCGGTTCAGATCCAGGTGGAAGGCGACGATTGGGAAGATTTCATCGATCGCTCCGACGACCTGGTCAACAATACCGTACTCTCTTCTGACGACATCCGGAAAAAGATCCTTGAAGCCGGGATCGTCGGTCTGGGTGGAGCCACCTTCCCCAGTCACGTGAAACTGATGGTACCCAAAGGAAAAAAAGCCGAATACCTGGTAGTGAACGGGGTGGAATGCGAACCCTACCTTACTGCCGATGAGGCCCTGATGATGGAGCGATCTGAAGAACTTATTTCCGGGATACAGGTACTGATGAAAGGCCTGGGTGTGGAAAAAGCCATCCTGGGTATCGAGAACAATAAGCCGGCGGCCATTGAAAAGATGAAAAAAGTGGCCTCGGACACGGCTGTTCAGGTTCAGGGTCTGAAGGTAAAGTACCCCCAGGGGGGTGAAAAACAACTGGTTCAGGCCTTGCTTAAGCGTGAGGTCCCATCAGGCGGACTGCCTATCGATGTGGGAGTAGTGGTTTTTAACGTGGGTACTGCGATGGCTGCCTATGAAGCGGTGATGAAAAACAGACCCCTGATCGACCGGATCGTCACTGTAACAGGCAAATCCCTGGAAAAACCTTCCAATTTTAAGGTCCGGATCGGCACACCAGTTTCCTACCTGGTAGAGAAAGCCGGGGGCCTGCCACAGAATGTGGCCAAGGTGATAAACGGAGGTCCCATGATGGGCAAAGCTCTTTCCTCGCTGGATGTCCCGGTGGTGAAAGGTTCATCAGGCATCCTTCTGATTGATGCGGAAGAAGCAAAAAGAAAGGAGGTGCAACCCTGCATCAGGTGTAGCAAATGTGTTCAGGTTTGCCCCATGGGTCTTGAACCATACCTGCTGATGACCCTGTCGGAAAAAGGCCTGTTCGACCGGATGGAGAATGAAAAAACCATGGACTGCATTGAATGCGGAAGTTGCAGTTATACCTGTCCCTCCTCCCGCCCCTTGCTCGATTATATCAGGCTGGGGAAAGCCGAAGTTGGAAAAATAATGAGAGCCAGAAGAGCTGTCTAAAAGAAACAAGAATAAACATGAACAAATTCATTGTATCACCATCACCCCATGCATATACAGGAGAATCGGTCCCCAGACTGATGTATGGTGTGATTATATCCTTGCTGCCTGCACTGGCTGTATCGGTATTTTATTTTGGCATTGGGATGCTCATTGTAACCACCGCATCCATTGTCTCCTGTATTCTGTTCGAATATCTGATCCAGAAGTACATGATGAAGGTAAAACCCACCCATCTGGATGGATCTGCACTATTAACCGGACTCTTACTGGCCTTCTGCCTCCCTGCAAATATTCCGGTCTGGATGGTGATGATCGGAGCCCTGGCTGCCGTGGGAATTGGCAAAATGACCTTTGGAGGCCTTGGAAATAATATATTTAATCCGGCACTGGTGGGCAGGGTGTTCCTTTTTATCTCCTTTCCCGTGGCCATGACCGCATGGCCCGAAGCCGGACAATGGATGAAATATACAGACGCAGTCACCGGGGCCACACCCCTGGGGATGATGAAGGAAGGACTCGCCACCCTTACCGTGGGAGAGATCATGCCGGAGCTTCCCTCCATGCTCAATCTCTTCCTTGGAAAAATGATGGGCTCTGCCGGTGAGGTTTCAGCGCTTGCCCTGCTTTTGGGAATGATCTACCTGATGTACAGGAAAATTATTTCCTGGCACATCCCCCTGTCCATCCTGGGAACCGTATTCATTTTTACCGGAATTCTCTGGCTGGCTAATCCCGACCGTTTTGCCGATCCCCTGTTCCACCTGCTCACCGGGGGACTCATGCTGGGAGCCATCTATATGGCCACCGACTATGTTACTTCCCCCATGACCCCGAAGGGCATGATTATTTATGGCATTGGAATCGGTATAGTTACGGTACTGATCCGGATCTTCGGGGCCTATCCTGAAGGCGTGCAGTTTGCCATTCTCATATTCAATGGCTTTACCCCTTTGATCAATAAATTCGTCAAACCCAAACGATTTGGAAAGGAGCTTTCAAATGGCTAAAAAGGAATCCACATTTGCCAGCATGGTGGTCACCCTGTTTGTGGTCACCCTGGTAGCGGCCGGACTGCTGGGATCGGTTTATGCACTGACCAAGGAACCCATCCGCCTGGCCGAACTGAAAAAGAAAAACGAAGCCATACAGGTGGTTGTACCCGGATTTGACAACGAGCCTTCACAGGAAGTGGAGAAGGTCGCCGTGGACGGAGACACCCTTTATTTCTATACGGCAAGGAAAGGGGATGAAATTTTAGGGACAGCAGTGGAAACCTTTACCAACCAGGGCTTCAGCGGCGAATTCAAACTGATGGTTGGTTTTGCCCCGGATGGATCCATCATTGATATTGCAGTGATTAAGCATGCCGAAACACCCGGACTGGGCGATAAAATGGAGAAAGGAAAATCAGATTTCAGCGTTCAATTTATGGGACAGCACCCCGACACGTTTATGCTCGCAGTAAAAAAAGACCGCGGAGATGTGGATGCCATCACAGCCTCCACCATCACCTCCCGGGCCTACTGTGACGCGGTGAATCGCGCCTATGATGCCCTGATCTCAAACCAATAACCCTTTACGACTATATTATGAATCAGTGGAAGAACTTTAGCAAAGGATTTATCAAGGAGAATGCGGTTTTCACGCTATTCCTGGGATTATGTCCTACACTGGGAGTAACCACCTCGGCCATCAACGGGCTGGGGATGGGACTGGCAACCACCTTTGTACTTGTCATGTCCAACCTGGTGGTTTCACTTGTGAAGAACGTGATCCCCGACAAGGTCAGGATCCCTGCCTTTATTGTGATCATAGCCACCTTTGTGACGGTGGTGGAACTGGTGATGAAGGGCTATGTGCCTGCACTCTTTGACGCCCTGGGTCTCTTTATACCCCTGATCGTAGTGAACTGCGTGGTTCTGGGAAGAGCCGAAGCCTTTGCTTCGAAAAACACCGTAGTATCCTCCCTGGTGGACGGAGCCGGCATGGGCCTTGGATTTACCATGGCCCTGACTGTGCTGGGGTCTGTGAGAGAGCTGCTGGGCAGCGGGGCCTTTTTTGGCCTGAAGCTTATCAGCGGGGATGCACTGCTTTTGTTCATCCTGCCTCCGGGAGCATTTATTGCCCTTGGATACCTGATCGTTCTTGCTAATATGCTTAAAGAAAAAACCAGCTGACCATGGAATATATACTTATCATCATCGCCGCTGTTTTTGTCAGCAACATTGTTCTGAATCAATTCCTGGGAATTTGCCCTTTCATAGGTGTATCAAGCAAAGTGGATACTGCCATTGGGATGACAGGCGCTGTAACCTTCGTTATGGTCATTGCCACCCTGGTTACCTACCTGATCCACCAGGGTGTGCTGGTGCCGCTGGATCTTGTCTATATGCGGACCATTACCTTTATTCTGGTGATTGCATCGCTGGTACAGCTGGTAGAGATCATTCTCAAGAAGATCTCTCCCCCGCTCTATCAGGCACTGGGTATTTTCTTGCCACTGATCACCACCAACTGTGCCGTTCTGGGTGTGGCTGTGCTGGCCGTCCAGAATGATTTCAACCTGCTTGAAAGTACGGTCTTTGCCATTGGAAATGCCATTGGGTTCGGCCTGGCCCTGATTACTTTCTCAGGGATCCGCGAACAGCTTGATCTGCTTAATGTACCCGCCAGGCTGAAAGGAGTACCCATTGCTTTTATCGTAGCCGGCCTGATGGCCCTGGCCTTTATGGGATTTACAGGGATTGTATAGAAGTTAATCTCCCATCCGGGATCAGGCACGACTATCTCAACAATATCAGTTTTTTAGTCTTTGTAAAATTATCACTTTGTAATCTGTAAAAATAAACTCCACCCGGAAGTAGTGAATCATCAAACTCAATCCGGTGATTTCCGCCTGGCCTGACTCCGTTTACCAGTATTCTTACTTCTTTTCCTGAATCATCAAATATTTTCAGAGATACATATGAATTATGTGGAATTGAGAATCGAATTGTGGTAGTAGTAGAAAATGGATTAGGATAGTTTTGTTGTAATGAAGCTACAGGTACATGCTCTGTGTTTTTATCCATTCCGGTTATTCCTGAAAGAGAGCGGCGCCATATTCCAATCCGGGTTCCGGCAAAAATATTATTTTCGCTGAATCCCAGGGACAGGGCATTTGCATTCGTCTCGTTATCAATAGTCAAACCTGCATTAACTGCATTCCAGCTAGAACCGTTATCTGCCGAGAAAAATACTCCATATGAACGCATCGCAGCAAAAACATAATCTCCATGGGTTGCCAATGAAATACCTGCTGTACGTGAAATTCCATTATTAACTGCATTCCAGCCTGAACCATTGTCAGTAGAAAGAAATATCCCTTCATTTGTCGTTAAGGCGAAGATATTTTCTCCGCTGGTTACAATGTCATTAATCCATAGTTCCGGCAAGCCGTTATTAACTGCACTCCAGCTTGATCCATTATCTGTTGAAAGATAAACTCCATCAAGATAAGTTCCGGCGAAAATATTATTTCCACTCCTTGCTAATTTAACAATAGGTATACTCCCTAAACCGTTATTCACCGCATTCCAGGTTGCACCATTATCTGTTGACAGATAAACTCCATCACCCCACGTTCCGGCAAAGATATTTTCCCCGCTTACGGCTATTGATTTTACTTCTGAATCTGTCAATCCGTTATTCATCGCATTCCAGCTTGTACCATTATCTGTAGAGAGAAATACTCCCCCGTTTTCCGTTCCGGCGAAAATATTTTCCCCGTTTATCGCTATTGAATTGATCCTGGGATCCGTCAATCCCTTATTAACTGCATTCCAGCTAGAACCGTTGTCGGCAGACAGATATACACCGTTACTGCGCGTACCGGCAAAAACATTATTTCCGCTTGTTGCGAAAGAATAAACATTCAATAACATTAATCCGGTATTCCTGGCATTCCAGCTTGCACCGTTATCTGTTGAAATATATACTCCGCCACCTTCCGTTCCGGCGAAAATCTTATCTTCACTTACTTCTAATGATCTGATATCCAGATTCATCAATCCGCCATTGACTGCATTCCAGCTGGATCCATTATCCGTTGAAAGAAATACTCCTCCACCTTCTGTTCCGGTAAATATATTATCTCCATTGACAGCTAATGACTCAACATCCAAATTGGTCAAACCGTTATTAACTGCATTCCAGTTGGATCCATTGTCTGTGGAAAGATATATACCTCCTTTATCTCCGACAGTGTATATTCCTGCAAATATGTTCTCCCCTTGAACGGCTAATGAGGTTACTGACTTAGATTGAAGTCCGTTATTTACAGCAGTCCAGCTGGATCCATTGTCTGAGGATAGATATACACCACCGTACGTATCCCGGATTCCAACAAAAATATTATTCCCGGATACAGCTAATGATTTGTTACCTGACCTGTCCGGCAATCCGTTATTGACAGCGGTCCAACCGGATCCACCATCAGTTGATAAAAAAACACCGTCATCCCACGTTGCAGCGAAGATATTATCTCCACTGATTGCAAATGACCTGATATCCGGATTCGCCGATTCCATCATAACATTCATCCAGTTTGCTCCGTTATCTGCTGAAGTAAATAATCCACTCCTGGTGCCGGCAAGTATATTCGCTCCGCTGAATGCAAATGCTCTGACCTCTTTTCCATCCAAGCCATTATTTACTTCAGTCCAGTTCAAACCTTCGTCAATGGAAAGAAATATTCCATCTTCATATGTTCCGGCAAACATTATCTCTTCGTTAATGACCAGTGCTCTGATATGTCCACCATACGGACCATTGGTCTGGACCCACTGGGCAAGTGAATTACTCATCCCAGATAGCAGTAGCTGCAGCAATGCAATGATTACAATTTTTTTCATCCTGACAATTTTAGTGTGTGTTTCCGTTACTAAAGAAGCAGAGAGCCTGAGCATATAATGGCTCTTACAATCAACAGAGGAATAGGCAGTATACACAAGTTACATAAATTATCTGATTATCAGAATTTCATTATCTTAAGCAGGGAAAATCAAAAAATAAGGCTGTGCTCTCTTCTTACGAAATCATTGAAAAGACGATCCTGTTCGTTAAAAAATCTCTGGCTGATGCCGAAGGCGGACACAACTGGTACCACATTGAACGAGTATGGAAAATGGCCAGGCATATCCGGGACCGGGAGGGTCAGGGAGATTTACCTACCATCGAACTGGCTGCTCTCTTGCATGATATTTCTGATGCGAAATTCAATGGGGGTGATGAGGAGATGGGGAACCAAATGGCCTACGATTTCCTGATCAGAAATGATGTGGATCCAGAGCTGGCCATGCACGTACAGACCATCATCAAATATGTTTCATTTAAAGGGGGTTTCCCACAGGATCGGATCAATAGCATTGAATTTCAGATCGTACAGGATGCAGACCGGCTGGATGCCATCGGGGCCATCGGAATTGCCAGGGCTTTTAACTACGGCGGATTTAAGAACCGGCCCATTCATGATCCATCCATGCCCCTTCAGGAATACGCCGATTCCAGGGCCTATTATAAATCGGATGCCCCAACCATTAATCATTTCTACGAAAAGCTGCTCAGGCTGAAAGACCTGATGAATACCAAAACCGGTAAGGAACTTGCCCTGGAGAGACACAAGTACATGCTGGACTTCCTGGAACAATTTGGAAAGGAGCTCAACCCGAAAGAATGAGAAAACTACCTGGAACACGCCCTGGAACATGGCATTAGAACAAGAAATTCAGGCCGATATAGAGCCCTGTATCCCCATCCTCTTTCTTTGCAGCCATTCCATAATCCACTGCCACGATAAAGTTTTGATTCAAAGCAATATGTACCCCCCCTCCAAAGGACAGGTGCGGTACTTCTTTTGCATCCAGATCTATGATCTGCCCAGGCAGGTAGTCGGGTAATTGGTCGGGCAAACCCGATGAGTCAAAATCGTATTTCTTAACCACCATCCCTGCATCCATAAATGCTGAGAGCGCGATATACAGATTTTGGTTCAATATAGTGGTGCGAAGGACCTTTCCCCGCAATTCCACATTTGCAAAGGCAAATCCATCTCCCACTATCCGGTTGCGTCGTATGCCCCGCAGGGTTTTAGCCCCACCCACTCCATCCTTGGTAAGTGAGGGAGCCGTATTGTAAATAAATGGCAACATATAAAAGGGCATCTCACCAAATAAGTTCCCCTGGTAAGACAACCTGTACGCCAGGTTCATGCGATCCTGGATCAGGGTAAAATACTGCCGGTGGGTCAACACCATCCGTGTATAGCTGTAATCCGTGGTACTCAGGAAGGCCGGAGCAATGTGTAATTGCATCTCTGTCCATATCCCGGAAAACGGGTTTGGTTCATTATCCCGGGTGTCATACACTAAGCCGGCTTTCAAAATCGTATGGCCTCCTCCGTTGGCCTGATCCTCCGGAATCAATCCCCATTCCTGGTAGTTGCCATACAGTGAGTTATGGGAAAGCATATCCTCTTCCTTGCCCTCATTCAAAACATCGATATCCACGGAATCAATCTGATTGCCAAAGTAGGCGATCCCTCCTAGCCACCTTAACTTCTGGCCAATAATCTCTCCCTGAAAATCAGCCGTTAAACGAAGAAGATTCCTGGAATACCTGTAATACAATCTGTTGGCATATCCCTCCGGATCCAGGGTATTCTTCTCAAAATCCATATCGTACACGGCCTGATAGCCATTAAATCCATAAAAGTCAAGTGCTTTATCTATCCGGTAGGTAGCTTCAAAAAAGGACCTTACACCCGGGATCAGCTTATCTGTATCGTAAGTAATCTGATTAATCCCCTTTCCTTTAGTGGTCCTGGACCATTCCACGTAGACAGAATGATCGTATTTCGGATAACGCGATCCGTCCCCAAACCAATACAAGTTTACGATGGCTCCGTACAGGAACCCGATATCCGAATCATAAGCTACCGCAGGAACTCCTCCCAGGCTAAAACCTGTTTTCACCTTGTCACCTTGAGCAGATTGAGTTGAGTCTACATCCTGTGCAATCACTGCCATTGAGATCAAAGCTGCAAGGCTGAGAGAAAATAGTCGGTTTTTCATGGGGTATAGTTTTAGCCGGGTCAATATATAAATAATTTCTTGTACATTTAGGCTTTTCAACTCAATCTGAATGAGGATTATTCGCCCTTTTCTATATCTTTTAATCATCCTGGCGGGAGCATTCCTGCTCTTCCTGGTTTTCGCAACAGTGGATGATTATCGCCCTGAGAAAGTAACTTCATACCTTAATAACAATCCTTCGGATCAGATAGCTGACACCTCTGAGCTTAATTTGCTCATATGGAACATTGGTTATGCCGGCCTGGATGCATCCATGGATTTTTTCTATGACGGAGGCGAACAAATGCGGCCTGACGAGGAGGGGGTTCTGAACAATATGAATGGAATATCCAGCACCCTCTCGACCTTTGTCAATTACGAGTGCATCCTTCTCCAGGAAGTGGACAAGAACTCCAAAAGGAGCTATCATATCAATGAATATGAGGTCATTAAAAATCTTTTCAAAGATTATCACTTCAGTTTTGGGAAGAACTACAACGTAGCCTTTGTTCCCATTCCCTTAAAAGAACCTATGGGAAAGGTGGAGTCGGGATTGATGACCCTGTCGAAGCACAGTCCCCTAAGCGTGGAGAGACACAGCTTTCCAGGCAATTATTCCTGGCCCATGAAGTTGTTTATGCTTGACAGGTGTTTTCTGGTGAACCGCTTCGTTATGGATAATGGGAAGGAATTAATCATTGTCAATACACATAATTCAGCGTATGACGACGGATCCCTGAGATCCATGCAAATGTCCTTTATGAAAACCTTCCTTCTTGGTGAGTACCGGAAAGGTAATTATGTAATCGTAGGCGGGGACTGGAACCAGACCCCACATGGCTTTGCACCAGAGCTTCCCTCCCACCACTTCGATACCATTAACCTCACCTATGTGGAAAAGGACTATCCCGGTCCGGAATGGATCTGGGCCTTTGATCCCCAATTGCCAACAAATCGCAGAGTTGCATCTCCATATGACCGCTCCTCTTCGCTGACTACCGTTATCGACTATTACCTCCTGTCCCCCAACGTGCAGATTGAAGAGGTGGAGACCATCGATGTGGATTTTAAATACAGCGATCATCAGCCTGTCCGGCTCAGGGCCCGTCTGTTACCAACTCATTAATACCTGTTTCCAAAAATGAAAACCTTCAAAAGAATTATCACCCTTATTCTTATTCTTATCCTTGTAGCGCTCATAGGGGGAATTTTTTACCTCAATCACCTGAAAACCCGTGCTGTGCCTGATTTCAACAAGGATGTGGACCTGGAGAACCTTACTGAGAAAGTCACAGTGTACCGGGATTCCCTGGGGATTCCCCACATCTATGCAAAGAATGAAGAGGACCTCTACCGCACAGTGGGGTATGTAATGGCACAGGACCGGATGTGGCAGATGGACCTGTTGAGGAGGATCACCGAGGGGCGTCTTTCGGAAGTTTTGGACCCCGGCCTGGTAAATGCCGACCAACTCTTCAGGGCACTGGACTTCCGCACCAAATCTGAGATGGTTCTTTCCAGGTTGGACTCCGGGGTATTAGCAAGCCTTGAAGCCTATTCAGACGGGATCAACCAGTACATTGAACAGCATCAGAAAAAACTGCCTTTCGAATTTGCCATGCTGGGGTATAAGCCCGAGCCCTGGGAACCGATTCACACAGCCAATCTGATCGGTTACATGGCCTGGGACCTGTCTTCGGGCTGGAACACCGACATGGCTCTTTATAAATTGCAGCAGGTACTTTCAGATGAACTCTTCAATGAGTTGCTGCCTGATATGAATTACCATAGCATGCCGGTTTTTCCAAAGTATATGACCTCTGACAAGAATCTTGAATTGCAATCTCATATGTCAGATGTCGTTGAAATTATTGAAGAGCTGGGACTACAGGTGTTTGAAGCCTCTAACAACTGGGCCGTTTCAGGAAAGAAAAGTGAAACCGGGATGCCCATCATGGCCAATGACATGCACCTGGGCCTGATGGCTCCGGGCATCTGGTACCAGATACACCAGGTGGTGGATGGAACACTTAATGTGACCGGAGTAGCACTTCCCGGAGCTCCTTTTATCATTGCTGGTCATAACGAGGATATTTCCTGGGGAATGACCAATGTTGCAGTGGATGACCTGGATTTCTACCTGGAAACCATCAACGCGGCCGACAGCAACCAGTACCTGCTGGACGGGGACTGGATCGATATGAAACTCGTGGAAGAAAAGATTGCAGTAAAAGGCCAGGATGAACCGGTAGTCAGGGTAAACAGGTTTACGCACAGGGGTCCCGTGGTCAGCCAGTTCAGGGGGGTAAGGGAAAGGGTGATTTCGGCCAGGTGGCAGGGCAATGAATACAGCAATGAAGTAAGGAGCACATACTTGCTTAACCGGGCCAAAGACTGGAGTGACTTCAGGGATGCGGTAAAAACTTTTAATTCAGTCAGTCAGAATATTGTTTACGCCGACTGCAAGGGGAACATCGGATTGCAGACTTCTGCCGGGATACCTGTCAGACGGGAAGGCGGGATCCTGATCTACCCGGGTGATACTTCGCTGTATGACTGGCTTGGAAGTGTACCTTTCGAGGAATTACCCTTTAGCTACAATCCCGAATGCGGATATGTTTCCAGTGCCAATAACAAAACAGTGGATGAAACTTATCCCTATTATATCGGATCGTGGTTTGCCCTTCCACACCGGATTGGCAGGATCAGGGAAATGCTGGAGGAAAAAGAAGTACTGGGGACCGATGATTATAAACGAATGCTCAGAGATCAGGCCTCCCATTTTGCAAGAGACTTTGTACCCACCTACCTGGATGCGCTTGAAGGCAATACGGATGGGATCTATAAGGAAGCCCAGCAGGTCCTTGGCGCATGGGATTACCACTTGGATGCCTCCTCTTCAGCCGCTTTGATAAGCGAGATCCTCTGGATTGAACTGAACAGGTCGCTCTTCCATGATGAGCTGGGTAATGAGCTTCATCTGCTGCTTCTCCAGAATGACATCATTACCAAAAACCTGATTAACCGGATTCGGATCACAGGAGAATCGGGCTGGTGCGACAACATTCATACACCAGGTGTGAAGGAAACATTCTATGACAACATTGAATCGGCCTTCCATCAAACCGTTGATACACTCAGTGCATTGTTCGGGCCCGACCCGGCTGGATGGCAATGGGGAGATCTTCACAAGGTTTCATTAATGCATCCCATGGGAAGCGTGGCCATTGTAGATAAATTATTCAAAGTAAACCGGGGACCTTACCCCATTGGTGGCAGTTCCCATACAGTTTGTCCTTACAGCTATCCAATTGGGAAATCATTTATAGCCAATCATGGTGCCTCTGAAAGACATATTTTTCATACAGCGGACTGGGACCGTTCCCTGACAGTGATTCCAACGGGAACATCCGGAGTACCTGCATCCCCGCATTATCTGGACCAGACAGAGCTATATATCAATAACAAATATCACAGGGATCACTTCAGCAGGGATGCCGTGGAATCCCATATGAAATACAGAGCTGTTTTCAGGTAATCAGGATAGAAAACCATCCATTTTATCCAGCAGCATGGCCGGTTTCAAAGGTTTGGTAATAAACTCATCACATCCCGCGTCCCTGGCTTCCTGGTGATTGCCGGAGAGCACATACGCAGTTTGAGCAATAACAACCACATCCTCAGCAAAGGACTTAATTTCCCTGGTGGCTGTAAAACCATCTTTCTGTGGAAGGTGGATATCCATCAGGATCAGATCGGTGTCCGGATTTTGTCGAATGTACTCTATGGCTTTCTCTCCATCCGAAGTATAATCAATGTGGGCTCCTGTACCCTTCAGGATCTCTCCCAGCAGAAAGGCACTGGACTCATCATCCTCCACCACAAGAATATTCTTCGAGTCCCACTTATAATCAGATGACTTTCCCATCATATAATACTTCTAAATAAGTGTAAGCCTTACTCTAAGTTAAGAAATATTTAAACCGGTATCCATTTTAAGACCAAATATTTCTCATGGCTGCGAAAACTTATTATTTTTAAGGCTTCTATAAAATCAACCATGTCTTACAAATCAGAATAAGATGAAACTTAGAACCATACTGGGTATCGATATTGGAGGCTCCGGTGTAAAAGGAGCCATTGTTGATACAAAAAAAGGGATACTGCTTACTGAGCGATATCGCATTCCCACCCCCCAGCCTGCCACTCCTGAAGCAGTAGCCAGGGTCCTGGCAAAGATTACAAAACATTTTGATTGGAAAGGGCCCGTAGGAGCCGGATTCCCTGGAGTAATCCAGCAGGGCATTGCCCGAACGGCAGCCAATGTGGATAATAGCTGGATTGACAAAGATCTGAATAAGCTCTTTTCCAAAGCCACAGGCTGCAAGGTACATGTAGTAAATGATGCAGATGCAGCCGGAATGGCGGAGGTAAAATTCGGAGCCGGGAATGGCCGTAAAGGTACCCTGCTGCTGGTCACGGTGGGCACCGGACTGGGTACAGTGATTTTTTCCAACGGCAAACTGGTTCCCAACCTGGAGATGGGGCACATCCTTTTACACGGTGCCGATGCAGAGCTCTATGCCACAGATGCAGCCAGGAAAAGGGATGACCTGGACTGGGACACCTGGGCCAAAAGGTTCAACGAATACCTGCTGAGGATGGAAGAGCTGGTATGGCCAGACCGCATCATCATTGGAGGCGGAGCCAGCAAGAAAGGAGATAAGTTTTTCCACCACCTGACCACCAAAGCCAAAGTGGTTCCGGCAAAACTGATGAACGAAGCCGGCATCGTAGGTGCAGCCATGGTCAGCAAATACTACAACAAGCTGGAGGGTTAAGGATAGTAGGAAAGTTGTAACTTGAGGTCATATCACATTGGTCCAATTGTGAAAACCCTGGAAAAATGTCTAGATCCCAACTGTTTCAAATTGCCATTCTATTACTTTTTATCAGCTTTACAAGTTGTTTCCAAAACAAGCACAAATCAGAGGTAGTTACTGAAATCCTGGAACCAGTATTTACACGGATCGATACAGGGACCCTGGTAAACGAAGTGGTGCGTGGACGAGGATTATATCCGGTTGATATTGATCAGGATTATGACCTGGATCTCTACATTGGCAATTCCACAGGAGCTTATTTCAAATCGGTAGGCAGTGGAAAAAACCGTCCCAACCTTTTATATAGGAATGAAGGAAATTGCAGATTCACAAAAGTAACGGAAGGAATACTGGCCCAAACCATTTATGAAACCAATCATGGCAACAACTGGGGTGATTTTGATAACGACGGGGATTGGGACCTTTTTAACCAGGGAAATCTTTTCGTCAATGCAGGAGACGGTTCTACGGAAGACGTGATAAGAATATCTGAAAGGGGCTGGATGGTCGCCACCTGGGCAGATTATAATTCAGATTCTTACCTGGATATTTTTGCCAATGTGTTCTTCGATGGAAATTATATGTACAAGAATAATGGTGATGGGACTTTTACGGAGATTTCTGCCGGTGCAGCTACTAAAGAAGGAATTGGAGGTAGTCAATCCAGTGCTTGGGCCGACTTTGATAACGATGGAGACCTGGATGTCCTAGAAGCAAACCTTTGTTTTTTTGGCTCCTGCGATTCGCTCCTACCCAACAAGCTATATATCAATCAGGGAGATGGCACCTTTTCTTCCCTTGACAATGGTACCCCCCTGGTTTCAGATGCAATAGGTGCCGGGGGAGCTGCCTGGGGAGATTATGATAACGATGGGGATATGGATGTGTATGTGACCTCTGTATTGGATTCAATCAATGTCCTGTATAAAAATCTTGGGAATATGGAATTTGAAAGGATCATTATAGAACCTGAGGAGGCCCGTAGAAAGTTTACATACAATTCTACCTGGGGGGATTTCAACAACGACGGAAACCTGGATCTCTTCGTGGGGGTTGTCTCAACCAGGGACTCAGCATTTGGAAATGAACTGGCATTCCGGGAAAACCTGCTTTTCATGAACAGGGGTAACGGAACCTTTTCCAGAATCACAGATGGAAGCATTATCGCTGACGGTGCACAGGCAACAGTGGCCAACGATATCGATAACGACGGAGATCTGGACCTAATCATCACCCATGGAAATCTGGCTCCCCCCTTTCTAACCTATATATACAGGAATGAAGGCAATAGGAATCATTGGCTCAATTTCACTTGTGAAGGGACTATTTCCAATCGTTCAGGCATAGGTACACGAATACGGTTAAAAGCCAATATCCATGGAAAAGAGGTCTGGATGACCCGGGAACTCACCCAGGAAAACGGGATCCATGCCTGCAACGGAGCCAGGATGCACTTTGGACTGGGGAATGCTCAAGTAGCTGACAGTCTGGTTATTCGATGGCCGTTGGGACATATGGATACCTATGTGGATGTCCCGGTTAACCATTTCTATAAAATCATAGAAAACACAGATCTGGAGGTGATTAAATAGAAAATGGGATGGAAACCCCACCCCATTTTTTCTCAAATACTAATCACCGTCCACCATTCACCAATCCCTATTTTTCCGCGGTCCAGTCCTTCAGGGCATCAGCCAGTTTAACCAGCTTCAGGAACTCGGATCGGTAACCCTCTTCATCTTCTCCGCGGGCTCCCTTTGCCAGAGCAATCACCTGCTCCATGGATGCTTCTTCCCTGTATTCGGAATTCCTCAGAATCAAGCCGAATTCGGCAATGGATGCTGAGAACCTGAAATTATCAGAGCTCTCATCCAGATCCAGTACTTTGCCTTTCACCGGGATCTCCACCTTGGTGCTGGTATTCCCGTCAGGCTGCTTGTAGCGCAGCTTAACGGTCATCAATTCGGCGGAACGATCAGCTTTGACTTTATCATCCTTTCCGCTTTCCTTGCGATCTGACTGGTACTTCAGCGGATCAATGCGCTTAAGAGATTCATCGGAACCGGCAGGGATCAGTTCGTAAAGGGCCGTAACCGTATGACCGGCACCCATTTCGCCTGCATCCTTGGTATCATCGTTAAAATCCTCATCATTCAATAAACGGTTCTCATAACCTACCAGCCTGTAACCCTTCACACGGGCAGGATTAAATTCAATCTGGAACTTTACATCCTTGGCAATGGTAAAGAGCGTTCCTCCAAACTCAGTGATAAAGACTTTGCGAGCTTCCTGAATGTTATCAATGTAGGCATAGTTGCCATTTCCCTTGTCGGCAATGATCTCCATCTTATCGTCCTTATAATTTCCCATTCCAAATCCCAGCACAGTCATAAAAACTCCGTGCTCACGCTTCTGCTCAATCAGCCGCTCCATCTCCGCATTGCTGGATGAACCCACATTGAAATCGCCGTCTGTGGCCAGGATAATCCGGTTGTTCCCTTCCTCAATGAAATTCTCCTGGGCCACCTTGTATGCCAGCTTCAGCCCGGCACCGCCTGCTGTGGATCCTCCTGACTGCAGTTTATCCAGGGCAGCCAGAATTTCAGCTTTCTCCGATCCTGGAGTAGATTCCAGCACCAGTCCGGCAGCACCGGCATAGACCACCATAGCCACCCTGTCCCCGGGCCTCAGCTCATTCACCAGCATTCTGAAAGCCTGTTTCAACAGGGGCAACTTATTGGCTGCACTCATGGATCCTGACACATCAATTAAAAGGACCAGGTTGGAAGGGGGCAATTCCGATTTATCAATACTTTTTCCTTTCAATCCCACGTGTAACAACTGGTGAGAACCGTTCCAGGGGCACTCAGAGAGTTCAGTATAGACTGAAAAAGGATGCTTTCCCCGGGGCTCCGGATACTCATAGTTGAAATAGTTGATCATCTCCTCTACCCTCACCGCATCCTTTGGAGGCAATTGTCCCATATTCAGGAACCTGCGAATGTTGGAATAAGAGGCTTTATCCACATCTATACTAAAAGTGGACAATGGATTATGCATCACATCCTTAAATCCGTTTTCGTGAATGGCACTGTAACCTTCCGTATTATGCTGAATGTATCCGGCCTCAGGGGCAGCATAGGCATAATGTGATTTTTTACTGTGCCTTCCATGACGGTTTCCAGTGCTGACTCCTCTGATTCGGACAGAAGACATTTGCCTATCCATAGATGTAATGGCTTGGTGCTTTTGTTCTCCATAAGCCATCACAACAACTTCATCCAGCTCTGCATGGGAGTTTTTCAGGGTCACATTGATCTGACCGGAGTTTCCTATTTTTACTTCTTTGGTTTCCATTCCAATAAAGGAGAACACCAGGGTTGTGGCCTCTGGGCTTACCTGGATCTGGTAGGCCCCTTTATAATTGGTGACTGTACCATTAGTTGAGCTTTTTTCAACCACATTCACTCCAGGTATTGGATTTCCGGCTTCATCAGAGACGATTCCAGTGATCAATCTGGTTTCATTTGGAGCGATCGTGAATGCTGATAGAAACAGTATGCTTACAAGTGAGATTATTGCTTTCATGATTTCTAAGTTTAAGTTCGACTTCAACTATAGGATGCCAGGTTGATATCAATTCCATAAATTCTTCCACATTTTTTTTAATTTTATCAGGTACCACTCCCCGGGATATGCTTGAAATAAGCGGAAAGCACAAGGAAATATCTGATAAGGACCTGCTCGATACATACAGGAAAACGAGCAGCCTGGAGGTACTTGGAGAACTCTACGCACGTTACATGCACCTGGTATACGGGGTTTCGCTGAAGTATTTTGGCGACCGGTCAGATGCACAGGATGCGGTGATGCATATTTTCGAAAAACTGGTTGAAGATCTCCCCAGGCATGAAGTCCGGAATTTCAAAAGCTGGCTTTATGTACTTACAAAAAACCACTGCCTGATGGAGATCCGGTCAAAGAAAAGCAGCGATCAAAGGCTGGAAGGTTTAAAAATCGAGCAGGAATTTATGGAATCTGCCGATGAATTGCATCCCATGGATAGAGAAGACGAGATCATTGAGAAAGCCCTGAAGGAGTGCATTGAAAAATTGAAATCTGAACAGAAACAGTGTATTGAATTGTTCTATTATCAAAAACTATGCTATCAGGAGATCGCAGAGAAGCTCGGAATAAATGAAAAAAAGGTAAAGAGTTACCTGCAAAATGGAAAGCGGAATTTAAAAATATGTTTAGAAGGCAAAAATGTCCGGTAAGAATAAACATAGAAGCGCAAATGACTATCTGAACTACCTGAAGGGGCAACTGTCCAGGCAGGAGCGTCACGCTTTTGAAAGAGGACTGGAAGCTGATCCATTTGAGCAGGAGGCCATGGAAGGATTTGAATCGCTCTCGGCCGGGCAGGCTGAGGAGGATCTGCTTTCCTTACACAACAGGCTTAGAAAAAGGGTATCGCGCAGGCGGAGGGTGGCCTTCTACAGCGTTGCAGCTACAGTAGCTTCCCTGTTGATCGTGGGCACTGTTTTTCTGAAGATCCATGACTTTGATCCCCGGTCAGATAAGAACCAGGTCTACCCGGAGGAATCTTATGAGAATTTTGTCCCGGAGGAAGCTGAATCCCTGCCCCCGGTTGACAAACAGGTGGAGAAATCAGCACCTGTACCAGAACCTGTACCAGATCCTGCCGAACTGAAGGAAGAAACCAAATCCGAGAAAAAGACAGAAAGCAGGGCTGAAGGCGAATTTCCATCCGGGGCTAAGGGTGAAACCCGGGTCCATGCTGATCAGGAGGTGGAAGCCGATGCGGTAGAAGTATTAGACTTTGCTGCCCCGGTACCTGAAGCAGGAGAAATACAAAAGGAAGAGATTCAGGAAGAAGAGATCACCTATATGGAGGCTGAAGCTATGGACAGGGTAGATGAAGCACAGGCAGCCAGGACAAGCAGAGAATTCAGAAAAAGCAAGAAAGCCCAGGGAGAGATCCTTGCAGATCAAAAGTATGAGGCTCCCAAGACTGTTGTGAATCAATTAGAATTGGAACAGATGCTGACCGGTAAGGTCACCGGGATCGTGATCTCAGCCGAAGATCAGGACCCCATACCCGGAGTGGTAGTTGTAAACAGGGAATTGCCTTCTGGTGTATACACGGATTTGGAGGGCCGCTTTGGCATTTCCGTGAAAGAAGATAGTCATACTACCCTGATTGCCAGCTTTATAGGCATGGAAACCCAGGAATACCTGGTTGAAGACGGGGCCCATGTGGAGCTGGTCATGCAACCCGATGCTGCCACACTTGATGAGGTAGTTGTAGTAGGATATGTGGCTGAACGTGAGGACCAGCCCACCGGATCCGCTTTCACATTATACCAGGCAGAAGAAGAGGAAAACATTGAATATGAAGTACCTGAACCTTCCATAGGATTTAAGAACTACAGAAAGTATATAGAAGAGAACATCCGTCACCCCCAGGAAGCCGACTCGAAAAAGGAAGTGGTGGTTCTTCAGTTTACAGTGACTCAGGCTGGTACAATAGAGGATGTAACAGCACTGAGATCACCCGGATTATCCTTCACAGAAGAGGCCGTCAGATTGCTGATGGAAGGCCCCCCATGGAAGCCAGCCAGCAACGACAAAGGGGCCAGGGACGAATCGGTCCGCATACGCATTGTATTTAAGAGATAACTTAATTCCCCCAACATGAACAAGCAGTTATTGAACAATCTCGGATTGCTCATCCTGGCAATCGTATTTTCCATAGGATTGATGTTCGCATTTATTGAACTTCCCCGGCTGCTGGATGCCAGTCTTCAGAAGAATGTGGGCTTTCCCGGATTTGACCATGGAGCAGGAGAGACCAATGCCCTTAAAACTGAAATGTTTATCCAGGGATTGCACCTGAGGTGGGTCGGATACGGATCCCTTCTGCTCATCCTGGCACTTATCATATTTGGATACACCACCCGGAGATCCGGATGGGCCATGGCAGGAGCAGTGGGCCTTTTCATTCCGGTCTTCGGACAGTTCGCCCTCAGCATGTTTTTCCTGGCAGGACTGGGTTTACTGAGGGTTGGATGGCTGCCCTTCCTGGAAATCTCCTCCTTTGACGTGCTCGACCTGGGAAAGGTCATTTATGTCCCCTACTGGATTTTAATGTGGCTCTTCGGGCTTTTCAAATGGCATGCCCATGCCTTTCTGAGCTATTTATTTATGGGATCCGGAGCCTTCCTGTTTACCTGGGGTGTCCTGGTCTGGTTCCAGTCGAGGTATTCAGGTCAGAAAGTTGCTTCCAGCCGGATCTACAGGCTGTCACGCCACCCTCAGTATCTGGGATGGATCCTGTGGAGCTACGGTTTCATGCTTTTTGCGCCCTCCCTGAACAATATGAAGCTATCCTGGTCCATCTCCACCTCTCTTCCCTGGCTTCTGATGACCATGATCATCGTCGGAATCTGCCTGCTGGAAGAAATAAAGATGATGGAGATTACACAAGGGGCTTATTCAACATACAGAAAAAAATCCCCCTTCCTTTTTCCCTTGCCCGGCTGGTTGAACAGGATATTTACCTGGCCAGCCCGAAAGATAAGCGGGAATGACTATCCGACCCGAAGGATCCAGGTACTCTGGATCGTATTGCTGTATACCGCTGCTTTCATGGCTTTGTCACTTTTTTGGGTGGATTTTAATCGATCAGGAAAAAAGCCTTTGAACACGGAAGAATCTCAGGCTGAACTGACCGGGATCATCGAAGAGTTGGATCAGATGGGAGATTCCCGGCGTGATATTTACCTCCTGATTACCAAAATTCCTGCTTATGGTCAGCCCGGACTGGATTCACTGCTGGTGCTTGCTGCACACGCCAATCCAATCATCAGGGAGTTTTCCACCCAGCTCCTGGGCGAACACAAGGTTCTGGCTGCGGAGGATATATTTATACAAAATATGTATGATTCCATTCGCAGGGTCAGGACCAGCGCCATTTCAGCACTTGGAAACATAAAGTCAGAAAAAGGCGCAGACAGCCTGATCCACATGCTCACCAATCCCAGGGTACAGAACTACCCCTTTCATATATATGCTGCCTTGGGTGCCATTGGAGATCCAAAAGCCATCCCCTATCTTGCAGAAGGGCTGGATGGGCAGGAATGGTTCAATCAGCAAGCGGCCCTGGGGGCCATTATGGATATTGATCCTCTGACCGGAATAGAATACGCTATTCAAGAACTTCAGGATGAGGATGTGCAAGTCCGGAGAAATGCAGTAATAGTTTGCATTCTCTCAAATGATCCGCGTGTAATTCCGGCCCTGCAGAGGCTTTTCAGGGATGAAGATTTTGAAGTTCGGTTTTATGCAAAACAGGGTGTGAAGAAAATCCGGTCAATGAACCAATAGCCTATGGTCTATTCCTTCTCAGCAGGCCCCCATTCCATATTGGCCAGGTCCCAGATATTCAGGTAACCCATCTTAATGATACGGACCATCTTATCCCAGTTCACCAGGCTGAGGTGATCGTCCGGTTGATGGTATTCAGGAGGAAATCCGGCCATAAAATACATCACCGGTACATCCTTCCGTGAAAAAGAAGAATGGTCGCTTCCTCCGCGAGGGCGGTCCGAAGGCTTGAATTTGACATCCAGACCCAGCTCATAGTCTTCGTTGTTCTGCCTGGTCAATTTTTCCAGTACCTCATACTTCCTGGTGTATGTCATGGAACACTTCACTCCCAGGGTATCATCCTTATTATCACGGGAAATCATGTCATAATTCAGATTCAGGATCATGTGGGCATCGTTGTAGGGATGATCGGCAAAGTATTCCGAACCCAGCAATCCCTTCTCCTCCCCTGTCCATGCAGCAAAGACTATGGTTTTCTCAGGCTTTTGGCCGGTGGCCATGCAGGCTTTGGCAATGGTCATCACCCCAACCGTCCCTGATGCATTGTCATCTGCGCCATTCCAGATCCATCCGTCATGTTTTCCCAGATGATCATAATGTCCGCCTATAACAATAATCTCGCTGCTGTCTTTTCCCGGAAGAACACCCACCACATTCCTGGCCCGGGTAATCTTCGATTCCACTGATGTTTTAATTTTCAGGGTTTTTCCCTGTAAGGCCCTGGAATCAGGTTTCAGGGAGTTTTTTACCTCCTCCTCAAATTTTTCAATATCAATATCCGATCCCTCCAGCAGGGCATGTAATACCCGGTCCGACACGGTAATGCGGGTAGGATCGCCGGAGATTTTGTCCCCGGGTAATATCATACGTGTATCATAAAAAGAAGATCTGGGTTTATCACCCTCATAGTTCCCTGAATTATACCTGAAAGGCAGGTTATCTGCCCAGTTTTTTGTTACACCACTCCCTGGTTTCACCTCGATTACGGCAGCTACACCCAGATCCGAAGCAATCTTGTTCTTTTCGCGCCAGAGGCTCCAGCGGCTTTTATTTCCAATAAGTTTATAGGCTTTGGAATCTGTATCTGAATGCCCCGGATAGCCGCTGAGACAAAGGATGACTTTCCCTTTTACATCCATGTCCTTGAAATCATCATAGCCGGCTTTCTCATCGGTATATCCATACCCCACAAAAACCAGCGGCATCTCCAGATCAATAGCCACATCCGAGGTACGGACTGAAAAATCGGTCCGGTATGCAAAGTGAATGGTCCGGCTTCCCGCAGCTGAATTGTCCACAAGCGATAAAAGCTGGTCTTCGCCTGCCTTATATTCAATTAAATCAAAGCTCTGGTAGTAGGAATGATATTCCACAGGTCGTTTGCCCTGCATTCTCTCTGCCATGCTTGGGTATATATATTCCGTAGCCCCCCCAGGCTCCAGTCCGTATATCTTGAAAATACTGGCAATATAGTCCGCTGCCATATAGGCCCCGGGTCTGCCTGTATGCCTTCCCTCAGTCCAGTCCGATGCCAGAAATTCGAGCTGACCTTTGACTGCTGATTCGGTAATGGCTTCAAGGCCCAGATCCTTTGCTTCCTGGGCATAACTGTTTTGGATCGCCGGGGAAATAGCAGCAAAGACAAGCAGCGAAAGGAATCTTTTCATGTGTTGTGATATTGAGGATAATTTAGAGCGCGAAAATAATAAAAACAATTGAGAACAGTCAACTTAGAATCCTACACCCACACCCACACTGTAGAAGGGTTCCCATCTCCGGTAAGGTGACTTGTCGCTCTGAAGTACATCGAACAGGACCTGGGCATTTACAGAAGTCCGTCTACCTACTCTCAGATTATAGCCAGCTCCGACCAGCATAAAGGGAACCCACTCCCGGGTTGACCCTCCTAAGTCGGTGTAATTCTTATAGTTATACCCTGCGTATTCTGCATGGGCATAGAGCCCGCGAAACAATACCAGACGGGTAAACACACTGCCCCCGTAATTGGATGCGGTATAAGTTTCCGTATACCTCTTGTCCTGTATGTAGTCATACCTGATCTTGGCCCCGACAGACAAGCGGGGTATTAGTTTATACCCGACCATAGGTTCAATACCAATGACCGTGTACCTGCCAAATGACATATTAACATAACCTCCGAAGTAGAGTTTATCACTTATGGATCTTTTTTGTTTTGGGGCGTGTGATTGGTTTGCAGCCTCCTGTGCTTCAGTTATTTGATCTTGCGTAACAGTATCCGCAGGAGGAGTGTCCTGTGCGATCCCCGCTGTTAATCCAATAAACAGCAGGAGGATCAATAAGGTCAGTTTTGATTTCATAATAGGAACGTATTTAAGTGCTACAGCTTCAAGTGGTACAGCGTCTATGCCACTAATAACAATCGTAGAACCATTATGTTTAGCTGTGATTCTGGAGAAAAGTCAGGCTGGAGAGCCTTGTTCGCGAAATTGACTCTCCCCGCAGCAAACTGCGGGGAATCATCGATTAATTTTCTATTTTATTTGTGCTCGTTAACCCCGAAGTAGAACTTCGGGGCATGCGCGAGCGTAATTCAAACCATATGCAGCCCAGGCTGACCAGGAAAAGGAATCCACCCACCATAACTCCCATGGACAATATCCTGATATCAAGCATCATCCCAATAATACCAATCACACAAAAGATCCCATTCAGCATCAGAGTAAGACCTGAAAATTTCCCTGATTCCGCCATCAGCAGGTAACCGAAAATAATGGAAGGAATGCCCAGTACTGCATAGGCCAGACCGTTGATGAAACCTGCTGCAGAAGCAGGATTGGCCTGAATCCACTGGGAAACGCCATGCATTGATTCCGGATGGCCCATTGCTGCCTGAGCCAGGAAGGGGACCAGGCTGATCTGCAAGGAATAACAAATCAGGTTCATTACTCCATAGATCGGGACAAAGATTAATCCTGCCAGCGCTGCTCCTTCAGATCTCTGTTTCAGGTAACTGTAAAGCAAGGTAAAGAAAAGCACCACCCCCAGGGTCAATACGCTTACATTGATATAGTTGAGTCTGTAAGAAAGGCTCGGCTCAGAGACCCACTTCACGTAATCGACCGGGCCCCATCCTGGCTCGATGGCTATTGTTGACAAACCCATCAGGACCACCCAGAGGAGGGTCAGCAGGAACAAAATAAGGCCGGTGATCCTGATAGGTTTGATCATGGATTATTAATACCAGGCTTAATTCTTGATCTTATAACCGTCTGACAGGGTTTTCAAAAAGGCCACAATCGCATCCTCCTCGGCATCTGTCAGTCCCAGGTCACCCAGTTCATCCGTATTCATATTAACCAGGACTTCCGGGGGTGGCCAGGACTCCACATCACGGGTATTGTAAAAATGCACCACTTCCTTCAGAGATTTAAAGACGCCGTTATGCATATAGGCCTTTGTAAAGCCTTTCCCAGGTCTTTTATCCACATTCCGCAGGGTGGGAACTTTGAATTTTCCGTTATTCTTGGCTATTGCGACTGGATCAGCTCCATAACTTGCCAGATATCCGCCTAATCCCACATCCACAAAACCAGGATCCTCTTTATAAAACGGGTTTTTGAGGTTCTTAGGAACACCCAGGTTATCGTAGGTAAAATCTGTAAACAATGGAACTCCTTCATAGGGATCATTTGTACTGGGATGGCATTCGGCACACAGGCCCTTCCCGTTAAATAAAGAAAGTCCCCAGGCCTCCTGAACAGTCAGGCTAACTTCCCCTGCCAAAAACAGATCATACTTGGAACTGAACTGGTTTACTTCTGAGGAAGCTTCATAGGCAGCAATAGTCAGTCCCACACGATCATAATTTTCTCCAATCTCCACAGGTGTTGAAAATTGAATTGGTTCTCCCCACACAGCTTCCCACAAACCGGCATAATCTGCCTCACTTATTGTCTTAAGCACTGTTGCTTTATCCGGATTATTATGTTCCACCGGATTCAGGAAAGGCCCCTGAGCCTGGTCTGCTGCAGGATTTCCCAATATTTCTCCGGTGGCTCTGCCGTCCCAGAAATTGCCTCCGACATAAATACCCTCAGTTGCATCCAAATGAAATATAGGACTGAATGTGGCATAGGCTGCACTGGGTGGTTTGCGGTTCCCAAATGCCTGGGCATCCGCTCCTCTGTAGACAGCTCCATGCAGGTTAATTCCTGACTTGGGACCAGTGAATCCAACTTTTGGGTCATGGCAATCAGCACAGGCCATGCTGTTGGGTACCGAGATCTTATCAAAAAAGATATTCTTCCCAAGTTGTTCCATGGGTGTCAGTATATATCCCGTCACCTTTGCAGATTTCAGAATTTCATTGCCAGGATTTTGAAGAGGATTCATGAGCTCCTCCTTTGAGCAGGATACGGTAAGGATTGCCATCAGAAAAACGGCTGTTAATGAGATAGAGGTTGATGTTCTTTTCATTGAGCAATAGTTTTGACACTGTTTCTTAAGCAGATTCTGTAAAGATTACTATTGAGGAAGAGGAGAAGGTATCGTATTAATATACAAAATATTATAAGACGAGTCCAGTCATTGTATTTTTTTTGGACATCGTTAGTTAGCGGTGTCCAAATTGTGGCTTTAAGTGAAGTTATCTATTCCAGATCTTGGCA